>NZ_JBHFQF010000001.1:0-597764 GCF_041949955.1 Geomicrobium sp. JSM 1781026 | reverse complement strand
ATTGGGTTATCTTTCACCCAAGCAGTATGAGCAGCAATATAAAGAATCAGTAATCTGAAAAACTCAGAATGTGACCAAAAATCCTGCGTGGATGATGTTGTGATTTTCAACGTCCTCCACGCAGGATGGACCAAACGCAGTGCGGTAGGCTTTTATACTTGGGCGCTCAATTTTTAGTGTCTACTTTCTTGACTGAAGTCCAATATATCGCGATTTGTGACCGTTGACTCCGTTTATGTGCGGATTCACGTTTAAAATAATGATTTTTCTTTCTAAAGTGTCACATAAATGAATATATGGGGCGTTTGGACTTCTTTCCACACACCGTAGACAGTAGGCAGAAACGTAAACCGCATCGCCCTTATGCTCTGGCGTGCATAAGGGCGATTCTTGACCACCGATGTTGCACTTGTGCTCTGGAGTGCATAGAAAACACGGGGGCGTCTTTTGACCACCGATGTTGCACTTGTGCTCTGGAGTGCAATCAACCACTTGTACTTGAAAGTAAAGGCCGATATCTTATGTTCATACCATTTAGAAGTGAAGCAGCCATTAGAAAGCTCCAAACTTCAACACGTGCATATTACTCAATGCTCGTTGCGCTAGAAAAACGATCGAGCCAGCGAAAATCTCCATTTAACGATTGTACACTTACCTGTTCGTTGACAATTGTAATAAATTTTCCATCTCCAATATAGATGCCAACGATTGTTGGGTCATCAAAAAATATGAGGTTTCCGACTTGTAACTCCTCAATGTGAACGTCATCACCGAAATCTCTTAGCTCATCCCAGCTTGTTGGCAATTGAACGTCTTCCCCTTGCTCATAAATATGAACAATAAATGAAAGAGAAGTATCATTGAACGATTGACCAATGAGTCCCTCTGCTACTCGGGCCGCTCCATTTTCTTCGGTTTGGTGTGTATAGGTATTTGCACCAATAAACCGAGGTGGCCAGTAGTCACTCGTTGTAAGATCAATGACAGTTACTCCATTGGCGACGGTCGCCGCAATCATTTGATTGTTCCCAATATAGATGGCGGGGATAATGCTTGAGCCTTGGAAAAATAACACGTCGCCAGGTTGTGCATCTGCGTCACCTATTGGTGTCCCCTGCTCCATTTGTAATCTCCCAAAACGGGGCATATTGTAGTCCCACGCTTTTTTAAAGACATACTGCACAAGTCCTCCTGTATCAAACCCTTGGTTTGAATTGTTACCACCTGACTGATAGTCTGAACCTAATAATTGAAAGGCTTCATAAACGACATCATTTTCAAATGAAATGGTTAGATCATCAAATCGCTTCGCCCCAGTGAAATGGTCCCGCCAATATTGTGTCATATGAGAGATCGTTGTCTGCCCTTCTTCTCCGGTAGCATGAACGATGTAATCATCACCCAAATAGACCGCTGTATGAGAAATATCAGACTGCCACGTACCGGAGAAATAAAGAACATCACCAGGCTGAAGCTCATCGTCCAAGTCGATCGCTTCTATATCGGCTCCTTCAGGAATCATCGTCTCTCCTACTTCCCACTGCTTATAGCTAATGCGCGGCAAATAGATGTCCATCGCATCGCGAAAAAGCATTTGCACTAAAAACGAACAATCAAACGCATCCAATGTACTGCCCGTCATTAAATATGGTGTTCCTAAATACTTCATCGACTCTCGCACTACCGGATGGTCGGCGTTTTCGTACGTGGACGGATGAGCTTTCTCAAGTAGTTCACCGGTATAACGGACCGCACCAACATAACGCTCTTCATAATAGCGATTATATTCCATGTGTCGCTCCTCAACACCCGACGATGTCGCTATAATAAATTGGTCATTTTCAGCATAGATGCCAACGATGAGTTCTTGCTCATCATTTTCGAAGAATACAAGATCTCCAGGTTCGAGCTCGTCTCGCTCAACCGAGTCACCGGTTTCAAACAATGAAGCTGTCCGCATCGACAACCAACTACCTGTAATCTCTTCAAATACATAAAACACGAATGATCCAGAGTGAAACCCTTCATCCGGGTTTGTGCCAGAACGATTGTACGGACTCCCAATCAGCTCTCTCGCCAGTTCAACAATTTCATCGTCTGTAGAAACTGGTGGTTCAGTGCTTTCAAAATGCCTTGCGCCAATATAGCGCTCACCCCAATAACTGCTCGTCTCCATATTCCGCTCAGAAATGCCTTCACTCGTCACAATGACAAATCTTCCGTGACCAATATAAATTCCTGACATTAAGTACGAACCTTGGAAAAAGACGGCATCACCAGGCTCTGGTTCCGATACAGCATCACCTTCAATCCATTGTTGGACAGCGGACCGCGGCAATGAAATTTGTTTTGATTCAGCGTACACATGTTGAACAAATTCCGATGTGATCCAATTCTGAACATTCTCCCCTAACAAAACAATCGCTAGTGTCGCTGCTTCATCAGTTACATCATGATCAAACCGAACGGCTCCAGTGTATGCATTTTCCCAATATGCACTCGAATGTAAGTTTCGTAGAGAGATTCCCTCGCTCGTCACGATGACAAAGTTCCCCTCACCCAAGTAGATGCCAGACATCAAGCCTGTCCCTTGGAAAAAAACAACGTCTCCAGCTTGTAACGCCTGCTTCTCAACGGGCTCACCGACTTGTTGTTGCTCGTGGGCTAAACTTGGGATATTTTTTGACTTCGCTTCTCGGAAAACATGCTGAACAAACTCAGATGTTAACCAGTCGCCTGAACTTTCCCCTATCATCTGCTCGGCTAGTGCTGCTGCAGGATCGGTTAGTTCTTCTGCTTTTGCTACTCCAGAGAAACTAGCCATCATCACTACGAGAATCATGCCTATTAATCGAATGATCAGCTTCCCCACCACCTTATTTGATAAATGAATTGCAAACTCTCATTATAGGTGATCATCGCTCAACATGACGATGGGCATAAGTTACTTTATATACACTCTCTCAATAAAAAAGCTACGAGTGTCCACTCTCGTAGCTTTTTTGTCTAGTATGGATCTGATGATTGACCCATTTCACGTGATTTCTCTACACCTTCATCATGTTTTGCTTTCGTGCTTGCGATTTGCTTCTCGATACCTTCTTTTAGTCGTTTGCCGTATTCTTGATCGGCTTCTGTACAGTTTTTAATCATCGTTTCTTGAATGCGAGTATCCGCATCTGCGAGCGCTCCAGATAAGTTTGTAATGAGCTCATCACGCTCCCAATCATTGAACCTCCGCCACGTCTCACCTGCTTGTCCAAAGTTATTCGGGCGATCAATTGCTTCACGAACGAGCTTTCCGTGAATTTCGGGTTCATGAAACTTGCGACCTTCTCGATCTGCTTCTTGTAAGCTTCCAATTAAGGAAGGTTCATAATTGATATGTGGGTTATGACTCTTCGGACTATCGACGTGATAAGCCATTTGGCCATCTCGTTGATTTGTGGCGACTCGTTTTTTCGGCGCATTGATTGGCAACTGCAAGTAGTTGGCGCCAACACGATAGCGCTGAGTGTCGGAATAACTAAACGTCCGACCTTGCAACATCTTATCGTCAGAGAAATCCAAGCCATCGACGAGTACACCGGTTCCAAATGCTGCTTGTTCTACTTCTGCAAAATAATTTTGTGGGTTTTTATTGAGCGTCATTTTCCCAACTTTATACCATGGGAACTCGTCTTTGTACCATAGCTTCGTGTCATCTAATGGGTCAAAGTCAAGTTCTTTATGTTCACCGTCTTCCATAATTTGTACGTAAAGTTCCCATTCTGGATACTCCCCATCTTCAATGGCCTTGTACAAATCTTCAGTTGCATGATTAAAGTTCTGACTTTGAATATCATCCGCTTCTGTTTGGGTCAAGTTTTTGATGCCTTGCAACGGCTCCCAGTGATACTTCACAAGAACAGCTTTGCCTTCTGCATTAACCCACTTGTACGTATTCACACCAGACCCTTGCATTTGCCGGTAATTCGCAGGAATTCCCCACGGACTAAACAAAAACGTAATCATATGTGTAGATTCCGGACTGGAAGCAACAAAATCAAAAAACCGCTCCATATCTTGAACATTTGTGACTGGATCTGGTTTAAATGCATGCACCATATCAGGGAATTTTAACGCATCTCGAATAAAAAAGATCTTCAAATTATTTCCGACTAAATCCCAGTTCCCGTCTTCTGTATAAAACTTGACGGCAAAACCCCTAGGATCTCGCAACGTTTCTGGGGAATGTGTACCGTGAATAACGGTTGAAAATCGTACGAATACTGGCGTTTTCACTTTTGTGTTCGTGAACACTTTCGCTCTCGTATACTTGGAAATATCGTCATCTCCAACTTTTCCATACGATTCAAAATATCCGTGCGCACCCGCACCACGCCCATGAACGACACGCTCTGCCACCCGCTCTCGATCAAAATGACTCATTTTCTCTAAAAAGTCGTAGTTTTCAAGAGTAGAAGGCCCTCGGTTTCCGACCGTACGAATGTTCTGGTTGTCTTTGACCGGCTGACCTTGTCGATTTGTTAGTGTGTCATCATTCTCATTTTCTGCTTTTCGTTCATCATTTGCGTCCCCTGCGCCATCTGCGTTCGTTCCAAATGCACGCCATTTCTTTTCATCATCCATGTTGCTTCGCTCCTTCGCCTAGATGTTCCGAATTCAGTTCTATCGTTACCTGATCGGAAAAATCTATGCATCAAAACAATCCGTTACTGGACCTGACCAAACGGCTTTGTTCATATCAATGCGGTCATTACCGCTAAAGGGCACACCTTCATTTTCAAGCAGTTCTTTTTGAATGTCTGATCCCCCAAATACATGGTCTGCTGCTAGCGTACCATCTCGACGCACGACCCGGTGAGCTGGAATACGAGCACCGTGAGGCGTTCTTTGCAGTGCCCAGCCAACCGCCCGAGCACCTCTCGGGTTGCCGAGCCACCGTGCAATGAGACCGTACGTCGCAACAGAACCTGGCGGAATTTGTTTTGTGAGCACATATACTTCTTCGTAAAAGTTACTCATGAGCCATCCCCTCTCGTTCCGACATCGGAACCATACTGCCCCCTGTCGACCAGACGAGGTGTGTAGTCTGTTTCCACGCCGTTTCAGTGAAATTCATTTCTATGTAACGTTTACCTGCTTCGGTATGTTCGAGCAAGTCTCGTCCTGCCAATCCAATCGCCGCTGAAGGCTCGAGGTAGATGTTTTGCTTAGAAAACATCTTTTTTTGGAGTTGAATCAACGTTTCATCACGCACCGTCATACACCCGCTCAAAAAAGGTTCGATTCGTTGACCGACAAACCGAGATGGCGTAGCCACAGCTAAACCGTCGGCAATCGTTTGATTTGTAAGGCCCGTATTATAAACTGAAACGCTGTCATGAAGGCCCGTAACAAGTCCGAGTAACATCGATGGAGATGCGGTTGGTTCCATCATGAACCCATGCACATGCTCACCAAATTGCTGTTTTAAGCCGTAAAGAACCCCACCAGGGCCACCACCTACCCCACAAGGCAAATACACAATGAGCGGATGGTTCGCATCGACACGGATGTTTTGTTCTTTCATTTGTCTCTTAACGAGAATTCCTGCCGTGCTATATCCCGCAAACAAAGTCTCTGACAACTCATCGTCAATAAAATGCCACTTCTCTTGTTTTGCCGCTTCATTTCGACCTGCTTTAACTGCAGAGCTGTAGTCTTGTTCGTGTTCTGTAACAATCGCACCGACGTCTCTAAGTTTACGTTTCTTCCAATCGCTTGCTTCTTTTGACATGTGTACTTCAACCGTGTAGCCAAAGGCCCGTCCAACGGTTCCGATGCTTAAGCCTAGATTGCCAGTAGAGCCAACGACAAATCCATAGGATGAAAAGATTCGCTTCGCTTCTGGGCGAGCGAGTTTCTCATAGTCGTCGTTTACAGAGTGCAACAGCTTGTGTTTGAAAGCAATCTGTTCGGTCACGTACAGAACTTCATAAATCCCCCCTCGCGCTTTTATTGAACCCGAGATCGGTAACAGGTCGTCCCGTTTCATCCACAGGTCTGTACCGAATTGATTATCGACAGGATGAATGATTGAATCTAATCCATCAATCTCTACACTTACATCTGTAAACAATAGAGACAGCACCGGTAAAAATCGTTGAATGCGCAAGAACGCGTCTTCTGTGGTTTGTTGATCGGCTAAAAATGAGTGATCTGTCGGTTCGTAATTAGGATTTGTCCATAGATTGGCTCGTTCCTCTACAACCCAATCTAACCCTTGTTGTTGCATCCACTCTTTCAGTTGCATGAGAATTCCTCCTATTTGATGGATTATTGGCATGTTTGTCCACCCGAAACGATATGTTAATACACAGGCAATCTTTTCGCCGACTACTTTTGGTTGAAAGGGCGTTTCGGATGTATGTGACAAGAAAACAAAGTCCGATCTCGAAACTGATCTATCGTTGTTTCATGGTGTCTACCGGCGCCGCCTTAACCGCGGTTGCGATTCAACTTTTTCTTATACCTAATATGGTCATTGACGGAGGCGTCATTGGGGTCTCTTTAATTTTAAATCAAATCACCGGTTTAGGCTTTGGGTTATTAGTTCTCATTATCAATTTACCGTTTTTATTTTTCGGATTAAAGCAAATCGGTCCACATTTTTTTCTTACATCGTTGTTTGCCATTGTCGTGCTTGCCATTTTAGAGCAGCAATTGGCTCATATGGATTCGTTTATTCATGAACCACTCGTATCAACACTTTTCGGTGGGTTTATTCTAGGTGCCGGTATCGGCATTGTCATTCGCCACGGCGGGGCGTTAGACGGTACTGAGATTATCGGGATTCTTCTTACGAGAAACCTGCCCTTTTCTGTCGGTGAATTTATTATGTTTGTGAATATCTTTATCTTTGCATGGGCAGGGTTTGTGTTCGGTTGGGAGCAAGCGATGCTCTCAATTATTACGTATTTTGTTGCCTCAAAAACGATCGATGCCGTTTTGCAAGGAATTGACGAAACGAAAGCCGTCATGATCGTGTCCAACAAGCATAAGCGGCTCAGTTCCGAGATTGTTCACCGTCTCGGCCGCTCATTAACTGTCATGACCGGGCACGGGGCTTTCACTCATCGGGATAAGGAAGTGCTCTATATTGTTGTTACACGACTTGAAGTGCTTAAACTGAAATCCATTGTTTTTGACATTGACAAAGAAGCTTTTATTACCGTCATGGACGCTCAAGAAGTTCATGGCGGGAAATTTAAAAACAAGTTCCACAATTAAAAACAATTGTTGTGCTACACTAAAAGAAGAGTATACGGAAAGGAGGCGTTTACATGCCTCAAGAAAACGCCCACCACTTTGAACCTAAAGACATCACAACACAAGACATGTACAAACTGATGACCGGATCGGTCGTCCCCCGGCCAATTGCTTGGGTTTCGTCGCAACACGAGGACGGCACACGCAATATTGCTCCGTTTAGTTTCTTTACCGTTGCGTCAAGGCAACCACCTACGTTGCTTATTTCAATTGGTCCAGGAACTCAAAATCGCGAAGGCACCGTAAAAGATACGTTAGAAAACATTCGCTCAGTGAACGAATTTGTCATCAATATCGTGCCTTTTCATCATGCCGATGAGATGTATACAACGTCCTTACCCTATGACCAAGAAGTAGACGAGTTTGCTAAAAGCGGCCTCACTGCTGCACGATCGAAACTCGTTTCCCCACCTTCGATTTTAGAAGCACCAGTCGCGTTCGAATGCACGTGCACTCAGATTATCCCTGTCGGCACAGATCACGTCATTCTCGGTGAAGTGATCCATACGAGCATCGATACCGCTGTTTATAAAGGGAACTACAAAATCAATTACGATCACTTTGAACCCATTGCGCGAATGGCTGGTGACTATCGCAGATTAGAGCCTACATCTTTTACACTACCACTTCATCCTAATAAGTGAAGGCAAAAAGGCGGAATGTAACATGCAGTTTGTATTTGATTTGGACGGCACCCTCATTTTTGAAGGCAAAAAAATGTCAGAAAACATTACGAACACGTTGCTCGGTTTGCAAACGGCTGGTCATACGGTCACATTTGCATCGGCGAGGAGCATCCGGGACATGCTACCCGTCCTTGATCAAAGGCTGGTAGACGCACGGCTAATTAGTGCAAATGGGGCTGTAATCTGGGAGGAGCGTCAGCTACGACGTTTTGTCGGCATTGACACTGATACATTCGCAAGAATGCAAAGTTTACTGCACTCCATCGGCGCCACGTATCTCGTGGAAGCAAGTACGGACTACGCCGTTGTTGGAAATGACGCCGAACGATATCTTCCTAGCTACGTGCATCTGGCAGAAGCATCGGCTAAAAATGTGGACGAGCTCCCGTTTATCGGAAAAATACTCGTCCTAGGTTGCCAAGATCCGACCCCACTGCTTGAAGCGATCCCAACGATGAATGTCACACGGCATCGCCATCAAGGGGAAGCTCGGTTTGATTTGACCGCAAAAAACGTGAGCAAACACCAAGCTTTTCAAAGTGTTTGCGTAGAGGAGTTCGTCGTTTTCGGCAATGATTTGAATGATATCCCGCTGTTTATTCAAGCTAACCATAGTGTCATCGTCGGTGACTTTCCCCCCGTACATATACATGCAAATGAACAAGTTCCAATTACAAGTCGCACAGAAGCTGCACTCGTTGAAACCATACAAAAACTTGCTGAAAAATACGGCACATAAAAAGCAACAGCTACGAGGTGGCTGTTGCTTTTTATCGTTTATACGCGCTTTGCTTTTCCTTTTTTAATAACGATACGACGAAACGGAAATTCTTCCTCTTTATTAGGAATTGGGAAGCGATTAAATTCCGCTACAATCGTTCGTTCATACTCAGCAATGACCTTCATCGTCTCGCCTTCATATGTGACCGTCTCTCCAATAGTAAACAAGCGTTCTTTCTCTTCCATTTCATTCACCATACCTTCTACGATAAAATCGCTTCAAGCCATTTTATCATATCAGGAACCATCTGACGAATTTACAACTTCTCAAAACCTCTTTCGTAGTACTCATTTATCTGTTGAATAACAGATGGTTCTTCTCGGCCTGCTCCGCTCAACTTTTCCGTTGATTCTCTCGTTTTTCCGTTCATTGCCATCCTCTCCCTCTCCTTTGTGTTGTAATAGTGTATGCTCATTGTATCTTTTTGTTATAATACAGTCAACAATTATTTTAATTTTTATATAACACAATACCGCAAACCCGCATGGTTAATACTCTTTATACACAAAAAATACGCATATCCACAGGTGATATGCGTATTTTTGTTATAGACTTTATAACTCATTTTTTAGTTTTGTTGTTACAACACAGAAGGGCGTATGTGTAATTGCTCGTCCATCACAGAAACAAGCTGCGAAACGTCAGGCTTCTGAACTTGTTGAGTGACGCCAACTTGCTCATTTCGCTCTCGTACATTTTCACTTACCATCGCTGAAAATAAAAGAATCGGTAAGTCTTGATGCACAGAATTCCTTCTTAATTCATTCGTTAACTGGTGACCTGTTATTCCCGGCATTTCCAAGTCTGTAACGAGTAGCCCGCAATTGGAGTGGTCGCCCTCCAAAAGATAGGTCAACGCATCTTGACCGTTTTTAAATGTCGTCACATTTGTATACCCAGAAGCGCGTAAGAAGTCCTCAATCGACCTTAGCATCATCACAGAGTCTTCTATGAGTACGATGTGTTGATTGCTTCGTTCTTCAACGTACATTACCTTCTCAGTCAATCCTGTATCCAGCCGTTCATCATGAATTTCCATAATAATCTTCTCATAATCGAGAAATTGTACGGTTTCATTATCCATCTTCACATAGCCTGTCGCTAGATACTCTAACCCTGCAGAAAGCTCATCGGTATTGTGTACTGACGCCCAATTGATGTTATAAATGCCTACAACACCATCCACCGCAAGTACCATCGCCTGTCCGTTCACTTCCACGACCATCATCTTCTCATCACCAGTTGATAACGAGTCTTCTAACGCCAACACACGATGAAGTTCAATGACAGGCACTGCCTCATCGCGAAACTGTACCGTACCTGACACGTAACGATGCCGGTTTGGGGTTGCTGTTATCGATCCTCGGTGAATCACCTCTTTCACTTTTAATATATTTATTGCAAAAGATATGTCACCTACACGATAGACGATAATCTCAAATTCGTTTAAGTCTTCATTCACATATTCGGTTTCAAAGAATGAGCTACTTCCCATGATCGTCACCCTCTCTATCTTTATTATCGGACGCCCATTGCCTTCATTTAACAAGAAAGTCCATGAATATTTGAAAACACTTGATTGCGGGTAGCCATTCACCAATCGCAATCGCCAATAACACCCAACTTTTAGTAACTAACCGATGAATTTGTCAAAAGTTACGCAAAAAACACCGCAAGCGAAAGCTTGCGGTGTTACGTCTCGACAAATTCTATCGATTAATCTTCACGTAAGTCTTCAATAGAATCAATGTTCATATATGAAGGGACGGTAAGTCCTAGAGCGGCTTCACCGTCTACGTTTGGCCCAAGGTCTACGAATTGATCTTCCATTTGTGCATAATATTCTTCATGCGTGTACGGTAACCAAGCCGCAACCATACCGTCAGCATCGCCATTGGCAATAGCTGTGAACATAATGTTTGCTTCCATTGAGCTCATGTTTACTTCATAACCAATGCTCTCTAGTACAAGAGCAACAACGTTTGTTGAAGCAATCTCAGTTTCCCAAGGAACGTATGCAAGGTCAATTGACTCGCCGTCAACTTCGCCAGCATCCGCTGTCCACTCAGAAACAACGTCTTCGTTCGCGTCGATCCAGTTTTGTGCCGCTTCTTCTTCAGCAACGCCTTCGCTAATTTCAAGCATCACTTCATCCATATCAGCCGCTGTCCACGCAAAGTTATCAAGAACCGCAAAGCCTTCTGGCTGATCTTCCTCTAGACCTTCACGTACGATCGTGTGGATGCTTTCTGCTTCACCGAAAGACAACTCTGGGTCATCAAGAATCTTCAGGTCCATCGCTTCAAACTTCCAGTGAGGCGTCCAACCTGTCACAAGAATCGGCTCTTCATTCTCATATGCGTTTGCCAACTCTTGTGTCATCGCTGCGGATGAACTCGTTTGCACACTCCATCCTTCTAAGTCGTAATCTTCAATCGCTTGCTCTGCAGCAGCTACTACACCAGCACCTGGGTCAATGCCGACGATCGTATAGTTAACCTCTTCACCATAGTTCGCTGTTTCACCGTTATCATCGGTGTCGTCCTCGTCGTCTGCTTCCTCACCCGTGCCATTATCGTCTGTTGAATCTACACCGTTGTCATCGCCATCATCTGTGCCGCAACCTGCAGCTACAAGTGTGAAAGACAAAGCAGATGCAAGACCGATTCTCTGCCAGTTCTTTTTCATAAAAAACTTCACTCCTTAAGTAATTTGTTTTGTATAGTATTGACCCCCCTGCGCGCTGCCAGCGGCAGGGAAGAATTCGTGCTAGGATCTTCGTTTTCGTAAACCAAAACCTGCGGTAAGTCGGTCTAAGATTATCGCGACAACGACAATGGCAAGTCCGGCTTCAAAACCACTACCGACATCATTTCGACCTACAGCCCGGTACACGATATCACCCAAACCGTCAGCACCGATCATCGATGCGATAACGACCATGGAAAGGGAAAGCATAATCGTTTGGTTCACACCCGCCATAATTGTCGTTCTTGCCATCGGCAACTGAACTTTAAATAGTTTCTGTGCACCTGTAGACCCGAACGCATCTGCCGCTTCAATCGCTTCAGAAGACACTTCGCGAATTCCGAGGTTCGTAAGGCGAATGGTCGGTGGCATCCCGAAGATCACTGACGCAATAACTCCTGGCTCCATACCAATTCCAAAGAAAGCAACTGCAGGAATTAAGTATACAAATGCTGGCATCGTCTGCATAAAGTCAAGGATCGGCTTGACAATCGCTTCGACGGTGTCATTCTTTGCCATCCAAATTCCGACAGGAACACCAATCACAACAGAAAGAATCGTCGCTGCCAAAATGAGTGACAGCATCGTAATCATGTCTTCCCAGAATCCTAAGTTAATAATTAACATGAGACCGAAGAAGACAAAGGCGGTAAGGCCAATTTTCCTTCCGGCAAAAAAGTACGTTACAGCAGCGATAATTGCTACAAATAATAGTGCCGGGATCGCTTCCATGGCTGTGGTCAGCCCTAATAGGATATAGTAAATGACCGTTTCGATACTTTCAAAGATGAAATCCGCATTCGTCATCCAATCAACAACATCACGCGTCCATTCATCGAG
Source organism: Geomicrobium sp. JSM 1781026 (assembly GCF_041949955.1). NCBI lineage: Bacteria > Bacillati > Bacillota > Bacilli > Caryophanales > Geomicrobium > Geomicrobium sp. JSM 1781026. Next base: position 585,395 of record NZ_JBHFQF010000001.1, on the reverse strand, counting down.
AGGAATTCTAGGTATCGCATCACTCATCCAGATTCACCTCTTTTCCAGAAAGCGCTGCAAGAATTGAACTTCTAATAATAATGCCTCGAAGCTTTCCATCATCCACAACCGCAATTGGATATTTAGTTTCTGACGTTAAATCAATAACATCATTGACAGGCATGTCCATCTCGATCACTTTTAGTGCGTTCGTTTGAATGGCCTCTGTCAAATCGTCTTTACCTTCGTCCACAAGCTTGCGAACGTCTGCCGCATCAACAATCCCGATGAGTTCACGGTTTCGTTTCACTGCGAAAATGCTTGAAATACCAGTCTCACGCATCCGCTTCAACGCAACACGAGGACCTTCCCGCTCTGGTTGTACCGTTTCTGGGCGCATCATGACGTTGGATGCAGTATACACCTTTGATCGATCAACGTCCTCGACAAATTTCTCTACGTATTCATCGGCAGGATTCGTTAGAATCTCCTCAGGCGTGCCGATTTGTACAATAGCGCCATCTTTCATAATTGTAATCCGGTCGCCAATGCGAAGCGCTTCGTCTAAGTCATGCGTAATAAAGATAATCGTCTTCTTCATCGTTTCTTGAAGATCGAGCAATTCGTCTTGCATGTCTTTACGAATTAACGGGTCTAACGCTGAGAAGGCTTCATCCATTAACAATACGTCGGAATCATTCGCAAATGCCCGCGCCAGTCCAACACGCTGTTGCATCCCTCCGGAAAGCTCATCTGGATACTTATCTTCGTAGCCTTCCAAGCCTACGAGCTTTAACGATTCCATCGCTTTCTTGTAACGATCGTCTTTACTAACCCCTTGAACTTCCAATCCGTATTCAACATTGCTAACAATGGTGCGAAACGGAAATAAACCAAACTTCTGAAAAACCATACTCATATCTTTACGTCTTATGTCACGTAATGTTTTCTGGTCCACTTTCGCCAGATCTTTGTCGTTTAAGTATACAGAGCCTTCTGTCGGTTCAATCAGTCGGTTAAGTAATCGTACGAGTGTCGATTTTCCACTTCCCGATAACCCCATAATGACAAAAATTTCTCCGTCTTCAACTGCAAATGAAGCTTTGTTCACACCGACAGTTAATCCTGTTTTTTCGAGGATCTCTGATTTGGACTTTGATTCATTTAATAACGGAATCGCCCGCGCCGGTTTCTTACCGAATACTTTCGTCAAATTCTCTACTTTAATTTTCGACAATGCATCCACCCCTCTATTTGATCATGTTTAAGCATTCACGCACATTTATCATCCATTGATCAATGGTCTATGCTTTTTGCACCATACTTTCAAAACTATACGCCGTTTTTGGATCGTGTACAAACTCATTCTATCGTATATATTGCCCATAATCTAAGATCCTTACAATTCCAAGGGCTTTACTACATGGTTTTCGAATGTATTCGCTTGAATGCTCATGTTTTGATGCATTATCGCGATTGCCAATTGTCAAAAACGTGCGCAAGCTTTAACAACTACTATATTCCCACAACTTTTAAGACGTAAACCTCATATTTTGTAAAAAAATATCGAAACGTAAGGCTTTGTGCCTGAATCGATTCAACTAAAAAACAATCAGCAATACAAAAAAGCCATAGACAACGTCTTCCGAAAGGAAATCTGTTTGCCTATGGCTTATATGACACTTTAACTTTTCGGTCTTTAAATATGAACCGTAACGTCACCTTGTTCTTGTAGTTCTGGAACAAGTGTTTCAAATACATATTCCGTTTGCTTGTCTTGCTCGAGCATCATGCGGAGGTCCTCTTCAACTTCACTGAATTCTGGTACTTCCTGAGGTCCCATGCCCATCATTTCTTCTTCTTCTGATACATCTTCATCTGATTCTTCAAATTGCGCATTCATTTCTTCAATCATGCGTACTTCTTCTTCATACGCTTCTTCCACTTCTTCATCAGTCACTTCGAAATCTGTTTGTGAATTTACGTAAAGTTCAACAGCCACTTGTGGAGCGAGCATTTCACGAAATTCATCGGCACTTACACCTTGCTGCTCTTCCACCATGTCGTAATACTCTTCAACGTCCATGCCTTCTACATCGAGCTGCTCTTGTTCAATGATGTATTCGTCAATCTCTTCTTCTGATGGTTCATAACCTTGCTCTCTAGCTTCTTGTTCGAGCAGTTCTTGACCAACAAGCCCATCAACAATCATCTCGGTAATTTCTGGGTCAAGACCGTCTTCACTCTCACCCATACCACTCATCATTGCAATCATCGTATATTGTTCTTCAAATAGATCTCTACTAATATCGGTGCCATTCACTTCAGCAATGGTATCCGGTAGTTCACTAAAATCCATTTCAGGATGACCCTGTTCTGGTGACGCTTGTTCTTGTTCACCTTGTTCTTGTTCTTCTTGTGATTGTTCACCTTCACTATCATCGCCACATGCTGCGAGACCAAACGTTAAAAGAGCAGCAGCGCCTACGGTGACTATTCGTTTATTCAATGCCAAGAACCCCTTTCTTCATTGCGGTTGATGGCATTGTAACATAGCTGATTATCAAAAAGACAATCTGTGTGGAGATTTTGTATTTCTTCGATAGATGTGTCAGTTTGTTGACAGAAAGTTTCCTTCTTCCTTTTGGACATGATCATTATAAAAGCGCCGGTAGTTCTCACCTACCACGCGTTTTACGTCTGTGTCAGAATAGTGCTTGAGCATCTCTTCGATCAATTGTGGAAATTGGCCCGAATCTTCAAGCCCAGAAACGGCAGTCGTGATGCCATCAAAGTCTGACCCAAATCCGACGTGTTCAATCCCAATTCTGCCAGCAATATCATCAATGTGTTCGAAAAGATCTTTGTACGTAGCTTTCTTTGTGCCATTAATGAACTTCGGAAAGAAGGTCATACCAACGAGGCTGTTTTTCTGTTTTATCGCTTGCAATTGTTCGGAAGTTAGATTCCTTGGATGTTCATGAATATTGCGACTGTTTGCGTGACTTACAAAAAATGAGCCACTCCGCTCCACCGTTTCAAAGTAACTAGCTTCGTTTAAATGAGCTCCGTCTAAAATCATGCCTTCTTTCGCTAGAAAATCGACGACGTTCCGACCACGGTTCGTTAGCCCTGACCCTCTTGTCTCCATACAACCCGATGCTAGGTGATTAGATTCGTTCCAAGTGAGTCCGACACTTTCTACCCCTAAACGTTTTAACAAACGCCACCTCATCCAATCATCTGAAACAAAATCAGCCCCTTCTAAAGCGAGTATCGCTCGTGTTTTATTTTCTGTCGCTTCAATCAGTGTACACGGGTTCCAAGCAATCTGCCCGTTTGTTACGACGGATTGGTGAAACAGATCAATTTGTCGAAGTATAATATCAAATTGGTCCCCGCGCGTTTCGTATACAGGTGGGAACACTGCAAACACTTGCATGTTCACTCCACCTTGAGCAAGAGTTTGCTCACTAACAACAGTCGTTTGTTCAAACGTATTATTTGGTGATTCCCACATCCGAAGCAGGGCATCACAATGGCCATCTGCAATAAACATATCCTCACTCTTTTCTAATAATTGATTTATGAATTCTACTCAACTTGGTCATTCACAAAACGGGCTTCACTCGCATAAAAAATAGCAAACACGATGGAAAAGGGGATTTTCATGTATAGAAGAACACAATTCTCACCGCCGCCTGGTCCCGGACCGAAAAATCACCACCCGTATATGTATCCTCCAAGACCTTATCCACCTTCAGTTCCGAATCAACCACCTGTCGCAAACTTCACGCAACAAGCAAATGCAATGGTTTATTCGCCACAAGTTCAAAAGCCTAAAGGTGCATATGTCAAAAACATTATGAACGGATTCACTGACCAAAATGGACAAATCGATGTACAAAAAACGATGGCGACCGTTGATACCGCTATGAAAACGTACCAGCAAGTATCACCGATGATTAAACAAATTACAAGCTTATTTACAACCGTTCGCTCTTAAACAAAAAATAGACCCGTATGCAGTAGCCATGCATACGGGATGTATTAATGATTATAAAGCGGCAACGGCCGATGATAAATCTTCACATGTAGTGGAAAGGTCCCCATATGCCGGGCATCCATTAGTGCTTCATACATCTTCTTCCCTCTCGGAGCATTGGCAGAATGAACGGTTATGCGATCTGCATAGATACGATGCTCAATCATGTACTCAACGACTGCATAGCCATTGGATTGATCACTCCCCATATCGTGATCCAGAGACAGGTGGGAAAGTGTCGATTCATTGGACAGAATGTAAATGCATTCTTCTGCTGTCCTCACGAGACGGTGGTCTGTTGGGGAATCGCGAACATCATCCATAAATACTTTTGACAAGTCACTACACATCCTCATTTTGTGACGTTTGGCATTCAGCGATATCTCCTCAACTTAAGAATAGCATACGTGCTTTGTTAAAGCAAACTGTATTGTTCGTATTTTCTGAATCATATACATCGAAATCCTTACTTGTGTATCTATACACTTAAATAAGGATGCTCATACAAAAACGAAAAACCAATATCCATAAATACATACAATTGTTCATTCATTGGGTAAGAAAATGTACGAATGTGATCGGTTGTCGTCAAGTCTTTATATAAGTCTGAAAGTACACCTTTTCCAGACACATTCATTCGCACAATGTTTTCTAAAAAGTACGGTCGCCAGCTCCAATTTTGCCAACGGTTCGTTTCATCATATTCCCATACACCTGCTGATGTACGAACCATGTTAGCCGTCTGTTGTTCACCTTGGTCATTGACGATATACACGCGAAAACAAACATCGTCCATACGTTTACCAATTTCATATGCAAACGCATCAAGAGCCTCAATGCTTTGACTCGAAACGATCTTCTCCATTCTTTTTCCAAGGTCACTCGTAAACGTGAGCAAGGAGCGAATTCTTTCTTGCTCATACGTTAAAAACCTTTGAAACTCTTTTTGCAACCGCGCCTTGCTGCCCACATCGTGGACAACATCTCTTTTCGTCGTTGACAAAAAGTCTCCTTGGATGTATCTTGCACCTGACTGCCACGCATCTTTTAGCTGTTGAAAGTTCCCGATGCCACGAAATAATAAAGAAGCACCAATCTTTCCTGCAGCGACAGAGTAAGAGTGAAACAGCTCACGATGAAGATCCACAAGGTCGGTTTGAAACGACTGCATATCCATTTCAACGACGTCTGGTTTAATGTGTGATAAATCCCTTAACGTAAGCTGTTGGTATGCTAAACTTTTCATCGCTACTTTTAATCCGCTTCTTTGTAAATAGTACGTAAAGTGCTTAATCTCTTCCCATCCGCTGAAGTCGTCCGTACAAACGACACCTAAAATGGCCGGCACTCCCGTGTTCTTAAATTCTTCTAGAAGGTTGTCTGCTTCGCTTCCTGTGTATAGCGATGCGTTGATGCTTATATATAAAAATACGTTTTCGTCTTGCATGATCTGAAACGCGGCCGTTCTCGTCTGCATGTCAACTTGACGCCGATACTCTTCAGGCACTTGATTGTCGTAAATGAACGCCGACAAATGATGTTCAACTCCTTCTGAATCGAGAAAGTGTGACGTCACTTCAAATCCGGCGATTTCATGATTACCTGCATGATACATCGGCTGAAACTTCGGATAGATATTCGTCAAATTGTCCATAACTTCCAGCGCATCCATCCTATTCACTCCTCTCCTTGCCAGCCGAAAAGCGAATGATCTCCTCCCCAACTTCTAAAGGGATTTCTTCTGGAAGTAGATGACCAACTTTCGGAAACACTTTCAATTTTGCACGGTGCAGTTCTTTTTCTAAATACCTGCCGACGCCTACAGGTACAATGCGATCATTTTCTCCCCATAAAAGCAGCACAGGTTTAGTAATTTTATGCAATTCTTCCCGACTTAAATCCCCTTCTCGCTGGCGAATGAACTTACTAAGCGCACGGTACATCAAATTCTCTTGGAGCGGCAAACTGTACGCGTCTATTTGCTCTGTCGTCACTTTCTTATTGTCATGAATGACCTGCTTTAACACGTGACTCACATCACGATCTCTTACATATCTTGCAAGCCAAACGTCGAAGAAAGGAAGTCGACTTGCCCATCGAAGACGCTTGGAGCTTTTTTGCATATCTCCAGAACTCGCAAGCAGTACAACACGGTGGACACATCGGTTTGACCTTGCGAGGCGTAGTGCAATTTGACCACCCATCGAATGGCCGACAGGCACAATGTCGGTAAAGTGTTCCTCTCGTCGGTCTATCATATCTTGAACGGTTTTTGTGAACTGTTCATAAGAGAACTCATACTTCACATCTTTTTTACTCCTTCCAAATCCTGGAAGGTCAAGCGTTAGCACATGGGCATGGTTTACGAGACTTGGAATTAATGATTGAAAGCTAAAAGACCAGCTCATAAATCCGTGAATAAGTACAAATAACTTCTCTGAATCCCCCGCTTCGCACGGATAAAACTTGGCATTCACATCCTCTTCACTTAGCACGTAACGGTTACCTTCGTTCATAAGGCGTCTCTTGATACACGTAATAGTTTAGCCAGTTTGAAAATAATAAATGAGAATGCGCTCGCCATAAAAGCGGGGGCAAGCTTTGTGTATTATCTTCTGGGAAATAATCATCAGGAATTTGTGTATCCATTCCTCGTTGTCGGTCTCGTAAATATTCTTCTTTCAACGTATCTGCATCGTATTCTCCGTGTCCGGTCACAAACACTTGACTGCCATTGTGATTCGTTATGAGATACACACCCGCTCGCTCGGACTCAGCTAATATCTTTAACTCCGCATGAGACTCGATGTCTTCTTTATCGGTCGTCGTGTAACGAGAGTGAGGAACATAAAATGAATCATCAAACCCGCGCAAAAGCGGGTTATTTTTCTCTTTAATCGTATGTTTGAACACACCAAACTGCTTTGTCGGAAGCGCCTGTTTATCAATACCATAGTGATGGTACATCGCCGCTTGTGCACCCCAACAAATGTGAAGCGTACTCGTCACATGTGTCTTACTCCAATCTAGCATTTCCCGCAGTTCGTCCCAATAAGTTACCTTTTCAAAAGGAAGTTTCTCGATCGGTGCTCCGGTAATAATCATCCCATCAAAATTATAATCTTTAACGTCAGCAAATGATTTATAGAACGACGACAGATGTTCTGTTGACGTATTTTTGGATTGATGTGATGCAGGGTGCAAAAACGTAATCTCTACTTGCAAAGGTGTATTTCCGAGCAAACGTAATAATTGCGTTTCTGTCGTTTCTTTGACAGGCATTAGATTTAGGATGACGATGTGCAGCGGTCGAATATCTTGTGCATAAGCGCGCTCGTCTTTCATGACAAATATATTCTCTTGCTGCAAGATTTCTGATGCGGGCAATTGATTTGGAATCTTTATTGGCATGATTGAACCTCTCTTATCATAATCTCTACTCTGCTGCGGTATTTACGTCCCACGCTCCATACTCTCCCGTTGCATGGTGAGAGTAAATCCACTCAAATTGTGAATCAATGTTTGGAACTTCGTACGAAAGCGTCCCTCTTCGTTGTCCACCCGGTCGAATTTGCCCCCCCATCAACCGTTGGTCACCAAACGAAGAATCATGTCGATATTCATACCCCTCTTCATCGACAATGCTCGTATTAAGCGGCGCAAACTGCGCACTCGACTCTGTTTGATTGACGACCATCACATCTACGATTACGTAGGACGTCTCTTCATTCGATTCTGCGTATGCATCTACGACCGAAATGTCCAAATTTCCGATACGTGCGGATTCACTATCCGTTAAAAGATCGTCACTCGCACTCGTTAAGTTGTCTGACTGACCTCTGCCTTCAAATGCCATCCCAGCCATAAACCCAAGAACCAATACGAGACCCATTAGTGTCCAATACTTCCATCCCATTAAAGCCTCTCCTATCAATCGTCACATCCGACTTAACGTTTCCACCAATCGTCTTGAGGCGTCACCGGTCCGACTCGTTTATGTTCCGTCTTGTTGTATCCGGTAATGATCTTGTCTTCAACCTCTTTATCGAGTGGTTTCCCTTCAAGAAAATCGTCAATTTGCTCATACGTAAGTCCGAGTGCCTCTTCATCTGACAACCCTGGACGATCATCTTCCAAATCAGCCGTAGGTACTTTCAAATACGTTTCTTCGGGCGCATCTAAATATTTCAGTATCTCTTTTCCTTGTCGCTTCGTGAGCCCAAACAGTGGCGTAAGGTCACAAGCACCGTCTCCAAACTTCGTAAAAAAGCCAGTTACTGCTTCTGCCGCATGGTCTGTGCCGATCACAAGCAACCCTTTTGATGCAGCGAAATCGTAATGAACTTTCATTCGCTCTCTCGCCTTCGTATTGCCTTTAACAAAATCAGACAACTTTTCCCCTGCAGCATCTTCGTAGGCTTTCACAGCAGCATCTACCGCTGGTTTAATATTCACAGTGAGAACGTGATCAGGTTCAATAAATTCAAGCGCACGTTTCGCGTCATCCTCATCCTTTTGCTCACCGTATGGTAAACGGAGGGCCAAAAATTGATACCGGTCATCATTCTCTTCGTTACGTAGTTCTGCGACAGCTGATTGCGCCATTTTCCCTAGAAGCGTCGAATCTTGACCACCAGAAATCCCAAGAACAAACCCATTTGTCCCGGTATTCTTTATGTATGCCTTCATAAATTCTTTTCTCTTCTTAAATGCATGTTCCGGTTCAATAGATGGGTTCACTTCCAAAGCTTCGATAATCTCTTCTCGATTCATCTTCATTCCTCCCAAGGGTTTTATAAATCGTTCGTATTGGTCGAGTTTCCCTTCTTGAATCAAAACCTTTTGTTGGTGCGTTCCAAACAAATCGAAGTGTGACAATGACCCTCGCTCATGAATCCATTCTTTACGAAGACCGTAGCGTTTCCCCCATTGTAGCAATTTTTCTAGATCTGCACAGGCGACTTTTGTTACAGTATCACAATCTGGAAAACGATCATCTAACCAAAAATGCGTGAGAATGCTAATTTCACCAGCTCTCGCCCGCGCTTTCCATTGCTCCATCTCTCGTTTTGATACGCCAAACGCCATTACAACTTGTCCCGCTTCGATTGAACTTCGTTTTCATATACACGATGCCACTCCGGTGCAACTTTCTTCATGGATACCGGTCGGAATCGGTCGGCTGTCACAACGACGTGTGTCGTCGTTCCTTCAACACACACTTGTCCTTTGTCATTCGTAATTGTGTACGCATAGGTTGCCCGAATGCCCGTATAATCGGAAAGCCAAGTCGCAATATGAGCCGTCTCAGGATACCGTAGTGCTTGTTTATATTGGAGATTTACTTCTGTTACAGGCGCAAGCAAACCGTCCTGTTCCATTTGTGTGTAAGAAAAGCCAAGTTTTTCAATGAAGTCTGTGCGACCGATTTCACACCAAATAAGATATTGAGAATGATGAATCACACCCATTTGATCCGTTTCTGCATAACGTGTTTGAATGGTCGTGTTGCTCGTTGTCATATGAATAACTCCCTTATTGAACGTTCTCTTCACTTAAGCATAGTAAATAACCCTCAAGCAATCAAGCACTACGATTGAAAAGCTTGCAAACAATAGAAATTGCTCGGTTTTCTCTGAACGCGACATCTCGCTCGTAAAAAACGGACATCCCTATGATTGGGGATGTCCGTTTCTTGCAAATCTTATTTCCGCTTTGCATCCATCTTTTCATCAATTTTTGCAAGTGCTTCGCGATCATTCATAATTTGTTCGCGATTCGTGCGCAACAATTCTGCAAACCTTACTTTTTTCATTCGTTTCATCGTTGATCACCTCTACTGTACATTATGGGAAGACGTTGTCGAAATTATTCATCATGTGCAAATTGATGCACTAATACGGTACGTGAAATTTTTTAATGCACAATAAAGATCCCTCTGCTTATTACACAGAGGGATCGTAAATGACGGCTTATTTGTTTGCCGCTTCTTTCAGTTTGTTACGAAGAACCATCGGCAAGATTCCGCCGTGACGATAGTAATCAATCTCTACTTCAGAATCAAAGCGTACCGTCGCGTCGAATGATGTCTTCTTGCCATTCTCATCCGTCGCTGTTACTTGAATCGTGTCTCTTGGTGTAACGGCGTCGGTAATGTTAATATCAAACGTTTCTTTCCCTGTAAGACCAAGAGAATCTGCACCTTCACCTTTTTTGAATTGTAGTGGGAGTACACCCATCAATGCAAGGTTACTTCGGTGAATACGCTCAAAGCTCTGGGCAATAACCATCTTGATGCCAAGAAGATTCGTTCCTTTTGCTGCCCAGTCACGTGAACTTCCCATTCCGTAATCTTCTCCAGCCATTACAACGAGTCCTGTATCTTCTTCTTTATACTTCATCGCTGCATCATAGATCGGCATGACTTCATCTGTTGGCCAATAGGTTGTGAAGCCACCTTCAGTACCTGGTGCCAATTGGTTTTTGATTCGGATGTTTGCGAACGTACCGCGCATCATAACTTCATGATTCCCGCGTCTAGAGCCGTACGAGTTAAACTGCGCAGGCTTAAGACCTTTGGACATGAGGTACTCACCCGCCGGGCTATTTTTCGCAATTGAACCTGCAGGAGAAATGTGGTCTGTCGTAACAGAATCACCAAACTTCCCGATGGCTCTCAAGCTATTTAAAGATGTAATGCTTTTTGGATCTTTCGACATATCTTCAAAGAACGGTGGGTTTTGGATGTACGTAGACTCCTCATCCCAGTTATAAAGTTCTGCGTTGTCCTTAGACTGAAGCGCATTCCAACGCTCATTGTTATCGAAAACATCCGCATACTCATCTTTAAACAGTTGTGGTGACACGTTGTCGCGGATAAATGACTCGATCTCCGCAGAAGATGGCCACAAGTCTTTAAAGTAAACGTCTGTTCCGTTTGCATCTTTACCAAATGAATCATTACGCAAGTCGAAGTTCACATTGCCCGCAAGTGCATAAGCAACGACAAGTGGCGGTGATGCCAAGTAGTTTGCACGCACGAGTGGGTGAATACGACCTTCAAAGTTACGGTTACCACTGAGTACAGAAGAAACGAGCATATCATTGTCGGCGATTGCTTTTTCAATCTCGTCAGGAAGTGGACCACTGTTACCGATACACGTTGTACAACCGTAACCAACAAGGTTAAACCCAAGTTTATTCAAGTAAGGCATAAGCCCAGAGTCTTCAAGGTAACGCGTAACCACTTTTGAACCTGGTGCGAGTGAAGTTTTTACATACTCTGGCACATCAAGTCCTTTTTCAACGGCTTTCTTGGCAACCAAACCTGCACCAATCATAACCGATGGGTTCGACGTGTTCGTACAGCTTGTGATGGCAGCAATCGTAACAGCACCTGTATCAAGCTTTGATGTTTTGCCGTTCGGATGCTCGACATCTACAGAGCGCTCGAGCTCAGATTCTTCAAGACCAAATCCGTGGTTCCCTGCTGGAGCCGTTACCGCTTTTTTGAATGATTTTTGCATGTCGTCAAGCTCAATGAGATCTTGAGGACGTTTTGGACCTGAAAGTGCTGGATCGACGTTGCTCATGTCCAATTTAACGACTTCAGAGTACGTTGGCTCTGGTGCATCTTCAGTAAAGTAAAGACCGTTCGCTTCGCTATATGCCTTTACAATTGCGATTTGTTCTTCACTACGTCCAGTCAAACGCATGTAGTTAAGCGCTTCCTCGTCAACAGGGAAGAAACCACACGTTGCACCGTATTCAGGAGCCATGTTTGAAATCGTCGCACGATCAGCAAGGCTCATACCGCTAAGGCCCGGTCCGAAGAATTCGACGAACTTGCCGACAACATTTTTGGATCGTAGAAGTTGAGTCACTTTGAGTGCCAAGTCTGTTGCTGTTGCACCGTCTGGAAGCTTTCCTTCCAAGCGTACACCGACAACTTCAGGCGCTGGGAAATAAGAAGGTTGCTGGAGCATACCTGCTTCGGCTTCAATACCACCAACACCCCAACCAAGTACACCAATTCCGTTAATCATCGTTGTATGAGAATCGGTACCGACTAGCGTATCAGGGAAAGCAATCTTCTCACCTTCATCGTTCTTTCCAACGTGAACAACATTCGCAAGATATTCGAGGTTCACTTGGTGAACAATACCCGTTGCTGGAGGTACCGCACTGTAGTTTTCAAATGCTTTTGTTGCCCAGCTGAGCAATTTGTAGCGCTCTTCGTTACGCTCAAACTCTAAGTTCATGTTGCGCATAAGTGCGTCACTTGTACCAAACTGGTCGACTTGAACCGAGTGGTCAACAACGAGGTCGGCTGGAATTGCTGGATCGATCGAAGAAGGGTCTCCCCCAAAATCAGCAATCGCTTTACGAAGTGAGGCAAGGTCAACAACCGCTGGTACACCTGTAAAGTCTTGAAGGATGACACGCGATGGTTTAAAAGGAACGTCTTCAGTTCCGCCACCTTTTGTGCCCCATTTTGCGAGACTTTCCACATGTTCCTTTTTGATGACTTTACCATCTTGCTGTCTTAATAAAGATTCCAATAATACTTTAATTGAATATGGTAGTTTAGTAACATCCGCGACATTGCTTAACGACTGTAAGTCATAATAAACATAAGATTCGCCGTTAACGTCGAATGTTTTTTTGGCTTGATAGAGATCATTTGTTTCACTCATCAAATCCCTCCCTTTACTCCTATCATATAATACCGTAACCAATTTGTCGAAGTATAATCTCTTAAAATCACAAACCTTGTTCATCGAATTTCTTATATGCTAATATAAGAATTGATTATAATACCGAGGTGAACCGAGTGGCTGAAAATCTATTCATGTGGTTTATCGTATTTTGGACCGTCTTTATGGTTGTTTTTATGTTTATCGGTGGTTTCTTTATGTTCCGTAAGTTTCTCAAACGGTTGCCAAAAGAAGATGGACGCTCCATCTTAGACTGGCAAGACCATTACCTTGAGCGAACGAGACACTTGTGGACAAAACAGCAAAGTGACTTGCTAGAAGAGCTCATATCTCCTGTTCCAGAGCTATTTCGTGATGTGGCAAGAGACAAGATCGCTGGTAAAATTGGCGAACTTGCGATCGAGCAAAAAGCAGATCATATTACTGAGGATCTTTTGATTCGCGGTTATATTCTTGCGACACCAAAAAGGGACCATAAATTCCTTCGCAGAAAACTGGACGAGAAAAATATGAGTTACGAAAAATACGAACACTTATTATCATAAAACAACCTCTCACGCTCGTTCGTGAGAGGTTGTTTCGTTATGTTCGTTCACTTTTCATCGGAAATTGGAACGCGGAGTTGGATAACGTCCGTCTTTCAAATTTCTTAAACGATACGAGCATCGCAATCCTCCATGGTAAAATCATTCCAAATGCAAGCAAGAAAAACATGCCCGCTAATTGAGGAAGGTGCACTTGTTCTCCTAAAATCATCTTTACGATCACTCTCGCAATGAGTAAACCTACGAGTAAGTAAATAAACAATTTGGATCGTTTCATATAAATATCTCCATCTTTTAGATGGAAATGTGACGTCCGAATCAAAAAATACGAACAAACGATCCCGGTAAGTAACGGCGCCATAATTTGCAATGTTTCTAAGCGTGCAGGTTCGTAGATGAACATTAAAAAACCAGTGCTCATCATAATTGGCGGAATGATAATCTTTTTAACGCTAGCTGGCTTTTTGATCGCTTTCAGTCTTACGAAGATGATGAAAGAGCTCATAAATACCGCGCCAATCGTCGTAAGGAGCAATAAAGTTGACTCGCTCATAAAGCGTTCTCCTCCTGCTGTCTAGATTGAACGTTATGTATAGGGTACACGATTCTACAATTCTCATTCATACAGATAAAACACCTCGGTGTCGAGGTGTTCACTTTTTGGTGTCTTGCTGCTTTTGCATCGCCTTCATCATCTGATTAATCTTCTTTTGAGAAGGGTTTTGCCCCATTTGCATCATCATGACACGAAGCATTTGTTCATTAATTGGTGGATTCTTTTTCATATAATTCATCATCGTTTTTCTAGCGATGAAAAATCCTAGTGCAACACCTGCTAACATCGCAGCAATTGCAATTAGTACAACCCAGATAGTGCTCACGATCGTTTCCTCCTAATCTTTACACTCGCAGTTCCTTATTACAGCACGTCCCATTATACCGTAACTGAACCTGCATGAAAAGACCATTACACATTCTCAAGCAAAAGCGATTTAAATTTTATCGGTTTTAACCAGCCATACTTTTGCCGATGAATGTCACATGCGAAAAAATAAGGGTCATACGTTTGCAATTGATCAAACCACGGCCACTCATCACCCATGTTTCCATCACTCCATATTTGCATGCGCTCATCGTTCATTGCCACTTTAACCCCGTCTTCACCTTCCATGAATAGTAGCTCTCGTTCTTTTGGTGTTGTCGCAATACGGTCAAGGGAAAATTGTTCACAAATATCATGAACAGGTAACGGCCGGCAAATGTATGCTATTTGTTTTTTTACGATGTGATACAGAGGTTTTACCGTTTCATATTCTTCGAACAGCTGAAACAATTTCGCTTCAGCGCGTATAAATCGTTTCGCGACGTCAGGTTGCAACAAATAAATATCATAGCGATGCATGTTTCGACCTCCTTTAGCTTGTCCTTATCATACCAAGATACTAAAGAGAATCTTGTCAATATTTGCACAGCACATTCGACAAAATGATTCATTCACTGCACACTTTCGCCTCCCTCGACATTTCCGATAAAAATAAACCGCCCTAGCTGAAAGGGCGGTTTATTTTAGTCAATTCACATTTACTTAATCAAACGATTTACGTGGGTAATTACGTTTTCTACATTAAAGCCGTACTCGTCCATCACGACATCTCCAGGTGCAGATGCTCCGAACGTATCAATCCCGATGTTCGCTCCGGAACGCCCTGTGTAACGTTGCCATCCATAAGTCGTACCTGCTTCAATTGAAAGGACTGGAATGTTCGCAGGCAGTACGCCTTCTTGATACGTACGATCGGTTTGTTCAAACAACTCTTGACTTGGCATACTTACGACGCGTACGTGCGTCCCTTGTTCTTTCAATTGTTTCTGTGCGTCCATCGCAAGTGACACTTCAGAGCCCGTCGCAAGAAGAGTAGCTACCGCTCCATCCGCTTCAGCGAGTACGTATGCCCCTTTCTTCACTTGCTCGTATGCGTCATCTGCAGAAATAAGTGTTGGCAATCCTTGTCGGGTCAACACAAGGGCGGTTGGTGTCCCTTTAGACTCAAGGGCGATTCGCCATGCTGCTGCAGTTTCATTGCCATCTGCTGGGCGAAGAACATTCAAGTTTGGAATCATTCGCAGCGATGAGGTTTGCTCGACAGGTTCATGAGTTGGACCGTCTTCCCCGACAGCAACGCTGTCATGGGTAAAGACAAACGTCGAAGGTACGTTCATCAATGCCGACAAACGAATGGCCGGGCGCATATAGTCAGAGAACACGAGGAACGTCGCTCCGTATGGATGTAATCCACCGTGAAGAGCGATACCGTTTACTGCTGCAGCTGTTGCAAATTCACGAACTCCAAACCATACATTTCTCCCTGTACGATTTTCTTTCGTAAAATCGTCATGATCGTTCATCATCGTATTGTTAGAAGAAGCAAGATCAGCTGAACCACCAAACAACGCATCCGTTTGTTTAGAAATTGCACTAATCATTTCACCAGAAGCTTTTCGTGTAGCCAACTTATCTTTTCCTACTTCATAAGCAGGAAGATCTAGAAGCGCTTCTTTATTAAACCATTCTCTGGCAAACGCACCGCGAAGTTCTTCTGCTTTTTTTGGTTCATCTTGTTCGTATGCGGCCAATGTATTTTCCCAATCGCTAAACTGCTTTTTATTGTTTTCTTTTAAAGAAGCAAAGAATGAAGCCACTTCCTCAGGCACATGGAACTCATCGTGCTCCCATTTATAGCTTTCTTTCACGAGTACAGTCTCGTCTGCTCCGAGAGCTTTCCCGTGAGCTTCATTCGTACCTGCTCTGTTCGGGGACCCAAAACCGATGACTGTCTTAATTTCAATCAAGCTTGGACGCGGATCCGCTTTTGCATCTGCAATTGCCCGGTCAATGGCATCAACATCACTTCCATCTTCTACAAGAATCGTGTGCCAGCCGTATGCATCGTAACGTGCCATTACATCCTCAGAAAACGAGCGATTCAAATCTCCATCTAAAGAGATGTCATTTGAATCATACAAAACAACAAGCTTCCCAAGTCCGAGATGACCCGCAAGGGATGCGGATTCTGAAGCGACCCCTTCCATCACATCTCCGTCACCACAAAGAGCGTACGTGTAATGGTCAAACAGCTCATATTTGGATGTATTGTATACTGCGCTCAGGTGGGATTCAGCCATTGCCATACCTACAGCCATTGCAAGGCCTTGACCGAGAGGTCCTGTTGTTGCATCCACACCTGGTGTATGTCCGTATTCAGGGTGACCTGGCGTTTTACTTCCCCATTGGCGGAAGTTCTTCAGTTCATCCATGCTCAAGTCATATCCACTAAGATGAAGCAGGCTATATAAAAGCATCGATCCGTGTCCGGCCGAAAGTACGAAACGGTCACGATCCCACCAGTTTGGGTTATCTGGTTCGTGCTTTAAATGTCTTGTCCACAATGCAAACGCCATCGGTGCTGCACCCATCGGAAGCCCCGGGTGACCGGAATTGGCTCGATTAATGCTATCAATGGATAACGTACGAATCGTATTAATTGCTTTTTCTTCTACTGTATTCAACACTCGTTCATCCTCTCCATCATTCCTATTAAACCTACTCTTGTCCATGATATACGGTTTTATTCATCAAAACAACCTTTAGAGCGGTTTGTTCATGACATTGAAAAAACCTGGATGCACCGTCCAGGTTGATGGGTTAAGCTATTCATTCTGTTAATAGGAACGCCTTCGTTTCTTTAATGAATGAGGAGTCACATCGCTTCCATTCTCATCAACCACTTTAACGGCTTGTAATTGCTTCTTAAAAGATGTTCTTAGACTACTCAAGTACTCATCTCTAAGCGAATGCTGTTCGAACTCTTCGTCATGAGTTAACCCCATCGTCCTTGCCCGCTTGGCAAGTTCGTTCATACGGTCGATTTTCTTACTAGAGTTCATCACGGATCCTCCTTTCGTTATTTATCATCGTTCTCACACGTTAGTATGTATATTCCCGAACAGCAAAAGAAATAAACCTAACATTTATAATTTAAAGAATTTAACCGGTTCGTCATTGTTTTCAGACCTCACGTAAAACGATGGCCAAAGTTATTAGTTTTACTTATATGAAAGAAATGCTGGATTTAAAACGACGGGTTCACTCGCCGCTAATGACGTTTGGGCTACAAACAACATGACAGCGACCGCAAAACCAAACAGAAGAATAATGAGCCACTCTTCTACCGTTTTCCTCTTTATAAGTGCTTTTGATAACTTGACCATCTGATCCCCTCCAAAACGTACGTTCGTATAACGATCATAACCGGAACAAATGTTCTTGTCAACAAGAAAAACAGAACGAGTGTTTGCAAACACATGTTTTGTATGCTATGCTTTTCCTAAGATTGGAAAGAGATAATGAGGTGAAACGATGACAAAGTTATCCGCACGCCAAGAACGCATTCTTACTTATATTAAAGATAATGTACGCAGCAAAGGTTACCCGCCGTCCGTACGAGAAATCGGTGAAGCTGTCGGTCTCGCTTCAAGCTCTACTGTGCACGGTCATTTAGCACGATTAGAGAAGAAAGGCTTTATTCGGCGTGACCCTACAAAACCTCGCGCAATCGAAGTGTTAGGATTAGATGGTGCAACGACAGACGCCTCTTCATACACCGAGAACAGCAATGCACCAGCGGCAACCGCTTACGTACCCGTTATCGGTAAAGTTACCGCAGGTCAACCGATTACGGCTGTTGAGAACATTGAAGAATACGTCCCTCTCCCTGAATCTTTTGTTGGGAATGAGTCGGTTTTCATGCTAACCATTGTCGGTGAAAGTATGATAGATGCCGGGATTTTGGACGGGGATCAAGTCATTGTTCGGCAACAACAGACAGCGAATAATGGCGATATCATCGTTGCAATGACTGAAGAGCAAGAAGCGACGGTAAAGCGCTTTTACAAGGAAGGTAATCAAATTCGTTTGCAACCAGAAAATGAAACGATGGAACCGATCTATTTAGATAATGTATCTGTGCTAGGGAAAGTGACCGGCGTACTGCGAAATATTCATTAAAGAACTGTTGAAATAATCTGTGTAGACACACAGGTTTTTTCTTTTTCGCTTTAAGTTTACATAATGTTTTTATTGTTTACTTTTCCGTTCTTTCACATAGAGAGCGACCCCGATCACACTAAGCATTCCAATTCCTGGTGTAGCGATCATAAGTGACACAATTAATCCAAACTCAAGCATACGCGGACCCCTTTAGTGTCTTTTACATCTAGTGTATGCAAGAAAATTTCTCACGTAACCGAGCGTTTGCACATTTGCCGGTTTGGGCACGATAACGGTATCTAAATAGATGAAGGGAGATATCGTTCATGTGCGGGCGATTTACATTCTTTGAGCAATTAGAAACCCTAGAAAAGCTATTTAACATCAAGTACAGACAGAATACCCCACTACCAACAAGCTATAATATCGCACCGACTCAATCAATTTTTTGCGTTTATCATGGCGGTACGTACGAACAGTTAAAAACGGTCAGATGGGGACTCATCCCCTCTTGGGCGAAAGAACAGAAATCTAGCCGTCCACTTATTAATGCCCGAGCAGAGACCGTCACAGAAAAACCTAGCTTCCGTCAATCCTTTCAAAGGAGGCGATGCATCATTCCTGCCTCTGGCTTTTACGAATGGCAAACGAAAAACAAAAAGAAGCAACCGTTTCACATCCAATTAAAAAACGGTGACCCACTCGCTTTCGCAGGCATTTGGGATACGTGGTCAAACGACACAGAACAGATGACGAGCTGCGCTATTATTACGACAGAAGCAAACGAATTGGTCGCTGACATCCATGAGCGCATGCCGGTCATTCTCTCCCCTGCTGATTTCGATCGTTGGCTAGATCCAACAAACACCGACCCCCAATCGGTAACCCCAATGTTAGAACCCTATCCTGCCGGAGACATGATTGCTTACGAAGTATCCCCACGAGTGAACGACCCAAGATCTAACGATGCTGAGCTAGTGAACTCGCTATAAGTCAAGTCATTACGTTTAATTCTTCAAGTAAACTAGTGGGCAAGCCAACCTGTACCACATTCCACGAGACATATAAAAAAGCCCTATCCCCTGAAGGATAAGGCTTTTTCCATTTTAGTATGCTTGGAAATACTGCTCTCTTTCCCAAGGGTGAACTTGGGTTCTAAACATATCCCATTCGATTTCTTTAGCTTCAACGAAGTGTTCCATTGCATGCTCGCCAAGTGCGTCGACGAGAATTTTGTCGGCTTTTAGTTCTTCAAGCGCTCCTTTTAAGCTACCAGGAAGGGCTTCGATTCCTTCGTCTTTAAGTTCTTGCTCATCCATTACATAGATGTTGCGGTCTGTTTCTTCTGGTGCTTGAAGCTTTCTTTTGACACCGTCAAGACCTGCAGCAAGCAGTGCGGCCATTGCCAAGTATGGGTTGGCAGATGGGTCTGGGCTTCTCACTTCAATTCTTGTGCTCGCTTTTCTAGAAGAAGGAATTCGCACAAGTGGACTACGGTTACGTAGTGACCAAGCGATGTATACCGGCGCTTCATAGCCTGGAACAAGACGCTTGTAAGAGTTCACGATTGGGTTTGTAATTGCTGTGAACGCTTTGGCGTGATCGAGAATCCCAGCTAAGAATTGCATCGCTGTTTCACTCAATTGGGAAGGCGTGCTCTCATCGTAAAAAGCATTCGTCTTTCCTTTGAATAAAGACATGTTACAGTGCATCCCCGAGCCGTTTACACCAAATAGTGGTTTTGGCATAAATGTCGCGTGCAAGCCATGCTTTCTAGCAATCGTTTTTACGGCTAGTTTGAACGTTTGGATGTTGTCACAAGTAGTGATTGCATCGGCATATTTAAAATCAATTTCATGTTGTCCTGGTGCTACTTCATGGTGAGATGCTTCGATTTCGAAGTCCATATCCATGAGTTCAAGTACGATGTCACGACGGCAGTTTTCACCTAAGTCTGTCGGAGCAAGGTCAAAGTATCCACCTTTGTCATTCAACTCCATCGTCGGCTCGCCTTTTTCATCGTTTTTGAAGAGGAAAAATTCTGGTTCAGGTCCAATGTTAAAGTCGGTAAACCCGAGCTCTTCTGCCTGTTTGAGTACACGCTTTAGAATGCCACGCGGGTCGCCTTCAAACGGTTTTGGTTCTTCGCCTGGTGCACCTGGCTCATAGATGTCACAAATGAGACGAGCAACTTTGCCTTTTTCCGGCGTCCAAGGGAAAATGACCCAAGTATCAAGGTCCGGATATAAGTACATATCTGACTCTTCAATACGAACAAATCCTTCAATTGAAGACCCGTCAAACATCATTTCGTTATCTAACGCTTTCTCAAGCTGATCAACCGGGATTTCAACGTTTTTAATCGTCCCTTGAAGGTCAGTAAATTGCAGTCGAATAAACTTTACGTTTTCTTCTTTTGCCAGTCGCGCAATATCTTCTCGCGTATACTTTGCCATGTTTCGTCATTCCCCTTTTCGTTTAATAATTCAAAAAGCAATGTATGTGACTTCCCCACAAAGTGTATGTGGAGAAGGTAATACCGAATTATGATCTAAAAAAGTGAGACAGTTGCCCTTGAATCATGCTTGCTTTCGTTTCGTTTGGATGATTCACTGCTTCTCGCTTCAACCGTTCACGAAGCTTTTTTAGTTCTTCACGCTCACGCACTTCTTTCTCGCGCTCTGCTTCTTGTTCTTTCATCATTTCCTTAATGCCTGCCATGTTCACGCCGCGATCGGTGAGCTGCTTGATATCAAGGAGAACATCGACATCCGCAAAAGAGAAAAGCCGCTGGTTGCCATCCGTCCTTGCCGGTCTTACAAACCCGTGTGTTTCATAATAGCGAATTTGTCTTGGCGTAAGGCCTGTTAATTCCTTCACGATACGGATCGAGAACAAAGGCATGTGCAGTCGTTCACTTTGCTCCAATTGTTTGCTCCTTTCAAGATCAGCACGTGTGATCCGTGAAAATATTACGTTGTATCTATGAATATATTACTTAGTTTAAGAGATACAAAATTTCATGTCAACTTTTTTAATCAATTTATGTTAACTTTTTTGACATGAGTGGTGCAACATCGTTGCAAGTGCCCGTTTCACCGCAATCTTTACGTGAGCGAAAGAAAGGCCCCCTTGAACATACGCGGTGTAAGGCTCTGCCACAGGTCCATCCGCACTAAGTTCAATACTTGCCCCTTGCACGAATGTCCCAGCTGCCATAATGACGTTGCCATCATAACCCGGAAGCGGACCTGGGACCGGTAATGCGCGGGCATCTACCGGTGAATTCTGCTGAATGCTCTGGCAGAAGCTCACCATTGCGCGCTCTTCACCAAAATGAACCGCTTGGATTAAGTCCGTTCGCTTTGTCATTGAGCTAGGAGTGGTATGAAAGCCCGCCTTCTCCAACATAGCGGCTGTAAAATGTGCTCCTTTTACGGCGTCGGCGACGACAGTTGACGCCATGAATACACCTAAAAAGGCGTCATGTAAAAACGGACCGGTTGCCCCAGCTTCAATTCCAATTCCAGGCGCACTTAAACGAGAGGCTGCCCGTTCGACGAATCGAGCTTTTCCGGCGATGTAACCACCGGTTTTGGCAATGCCCCCACCTGGGTTCTTAATGAGGGAACCTGCAATCAAATCCGCTCCAACATCCCCTGGTTCTTCAGTTTCTACAAACTCCCCGTAGCAATTGTCCACGAAGACGTTCACGTGCGGGTGATGGGTTTTAATGTGCAAAATGTACGCACCAAGCTCGTCCAAAGTAATGGATGGGCGGGAATCGTAACCCGAGGAACGTTGAATGACTACCCAGCTCGTTTTTTCAGAAATTGCAGCTGTTACACAGGAAAGATCAATGCGTCCTTCTTTGAGGGGAACGACGTGCGTGTCCATATTATACTCTTTGAAATTCCCAACCTCGTCGCCTGTTAAACCTAAAACCGATTGCATCGTTTCATAGGGATCGCCGCTAGCATACACTAATTGTTCCCCTGGCCTCATGTTCCCGAACAAAGCTGCGCTAATGGCATGTGTTCCCGACACGAAATGCGGACGTACAAGCGCCCTTTCCATCCCAAAGATCTGGGCGTACACTTGCTCAAGCTTTTCTCTCCCCTCGTCGTCATACCCATAACCGTCCGAACCTACGAGATGGTGCTTTGAAATTCCCGCCTCTTGAAAGGCATCCAACACTTTCGCTACATTTCGTTCACTCGTTTGGTCGATTTGTGTATAGATGTCAGAGAGGTCAATATTGATTTCTCGCTCCCACGTCTGAATTTGGTCTGTCATTCTCTTTTGTCTCCTTTAGTTGTCTTTGTTCACGTAGCGATTTTGTGAGCGTGCATAACCCTTCACGAAATAACTCTCCGTTTGTTCATCAAAATCTTCCTCTTGAACAATCGTTGTACTTTTTAACCGAGACAACCGCTTCCCATCTCCAGCAGGAACCACTTGTTCGTACGGTTCCATAAAAGAGATGATTTGCTTCTCCAATAAAAGCAAAAGCTCCTCGATATTTCTGCCGGTTTTCGCACTAACTTCGATTCGCGGGGCATTACCTGACACCAACGTTTCTCGGTTCGAGTGATGCTCATCTTGTTTATTCAGTACTGTAATCGTTTCAATACCACTTGCGCCAAGGTCTTGAAGCAGCGATTCAACGGTTTTCACTTCATCATCTGCGTGCTCGCTCGAAGCGTCCACTACGTGAACGAGCAAATCTGCTTCTGTAACCTCTTCGAGGGTGGATCGAAAGCTCGCAATAAGTGTGGTGGGCAAGTCCCGAATAAAACCAACCGTATCACTCACTTGCACTTCTAAGCCTGATGGCAGTCGTAGTCTTCGAGTGAGTGGATCAAGTGTAGCAAACAACAGGTCCTCGGCGAATGCTTGTTCATCCGTTAGTGCATTCAAAAGCGTCGTTTTCCCTGCATTTGTATACCCTACGAGCGTAATGTGCAGCCGCTCTCCTTGTTGCTTTTGATGCTTGCGCACATCTCGGTGCTTTTGCACGCGAACGAGGTCCCGCTTTAACTCATCCATTCGCCGGTGAATGTGACGACGGTCGGTTTCTAGTTTTGTTTCACCAGGACCCCGCGTTCCAATGCCTCCGCCTAACCTAGAGAGCGATAACCCTTGACCTCTTAGACGCGGCAACAAGTACGTCAACTGCGCAAGTTCCACTTGAATTTTCCCTTCTCGGGTTCGTGCGCGTTCGGCGAAAATATCAAGAATCAACTGGGTGCGGTCAATGACCGCAACACCGGTCGATTCTGAAAGCGATTGGCCTTGCCTCGGGGACAGCTCATCGTTAATGACGATCACGTCTACTTCTAGCTCCGAAGCGAATTCTGATAGT
The DNA here is from genome assembly GCF_041949955.1 of Geomicrobium sp. JSM 1781026. NCBI lineage: Bacteria > Bacillati > Bacillota > Bacilli > Caryophanales > Geomicrobium > Geomicrobium sp. JSM 1781026. The sequence continues at coordinate 561,697 of NZ_JBHFQF010000001.1, read as the reverse complement.
TCATCAACTTTACCAGAACCAACATAACGAGACACGTCTGCAGTTCTACGGTTTTGTAAACTCGTATGCACAACTGTGCCGTGGGCCGTCGTTACAAGACTTTTCAATTCTTCTACACTTCTATGTTGCAAAGCTTCGTCTTCTTTTTCATTGATGACTGCAACAACAATAACTCTTTCCAAAAATGGCTTCCTCCTAAAAATCACGATCAGATAAGGTTTTTAATGCATCTACGTCATGTTCATTATGCTCGCGCATCGTTCGAACCGCATGCTGGCGAATCGCCTGCTCAATCGTGTTTCGAATGTATCGTCCGTTACTAAACGGCTCTCTAACTGAGGATTTACGTTGCTGTAACGCTTGCTCAAATTTCGTTTTTGCACGTTCGGTCCAAATGTATTCTCGCTCCACGAGTAGACGCTCTGCAATTCGCATGAGCTGTTGTACCGAGAAGTCCGGGAACTCAAGTTGTAATGGAAACCGAGATGGCAAACCAGGATTCAAATCCAAAAACGCATCCATTTCCCTTGAATACCCTGCGAGAATGAGAATAAACGACTGTTTGTGGTCTTCCATCGCTTTCACTAGTGTATCAACAGCTTCTTTTCCAAAGTCTTTTTCCCCACCTCGGGCCAGTGCATACGCCTCGTCAATAAAGAGAATTCCCCCTGACGCTTTTTGCACCAGCTCACGAGTCTTTTGTGCCGTCTGACCAATATATTCCCCAACAAGATCTGCCCGCTCTGCTTCAATAAAATGGCCTTTTTGTAAGAAACCAAGGTCTTTAAACAACCGACCGAGAAGACGGGCAGCTGTCGTTTTACCTGTACCAGGACTTCCTTTAAAAATCATGTGCATCGACTGTTCAACGGTCTTCAATTGATGTTTCTCGCGACAACGGTTAATATGAATCCAAGCATAAATTTCACGAACCATTGTTTTGACGTTCTCGACACCAATCAGTTTTTCCAATTCTTTTTCTGCTTTTTGCAGTAGATAATGGTGGTCGGTTTCTAACGTTGCTGTTTCTCGTTTCTCTTTCTCTTTTAAACGTACGCGGATGCGAGATCTTCCCTGCTGACTGCTGATCATTGTTATCCCTCCGAACAATCACGGGCATTTGCCCATAGTGTACGCAAGCAAAGGGAAAGATGTGCAAAAACCGCGTTGCCTACATTATTGTATCGAAAGGAGAAGGAATTTGCACCCAAACGAATGTTCATTACCCAAACCTGCAAACAAGTACTTAGACGCTTTAGCCGCAAAAGGCAGAAAGACGTCTACGATCAAGCGATATCGATATGACTTATTAGATTATTACTCTTATGTTCATGAACATGTACAACCCGATGAACAATTGCCCACATATGAGTCTCTTTCGACGTTCTTTACTGAAATTATCGAGAAGCGAAACTATAAATACAAAACGTACAAACGAATTCATACGGTATTGCTCCGTTATGGCGCGTATTTATGTGAGATGCGTTGGCAGTCGGTTAATCCCGTCGAAGACATTACACTTCCAGAGAGCGATGAGGATGAGCTTTCAGTAGAGGATTTATTTAGTCATCGCGAAGTGGATCAATTGCTCCGTTCCATTCATTCAGACAATGGTCTCTCAGAAACTCAGCAGAAATCCCGGCCGCTTCTAGCACCACGAAACCTCATTATGATCCGACTTCTCTTGTTTTACGGTTTGCGATTGCAAGAATTGTACGGCCTACAAATCGATGACTGGCAACGGCCCGGTCGCTTACACGTCAAACCGTTAGACGGTGAGGTGCTTCCGCGTACGATTTCACTTTCACAAGCCGACCGCACGTACCTCCGTGATTATCTTGACGTAATTCCAACGCCAGTTCAGCCGGTACTCGGAAGTGAGCACCCGCTATTTATCAGTTTCGACTACCAACGGCAAACGTATCGCTGGTCATATGAAGAAGATATGCCTAAAAGACTCACGATCGTGGCAATGCAAAAAATGATTCGAGAGGAACTAAAACGAGCAGGACTGCCTCTCGGGCGAAGCGCACAGCACATGCGACATACATTCATTGTTCGTTCCCTTGAAAATGATGAACCCCTCTCAAGCCTCCAACAAAAACTTGGTTTGCACTCCCCACTCGTACTTCAACGCTATGAGCAACTGGCCTTGAAGGATGAATCGTAGCATGTAAGGAACTGGCTCACACAATTTCTTTCGTGTGAACAATGTGGCGATCTATATATTGGCAAGGTATTCTTTACTCATTTGAAAAGAAAATCCCGTCTCTTTTAAAAGAGACGGGATTTTCTTTATTCTCCTTGATTCGGATCTAATTGTAGTTGGACGTTCCGCTGCGGAGCAAACGTTGAAATGGCGTGCTTGTACACCAACTGTTGTTTGCCGTCGGTATCAATGATGATCGTGAAGTTGTCAAATGCTTTCAAATACCCACGAATTTGAAAGCCATTCGTCAAAAATACAGTAATTGCGATATTCTCTTTTCGCAACGTATTTAAGAATTGATCTTGAATATTGACGTTTTTCAATACAGGTCCCCCCAATTCATGTCTTCTGTTCATTTCGACACGTCTTGCACGATTCCTTCAAGAAATTTAACAATTCCTTGAAAATCCTCTGACTTCGGTTCAGCACCCATGTCGAACCATGTGACCGTCTCTTTATTTTTAAACCAAGTGAGCTGACGTTTCGCAAATTGTCGAGAATGAATTTTAATTCGATCTACCGCTTGTTCGAATGAGTATTCGCCTTCAAAATAGGCAACGAGTTCTTTGTAACCAATTGCCTTCATTGCTTGAGTATGTGCATACCCTTCTTCGTAGAGACGCTCAACCTCTTGAACCAACCCTTGATCAATCATCCGGTCTACTCGTCGTTCTATACGGCTATACAACTTACTCCTCTCCATCTCCAAACCAATGATAATGACGTCGTAAAGAAGCGCGGGATTCGTTTGTGAGAGAGGATCGGGAGCCGACTTACCACTGTGAATCAATTCCAAAGCTCGAATGACCTTGCGCGTGTTGTTTTGATGGATACGTTCTGCTGCCGCCTCGTCCTGTTGCCGCAATGCTTCGTGCAACTCTTCTTTTCCACCCGGTTGATTGGCAAGCTGTTCCATCTTTTCCCGCCATGCCAGGTTCGCTGGTTGGTCCTCAAATTGCCAATCAGACGTGACGCTTTTCACATACATCCCGGTACCACCGACTAAAATAGGTAGATGACCTGTTTCTTGAACGCGATGAATGGCTTCTTTCGCTTGTCGTTGAAACTCGGCGGCACTGAACGATTCATCGGGAGCTATGTAATTGAGAAGGTGATGGGGAACGCCTTGTCGCTCATCGACCGTTGGTTTTGCTGTTCCAATATCAAGTCGTTTGTACACTTGGAATGCGTCACCGTTGATGACTTCACCATGAAATGCTTTCGCAATTTCAATACTGAGCGCCGTCTTACCGACGGCTGTCGGTCCGACGATGACGACTAATGGTAATCGTTTCACACTGCTACTCCTTTCTCATAAATCAATTGTGCCATACGTCACCGTGCCCCGCCTTCGGTCTAACCGCTGAAAGCCGAACTCGTCAAACAGGGAGCTTTGTGATTCTGCTTTCAGTACAACTGCCTTCTTAGCGACCCGCAACGCCTCTTGAACGGTTTCATTAGATAATCCATCATAACATGCAATCTCTTTTAGCGGCTGCAAATGTACAGATTGTTGTACGGACTGTTTAAACATCGGGTCCATATAGATCACATCAAAACTATTATCGGCTTGTTTCTGTAAATATTGTCGTTGGTCAACACAGACGACTTGAACTCTTCTCATCGCTTCTACCAATGCAGGGTGTTGGTCATCAGTCCAATTTTTCAACCCTTCTTGGACGACACTCGCAATCATCGGTTGCTTTTCAACACCAATGACTTTTCCATTCGGTCCCGCATAAAAACTCGCAACAATACTGTCACTGCCAAGCCCTAATGTCACATCCAAAAACGAATCTCCTGGCACCAATCTTGAGGCTCTCACTAACGGATCGGCTTCTCCATTTTGCAGTCGTTGAATCCGTAACGTTGCCATGCTCGGGTGGAAAAAGAACGGTTCCTTGCGCTTCGTATAGACCACATCTTTGCCGGCTTTTCCTACCATATATACGTGCGGGTGATGCGCATGAAATTCCGTAATCGTCTGCTTGTTTCGCCGATGGTAAGGCAGCTCAAAATCGGCGGCAATTTGCTCAGCACGAGCGACCATTTCCTGTGTAGGCTTACGACTTGTCGTAATCATCGGCGTATGCTCCTCACCAAAATAAAAGAGGTGCGCCTTTAACTTGGCCGCACCTGGTTCATTGTATTAGTGTTTCTCCGAAAACTTGTACAAAACGTATGCCATGACAGTGGCAACGAGCACAGCTGCAAATGTGATGCCGAGGATGGCTACAAGATCCATTGGTGTCATCGTTCTCTCTACCCCTTTATCTCTAGTTGTATCGTCTACTATAGTCGTTATTGTACCATATCTAAGACGAGCTTGCATTACGTACCGATTGCTTAATTCATGACTCTCTTAAACATTTTCTCCAATTCATACGTAGATATATGAACAAAAATATTCCTGCCATGCGGGCACGTAAACGGCTGGTTGCACGACCGTAATCGTTCTAACAGATGAAAGATTTCATCTGTTCGCAAATGCCGATTCGCTTTGATTGCTTGTTTACAAGACATAAGAATTGCAGCTTCTTCACGAATTTGGACAGTGTCAGGCTTTTTTAATTGTAATGACTGGGCAGCGAGTTCCCGAATCGTCTCTTCTTCATATCCTTTCGGAAACCATACCGGGTGCGCCGTTACACGATACGTATTCGTACCGAACGGTTCCATCCTTAAGCCAAACGCAGCGAATTCGTCTTGCACTTGCTCCATTTGCATAAACTCTTCCGACGTAAAGTCCATCGTAAACGGGACGAGCAACTCTTGTTCGTCCCGTTGCTTTTCGTGAAGTTTCTCGTGAAATTCTTCATAATAGATTCGTTCTTGTGCGGCATGCTGGTCAATCATATACAAACCGTGATCATTTTGAGCAAGAATATACGTCCCATGAAGCTGACCAATCGGATAAAGAACAGGAATTCTCTCTTTTTGCTCCGTCTCTTCTTTAGGGAGTTCATCCTCTATCGAACGAACAGACGTCGTCTCTTCTGCCTCCAGCTCTCGTTTTCGTTCTATACGAGCAGGTGCGGGATCTTCTTTCACAACGAGCGGTTCATTCTCTTCACGTTTCTCTCCAATTTCCTTACGTGTTGGCTCTACAGCACGTTCATAAGAAAGTGGCAGCTCCTGAGCGACAGGAACCGGTGCTGTTACGCGTTTTGAAGGCGTCGCAGTAGGAATGAATGTTTCTTTTTTAAGGTGAGCGGCAATCGTACTCTCCACCTCTTGAAGCAATTCGTCTTCTTTACTTAATCGCACATCCCATTTGGACGGGTGCACATTTACATCGACTAACGTTGGGTCCATCGCAATTGAAAGTAGTACAACCGGATAGCGGTGCAAAGGTAAGAGTGTATGATACGCTGACTCCAACGCTTTCACGATTGGAAAATGACGAATATAACGGCCGTTAATAAACGTGCTCATATAATGCCTGCTCGCTCGATTCAACTCCGGCCGTCCGATAAACCCTGAGATGGTATAGTCTAACGATTCATGGGAGACTGGGAGCATCTGTTCAGCCACTTGCTTGCCGTACACTTGAAAAATGACCGATTGCAAATTGCCATTCCCATTCGTAAATAACAGTTGCTTGTCATTGTGCTTAAACCGAATTGACACATCGGGTCGGGAAAGCGCCGCCCGGTTGATCACATCGCTCACTCTTCCAAGTTCCGTATTGACGGTCTTCATATGCTTAAGCCTAGCAGGCGTATTGTAAAACAGCTCGTCCACAACGATGCGCGTGCCTTGCCTTGCTTTTGTCGTATTCTTTCCTATGAGACGCCCACCTTGATAGCGAAGTTCAATGCCCGCTTCACCAGAGACGGCCGTTTCCATCGTCACTTTCGCGACTGACGCAATACTTGGCAACGCCTCCCCTCTAAACCCTAGCGTGCGTATTCGATTAAGATCTGATTCACGGGCAATTTTACTCGTGGCATGCCGTAAAAAGGCGAGCTCAGCTTCACCGCTTCGAATTCCTGAGCCGTTATCAATAATGGAAATGGAGGCAAGCCCTCCTTCGGTAATTCCAATATCGATTTCTGTACTGCCCGCATCTAGTGCGTTTTCCAACAGCTCTTTTACGACCGAAGCGGGGCGTTCGACCACTTCTCCTGCAGCAATTTTGTTTGATAAGTGATCATCCAACTGTATGATCTGAGCCATTGTCATCCCCTTTCTGAATCATTGATTTTTCGTTGCCACTCATAGATTTTTTCGAGTGCCTGTATTGGCGATAAGTTTAATACATCTAGTTGTTGCACTTCTTGTTCGAACTCACTTTTGCTTCGCTTTGCTGTCTTGTCTCGTTTTTTTGTTGACGCCGGTTCCATTTCTTCAAACAAGACGAGCTGTTCATGAACACTTGAATGACGGGTCGGTCTGTGTTCGGTTTGTTCCAATTCTTGCAACAAATGTTCGGCACGATCAATGACTTGATCGGGCAAATTGGCAAGCTTGGCTACGTGAATCCCATAACTTCGATCTGCTTTGCCATCTTCAACTTTATGCAAGAAAATAACGTTCCCGTCTTCTTCCTCCGCACGAACATGAACATTTTTTAGCCTTCCAAGTTGTTCTTCAAGGATCGTCAATTCATGGTAGTGCGTTGAAAATAGTGTTTTGCATTGGTTCTTCTCATGAATGTATTCGATGATTGCTTGTGCGAGCGCCATTCCGTCATACGTTGACGTTCCACGGCCAATTTCGTCGAGCAACACCAAACTGTTTGCAGAAGCTTGTTGCAATGCATATTCTGTTTCCACCATTTCCACCATGAATGTGCTCTGGCCGCTAGCCAAATCGTCCGCTGCCCCAATACGGGTAAAGATCCGGTCAAATAACGGCAATACCGCAAGATCAGCAGGAACATAACAGCCGATTTGTGCCATCACACTAATCATCGCCACTTGGCGCATGTACGTACTTTTACCCGCCATATTTGGCCCTGTAATGAGCAGCATATCCCGCTCCCCGTCTAAGTGAATATCGTTCGGTACGTAATCACCGACTGGGATCGTCTCTTCTACGACGGGATGGCGACTCCGTTCGAGCCGAAGTTCCCCGGCTTCTGAAAACAGAGGTTTAGTGAAGCGTTTCTCTTCACTTGCAACTGAAAAGCTTTGCAATACATCGATCTCACTAATCATCTTAGCGGCTTGTTGGATGTTCGGAATATACCTTTGGACTTCTTCTCGAATTTGCAGAAAAAGTTCATACTCCAACGTTTCCATCTGATCTTCTGCATTTAAAATCTTACTTTCCATCTCTTTAAGCTCGTTGGTTGCAAAACGTTCTGCATTGGTTAACGTCTGTCTACGCTCGTACTGTTCAGGTACGAGGTGCGCACTTCCTTTTGACACTTCTAGATAAAAGCCAAACACGCGATTGTACCCGACTTTTAGCGTTTTAATTCCCGTTCGCTCACGTTCTGTCTTCTCCAGATCAGATAGCCACGTCTTCCCATTCTCTGTCGCTTCTCGGTAAGTGTCGAGCTGTTCATTGTACCCAGCAGAAATCATCCCGGCTTCTTTAATTGAGATCGGCGGCTCATCAACAAACGCTTCTCGTAAAAGCACTTCTAACGGTGCGCACTCTTCGATGTTTTTGCCGTATTCGTTTGCAGACTCTCCAAGCTGTGAAAGTAGCGCGCGGATCCCGGGCACTTGTTGCAAAGACTTTCGCAATTGCACGAGCTCTCTTGCATTCACATTGCCGTAAGCGACTTTTCCGGCGAGACGTTCCAAATCATACACTTGTTGAAGCGCCTCTTGTAACGTGCGACGTTCAATGGGGTTGTCCAAAAATACCGAGACCATTTGAATTCTTGCCTCGATTTGCGATTGGTCATATAACGGTTGTTCAATCCATTTCCGTAACCTTCGGCTCCCCATTGCTGTTTTTGTGAAATCTAGCAATCCATATAACGACCCGCTTTTCGTTCGTTCACGCAACGACGCGATAATCTCTAAATTCTTTCTCGTATGCACGTCCATTTGCATGTGTTGCTGATGGATATGAGTAACGGCGGGCTGCATATGTTGCAATGACCGCTTTTGTGTGTGTGTTAAATAATTGAGCAATCGGCCAAAAGCCGAGCGTATGAGCGGTTCATTTCCATCATAGAGATGGTCCATATGAGATGGGATTTCTTCTTTCATCTCTGTAGACATCGTCATTCCAACAACTGGGAGGTGTGACCCTGCTGCTTCATCAACCACAACCTCTTTAAGACCATCCATATGTAATAACCGATGCATTTCGTGATCGCCGCGGTCCGTCACACCGACCTCGGTTTCTCCTGTCGACAAATCGGTACGCGCATAACCCATCTGTGCGATACCGATTGAAAGCGAGAGAATATATTGATTTTCCTCGGCTTGAATCGCTTTCCCTTCCATGACCGTACCAGGCGTAATGACACGAACGACGTCACGTTTGACGACCCCCTTTGCTGTTGCGGGATCTTCCGTTTGTTCACAAATGGCAATTTTATAGCCTTGTTCTACAAGGCGAGTAATATAATTTTCTGCTGAATGGTAAGGAACACCACACATCGGCGCTGCGTCGTCTCCCTTTCCTCTTTTCGTTAAAGTAATTTCAAGTACACGCGCTGCAAGTACGGCATCATCATAAAACAGCTCATAAAAATCACCAAGACGAAAGAACAAAAACGCATCCTGATGTTCTTCTTTGATTCGAAAATATTGTTGCATCATCGGTGTTTGTTTAGACACTTTGTTTCCCCCACTATATAACGAACTAGAACAAATTATAGCATATTCATGTTTTGATGATGAACGAATTCAAATAGAAAAACCAGGAGCAAATCTCCTGGTTAATCTTTCTTATAGCTTTCTTTTTCTTCTTCATGTTTACGATGATCTTCTTTCTCTTTATGATCGTAGTCTCGTCGATCATCTTGTCGTTCACGCTTTCTATTTCCAAACTCTCTTGGTGGTCTACGATCAAGAAATTTCGGATCAATCTGATCTTTTAGCTCTTGGTCACTCACTTGTTCGCTCCACTTTACATCTTCATAATGGGCATCTTCTTTGTCTGGATAAACGAGAATGCTCACTTTTGTCTCCCCGACAACTTCAGCAGCGAACTCTTTCTCAACTTCAACATTCACATCTTTTTCGTTTTTCGCGATTAATGCCTCAATCGTTTGCGGTTGCTTCGTTGCTCTTGCAATGACGTCCAACTCATCGGTCATGAGTTCATCGGGTCTCATCTTTAATGGCACGTGTTCATGGTAAGATACCCGTTCTGTTGCCACATCGGTTTTCGTGTTTTTCTCATAAGAATACCAAACGTTAATATCATAGGAACCTTTAATTTCTACACTGTCCCCTTTACGCTCTGCATCATAGCGATGATTAATAACCCAGCACCCTAGTATACTCGTAGGATTGTGCTGCGGACAAATGGTGTGCATCGTTTTGGAGAATTTTCTTCCTTTACCGCAAACGGCTTTCGTAATAATTTCTCTGTAATGTTCAGACACGTCACGTTCCTCCCTTATTTTCGGCATTCCGGCGCTTGCATGCCTCTTCTTATTCATATGTATGACCTAAATGTACGTTCATGCCCATAAATTGTTGCTCACGAAAAAAAGAGATGAGGATCTGATCTCCTCATCTCTTACCTATGCAAAACCAAATTCATTTATTCTTGGTCTAAATAAGCTCTTAACATCCAATCATCTTTTTGGAAGTCTCTTGCAATTTCTTGAATCGCATCAGCAAGGGACAATGCTTTTTTATCTTCAAGTTGTTCCATAATCTCATACAATTCATTACTCATCTTCTGAAGGTCGAGGGAAATGCTGTTTACCATATCCAATTCACCTTCATTACCTGTCGCTTCGTCAATCGTAGAAGCAGCGAGGAAATCTTTCATCGTAGCGAGCGGCTGCACTCTTACCGTTAGCATTTGCTCTGCATACTCATCAATGTGTGTTTTCGTTTTGTCATACATCTCTTCAAATTTCTCATGCAAAGAGAAGAAATGCTTCCCTTTAATATACCAGTGATAGTTATGAAGCTTGATATAGAAAACATGAAGATTGGCGAGTTGCTCGTTTAATTCTTTGTCCATTGCTCTAGCGCTTGTGCCTTTAATTTCTGCTTGTCGTTTAACCATGTAAAACGCCTCCTATAAGTAGTGATGTGTATTCAACTAATTATTGATTATAATTATTATATAATAATAATTATAATTTGACAACCATTATCGTGTTTTCGTGGCGTCTAATTATTATCTACCCGTTTCTCAAATAAAATATGCCCCTATTTATAGAAAAACACCCGCGATCATCCTCGCGGGTGTTTTTGATTAATGATTACTCTTTATCTTTAGAGCTTGTAATGTGCGCGGTTACCGTATCTGAAATCGTACTGGATACGAGTTGCAACACTTCGTTTACTTCTGTTTGGCTGCGCTTAAATTCTTGGACAATCGGAATGTCATCAATTTTTTTGTGAAGATCTTCAATCTCCGCCTCAGTTTTCTTAATGGCTTCTGTTTTTTTGTAGTGCTTCAAGTTTACAAGTTCTTTTTGTTTTGCTTTCACTTCATCGATGAGCCCTTGAATCTTCGTATTTTGGTTAATTTGCGCTTCAGCCCGAATGAAAAAGTCGACCTCTTCCGTTTGGGTAAGTTCATTCGCCAACTGCTTCGCTTTTGCCATAATCTCTTCTTTTGTATACAATCCTTCTGTCATGCGTTCTGCACCTCGCTGTATTCGACCAGTTCACCATCTAGTGACCACGTTTTTACGTTTGTGATTTTTGCATAGATTAGCTGTCCAATTTTATCTTTTGACGTTCGTACGTTTACACGTTTGTTTGTACGTGTTCGACCAGAAAGTACATCTGGATTTTTCTTACTCTCGCCCTCAATAAGAACTTCAACCGTTTGTCCTTGCATTGCGGCATTACTCTCTGCGGACAATCGGTTTACAAGTTCGTTCAGTCTTTGTAATCGTTCTTTCTTCACGCTCATCGGAACATTATCTTCCATCCGAGCCGCAGGTGTACCTTCTCGAGGAGAATAAATGTACGTAAACGCACTGTCATATCTCATCTCTTCAACCAACGTGAGCATATCTTCAAACTGCTCATCGGTTTCATTCGGGAAGCCAACGATGAGGTCAGTCGTGAATGTGGCATGCGGCATCGCTTTTTTAATTCGGTTAGCAAGGTCGATGTATTGTTCTCTCGTATACTTTCTCCCCATAAGCTTAAGAATCTCGTTATTTCCATGTTGGACAGGGAGATGAATATGTTCTAACAAGTTGTCTCCTTTTGCCAAGACTTCGATCAGCTCGTCGTCAAAGTCTCTTGGGTGGCTCGTCGTAAAACGCACACGTGGAATATCGACTTGTCGAATCATATCCATCAGTTTTCCGAGGGAACTCGGGTCCTCAAGATCTTTTCCGTACGCATTCACATTTTGCCCGAGAAGCGTGATCTCTTTGTACCCTTGCCTTGCCAAATCTCTCACTTCATGAATGATGTCTTCAGGTTTTCTGCTTCGCTCTTTTCCTCTCGTATAAGGAACGATGCAATATGTACAGAACTTGTCACACCCATACATAATGTTGACCCATGCTTGTGTTTTCCCTGCACGTTTGCGCGGCATGTTCTCAACAACATCGCCTTCTTTTGACCACACCTCAACGACCATTTCTTTACCGAGGATCGCATCATGCAAAAGCTCTGGTAATCGGTGAATGTTGTGTGTCCCGAAAATAAGATCCACATGTTGATGCTTTTGCAAGATCTTATTGACGACCGTTTCTTCTTGAGACATGCATCCACAGATTCCGAGCACAACTTCTGGTTTCTCCAGTTTCAAATTCTTTAAGTGACCGATCTCGCCGAACACTTTATTCTCGGCGTTCTCACGGATCGCGCACGTGTTCAATAAGATCACATCGGCATCTGCGGTTTCATCTGTACTCGTAAACCCTAGTTCTTCTAAAATGCCGGCCATGTTTTCGGTATCATGAACGTTCATCTGACATCCGTACGTGCGAATATAATAGCGCTTGCCTTGGCCAATTTGTTTCATTTGCTCTGGAACCGAAAAGTCATAATGAAAGTCGACTTCTTTTCTTCGTCTTCGTTGGCCTTGTCGGTAATTCGGTGGTTCATTAACGACGATACTTCTCCCGCCAATTTTCATGACGTTTTTGCCTTCATCATTCTCTTCGAAAACTGCATTCGAGAAATCAAAGTATTTCCCGAAGTCCTTTTGGTCTAAAGACTTCCCATTTTTTTCTGTATGATCAGGGTTGGTCTCGTTTTGACGGCGTTTGTGATCGCTCATAGCCATCCCCTTTCTGTATACCAAAAATCTCATATATAAACGGATGTTACTGCAAATCCATTAACTGCAGAACTTACCAGTTCAAATTATAATGGTTCAACGTTAGGAAAACAACCTCAAGTTCTTTCACTCGTAGATGTTCACCTCTTAGTCACAGATTTCAGGAATGATTCAGTTGCAACCCTCGGTGCCGATTTAAGGCAGCGGCAATTTCCATCTTTCGAGGCCTAGCCAAATCCCCTGGGTGTTGACCATAAAACGAAGATACTTGTTCAATACCAGCTATTGTTGCTTGTTCGTAACGCTCTAACAGCTCGTTAATGGACGTGTTCCCGTCCATATGGTGCTTCGTGAGCATCCGCAATATCTCTGCAATCGCACGTGTTTGACTGTCGTCGACGATTTGCTCGACATTCGTCAAATCAATGGCTTCACGCCCAAAGAGAATCGTCTTTGTACCTTTGGCTCCTACTTTTTCTTTTTTGCCTTTTTGTGCATTCCAACCTGCTTTTTTCGGCATCCGCTTTTTCGTTGAACGAGTAACATCATCGGGCATAACCGCCTGCCTCGTCGTTCCTTCGCTTGCAATTTGTTTCGCACGATCGGTGACGTCGGTGACTTCGTATTCATCAAGCATAATGACCGTGTCTGCCACTTCTAAATAATCGCCACTTCCTCCTACAACGACAATCGTTGAGATGCCTTCTTCTTCATATAAATATCGAACCCGATCAATAAATGGCGTAATTGGCTCCTTCTCTTTCGCTACGAGTTGCTGCATGCGTTGGTCACGAATCATGAAATTCGTTGCGCTCGTATCTTCATCAATGAGCAAAAGCGTTGTGCCAACTTCTCGAGCCTCTATAATATTTGTCGCTTGTGACGTACTCCCACTTGCATTTGTTGTTGAAAACGAACGAGTGCTTTTATCATTTGGCAAATTACCGATAAACATGCCAATATCAACACCACTCACGCTTCTTCCATCCTCGGCTCGAATTTTCATCGCTGTGTCGTCGGTAGCAATGTACTCTCGCCCATCTCCAGCAATATGGTTGTACACCCCTTGCTCAATCGCTTCAAGCAACGTGCTTTTGCCGTGATAACCACCTCCAACAATGACCGTTACACCTCGTTTAATCAACATTCCGCGAACGTTGCCCGCATGGGGTAAGTTTGCGTAAGCTTCCAGTTCTTTTGGGCTCGTAAAACGTTTTGTGTGATCACTTTGAAGTGGCTGTTTACTTATGCCACTCGATCGTGGCAAAATCGCGCCATCACGAATAAACACTAAGCCACCCTCTTTGGCTACAAATTGGCGCAAAGCATGCTGATCATCACAAAGACGTAAGTGCTCGTGTAACTGATCGATGTCCATATCGTCAACGGCTGATTGCATAATTTTTGGGAGTTGTACCGTTAGTCGTTGGATCGCTTCTTTCGCAAGAATGGAGCGCCCCCTTGCCGGTAACTGAACAGATAGACGCACTTCCAGTTGACCATTATGAATAACGACTGCACTTCTCTCCAATATTTCTTGAGAAGGAGCGTCAATGAAAATGCCTTTGTTTGCTTGGTACTTCTGGATCATTCGGTTTACCACTCTTGCCAAATAATCCGTGAATCCTACATACCGCCAATGATCGGTGTACATGTCTTTCGTAAACGATAGCTTGTCCACCGATGCACTTACGCGTATTCGAGACGGAGACGCATATGGGTCGGCTTGGACATGATCAATGTGCAGCGTATACTTCCCAAACGTGTGCGCGCCTTTAATGTCGTGATATGCTTTGTATCCTTTATGATCAATGCGATGTAAGATCGAGGTTAATTGCTTCATAAGAATTCTCCTTGTATTACGGTTTTATAAGAAAGTTTGGCACATGGATAAAAAACCTAGTGTACGTACACTAGGTTTTTTATCGTTACCTTTGCTAGTCATCACTTATCTTGGTTCAATGATCAATTTAATCGCCGTGCGTTCCTCACCATCAATCTCAATATCGGTAAAGGCTGGAATACAGATTAAATCAATGCCACTCGGTGCTACAAATCCTCTAGCAATGGCAACCGCTTTAACCGATTGATTGAGTGCGCCAGCGCCAATGGCTTGAATCTCTGCCGCACCTCGCTCTCGTATGACTCCTGCTAGGGCACCGGCTACAGAGTTCGGAACAGATTTCGCTGAGACTTTTAAAACTTCCATGTATTGTCCTCCTATCGCTTTTAAATGGCACCGTTACCCCCATAATATTCAGCAGTTGCCTTCCTATGCCTTTATCGTGATAATTTACGGTTATTCATAAAAAGGATGATCATCATTAATCATAATTCTTTGCAGGGAACGTGCCTTGCCTGTTTGGTCATCGAGGTCAATGCAAATCCCATTTAATTGGGTTCGACCTTCGGCCACTTCGAACTTCACTGGCATCGCTGTCAAAAACTTGTCCAATACAGCCTCACGTTCAACCCCGAGTATTCCGTCATACGGCCCGGTCATACCAACATCTGATTGGTAAGCCGTCCCACCCGGAAGAATTCGGTCATCGGCTGTTGAAACATGAGTGTGTGTTCCAATGACAGCACTTGCTTTCCCATCTAAAAACCAGCCCATTGCTTGCTTCTCACTTGTGACTTCAGCATGAAAATCTACAAATACAAACGGGGTTCTTTTCTTTGCTTCTTCCACCGCTTCTTCAACAGCCCGAAACGGGCAGTCAATATCAGCTAAAAATGTACGACCCATCGCATTAATAACGACAACTTCTTGTCCATTTATATTCACACTCACTGTTCCTTTACCAGGTGTGCCTACCGGGTAATTGATCGGACGAATGAGCTTTTTGGCATCATCAATAAATGAGAATATCTCTCTTCTTGCCCAAGCATGATTGCCAAGTGTAACGACTTGTGCTCCTGCTTCTAAAAAGCTTTTGTAAATCTTTTCTGTAATGCCTTTGCCACTAGCCGCATTTTCGCCATTAACAATCGTAAGCGATGGTCTATACTTCTTACGCAGTTTCGGTAAATAGTCTTGTACCATGCTTCTGCCTGGTCGACCGACGACATCTCCAATAAATAAGATTCGCATGCTGTTTCCCTCGCCTCATCTTCGAATTCATGCGATAGTCATTATATACCCTTTCAGGGAGTTCATAAAACTATCATCGCTTTTAACACGTGTAAAACGTAAAGAAAGCAGCACAATGTGCGCTGCTTTACTTTGCATAATCTACTGCCCGTGTCTCCCGAATGACAGTAATTCGGATATGACCTGGGTAGTCTAATTCGTTTTCGACCCGCTTTGTAATATCGCGGGCAAGACGATGTGCTAACACATCATCAATTAAATCAGGTTTCACCATAATGCGGACTTCGCGACCCGCCTGTATGGCATACGTTTTTTCAACACCATCAAATGATTCTGCAATCTCCTCGAGTTTTTCGAGTCGGCGTATATACGTTTCCAGTGTCTCTCTTCTTGCTCCAGGGCGTGCTGCAGATAACGCGTCTGCTGCAGCGACGAGTGTCGCTATGACAGACTCGGCCTCTTCATCGCCATGGTGAGAAGCAACACTGTTGACGACTACCGCATGCTCATTGTACTTTTTCGTTAGTTCTACACCAATTTCTACGTGGCTTCCTTCAATTTCATGATCAATCGCTTTTCCGATATCATGTAGAAGACCCGCTCGTTTTGCTAGTTGCACATCTTCTCCTAGCTCCGCCGCCATTAAGCCTGTCAAATGAGCCACTTCCAATGAATGTTTGAGCACATTTTGTCCATAACTTGTTCTAAATCGAAGTCGACCCATAATCTTAATTAAATCTGGGTGCAAGTTATGAATGCCCATTTCAAAGGTTGCTTGCTCACCGTACTCACGGATCCGCTCATCCACTTCTCGTCTCGCCTTTTCAACCGTTTCTTCAATACGAGCTGGATGAATACGGCCATCTTGTACGAGACGTTCAAGTGCGGTTCGTGCAATTTCACGACGAATAGGGTCGAAACCAGATAGGATCACCGCTTCTGGTGTATCATCAATGATGAGATCGATGCCAGTTAGCGTTTCTAAGGCACGGATATTTCGACCTTCTCGTCCAATAATCCGACCTTTCATCTCATCATTTGGCAAATTCACGACTGAAACTGTTGTTTCGGCAACATGATCCGCCGCAAATCTCTGTAAAGCTAAAGATAACATTTCTTTTGCTCGCTTGTTCGTTTCTTCTTTTATACGCTCGGTGTTC
The DNA here is from genome assembly GCF_041949955.1 of Geomicrobium sp. JSM 1781026. Lineage (NCBI taxonomy): Bacteria > Bacillati > Bacillota > Bacilli > Caryophanales > Geomicrobium > Geomicrobium sp. JSM 1781026. The sequence goes on along the minus strand of NZ_JBHFQF010000001.1, from coordinate 544,884 downwards.
GACTTGATCATAACGGCTGATTCGTGTTCCAGTTCTTGTTCGAGATCGACGCGAATCATTTCCTTCGCTTCTTCCCTCGTTAATCCGGATACGCGCTCCAGCTCTTCTTGCTGTTTACTGATCAAACCTTCCATTTTACTGTTCATCGCTTCGGTTTCACGCTGTTTCTCTGCGAGAACCTCTTCTCGTTTTTCGAGTGATTCTTCTTTTTTATCTAAAGACTCACTCTTGCGATCAAGTGTTTCTTCTTTTTGAAGAAGTCGACTTTCTTGTTTTTGAACATCGTTTCTCCGTTCGCGAATATCGTTTTCGGCTTCGGAACGAATGCGATACGCTTCATCTTTCGCTTCAAGAATGGATTCTTTCTTGCTTGCTTCAGCGTTTCGCTCCGCTTCTTCAATCATCTTCTTGGCTGCTTGCTCAGCACTTGAGATCTTTGCCTCCGCAATCTTCTTACGGATCAAATAACCGATGAACCCGCCGACGCCAACACCGACCAACAGCAGCAAAATGGAAGTGACCACCATAACAGGACTGTTATCTATCAAGAGATACACCTCCTTTGCTATGAAGTTGTTCTGTGTGAATCTTGTTCACCTTGCGGGTTTGCCAACGAAAAACGGAGACAGCAGGTTTCTGGTGTTGAATTCCATTTGGGTTTTCATCAAACGCATTGTTCATTGAACCAAATGTTTCTGTTCATTCTGTTCCATCATTCATCTTATCTGTTATGAATGTACTATCTGATGGAGAATACGAACTGTATTCTTCATCGATGATAAGCGGCTGCTAACCTTGTCTATCCAAGTCAATTCTTGCCAACAGCAACTCATTTCATTCTTTATAATTGTATACTTCTATTCATGAAAATGTCAACATTACGACGCTGTTCATCTTCGTGTGGAATAAGGAAGATTTGATACGAAAAGAGCAGGGAATGTCCCTGCTCTTCATTAAGCGTCCTCAAGTTTCAACGTCACTTCTTCTTCGTCACTATCTTTCTTCGCGCTAGCGTTCAATTCATAGTGAGCACGAATCTTTTGCTCAATATCTTTAGCGATATCTTCGTTTTCTTTCAAGTATTGCTTCGCATTCTCACGGCCTTGACCGAGCCGCTCGCCTTCATATGCATACCATGCACCGCTTTTATCAACGATGTCAATATCCGTCGCAATATCAAGCAAGGAACCTTCTCTTGATATTCCTTCTCCGTACATAATATCCACTTCTGCTTGGCGGAAAGGAGGCGCTACTTTGTTCTTCACGACTTTCAGTCTCGTTTTATTACCAACCGTTTCATTGCCTTGTTTTAGCGCTTCGGCACGACGTACTTCTAAACGAACGGAGGAATAGAACTTGAGTGCTCGCCCACCTGGTGTCGTCTCTGGATTTCCAAACATTACGCCAACCTTCTCACGAATTTGGTTAATGAATACGGCAATTGCATTGGATTTACTAATTGCTCCTGACAACTTACGAAGCGCTTGGGACATAAGGCGTGCTTGCAAACCGACGTGAGTATCCCCCATATCCCCTTCAATTTCCGCCTTAGGTACGAGTGCAGCCACTGAGTCAATAATCAAAATGTCGACCGCACCACTGCGAATAAGCGCCTCAGCAATTTCCAAGCCTTGTTCTCCAGTGTCTGGTTGAGAGAGCAACAGCTCATCAGTGTTTACACCGAGGTTACGTGCATAGACAGGATCTAGTGCATGCTCAGCATCAATAAAGGCCGCTTGTCCGCCATTTCTTTGAACTTCTGCAATCGCGTGGAGAGCTACTGTCGTCTTACCTGAAGATTCCGGACCGTAGACTTCAACAATCCTTCCGCGCGGATAGCCGCCAACGCCTAGAGCAATATCAAGAGCCAAAGCCCCGCTTGATACTGTCGATACTCTTCGTTCACTATCTTCTCCAAGCTTCATGATGGAGCCTTTTCCGAACTGCTTTTCAATGTTTCGAAGCGCTTGGTCGAGCGCTGCTTTGCGGTCACTCATTGTTCTATCTCCTTTATTATAAATTCATACATTTCTCTCATGCAGAATGATGGTCGTTTTATCCCCTGCATTCATCATATCGTCTTTTGTTCATTTTGCCAAGAAAAATACGAACATTTATTCGTTTTTTTCTTGGAGAACTCACGAGCAAGCCGAAACACCTTCTGTGTCAAAGATCGAAAAACGAACGTCGGATTATATAGGGCAAACATCGACAACCTCAGAAAACTGGCGCGTTCATCGGCCGTAAGGTGTTGAGGCTCGATGTGAGCTTTTCCAAAATTGCGCGGAGAGAGCATAAGGCGACATCAACTTGGTCTTCTGTCTACCCGTTTCGTGAAAAATAGGTGAGACTGTCTAGAGATGGGCTCCTCTATTCAAATACTATTTTTTTATGGCAATTAACCGTGCGAAATTCATCATTCTAAACCTGAATAATTTCTAAGAGAAGTCTATGAGACAGTTGGCACCTTACAGTGTCCTGTTTGAGGGGCGGATAAACACATAAAAGAGTCAGAGAGACCGTGATTAGCCTTCTCCTCTTCTATGTTGGCGTTTGACCGTAATGTCCCCCGACTTTCCTATGACAAGTGTATGGAACGAAGACCGGGTGCAATCTCGACCATAAGGTTCATGGAATTTCTGAACGTATAGATTAGCATAAGACGTCTGCGGTTCGTCAAGACTTCGCAGCAGCGCTGACACGGTTTCAGAAAATGCGCGATGCGTTCAACTTTACATTTCCCTTATTTGCGTTGTTGGTCCTCGATTTCGACCAACCGGTTGAAATTCTCCATAGGCGTTGGAGAAAGCAGAAAACGTTTTTTGCTTCCAAAGGGCTTGTAATGGAAACAGAATCAGCTATTATGCTCGTTTTGGTCTCGTTTTGGTTCCAATCCATAGACATCTGCTTCCAAACAGGCATTTATGGAAGCAGATCGAGCGCTTTACAGTAAATGAACGACCGTCTGCTTCCAAAACCTTCTTCATTCTCGTGTAGTACAAAATTCTAAAACAACCCCTAGCCTAGAATTTATATGGAATGTACTTCACGTTTTTCCAGTTTGCACTATTGTTGCTCTCCACTGCAGGCGGCTGCTTGTAATCCAGAGCATAAATACGACATCACCTCTCACTGCGCTCCGCTTGTGCTCGCTGTGTCTACTTGACAGTCCAGACGATAAGGGCAACAACGGTGCAGCACCAAAGATCGACCACCGTGTTTTCTATGCAGTCCAGACTACAAGTGCAACATCGGTGGCCAAAGTGCGCCCACCTTGTTTTCTATGCACTCCAGAGCATAAGGGCGACACGGTTCACGTTTTTGCCTACTGGTTACAGTGTCTGGAATGAAGTCCAAATGTCCCAAATATTTATTAATGTGACACTTGGGAAAGAAAAATCATCATTTTAAACGTGGATCGGCACATAAACGGAGCGGGCGGTCACAAATTGCGATATATGTGACCGTCGAGAGCCGAAAGTGCCCGGATTGAGGGCTGGATTGTCACATAAGTGACACGTCATCACATTCCTTACGCCAGGTGGTGGCCATCGGCTATGCGATGCTTCCCTTCGAGAAACGCTTTCTATTTTGCCTGCAACTCTCACTCACATTGCCGGACAACGTGAGTTGAGATGAGCTTCAACAGTCACTCTGTTAGCGTTCGCCGGCCAATAGCGATCTTAATCATAGGATTTGTTGGAGTTTTTAAGTTTATGTTTAGTCGTACTAAATATCCGAACGTTAGCACATCCAAAAAACGCTCGCCACAAGTCCTCCTCGGACGAATGACAAGCGCTTATCGGAACTTTTCTTACGATTAGGAACGAGCGGGACTCGGTTTGCGAGAATCTCGTTTTGGACGCGGTTTCGCAGGCTCCAAGTTCACTCTTGCTCCGTTCAATCTCGAATGACGAAGGCCTTCATAAACGAAAGGTGCAACGCTCTCAGGCACTTCAACAAAGGTGAAATTCTCAAAGATGTCGATCTTTCCAATTGATTTACCTGGAATGCCAACGGCGTTTGCTACTTCTTCAACGAGAATTTTTGGCGTCATATTCACGTTGCGACCGACGTTAATGAAAAAGCGTACCATTCCTTTTGCACCACCGGTTTCACCGAAGCTATACCCTTCTTCAGACAGGTTGTTTTCCGTCTGGTAGTTCATCTTTAGTAACGCTTGAATAACGTCTTTTTGATCGAAGTCTTTTAGTAGCTCCTCGGTAAGGTCATCAAAAATGGACGTCTCTTCACTCGTCTGAATCACATTTGTAATTTGTGTTTTCCACGCGTCTTGTTGCTTTTCAACCACTTCTTCAATGGTCGGAATATCGCGGGTTGGAATTTGCATCTTGATTTCTTTCTCAATTGAGCGCAGGTGCTTCATTTCGCGTGGCGTAACGAGCGTGAGCGCTTGCCCTTTTTTACCTGCACGACCGGTACGACCGATGCGGTGCACATATGATTCAGGGTCTTGAGGGATGTCATAGTTAATGACGTGAGTGACGTTATCGACATCAATTCCTCTGGCCGCAACGTCTGTCGCAATGAGAAACTCAATTGAACTATCTCTAAATTTCTTCATGACAGCATCTCGCTGTGATTGCGTGAGATCCCCGTGCAAACCATCTGCAAAATATCCACGTGCTTGCAATGACTCTGTAAGCTCAGCGACGCCTTTTTTCGTACGAGAGAAAATGATGGCAAGCTCTGGGTTGTAACGATCAATTACCCGGCATAGTGATTCCAATTTGTTGCGTTCTAACACTTTAAAATAAAGCTGTTCGATCGATGGGGCGGTCACATCACTGCGACTAATCGACACCGTCTCTGGCTTTTCCATGTAGCGACGTGACAACTTGCGAATCGGACCCGGCATCGTCGCTGAAAACAGGAGTGTTTGTCGCTCTTTGTTCGTTTGTTTGAGGATGGACTCGATATCATCAATAAAACCCATGTCCAACATTTCATCTGCTTCATCAAGGACAAACGTTTCGACACGGTCCAAGCGAAGTGTCTTTCTACGCAAATGGTCTTGAATACGCCCAGGCGTTCCGATCACGACTTGGACACCGCGCTTCAATGCTTTGATTTGGTGACCAATTGATTGCCCACCATAAATCGGTAATGTTGTCAGCTTCATATTCGCAGATAATTTCTGCAGCTCACCGGCAACTTGAATGGCTAATTCCCGTGTTGGCGTAAGTACAATCGCTTGCACGTCCGAACTAGCCGTAATTTTATTTAAGAGTGGAATGCCAAATGCGGCTGTTTTTCCAGTTCCTGTCTGTGCTTGACCAACAACGTCATTCCCGTCTAAGACGATAGGAATCGCCTTTTCTTGGATTGGAGAAGGTTCTTCAAACCCCATCTGCTTAATGGCTTGTTTTAATTCTGGCTTAATGGCTTCGTGTTCAAATACGTTCATTCACTAATCACCTTTTTTCTTTTCTAGCAATAGACAACTGCATGCCTCTTTGGCAGCTCTTCGTCGAATCGTTTCGCGGTTGCCTGTAAGCTTTCGTTTATATACAGTGGTTTGATTTGGTAAAGCAATGCCAATGTAAAGCGTACCTACTGCTTTATTTTCTAATGTGTCTGGTCCAGCAACACCGGTAATCGATATGCCTACTGCACTCTCATACCGATCGCGAATTCCTTCTGCCATTTGCTTTGCGCATGCTTCACTAACAGCGCCGTGTTCATCGAGCAGATCAGCATTAACGCCGAGATGCTTGATTTTCATCTCATTGCTGTAAGTGACCATACCACCAGCTGTCACGGAAGATGCACCGGCAATTTCTGTAAGTTGTTGCATCAAGCCCCCACCAGTCATGCTCTCTGCGGTAGCGACTGACCAGTTCTTTTCCTTTAAGTATTCCACAGATTTTGAGAACAAACTATCCTCATTGTAACCGTATAAATACTCACCGACGCGTTCCAAAATCTTATTTTTTGTTTTGTTTAAGCGGTCGGTCGCCCGGTCTTCATCGGTTTCCGTAATTGTGAGGCGAAGCGTCACTTCATCTTGCCCCGCAAGAGGAGCGATCGTTGGGTTCGTTTGTTCGTGGATCAGGTCTTTCAACGTTTCTTCAAGTGCCGATTCGCCGATACCGAAAAATCGTAACACCCGTGAACGAAAAAACGCACCTGCATGATTTCGTTCTGCTAAGAACGGTTCCAACTCCCGTTTGACCATCGTTTTTAATTCTTGAGGCGGCCCCGGTAACAACACATACAGTGTTCCGTCATGTTCCAACGCACAGCCTGCTGCAAGCCCTGCATGATTGAAAAAGACGTGTGATCCATCAAGCACAAGCGCTTGCTTTCGGTTCGCTTCTGACGTCTCTTTGCCTCGGCTCGTAAAAAAGCTTTCAACATGCTGGAGAGCACTAGGGTCATAGATGAGTGGCACTTGCAAGTACTCTGACAGTGCTTCTCTTGTCAAATCGTCTTCGGTTGGTCCGAGACCACCAGAGAAAATAATTAAGTCGTGATGCTGTCTCGCTTCCTCAATCGACGACTGTATTCGCCGTTTATTGTCACCGACAACGGTATGTTTGTATACATTGACCCCAAGAGAAGCGAGCTGCTTTGAAACAAATTGACCATTCGTGTTCGCAATTTGTCCGAGTAGCAGCTCTGTACCTACGGCAATGATTTCAGCGTTCACCAGACCTCCTCCAATCTTCAGACACCTGTTTTATGCATCTTTAAATACATGTTTGTTCTTCCAAAAGTAATCGATTCCCGACACAATGGTTAATAAGACTGCCATCCACATGAGAAAATCAGCGAACGGAATGCCAATTGATTCAAACGGTGCGTTATGTACCATTAGGAAAAAGATCGCAACCATTTGAAATACCGTTTTCCACTTCCCAAGTGAACTCGCAGCGATGACCGTGCCATCTGCTGCTGCTACGAGACGCATGCCCGTTACAGCAAATTCTCTCGTTAAAATAATGACCGCCATCCATGCCGGTAATAAATCCAGTTCGATTAATGAAAGCAACGCTGCCGTCACGAGCAATTTGTCAGCAAGTGGATCGAGAAACTTCCCGAAGTTACTCACCAAATTCCTGCTTCTAGCAATGTAACCATCTACCCAGTCGGTCAAAGCCGCAAATGCATAAATCAGGGCAGCAACAAGATGGTGCACGGGGACTTCTGTACCGAAAAGAGAAACCGAGCCCCATTGAAATGGATAGAGAAAAACAATCATAAAGACGGGAATAAAACATATTCGGGCAATTGTAATCTGATTCGGCAAGTTCACATCCGCGCCCTCCTTTCAACCCTATATTATTTTAACAGAAACGAACAAAAACTAAAAACAGAGGATGTACTTATTTACCGAAGAAACGGGCAAATAAATAAAAGAGGACACGGATTGCGCACGATTCCCGGCACAATCCGTGTCTGTTTCTAAAGACTTCATTTTATTCTCGTTCAATCGTAATATAATGATGGTGCACATCAACCGGGTATTCTAATTCCTCGCCGTTCACCGTAATGTTCACACCAAAAATATTGCCGACGTTAATCGTGATCGCATCTTCATCGAATTCAAATGATTCATCGCTGCTCAGCACCCCACCGGCTTCAATTGGGTCACCGAAGCGCTCAGTACGAAAGTCAATATAACTTTCTCCATCAAATTCAAGATCAATCTCGATTGTATCTCCAGTCACAGTAAAGATGGATTGATTATTATCGGTCACTTCGACAAATTCAAGGCTTGCTGAAGAAGTTTCTTCGTCGTCTTCATTGGTCGAAGGCTCCGTATCGCCATTTTCATCAGCACCATTTTCTTCATCAGTGCCCTCGTCCTCGTCTGTACCTTCGACGTCTTCATCGTCCTCTTCATCCTGTGGAGTATCTACAATTGCCATCTGTTCATCTGAATCTCCATTTTCTTCCTCATCATCACTCGCCGATGGCCATACGGATATTGCCCAAATTCCAGCAACGAGAACGACTAAAAACAAACCGATCAGTATCGCAGGTAAAATGCTCGATTTCTTTTCTCTTTCACTCGTGCGCTTGGCACGTGTATGTTCAGTTCTTGACGGCAGATCGACCGCTTCTTGTTTTGGTTTAGGTAAGTCTGATTCAAATTGTTGAAACACTTGATCTGGTTCCAAACCGAGAACTTCAGAATAGCTCTTAATGAATGCCCGAGCATAAAATGCGCCTGGCAAATCACTATAATTCCCCTCTTCAATCGCTTGCAAATAACGCTTTTGAATCTTTGTGCGCGCTTGTACCTCTTCTAAATCCCAACCAAACTCTTCTCTTTTTTCTTTTAGAAATTGGCCTAACTCTGTCATACTCCCACCTACCACCTAGCTAATATCAAATGAAGAAAAACCTGACTCCACCATTTCATACGTAATCTTTTCATCCTCATTATTTCGCAACTCAATAATACAATCAAAATCTTGTAATGTATAGGCTGTTTCTCGTACAAATATGTCTGGATGTTCCACAACTTTCACACTTGGCATGCTCATAATCTTGTCAACAAGTGTGCGATGCTTTTCGTTGGCACGCATCGTCGTAACAATTCCATCAATGATATAAACGAGATCATCGCCAAGTTCGTCTTCAGGAATGGTCGATCGCACGGTTTGACGGAGCAAAGTGGATGAGATAAAGGACCAATGTTTGTTCGCACACACACTAGCAGCCACAATCGATTCGGTTTTTCCAACACGAGGCATGCCGCGAATGCCGACCAAATAATGACGCTCTTCTTTAAACAATTCAGCCATGAAGTCTACGAGCAAGCCCAGTTCATCACGAACAAACCGATACGTTTTCTTATCATCGGCATCGCGTTCAATGTAGCGACCGTGCATGACCGCCAGACGATCCCGCAACCTCGGCTGTCGAATTTTCATCAGTGTGATGCTTTCCATCGTTTGCAAGATATCTCGAAGCCGTGTGATGTTATCATCCTTTGCACTGCGTATGAGCATTCCACGACGATTGTTCTCCACTCCGTTAATTGTCACAATATTAATGGACAGCATTCCGAGTAACGAGGAGATATCTCCAAGCAAACCTGGGCGGTTTTGATGGATTTGATATTCAAAATACCATTCTTTCTTTTCCATCAATTCCCTCGCCTCCTTCAGCATTTCTATACTTAGCATTATCTCTCATTTTACGTTATTTTCGAGCATTTGGGTAGTAGTATGTAAGAATATGGTTGGACAGCAAGAAAAACGCACCTCGTTCGGTCTGACCGAAGAAGGTGCGTAGCTCCCATCTAATCTCTTTGAACGAGTTTAACCATCATGTTTGCAATCGCATGTTGTTCTTGTTCATCCGCGACATTCCACATGTCTTTAAGCACGCGTTCCTGTTCGTTTTGTGGCTCAACTTCTTTTGCCAAATAATCGCCAACTTCAAAAGCGACATCAGAGACCACGTCATGGCTTAATCCATCATCTTCAGCAGATTCAAGACGATCGCCTAAAAATGATTTCCAATGCTCCCAGTTTTCTAGAACGGACACTGTTGCTCCCTCCTCTACTAATTCACTACGGTTGTAGTTTGAGGCAAGCGGCAACATTTCATACATACTTTATCCGCTCCAAGCTCCGTTGATGGAAAGTACGTGACCATTTACATATGCCGCTTCTTCGGAAAGCAAATAATTGCAAGCATGCGCGACTTCATGTACGTATCCAAAACGACCCGCTGGAATTTCCTCAGACAGTTGTCTCAATTCTTCCTGGCTAAACCCTTCCATTTGTGTGGTTTGAATGACCCCAGGAGAGACTGCATTGACCGTAATGTGCGAAGGTGCTACTTCTTTTGCAAGTGCTTTTACAAATGCAATCTGGCCACCTTTGGCTGCGGAATAAACCGTTTCAAAAGATGCACCCACTTCTCCCCAAATCGAGGCAACAAGTACAATTCTCCCCGCTTTTTGCGCGATCATTTGCGGCAAAATCCGCTTGATTAATCGAACAGGAGAACCGAGGTGCTCATTCATAAGCCGGTCAACTTCTTCATCGGCATGGTCATCCAAGAGACCGTAAAAGGCCGTTCCGCTCGCAAAAATGATGTCGTCAATGTGAGCGTCAAGTTGTTCGAAACAATCGTTAGCACCGGTCGATAGACCAAAATCTGCTTGAACGAGCGTAACCTCGCTACCTAATTTACGGCACTCTTCTTGAATGTCCAGCGCAGCACTTTTGTTTTGATAATAATGAAGATACAGGTGAGTGTATTCCCCTGCCCGCTCCTTTGCCACTGCTCTACCGATACCGCCTGTGGCTCCAGTAATTAACGTACGCCTCATGAAGAGTGGGGGAGCACTTTCATTACTGAACTATGGTCTTCTGCAAAATGACGCTGCAACACTTTTTCTAAATCACCGATCGTTAGCTTTTCAAGCTTAGGAACGACATCAAACAGCGCGTCACCGTTCATTTCATACCTCGTAAATTGTGTCGCAATAAATTCAGAGCTGTTTAGTTGCTTTAAAAACGAACCGATTTTTCGCTTTTTCGCTACTTCGATCTCTTCTTCGTTTAAGACTTTTTGCTTGTACGTGCGGATCGTGTCGCGAAGCACTTCAACGAGACGGTCAGGGTCTTTTGAGTCTCCTCCAATTGCAGAGAAGCCAAAGGATCGTTCCATCGTGAAATCCGTAGAGAAAGAACCGTCAATGAGTCCTTCTCGGTATAGCTTCTCGTACGCTTGTGACCCGCTACCGAACATGACGTCTAGAAGCATTTGTACAGCGAGTTCATACGTCAGCCCGTCAAGTGGATACGCATCGCCACCCTCTTTATATCCGAGCAATACTTTCGGCGTTTGCACATTCATGTGCAAAACATCTTCCTTTTGATTACTTTCATCGGGCTCGTCACCATATACTCGGCTGATCTCTTCAACGTCTTTGAACGATTTCGCTGCTTGGTTATCGCGCACAAGCGCACCCATTTCTTCGGGATCAACAGGGCCTGTCACGAACAGCACCATGTTTGACGGGTGGTAAAACGTTTCGTAACACGTATACAACATATCTTTCGTAATCTCATGAATGGATGACACTGTTCCAGCAATGTCTACACGCACGGTGTTGTTTTTGTAAAGACTCGCAATGAGGCCAAAGAACAACCGCCAGTCGGCGTCATCATCGTACATACGAATCTCTTGTTCAATAATGCCTTGCTCTTTTTCAACCGATTCTTCCGTAAAATACGGCTTCTGCACAAAGTCAATTAGCGTCTCCACGTTGTTATGCACATCACTCGTACTTGAAAACAAATAGGCCGTTCGTGTGAAACTCGTAAACGCGTTCGTTTGGGCGCCCCGTTTCGAAAATGTATCGAAGACGTCGCCATCTTCATCTTCAAACAACTTGTGCTCAAGAAAGTGCGCGATGCCATCAGGTACACGAATGGCTTCTTTTTGCCCTAAAGGACTGAAGTGGTCATCAATTGAACCGTAATCCGTTGTGAAAATCGCAAACGTTTTATTGTTTTCATGACGGGGGAGTACGTACACTTTTAGTCCGTTATCAAGCGTCTCATAATAAAGGGTTTCACCGAGCTGGTCGTATTGTTGTTTTTTCATTGTGAATCCTCCTTGCCTGTTAACAGATACACCGTATCGAGTGTGATTTCTGATGCAATTCGCGTCACATCTTCTCGTGATACGCTTTGAATTTCTTTCACACGGTCTTCAACCGAGCGGTGTTTGTTCGTGAGTACATTCTGGTACAAGAGATCAATCGACCCTCTCGCCGAATCCACTTGTTCAAGAATTTGGTTCGAAAGCATGTACTGAGTCGTTTGCAACTCTTCATCGGTAAAATTACCGTTTTTGAGTTCCTGTAACTGCTCTTTAATGATCGTCACTGCCCGTTCGTATTTATCAGAAGCAATACCTGCCATCGCAAAAACTAGACCTTTGTATGGCTCATACCGTGAAGCGGCGTAATAGGCAAGGCTCTCTTTTTCACGAACGTTAACGAACAGTTTGGAATGAGGAAATGCCCCGAAAATCCCGTTCGTAACGAGGACGGCTGCATATTCGTTATCGCTCGCTTGAAACGGTACCCGAAACCCCATGTGCAATTTCGCTTGTTGCACATCTTCATGGTCCACGACTTCTCGTGTCTCCTCAGGTGCTTTTTGCATTTTTGTTTCACTCGTCACTGACTTGCTCGTAAACTGTGTCGCATACTCATTCAGAACAGATTCAATTTCTTCACGCTCTCCAGGTCCTGTAATGAATAGATCAAAAGCATTTGTTTTTAGCAAGTCTGTGTAGGCGTCTTGGAGCGCTCGTTCGTCTACGTCTTCAATGTGTGTTGCTGTACCATATGGCGGAATGCCATACCGTTCTTCTTTGCACATCTCTTCAACGAGGCGTTGGTTCGCGTAGCGGATTTTATCATCAGCAATGCTTTTCACCCGACTGATGAGCGCTTGTTTTTCTTCTTTAATAATGCTGTCTAGAAACGCGCCATCATCGTTTTCGGCAGGTTCAAACAATACCGAGAGAAAAAATCGCAACATCTCTTTAGCTAGCGGTTCGTTTTCACTTTGCAAATATTGCTCGTGAACGACTTCAGCAAAAAACGTAACAAAGTGTTGTTCGCCCTTTTTGCCGACGTCGGCACCAAAACTTGCCCCGTAAAGCCCATCCAAGTGCTTGCGGATTTCTCTTCGGGAAGGGTACTTTTTCGTTCCAGCTTGCAATACTTGGGTAAGCAACGCTCGTGCTGCTGATGTTTTTTCGTCCTCTAATGGGGCTTTCATTTGAAGCACAAACGTTGTCGTTTTATATTTATCACTCGGCTGCCAATGTACATGTAAGCTGCCAACGTTAAATTGTTCGACCATGAGTCATCACCTTTTCCTTTACTTAGCGTCCGTTAAATCGTCTGGTTCATTTCGTTTTAGCACCTCGCGGGGTTTCTTGCCTTCGTATGGACCGACTATGCCTTGTGCTTCCATTTCATCTACGAGTCTGGCTGCACGTGTATAACCGATCCGAAAGCGTCGTTGCAGCATGGAAACCGATGCAGAGTCCATTTGCATCACAAGGTCTATCGCATCATAATACAGATCGTCTTCAGGCTCTTTATGAGTTTCAACGACCTCATCTGGCGTCATCTCTTCTTCATATTGCGCTTTTTGTTGGGCAACAACGTGAGAAACGATATCTTCAACTTCTTCATCAGAAATAAACGCCCCTTGAATTCGGGTCGATTTATTTGCACCGACGGGTAAAAATAACATGTCCCCTCGCCCTAATAATTTCTCAGCACCAGACGCATCCAATATCGTACGTGAATCGGTCTGACTAGAAACCCCAAAAGCGATACGTGAAGGGATGTTTGCTTTAATTACTCCTGTAATTACATCTACAGAAGGTCGTTGTGTTGCAATAATCATATGAATGCCGGCGGCTCTAGCCATTTGCGCAAGTCGCGTAATTGCATCTTCAACATCGCTTGAAGCGACCATCATTAAATCGGCAAGCTCATCTACAATGACAACAATGTACGGGAGCAACGGCTTATCATCGTCCTCTTTCTCATTTTGCTTCCGGATCATCGCATTATACCCTTCAATATTTCTGCTCCCACTATGGGAGAACAAATCGTAGCGTCGCTCCATTTCAGAAACCACTTTCTTCAATGCTTGTGCGGCTTTTTTCGGCTCGGTTACGACAGGTGTAAGCAAGTGCGGAATGCCGTTGTACACATTTAATTCCACCATTTTCGGGTCAATCATCATAAGCTTTACTTCATGAGGCTTTGCCCGCATGAGAATGCTCGTCACAATTCCATTTATACAAACGCTTTTCCCGCTTCCTGTTGCCCCTGCGACGAGCAGGTGAGGCATTTTATTAAGCTCAGCAGTCATCGGCTCGCCTGAAATGTCGCGTCCGAGCGCAACAGAAAGAACATGAGCATCATTGGATTTCGACGTTTCTAGTACTTCCCGAAGGGTAACCATTGCAACGTCTTGGTTAGGAACTTCAATTCCTACCGCTGATTTCCCAGGAATCGGCGCTTCAATTCGAATGTCTTTCGCAGCTAGAGCAAGTGCAATATCATCCGTTAGACTGACGATTTTACTCACCTTAACCCCTACCGCTGGTTGGACCTCGTATTTTGTTACAGCAGGACCGAGGTGAACTTCGTTCACTTGAGCTTGCACACCAAAACTTTTCAACGTGTCTTCGAGTTTTTTCGCATTCGTAGACACTTGGTTTCGATCACTCGTTTGGTGATTTTGAACAGGGGACTGCAACAATGTAAGACCAGGCAACTGATAATCTTCGTTTGATTTCTCACTCGTAAGAAGCGGTTGAATATCTTCTGTCTCTTCTTTTTCTACAACAGGTTCCTTGCCTTTTTTCTTTTGACTTCGCTCTTCTCCCTTATACGCTTGCTCTTGGAAATTATGAATGACCGGTCGCTCACTCGTGCTTGCCTCCGTGGCTGCAGGTGTTTGTGGCGTTGGTGTTGCGGTCGACACCTTCTCTTTCTTTTCGGTCGCCGGCGCTCGAGGTTTATTTTCTTTCGTGCGGGAATTCTTGTAAGCATCCAATCCCTTCACGCCCCAAACGCGTACTCGTTTTGATACAGCGTCATACACATCACGAATCGATTTACCACTAAGTAAAATAAACGCAATGACAAGAAGTACCGCTCCGAGGACATACGTCCCACCAACATCTACGAGAAACGTACCGACTGCATACCCTAAAGCGCCAACCATTCCCCCTCCAAGATCATCGGCTTGACCGGTCAAGTCTAAGCGATACAATTCCAGCGTATTCATGAGCACCGAACCATTTTGGAACGGTCCAACGCTTTGTAAGTTCTGAAATAGTTCAAGATGGCTGTATAAGAGTACTGTAAACATCGCAATGTATAAGCCTGCAAACCGTCTAGACCACATTGTCGGCAACACTCGTTTAAAAATGAGCATGAAGGCAAACATGTAAAGCAACAATGTGAGAAAGTGATACCACTCACCTGCGAAAAACCGAAACAGCTGAATAATGATAATGCCGAGCGGATCAAATTGAAAAGAAGTAAACAGTGCAATCGCAAGGAGAATTAAACCAGCCATTTCAAATTTAAGCTGGGTTGTCCACTCTTGTTGCTTTTTTTTCTTTTTCTTTTTCTTCCCCATCTACTCCTCCCCCCCTTGTTTTCCTGTATAAAAAATCCATCGATTACGTAAAGTTGGTAGCTGAACCATTATAACACACTACAACTTCACAAAAAGCGCTGAAAAAGACCGAGATTCATGAAAAAAGATGAACAACTCATTGTTGATCATCTTTGAGATCCCAAGGCATTCCTGGCTGATACTTCGGTTGTAAAAAGTCATTGGGTTCCGTGCTTAATAAACGTCCAACCACCCATTGCCCGTCACCTGATTTCTCAAGCATAACAACGCCATTATCAGTTTCTACATAGTGACAGTCAATTCCTTCTGTTTGTGGAAATACCTCGTCCATTGATAACGGTGTGTAAATAATCATTGCAAAAGTTCCCCTTGCCTTGATATTAATTCTCTTAACTTTTCTATAGCTGGACCGACCCCGCCGACTTCATCAATTAAACCGTGATCAACGGCATCTTGACCGACGACGTTCGTTCCAATGTCTCTCGTTAAATTGCCTTTATCAAACATCAATTCTTTAAACACCTCGGTTTTAATGTTGGAATGGCCGGTGACAAATTGAATGACACGCTCTTGCATCTTCTCCATGTATTCAAACGTCTGTGGCACACCAATGACAAGTCCGTTAAGGCGGATGGGGTGAATCGTCATCGTTGCTGTTTCAGCAATAAACGCGTAGTCCCCAGCGACAGCAACCGGTACACCTATGGAATGGCCACCACCTAGTACGAGCGTAACGGTCGGTTTGTTCATACTTGCGACCATTTCTGCAATTGCCAAGCCCGCTTCCACATCACCGCCAACTGTATTTAATACGAGCAGTAGTCCTTTGATTTTTGAATTCTGTTCTGCGGCGACGAGTTGAGGAATGATATGTTCATACTTGGTCGTTTTATTTTGCGGCGGCAACTGCATGTGCCCTTCAATTTGACCAATAATCGTAATGCAATGAATGTCGGATTGCTCACTCGTTGGCACACTCGTTTGCCCGAGGGATGTAATCTTTTGGACAACATCTGAACCTTTCTCTTTTTCTTGGGGTTGTTCTCCTGCCATTGTATTGCCTCCTTTTCATCTAGTATTCGAGTGTGGGACAGACTTATTCCTTCCAGGTTCTCCATATTAAAAAAACCGCGCGCTTACATCGGTTGTAAGCGCACGGTACGATTATACTTCCATAATAATCGGCAAGATCATCGGCCTGCGTTTTGTTTTGTCGTATAAAAAGCGGCTGAGTACTTCACGCACGTTGCTTTTCAGTGACGACCATTCATTGACATTTTCACTCATGCATTCATTTAGCGTGTCGGTCACTTTCTTCTTTGCTTCTTCGAGCAGCTCTTCAGATTCTCTCACATATACAAACCCTCGAGAAATGATGTCTGGACCTGAAACGAACGCATTCGTTTTCTTGTTTAACGTGACGACAACGACTAGAATGCCATCTTTTGATAATAGGCGTCGGTCACGAAGAACGATATTTCCAACATCCCCAATACCTAAACCGTCAATGAGGACATTTCCAGCAGGAACTTTGGATGCTTTTGTCGCATTCTTCCCTTGAAGTTGCAACACGTCACCGTTATCTAGCATATGAATACGCTCTCGATGCACACCAGTCGTTAGCGCGAGTTCAGCGTGAGCAAATTGCATGCGGAACTCTCCTTGAATCGGGACAAAGTGACGCGGTTTCATGAGATTGAGCATAAACATGAGCTCTTCTTGGCTACCATGCCCAGATACATTCACCCTTTTATCAGAATGCACGACTTCAGCACCTAATTTGTACAAGTAATCGACGACCCGACCAATGGATTTCTCATTGCCAGGCGATGGGCTTGCGGAAATAATGACGGTATCTTTCGGTAAGATCGATAGCTGTCGGTCGCTTCCTTTCGCCATGCGGTGTAGTGCAGAAACCGGCTCCCCTTGTGTTCCTGAGCATAATACAGCAACATCTTCTCCGTTGTATTTGCTAATCTCTTCAACAGAGATGATCAGCCCTTTCGGAACACGTAAGTAGTTGAGTCGCTGGGAAATCTCGATGACTTTTTTCATCGAATCACCAACAATCGCGAGCTTGCGATTCGACTCGGCTGCAGAATCAATGACTTGTTGAATGCGGTACACATTCGATGCATACGTACTTACAATAACACGCCCGGGTGCATCACGGAATACATCTTTAATGCCTGCTTCTGTTTCCTTTTCTGATGGCGTCGTGCCTGGAACTTCCGCATTCGTGCTGTCAGATAGCAGACAAAGCACGCCTTTTTTCCCGTAGTCTGTCATGCGACCGACATCAGAGAATTTCCGGTCTGGGGGTGTTTGATCAATTTTGAAATCTCCTGTATACACCACATACCCTTGCGGCGTCTGAATCGCCACGCCAAGACAATCAGGAATGCTATGGTTGACACGGAAAAATTCAATTTTCATTTTTCCGGCTTTAATGTTGCCACCCGGTGATACGACTTTCAGTTTTACTTTGTTCTCGATGTTCTTCATTTTCAAGTCATCTTCGACTAAGCCCATCGTTAACTTTGATCCATATACAGGAGCTTGTAACTTACTAATCACATATGGAATGGCGCCTGTATGGTCTTCATGCCCATGAGAAAGAATGACCGCTTTTACTCGGTCGCGGTTTTGGACGAGATAGCTGATGTCTGGAATAACGACATCAATCCCTAACATATCATCCTCAGGGATCATTTGGCCGGCATCAAGAACGACCATTTCTTCATCTACTTCTACGACGTACATGTTTTTGCCTGTCTCCCCGAGTCCGCCCAAGGCAAAAATACGTACTTTACTTGTTGTCTCTTGCTTAGACAATATCTGTTCCTCCCACAATTATATAAATTTTCTCTACTCGCTTTTCCGTCAAAGCGACATTTCACACCGTTACTAAGGTCATCGATCAACAACGAACGTTAACCGACGGCCCATTGGCTTGCAACCGAACGAATGAACTGGTAGTAGTATACCTTATTCTTTTGTACAAAGACAAGTATCACAAGAAGATTACCCTAATGTTCATGCATTTTTGTTGACGTGAGACGTCGAGGTGACCACTGCACAAAAATCGGCCCCCTCTTCACGAGGGGGCCGATTTTTAGATTAGGCGTTATGCGTCTGTTTATTCGCAAGATCGAACATTTGATGCAACGCATTAACTGCTTGATGCATATAGTTTTCTTTCACGAGTACCCAAATGGTTGTATGAGAATCTGTCGCCTGAAGTATTTCGATTTCTTCTTGAAAAAGGGCTTTTGTAATTTTGGAGACGACCCCGGGAACACCGGTCATGCCCGCCCCTACAGCGGACACCTTCGCACATTGGGGAGTTAGAATAACTGGGTAGCCAATGCTCTTAATCGCGTGCTGAACGTCTTCTTGTTTATGCATCGGAACCGTGAACACAATTTCAGTGCGACCGATGTTAATAAAATCTACACTAATGCCTTGCTCAGCCAAATGCGTGAAGATCGTTGAAGCCGCTTCGTGGTCATCTTCCTTCTTCGTTACCGTCACTTGAGCAAGGTCTTTCACGTACGTGATGCCCGTCACGAGTCGCTCTTCAATGTCACTGCCAGGAAGCTGATCTCTTGACATCGTGATTAACGTACCAAACGAATCCGATTCCAAAGAGCGAATGCGCAGAGGAATTTTTGCATACATCGCGATTTCAACGGCCCGCGGGTGAATGACTTTTGCCCCTTGATACGCCATGTTGCTAACTTCAGAATACGTGAGTGTCTTCAACGGTTGTGCATCATCAACAATTCTTGGATCAGCCGTCATAATGCCGTCCACATCAGTGAAAATATCTACAAATTCAGCGTTCAAGGCTGCGCCAAGTGCTGTGGCCGACGTATCACTACCCCCACGACCTAGCGTCGTCAGTTCGCCATCGGTGCTCTCCCCTTGAAACCCTGCCACAACGACGACATCGTCGTGCTTCAAACGTTCAAGTAAAGCATCGGTTTTCATTTCTGTAATTCGCGCATTCCCAAACGATCCATTCGTAACAAACCCTGCCTGCTTGCCAGTAAGTGCACTGGCTGCTACGCCTTTTCCAATCAAAAGATTGGTGAATACAACCGATGAAATGATCTCTCCGCACGATTGCAATAGATCTTGTTCTCTTTCGGGGACGTGCGCTTTGACGCCACCAATCAGGCTGAGTAACGTGTCCGTGCTATACGGATCATTTTCTCTTCCCATGGCCGAGACGACAGCAACGACTTTGTACCCTTTCTCAACCGCTTGTTGAACGTGACTCGCTGCTGCCTCTCTTCGTTCTTCGGAGTGAACAGATGTCCCTCCAAACTTTTGAACTACGATGTTCATGAGGCGTCTTCCTCTGGTACAATCAACCCTAATTGGTCTAAGCTTTCAGCGATTTGTACCGAATTGTACGCAGCACCTTTAATGAGGTTGTCAGAAACAATCCACATATGAAAGCCATTTTCTTTATCCAAGTCTTTTCGAACACGACCGACGAATACATCAGGTAGCCCTACACAATGACTGGCTAGCGGATACGTTTGTGTCGCTGGGTCGTCTTGTAATGTCACACCTGCTCCTTTTGCAAGGATTTCGTGGACGTCTTTTACGCTCATGCCGCTTTTTTCTGTTTCGATGTATACAGATTCTGAATGACCCGTTTCAACTGGCAAACGTACACACGTCGCTGCCACTTCTAACTGGTCATCGTGCATGATTTTCTTAGTTTCATTGATCATTTTCATTTCTTCAAATGTATATCCGTTTTCTTGGAAAAGGTCGATTTGTGGGACAGCATTAAACGCAATTTGATAATGCTTTTTGTCTCCAGATACCGGTAAAACTTGCGGGTCAATTGATTCGCCATCAAGCAATTGTCTTGACTGTGATTGCATTTCCTGAACAGCGTCTAACCCTGCTCCTGAAACCGCTTGATACGTTGATACAATCACTTTTTTAAGACCAAATGCTTTCTTTAACGGCTCTAAAGCGACAACCATTTGAATGGTTGAACAATTTGGGTTGGCAATGATGCCTTGGTGGTTGCGCAAGTCTTCTTCGTTCACTTCAGGGACAATGAGTGGGACATTCTCATCCATGCGAAATGCACTCGTATTGTCAATAACGATCGCTCCGCGTTTGACAGCTTCTGGCGCCAACGCTTTAGAGATCGAACCTCCTGCTGAGAACAAGGCAATCTGGATGCCTTCAAATTGCTCTGGAGCCGCTTCTTCAACCGTGTGCTCTTCCCCTTGAAACACAATTTTCTTGCCGGCGGAACGTGAAGATGATAACAGCTTTAAAGAGCGAATCGGGAAATTCTTCTCTTCTAATGTTTTTAACATTTGCTGTCCGACTGCACCTGTTGCTCCAACGATTGCTACATGATAACCTTGATGATTTGCCATTTGTGTAGTTCCTCCTCAAATATTCACTCGCCAATTCTCGGCGTTTAATACAGCAGTTTTTAATTTTTAAGAGCCGGGACAAAACCGAGTCTTATAACCTACCTTACTAACGATATAAGAGAGCGTGAGAATAATCAACTCAGATGATAGACTAATCGTTATACTTATCAATTAAGAGAGGCTGGAATTGCCGACCATCTAACGCATCTTCAATCGTTGACGGGATTGCTTCCATTCTTGCTACTAACGAGGTTGGTTTTTTAATGGGATCGTCCTGACCAAAGGGGACTAGAAATACTTGTTTCATCGTCAAAAGTGTGGCCAGGTTTTTGGCGTTTAAGCCAAGCGCATCATTCGTTGAGATGGCTGCAACGACGGGTGAGCCATTTCTTAGTGTTGCTTTGGCTGCCATAAGCACTGGCGAATCGGTAAGTGCATTCGCAAACTTCGCTAATGAGTTACCGGTCATTGGTGAGATTAACATGCAATCCAGCGGCTTCTTTGGTCCGTATGGTTCTGCCTTGACAATGCTGTTAATAACCTCATGACCTGCCGCCTTCTCGATGGCCTCGATCCAATCAGCTGCCTTACCAAATTTCGAATCGGTTGATTGTACCGTCCAACTAACGAAAGGAACGACTTCTGCACCTTTTTGGATAAGTGATTCAATAAGCGGAATGACTTCTTCTAACGTACAGTGAGAGCCTGTCAAACCGAACCCTATTCTTTTCCCTTTAAGTTTCATGCCCAAACTCCTTTTCAAATATCTTTATCGTTGCTTTTCCGAGTATTTCTCCGGCACTTTTTGGAGCCACTTTTCCCGGGATACCCGGAACATTTAAAATCGTCTGCGGAAACGCTTTTGCCACGTCTGGATCAAATGCCCCTGGCGCACTGCTAATGTCTAATACGAAACACGTCGATTTCATCTTCTGAAAAACCTCAGGCGTCAGCACACGACTTGGGACTGTATTAATACATACATCTGCTTCATAAGCGTCGTCAGTAATATTTAGAAACGAGCGCCATACGAACCCACGCTGTTTTGCTCTTGCTCCCTCTTCATCTTCATTCGTATATACAATGATATTTGCCCCTGAGCCACTGAAAAGATCAGCAATTGTCTTCCCACAACGTCCATAGCCTAAAACAAAAACGGTGGCGCCATGAATCGTATGTGCTGTGTTCTCAATCGCTAATCGCAAACAGCCTTCTGCCGTCGGTATAGAGTTGGCAATCGCAACATCTTCTCTTGACATCCAACTAATGACCTTCCGGGGGACATGTGCTTTTAAGAATGGAGTGAGCACACCTGTAATAAAGAGACACTGCTCACCTGTTCTTTTTATATGACTTCGTTCCAGTTTTAATGGGTCTCCATGAAGTGTTGGAACAGTACCGTCTGTTCCAACACCTTGGACCGGTAGAATGATCGCATTTAGCCGCTCGTACGGCAAGTTTTCGAGTGTACGTTCACAAGCCTTTACGCCCACTTCTTTTTGATTGAATCCGACCGTGTACATTCGACTCGCGTATGATGATAGTGTATTCATTAAGGAGATTGTTCGCAGGTCTCCTCCGAGCACAGCGATTTCGACCATGAGCACCTCGCCTCCTTTATTGTTGCACTATGTTAGATTATGAGCATTTCACACATCGGTGACGGGTTCGCGCTTGGTAGATAAGCCCCTTCTGAATGTTCCCGTCGTTCTTGTATGATTTGCTTTCATGCAAAACAAGAAATGACAACAAAAAACCCCGAGACCGTTCGTCTCGAGGCGACTAGTATGTGGATGTTTCTTTTGTGAGTATCCAGCCGTTATTGTACAGAGCGATTGACGATAATCATGTCCTCCCCAATCGTATGGATATGGCGCCAATGAATCTCAAGCATGTCTTCATTTTTTCGAAAAGGGCTCCAGCGGTTGGTCGGAAACAAAAATGCCTGCACTTCTCCTGTTGATGCATCGATTCTCGCATCTAATCTTCCTGGAACACCGAGACGCTCCCCTTGCTCATAATCGACAATTTCTTTTGCGCTCATTTCACTTAACCTCATACACTCTCCTCCTTCATAAAGGATATGATGAAGAACAACCATTGAGACCATTAGTTGTAAGGCAGTTTTCCGTCTGGGCTAATGAGTGCCATCGCATGCCGATCAGCATGAATATGCTCAGCAATTTCATGAACATCAGGAAGGTGTACACGTTCAATGCGGTGAGAAAGTTCTTCCAATGTTTGATGTTCTTGAAGTGCGACTTCATTTCTACCGTTACGGTTCATGCGGCTACTTGAACTTTCTAATCCAAGAAGCGTACTGCCAATTACATGCGCTTTTGCACTTTCAAGATCTTCTTCTGTAATTGAGTGGCTCTTGGCCAGCTCCTCAATCATTCGCATCGTTGTTGCGTACGTTTCTTCAAGGCGTTCTGTCGCTGTGCCCGCATAGATCGTAAGCATGCCTGTATCTTGATAAGAAGTATGATAAGAATAGACCGAATACGCCAACGCCCGCTGCTCGCGAATTTCTTGGAACAGTCGACTGCTCATACCCCCGCCGAGTAAATGGTTGTAAATGACCATCGCATATAACCGCTCGTCCGTAAGCGATACACCAGGAAGTCCGAGGCAAAGGTGGGCCTGTTCAACCGGCTTTTTCCGGACGAGGTGTTCAAAACCCATCTCTTGTTGTATGGGCGCGTCTTGTTTTGCATCACTCTCTTCAAACTGACTAAAGTCATCACAAATCTGATCAAGTAGCGATGAATCCATGTTTCCTGCAACTGAGACAACAACCCGCTCAGGTCGGTATTGATCTTTGACGAACTGACGAAGCTGGTTTCTGTCAAACGATTGAATCGATTGCTCACTACCTAGTATCGGAAGGCCAAGAGGCGTCGCTCCAAATGCAGCGCGGTCCAAATCGTCATGTACGACGTCATCGGCCGTATCTTCAACCATGCGAATTTCTTCAAGAATCACTTGGCGTTCTCGTTCAATCTCCTCATCTTTAAACGATGAATGAAAAAACATGTCACTCAAGATTCTCGCCGCTTCTTTCGCATGACGACTCATAACTTTTGCATAAAAACACGTGTATTCTTTAGAAGTGAATGCGTTCACATGACCACCAATACGATCAAAAGCTGCTGCAATATGTGCGGCGCTCATCGATTCTGTTCCTTTAAACATAAGATGTTCAACAAAGTGTGAAATCCCATTTTCGCTTGGCTGTTCCGTTCTTGAGCCGGTGTGAACCCAAATACCGATGGCAACAGAATGAATATGTTCCATAGGCTCGACGACAAGTCGGACCCCATTCGCTAATTGAATGCGTTGTACCAACGCTCCCCCTCCTCCACTTCATCGGTGCGGGGCAAAGGTGCTCTTTGTTCACTCAAAACTTCAGAAATTGGAGCAATTTCTAATCCTTCAGCTCGAATGCCATCAATCATTGCTTCCATTCCTTCTTTTGTCGGTTTTGTTGGGTGCATAAGCACAGTTGCGCCTGGATGAATTTTACTCGTGACACGCTCCACCATAGCATCTGTGCTCGGGTTTTGCCAGTCAATTGTGTCTACGGTCCATAAAGCCGTATACATATCCATGTCCTTTGCAATTTCCACCACGCGATCATTGAAGCTTCCTGAAGGTGGTGTGAACCAGACGGGTTCTACATCTAGTGTAACAGAAATCATATTATTCGTTCTTTCTAATTGGTCACGAATTTCTTCATCTGATAATGTAGCCATGTCAGGATGGTTATAAGCATGATTGCCAATTTCATGACCTTCTTCTTGAATCATTCGTGCAAGTCGAGGTTGACTTTTCACCCAAGACCCGTCTAGAAAAAAAGTAGCCGTTACATCCTTTTCGTTCAGTGTGTTTATCATATCAGGAAGATGCTCATTTCCCCAAGCAACATTAATGATGAATGCGACCATTGGCTTTTGATCGTTTGCACGATAGAACGGCACTGCGCCGAGATCACTCATCATCACTTCAGGCTCGGCTTCATCAAAAACGAGCAACTCCTCAGCAAATCTTCCTTCTTCCACCATATTATTAAACGAGGCTTCTTCATTGATTAGGCGCCCATTCAAACCCGGGATGCCTTTCCAAACTGGATCAACGACCGCATCAATGGGCGGTTCGTCCAGCTCCTCTTTCGCAGAAGCTATACGCGATCGTATTTGCTCGTCAGTTTCTGTCGTTTGTAACAACTCTGCTTCTTCATTCCATGTTTCAACCGTATCGTCAGGTAGATGAGGAACTTGCCAAGCAGTAAATCCGATAAGAATAATTGCGACACCGATGACGATTTGGATGAATCTCGTTCGAAACATCATCTGCTACCCACCTCCTCGTCCTAGTTTATGCAACAATTGGACGAGAAGAACAGACCATTTCAAAAGAACGGCTAAACGAACACCCGCTCGACTAAACGCTCTAACAAAAACTTCCTATGTATTTTTTAAAACAAAAAAACTTGGCGGTGGACCAAGTTTTCCTGTTACTCACTTTTTGATTCTTCTTTTGGCTCATCTTTTAGAAGGACTTTGCGAGAGAGGTTGACTCTACCTTGGTTATCAATCTCTGTCACTTTCACATCGACCATGTCACCAATTTTCACAACGTCTTCAACTTTGTTAACTCGTTCTTTAGCTAATTGTGATATGTGAACGAGCCCATCTTTGCCTTTGAAAAGCTCAACGAAAGCACCGAATTTCTCAACGCGCTTCACTTTTCCGTGATAGATCTCACCAACTTCAACTTCTCGAACGATATCAGAAATGATCGCTTTTGCCTGCTCATTTAGAGAAGCTTCTGTAGAAGAAATGTAAACCGTACCATCTTGTTCAATATCGATTTTCACACCGGTATCTTCAATAATTTGGTTAATCACTTTTCCACTCGGTCCAATCACATCGCGAATCTTCTCAGGTTTAATGTGCATCGTCATAATCTTAGGGGCATAAGCCGAAAGCTCAGGACGTGACGTGTCAATAACGTCGAGCATGCTATTTAAGATGTGCATCCGTGCTGTTTTTGCTTGCTGGAGTGCCTCTTGTAATACGGCTCGGTTAATCCCTGAAATCTTCATGTCCATTTGTAATGCCGTCACACCTACTGACGTCCCTGCAACTTTAAAGTCCATGTCTCCGAGTGCATCTTCCATGCCTTGGATATCCGTGAGAACCGTGAGATCGTCGCCCTCTTTTACAAGCCCCATTGCAATGCCTGCGACTGGTGCTTTAATGGGTACACCTGCATCCATCATCGCTAACGTACTGGCACAAATACTTGCTTGAGATGTGGAACCATTAGACTCTAACACTTCAGAAACGAGACGTATCGTATACGGGAATGACTCTTCATCTGGAATGACGCGCTCAAGCGCTCGTTCCCCTAAAGCCCCGTGTCCAATCTCTCTTCTTCCTGGCGCCCGAATCGGTCCAGTTTCACCAACACTAAATTGCGGGAAGTTGTAATGGTGCATGAATCGTTTCGATTCTTCTTGTCCAAGCCCATCAATCACTTGTACTTCTCCGAGTGCACCTAGTGTACACACGCTTAGCGCTTGTGTTTGACCTCTTGTAAACAAACCTGAGCCGTGGGTTCTTGGCAGCAATTGAACTTCGGAAGCAAGTGGACGAATCTCTTCTGGTCCTCGTCCGTCTGGTCTGATTTTTTCTTTTGTAATGAGACGACGAAACTCTTCTTTCGTGAGCATTTTTAAGATTTCTTTTACATGATCAATCGTTTCTTCATCTTCAAACTGCTCGACAATATCCGTTTCGACATCTTTAAGAGCCACTTCACGCTCGTGCTTTTCTTTAACGAGAACGGCATCTTTAAGTTTACCTTCAGATAAGGCTCGCACTTGATTCGTCAGATCTTCGTCAAGCGTTTTCAGAACAACGTCCATTTTCTCTTTGCCCACTTGAGCTACGATCTCTTCTTGAACCGCAACGATTTCTTTAATCTGATCATGGGCAAACAAAATCGCCTCGAGCATTGTTTCTTCAGAGACTTCATCTGCTCCTGCTTCAACCATGTTGATGGCCTCTTTTGTTCCTGCAACCGTTAGATCCATCTCACTTTGAACGGATTGTTCGTGAGTTGGGTTTACAACGAATTCTCCATCTACGAGACCAACTTGTACACCAGCAATTGGACCTGCAAACGGGATATCGGAAATCGATAACGCAAGTGATGAACCGATCATTGCGGCCATCTCTGATGATGCATCTGGGTCTGCACTCATGACCGTGTTAATGACTTGTACATCGTTACGAAAACCATCTGGGAACAATGGACGAATCGGTCGGTCAATCAAGCGACTCGTAAGAACGGCATGTTCAGATGGACGGCCTTCACGTTTAATAAAGCCGCCTGGAATCTTTCCAGCCGCATATAATCTTTCTTCGTAGTTTACGGTAAGTGGGAAAAACGGAAGATCCTTCGGTTCTTTCGAACCTGTGGCGGCAGTAAGTACGACGCTGTCGCCATAACGAACGAGCACAGCTCCACTCGCTTGCTTCGCGAACTTTCCAACTTCAAATGTCATTTCTCTTCCACCGATCATGGTCGAGAACGTACGGGGTTCTACTGACATGCTTTTGCCCCTCCTTTACGATTTCATTTCTTTTAGGATTTGAAAAAAAGCGGGAGATCTCCCGCTTTTCTGCTTTATCGACGTAATCCTAGCTTTTTAATAATCTCACGGTAACGCGTGACATCTTTGTTACGCAAGTACGTGAGTAAGTTACGACGCTTACCAACCATTTTCAAAAGACCTCGACGAGAGTGATGATCCTTCTTATGCGTTCGCAAGTGATCGTTCAACTCATTAATCTGCTCTGTTAGGATAGCGATTTGAACTTCCGGTGAACCGGTGTCCTTATCGTGAGTTTTGTATTGCTCAACGATTTCTTGTTTGCGCTCTAGAGTTAGTGCCATCCTTTCCACCTCCTTTTTCTTTTTCTCCACATTCCTCGCAAATCGCCGGTGGAGCGAATATGCCAAGAATATGGTGATCTGCCCATGGCAGACTACTGTGCTAGAATACCTTTTTTATCGACACAATGCAAGTGTTTATCGTGAACTTGTGAAATAAGCTCTCGCTTTTTTTTCGTCTTCTTTCATTTGGGTAACGAGATCTTCTACACGGTCGAACTTTTCGTCGTCTCTCACCTTGTCAAGAAACTGCACATCCATTTGTTCACCGTACAAGTCACCGTCAAAATCCAATACGTACACTTCGACGCTCACATCTTGGCGATCTTCAAAGAATGTCGGCAAATATCCGATGTTGCAAAGGCCTCGTTTCTCCCCTTGTGCGGTTTTTACCGTCACAAAATACACACCTGTAGCCGGCACGATAAAATTGCTAGTAAGCTCCACATTTGCCGTTGGAAAGCCGAGTTCTCTTCCCCGTTGGTCGCCGCGAATGACGGTGCCACTCAATTCATACGGACGCGTTAGAAGCTCGGTTGCTTCAGCTACATTTCCTTCATCAATCACGCGACGAACACGGGTTGAGCTTACCTTCTCACCCGATTGCTCCCACTTTTCAATGACCGTCGTTGTAATGAGACCACGACTGTATTCAGGCATTGCCTGCATCGTCCCTTTTCCATACTGACCGTATGAAAAATCAAATCCTGCAGTCGCATGTACTACATGAATTGGAATAAGATAAGTATCGACAAATTGCTGCGGAGATAAACTCGACAACTGCTCATCAAACGTGACGAGAAATATATGATCAACGCCTAATGATTCCAGTACGCTTAATTTCTTTTCTATCGGTGTAATTTCGTCATATTGTTGGAGCGGCTCTTTACCGAGGACCGTCTTTGGGTGCGGATGAAAAGTGAGAACCGCACTCTCAACATTTCTCTTCGAAGCATCATCGATGACCGCTTGAATCACTTTTCGGTGACCTTGGTGCACGCCATCAAAATACCCGAGTGCAATCGAGACTGGTGGGTACGTGTGTCGTTCTTCTCCATTCAAGCTTTGTGATAAGTAATGAATACCCATGTTTCGTCACCCAACTTTCAATCACGGCTGTTCTTTTATGACAAGCATCACTTCAGGTTTTATTTTACCTGGTTTGTTTTCGTGTTGTTTATATACGGCAAGCATTTGCCCTTGATGTGTAAGCACCATTCGTTTTGCATCAGGAAATAGATCTGCTTGAAATACCGCACCGTTCTTCACTTGGTTGGCAATTGGAAGTGGCACTTCAACGTGCTGAATATCTTGAAGCACATCGTCAACGCGGAGCAGCTTCTCGTCTGCATTCCCTCGTTCACTTGCCATTTCCATATCTTCAACGGTAACGCAATGCGCGTCTGTGATACCTGCACTCATTGTTCTCGTTAACTGGTGAAGGTGAGCAGGGAATCCGAGTGCTTTGCCGAGGTCGACGGCAAGTGTACGCACATAAGTGCCTTTGGAACATGTCACTGAAAATGGAACATGAACGTGACCACTACTCGTCTCTACTACCTCTCCATTACGCTTCATATCATAAATCGTCACCGTTCGCACTGGACGATCTACCGTTTCGCCCGCTCGGGCATATTCATATAATCTTTTCCCTTTTACTTTAACAGCGGAATACATCGGCGGCACTTGCTGGAGCGTACCGTTAAAATTCGCAATCGCTTGATCAATGTCCGCTTGAGACGGCACTCGTTCAATTGAAGCGTGTGCAATAACGTCTCCTTCGCGATCCTCGGTCGTCGTTGCTTCTCCTAACGCTGCCACGCCGTCATAGGCTTTCTTTTGTTCCATTAAAATCGGAACAAGCTTGGTCGCTCGTCCAACACAAATGAGCAGAACACCCGTGACACTAGGGTCAAGAGTGCCTGCATGTCCAATTTCTTTCGTCTTAAACCACCGTCTTGCTTGGACAACAAGATCAAAAGAAGTATATCCAGCAGGTTTATACAATGGCAAAATACCGCTTTGCACCATATACGTTTCCTCCTGGACTAATTGTTATCAAGATCTTTTAGTAATTCTTCAATGCGATTTCCATAAGCAATTGACTCATCCAACGAAAAATCAATCTCTGGTGTCTTTCGCAGTTGAATTCGTTTGCCAATTTCTGAACGAATAAACCCTTTTGCCTTCTTGAGTGCTTTTAGCGTTGCGTCTTTCTCTTCATCTTCACCAAGAACGGTGACATACACCGTCGCTTGTTGCAAATCTCCAGTCACATCAACGCCAGTAACGGTGACAAACTGCACGCGTGGATCTTTCACCTCACGCATAAGAATGTCACTCATCTCTTTTTTCATTTGTTCTCCAACACGCTGTGCTCTCATCTGACTCATCGTAACACCTCAGTTTACAGAGCAGCTTACAGCCACTCATATTCCATATCGTAACAATCGATCCCTTCAGACTGATCAATCAAATCAAGCACGCTTTGCAGCTCCCGCTCAATCACTTTGCGGTCGCTGCTTATGCATACAGCACTAAGAGAAGTACGTTGCCAAGCGTCTTGATGATCCATCTCTGAAATCGATAGGTTTCGTTTTCTAACTCTCGTGAGGATGCTTTGCAGCACCGCTCGCTTCTCTTTTAATGAGTGTGATGAAGGAAGGGAACACGTTACATGAAGGGCACCAATCATGTTCTTGGAACTTCAACCATAACGAACGGCTCAATAATGTCGCCTTCTTTTACATCATTAAAGTTTTCAAGTGTCACGCCACACTCATAATTCTTTGCCACTTCGCGCACGTCATCTTTGAAACGTTTCAACGCCTCAACCCGGCCATCGTAAACGACAACCCCGTCGCGAATCACCCGAACTTGACTGTCACGTGTGATTTTCCCATCGGTCACATAGCTACCGGCAATCGTACCGATCTTGGATACTTTGAAGGTTTGGCGAACTTCTACTTGTCCTAAAACCTTCTCTTCAAATTCAGGGTCAAGCATGCCTTTCATTGCCGATTCAATTTCTTCAATGGCATCATAAATGACGCGGTGTAGACGAATGTCTACTTTTTCTGATTCAGCGGTGCGCTTCGCATTCACATCTGGGCGAACGTTAAAGCCGACGATAATCCCGTTGGAAGCAGAAGCTAGAATAACATCGGATTCAGAAATCGCTCCTACACCGGTATGAATGATATTCACCTTCACACCTGCAACGTCAATCTTCTCAAGTGAGCCACGGACCGCTTCCACCGAACCTTGAACGTCTGCTTTAATGATTACATTAATTTCTTTAAGCTCACCTTCTTGAATCTGATTAAACAGATCATCAAGGCTTACTTTTGATGTTTGCTTACGTTCTGCTTCTTTCGCACGGGCTTGACGTCCTTCACCAATTTGGCGAGCCTTCTTCTCGTCTTCAAACACGAGGAACTGGTCACCAGCTAGCGGCACATCGTTAAGTCCTGTAATCTCAACTGGTGTTGATGGATCCGCTTTTTTCACACGACGACCGACGTCATTTACCATTGCACGAATTCTTCCGAACGTACTCCCGACAACAATCGGATCTCCGACGTTCATCGTTCCATTTTGTACGAGCAACGTCGCAACCGGACCGCGTCCACGATCAAGCTCAGCTTCAACGACTGTTCCTTGTGCCCTCTTTTCAGGGTTCGCTTTTAGTTCGCCTACTTCAGCGACGAGAAGGATCATTTCGAGAAGCTCATCAATACCTTCCCCTTTTACCGCAGACACATTCACAAAAATGGTTTCCCCGCCCCACGCTTCAGGAACGAGTTGGTACTCGGTAAGTTCTTGCATGACTCGATCTGGATTTGCGTTTTCTTTATCCATCTTGTTGACCGCAACAATAATCGGTACATCTGCGGCTTTTGCATGGTTTAGAGCCTCCACTGTTTGTGGCATAACCCCATCATCTGCTGCAACAACGAGAATGGTAATATCGGTCACTTCTGCACCCCGTGCACGCATTGTTGTAAATGCTGCGTGTCCTGGTGTATCAAGGAACGTCACTTTCTTCCCGTTTTCTTTCACTTGGTACGCACCAATATGCTGTGTAATTCCACCCGCTTCGGTGTCCGTTACTTTCGTTTTACGAATCGCATCGAGAAGGGTCGTTTTACCGTGGTCAACGTGTCCCATAATCGTGACAACTGGTGGGCGAATTTGAAGATCATCTTCTGTGTCCGCTTCTTCGTATAATTCCATATCTAGCACGTCAACGACTTCTTCTTCTTCCACTTCTACACCAAAGTCTTCACATAGCAAATGAATAGTTGTCGCATCCAACTCTTCATTCTTTGTCGCCATTACACCAAGACCCATTAGTTTCTTAATGAGCTCAGCAGGCTCTTTCTTTAGCTTATCGGCAAGTTCAGCAACGCTTAAGCTGCCTGCAAATGTAATCTTTTCCGGCGTCTTTGGTGCTTCTTTTGGCCGGTTTTTCTTGCTTTTTCCACGTTTCCCTGGTCCCCGATTTCCGCGTAGGTGCGGGGGACGTTGATTTTGCTTAGGGGCTTGACGACGGTTGCGCGTGGAGTTGTCGTTACTTTGTCCGCCAGCGGCTTTCGTAGGTCTCGCCGCTTGGGTAGTTGTTTTTGGTTTATTATCTTTTTGCATACTCCCATCCTTTTTCTCCGCTGATTCACTCTCTAGCTGTTTGATGGCATGATCATCAATCACGGACATATGATTGCTTACTTTTATATTCTTTTCTTTTAAAAGGTTAACAATGTCCTTGCTCGACTTATTTACAGATTTTGCGTATTCATAGACTCTCATTTTCGGCATAAGCATAACCTCCAACTTCTAATCATTGATCATGACTTGTAGTTTTTTTGCGAAACCTTCGTCTGTTATGCCAAGGACAACTCTTTCATGTTTACCGATTGCTCTGCCAAGGTGCTCTCTAGTTCCTGCTGTCTGAATCGGAACGTTGTAAGAATGACACTTCGCATGAAACATCTTGTTTGTATTGCTTGAAGCATCACTAGAAATGAGGACGAGTTTGGCGCGTTGGTCGCGGACGGTTTTAAGAACCGTTTCTTCACCGCTTACCACTTTTCCTGCTCGCATTGCCAAACCAAGGAATTTGTAGAACGCCTCCTCGGTCATCGGCTTGCCTCTTTGCTCTCGTCTATGAGGCGTTCATAATCCTCAGCGGTCAGCTTCACTTTAAGATGACGGGACAATAAATCTTTTTCCCGCATCGTTTGGAAACTCTCAGGTGAATGAGTCACATAAGCCCCGCGTCCGTTTTTTTTACCAGACGGGTCGACGCTCACATAATCATCTGCATCCCGCACTAAACGAATGAGCTCTTTTTTAGGCTTCATTTCATTCGTAACAATGCATTTGCGAAGAGGGGTGTTCTGCTTTCTCATTCCTCTTCATGCTCCTTTGTCATTTCCCAAGAATCATCCGTCCACTCCTCACCTTCTATGGAAGCGGACTCTTCACCGGGAACCCGTGCTGTTTCTGGGTTGTAAATGCCAAGCTCTTCAGCTTCTGATTGGCTTTTAATGTCAATCTTCCAGCCGGTTAACTTTGCCGCTAGTCGTGCATTTTGACCGCGCTTTCCGATCGCAAGAGATAGTTGGTAATCGGGAACGACGACGAGTGTGCTTTTTTCCTCTTCGTTCACTTGCACATCCAACACTTTTGACGGACTGAGCGCATTTCCTACATAGTCAACAGGGTTCGAAGAATACTGCACAATGTCAATCTTTTCGCCTTTTAGTTCATTGACAATCGTTTGAACCCTTTGTCCTCTAGGGCCAACACAAGAACCGACCGGGTCGACCTCAGGGTCCTCAGCGTGAACCGAGATCTTTGAACGATCTCCTGCTTCTCTCGCTACGGACTGAATTTCTACAGTTCCATCATAAATCTCTGGAACTTCTAATTCAAACAATCGTTTTAATAACCCTGGGTGGGTTCTTGAAATCATAATCTGTGGACCTTTTGTCGTCTTTTCCACTTTCGTGATGTATGACTTGATCCGGTCGTTATGACGATACGTTTCATTTTGCATCTGTTCACTTTGTGGAAGAATGGCTTCCACTTTTCCTAGATCCACATAGATGAAACGATGATCTTGCCTTTGTACAATCCCAGTCATAATATCTTCTTCGCGATCGATAAACTCTGAATAAATAATGCTGCGCTCTGCTTCGCGCACTCGTTGAGTAACGACTTGCTTGGCAGTTTGTGCTGCAATTCTTCCAAAGTCTTTCGGTGTCACTTCAATTTCTACAACATCATCAAGCTCATAGCGCACGCTCATCTCTTTGGCAGCTTCAACCGAAATTTCCAAGCGAGGGTCGAAAACTTCTTCCACCACTTGCTTTCTAGCAAACACTTTAATTTCACCATTGTCACGGTTAATGTCAACGCGAACGTTTGGTGCTTGGCTGAAGTTTCGTTTATATGCAGAAATTAATGCGGCTTCAATCGCTTCGAGCACGATTTCCTTTTCGATGCCTTTATCTTCCTCAAGCGTCGTTAAAGCATCTAGAAAGTCGCTGTTCATGACAGTACATTCTCTCCCTTCAATATCAGGCTACGCTTCATTTATAAGACAGATAAGCGTGCCTTCGCTACTTTCGACTCAGGGACAGCAATCAAACTTTTTCTCGTTTTATCGATTACTTCCACTGTCAATTCACCTTCTTCATACTCGGTGAGTGTGCCTTGAATTTCTTTTCTACCTTCGATTGGTTCATACGTCTTCACGTACACTTTCTTACCGACGGCATTTTCGAAATCGGCAGGTTTTTTCAATGGACGTTCAGCACCCGGGGAGCTAACCTCCAAATAATAAAAACCTTCAATCGGGTCTTCTTTATCTAACACTTCACTCACGCGTTCACTTACGAGGCTGCATTCATCCAGCCCCATTCCATTTGGATGATCAATGAACAACCGTAAAAACCAGTTGCTACCTTCTTTTTTATACTCGACATCGACCAATTCCATCTCGAGTTCATCAAGGATGGGTGTGGCGAGTCTTTCAACGGCTTGTGTAATCTCTTGAGACATTTCTCTACCTCCAATCGATGCCTCTTATAAAAGCACATTAAACGTACAAGAAAGAGTGGGGAAGCCCCACTCTTTCCTAAAACTTATCCGTTTGTCACCAAAAATTAGTATAAACCAAAATGGCAAACAATGCAAATTAGAACAAAGAAAGCTGATTGGAATCTGGCAACCCTTCCAACGCTCCACTTTGGTCGAGATGCTCGATGACGGTTTTTGTCGCTTTGCTACGTTGCTGCAAATCTTCTTTCGACAAAAACTCTCCACCTTGCCTCGCATCCACAATGTTCTTAGCAGCATTTGACCCAACACCTTCAAGGGCACCGAATGGCGGGATCAAACCATCCTCATCCACTAGAAATTGGGTCGCTTCCGAGCGGTATAAATCAACGTCGCGGAACGCAAAGCCTCGCTCACACATTTCCAATGCGAGTTCAAGAACGGTGACGAGATTTTTTTCTTTCGGAGACGCATCAAAACCTTTTTGCTGAATATCTTCAATGCGCGCCCGGATTGCCGTTCCGCCTTTTTGCATCGTGTCCAATTCAAAGTCGCTCGCCCTTACACTAAAGTACGCCGCATAAAAAAGAATCGGATGATGCACTTTGAAGTAGGCAATTCTCACAGCCATGAGAACATAAGCTGCAGCGTGGGCCTTCGGGAACATGTATTTGATCTTCAAACAAGAATTAATGTACCACTCCGGCACATTGTGCTTTCTCATCTCTTCAATCCACTCGTCTTGTAACCCTTTCCCTTTACGCACAAACTCCGTAATCTTAAAAGCAAGGCCTGGTTCTAACCCTTTATAAATAAGGTTTACCATAATATTATCTCGTAAACCAATCACATCTTTTAATTCGCAAATCCCGTCACGAATCAGTTCTTCTGCATTACCGAGCCACACATCGGCGCCGTGGGATAGACCGGAGATTTGCAGAAGCTCAGAAAAGGTTTGTGGTTTCGTTTCTTCTAACATTTGTCGCACGAAACGAGTCCCAAACTCAGGGATACCAAACGTTCCCGTTTTGCACATAATCTGATCTGACGTTACCCCTAAGATTTCTGGCCCTTCAAAGATTTTCATTACGTCAGGATCGTCAATTGGGATGTCCTTGGGATCCATGCCGCTTAAGTCTTGAAGCATGCGAATAACCGTCGGATCATCGTGGCCGAGTATATCCAATTTGAGCAAGTTATCATGAATGGAATGAAAGTCAAAGTGGGTCGTTTTCCACGTCGCATTTTTATCATCAGCTGGATATTGAACTGGGGAGAAGTCATGAATATCATAATCATCGGGGACGACGATAATTCCTCCAGGGTGCTGTCCAGTTGTCCGCTTCACACCTGTACATCCGCTCACCAATCGATCAACTTCTGCCCCTCGGTAGTGCAAACCATGATCATTTTGATAGCCACGTACATAGCCATACGCTGTTTTTTCGGCAACGGTCCCAATCGTTCCCGCACGGTACACATTTTCTTCCCCAAATAAATCTCTCGTATATGCATGGGCCCGTGGCTGATATTCACCTGAGAAGTTCAAGTCAATATCGGGGACTTTGTCTCCTTTGAACCCGAGAAACGTTTCAAATGGAATGTCTTGGCCGTCACGCGCATACATTTCTCCACACTGCTCACACGCTTTCTTCGGCAAGTCATAGCCCGATGCTACACTACCATCGTCGAAAAAGATGGAGTGAGTGCAACTTGGGCAGACGTAATGTGGCGGCAGCGGATTCACTTCGGTAATCTCTGACATTGTGGCAACAAATGAAGAGCCGACCGACCCTCTTGAACCAACGAGATAGCCGTCCTCTAGTGATCGTTTTACGAGCTTTTGTGAAATCAAATAGATGACCGCAAACCCGTGACCGATGATGCTATCCAATTCTTTATTCAGCCGTGCTTCCACGATTTCTGGCAAATCTTCACCATATATTTCTTTCGCTCTGCCGTACGTAATGTCGCGCATCTCATCTTCTGCGCCCTCAATGTTTGGCGTATACAAGTCGTCAGGCACGGGTTGAATGTCTTCAGCATGTTGGACGAGCGCTTTCGGTTGCTCGATGACGGCTTGTCTTGCCGCTTCTTCACCTAGAAAAGATAATGCGTCGAGCATTTCAGAAGTGGTGCGAAAGTGGGCTTTCGGTAACGTTTGATTGTTCAGTGGGTTTGCTCCACCTTGCGACCCAATGAGAATCTTGCGATATACCCGGTCTCTTGGCTCTAAATAATGCACATTACCCGTAGCAATTACAGGTTTATCAAGTTTCTTCCCTAAATCATTTAATTTGCGTAGCACATCGTACAGCTGCGCTTCTGTGCGAATGATTTCTTTTTCGATCAGATGCATATAAAGGTCAGGCGGTTGAATCTCGATATAATCATAAAACTTTGCGGCTTTTTCTGCTTCTTCCGGTGACTTCTGCATGACCGCCTCAAACACTTCCCCTTTTTCACAACCCGATCCAATGTACAACCCTTCGCGGTGTTGTTTCAATTTGGATCTAGGAATTCGAGGTGTCCGGTGGAAATAGTGGAGGTGTGATAACGAAACGAGCGTATACAAGTTTTTCAACCCGGTTTGATTTAACACATGAATGGTGCAATGTGACGGCCGGTTTTTATAAAAATCTCCTTGGCCTAAGTTATCATTTAACTGACGGTGAATCGTCATGTTTTGCTCTTCTGCGTCTTTGGATAATCGGTAAAACAAATAAGCAGTAGCCTCTGTATCATAGATGGCACGGTGGTGACTTACAAGCTCAATATCAAACATTTTACAAAGCGTGTTGAGTCGGTGGTTTCTTAAATTCGGATACAAAAAGCGGGCGAGCTCCAGCGTATCAACGACCGGATTTGTAATCTCTGGAAGGTTCACCTTTTTATTGCCTGCGTTAATAAAGCCGATATCAAAACTCGCATTATGAGCAACAAGACCGCTATCCCCAACAAAACGATGGAATTCTTCAAGCACTTGACTTACTTCAGGGGCATCCTCAAGCATTTTGTCAGTAATTCCGGTAAGTTCGGTAATTTTTGCGGTCAATGGCACGTGGGGGTTGGCAAACGATTCATACCGCTCCACAATTTCACCGTTCACGATTTTGACGGCTGCAAGTTCGATAATTGTATCGTACACCGCCGATAGTCCTGTCGTCTCCACGTCAAAAACGACAAATTCATCATCTAACAAGTGGCGGTCACTCTCGTTGTACGCAATCGGCACTCCGTCATCAACAATGTTTGCTTCCATCCCATACAACAGCTTAATGTCGTGCTTTTTCGCAGCTGCATGAGCTTCAGGAAACGCTTGAACGACACCGTGGTCAGTGATGCCAATCGCTTCATGCCCCCACTTAGCCGCTTGAGCGACAAGTTCAGAAGCACTCACTGTTGCATCCATTTGACTCATAAGCGTATGCGTATGCAGTTCGACACGCCGCTCCCCTTCTGGCGATTCGTCCATCCGCTCACTCACTTTAATCTCAAGCATATCGTTGGCGATCATGACTAAATCTCGAACGAATGTATCGTTTTGAATGCTACCTCTTGCTTTAATCCACATGCCTTTTTTTAGTTGTTGCATCATCGGAATGTCCTCTTTGTCTCTTGAGAACATCTTGACGAGCAGTGAATCACTATAGTCGGTCAGTTTCGCAGTAAGCAATAAGCGTCCGCTTCTAAGCTCCCGTGTTTCTACGTCAAACACATACCCTTCAATCGTCACACGTCGTTCTTCATCTTGAATTGATGTAAGTTGGACGGCTTCGTCCTTAATCGGATAGCCTAGCTGTAAAGGCTGGTGCTGGAGTTTTGCACCGCTCTCTTTTTCTAGCTTTTGCCTCTCCATCATTGCCTCAATGACCTTCGTTTGATCTTCTTCTTGTTTCTTTTGGATGAATCGTTCTTCTTCTTCAGAGCTCGCCTCCACATATGTGTCAAGGTTTATTCGTTCAAAGCCAACTTGTGCGATCGCCTTCTCAAGTTGCGCCTTTACTTGTCGTTCGAGAGAATTTGCTTCTGCTTCACTCAAACAACGTAACAATATGCCGCGTTCGTTCACTTTCGGAACGGAACGCTCGAGCTTTATGCGAGTATGGTCAGGGATTTGTTCTGCTTTTTGGACAATCGCCTGCCAATACGGTTCAATGTCTTCTTTCTTTAATTCCCCTGCTTCATAATGAATCGAAAAGCCAACAGCTGCAATCTCTTGAAACGCAGATTTTAGCTTTTCATTTAATAGTTGAAGCACGCTAGCGCTAACAGGCTTTTTCACTTGCAAGTGAAATTGCCAATGCTTTTGTGAGCGGTTCACTTCAAGTCGGGTAATTTTGCCGTCTTGAAGTTCTTTTGCAAACGGATCATCACTCATGCCGATCTGCTCGAGTAACAGCAAAAAGCGATCTTCCCTCATCCTCTCGTCCATTGCTCCCCCTCCTCAGACAAGAACAGAGAGGACGTTGGTCAGCCCTCTCTGTTCTTTATTTGTTTAAGAAAACCAGTAGCTCATCAACGTGAACCTCATCCATATCCCCTGATTTACGATCCTTTACTTCCACAATGCCTTCTCCCGCCCGTTTTCCAACGGAGATGCGGACTGGCAACCCAAAAAGATCACTGTCATTGAACTTCACGCCTGCTCTTTCTTTTCGATCATCGTATAATACATCATAGTTTGCCGTTTTTAATGTTTCATAGAGCGTATCACTCAACGCCACTTGCTCTTCATTTTTTGCATTTAAGACGAGCAAATGAACATCAAACGGTGCCGCTTCTTTCGGCCAAGCAATGCCTCGCTCATCGTGATGTTGTTCTACAATTGCTGCTAACGTTCGGCTAATGCCAATGCCATAACACCCCATCGTAAGTGGTGTAGACCGTCCATTGTCATCTAACACTTCTGCTTTTAACGTCTCAGAATACTTCGTCCCTAACTTGAACACTTGTCCAATCTCAATCCCTTGTGCAAATTGGATCGTGCCCTTGCCATCTGGTGACGGGTCTCCTTCTTTAATGAGACGAATATCGGCAAATGTGTGGTCCGTCACGTCACGCTTTGCATTCACGTGCACGTAGGCTTGTCCTGTCTCGTTCGCCCCAGCGATTAAACTCTCAAATGGCTCGAGGCGATGGTCAAACAGTACGCGCACATCGCTTGGCACATCTACTGGCCCTAAGTCATCATTTGATTGAACATTGAATAGCGATTGAACTTGGTCAATGGACGCTTCTACAACATCAATGCTGCCAATCGCAGCCCCTAATTTCACGTCGCTAATGTCATCGCCTTTTTGTGCGACGGCAAGTACCGGTGCGTCTTCTACAAAAAAGAGCGTTGACGTAACAACAGCAGACTGTTCCTGATTCTCCACTGTTGTCAGTGCCGTTTTCAAGAGCGGTTGCTCTTCCCCCACCCGGTCCGTTGACGGCGGATGTGTTGCGGCAAT
Organism: Geomicrobium sp. JSM 1781026; assembly: GCF_041949955.1. Classification (NCBI taxonomy): domain Bacteria; kingdom Bacillati; phylum Bacillota; class Bacilli; order Caryophanales; genus Geomicrobium; species Geomicrobium sp. JSM 1781026. Next base: position 504,798 of record NZ_JBHFQF010000001.1, on the reverse strand, counting down.
TTCAATGTTTGCTGCGAAGTTTGATCCATCTGAATAGGCGATTGTATCTTCGCCAATATCAGCGAGTGCCTGAAATTCATGTGTCTGACCTGATGAACCACTAATGGCCCCACCGTCCGCTTCAACCGCTCTAAAGTTCAAGCCAAGTCGGGAAAAGATTCGCTCATACGTCGCAAACATCCGCCAGTATTCTTCGTCAAGCTCTTCTTCTGTAATGCTAAATGAATAGCTGTCTTTCATAATAAACTCACGACCGCGAAGCAACCCAAACCGTGGGCGCCGTTCATCGCGATACTTCGTTTGAATTTGGTATAAATTCATCGGCAAGCGTTTGTAACTCGTCACACCGTCACGGACGAGCGATGTGATCACTTCCTCGTGGGTTGGACCGAGAACGAAAGGTCGCTCGTGACGGTCATGCAAGCGGACAAGCTCAGGTCCGTAATCTTGCAATCGCCCGGATTCTTCCCATAGTTCTGCAGGTTGAATGGCTGGCATCAACAGTTCTTGAGCGCCTGTATTGTCCATTTCCTCACGCACGACCGTTTGGATTTTTTGAATCATCCGCTGACCAAGCGGCAAATATGAATAAATTCCAGCTGCGTTTTGTCGAATCAATCCTGCACGAAGCATCAGCTGGTGACTAACCGCCTCAGCATCAGCAGGTACATCACGCATTGTTGGACTAAAAAATGTCTGTTGTCTCATCGCATTCAACTCACTTTTTTGTCTGTCTCATCTATAAGAAAAGACGTGTTATGTCGTTCCACGTTACCATGATTACAAGCAGCATTAAGAGGGCAAATCCCACAAAGTGAGCCATCCCTTCTTTTCCTGGGTCAATCGGCTTTCCACGAATAGCTTCAAGCCCAATAAAGACGAGGCGCCCGCCATCAAGTGCAGGGATTGGCAACAAGTTCATAATCCCGATATTCACACTGAGTATGCCTGCCCAGAAGAACAGCATCTCGTACCCCATTTGCACAACTTCTCCGGTGTAGTCGTAAATTCCAACTGGACCCGCGAGCATGTCAATGGAGAACTCACCGGTAAAGATGAGTGACAGTACATCTGCAATTAGCTCAACAACATCCCACAACTTCACGAAGCTATCTGTAATGACGAGCATAAACGATACTTCAGATTCAGGAACGACACCAATTTGTCCAAAATATTCATCGAGTGGTTCTTGATAAATGCTGTCGGGTGAAATGAGGATCGTTTCTTGAGAACTGTCAGCACGTTCAATATGGAACGATAATTCTTCGCCAGGACTCGTTTGAATCGTTTCTGACATCTCACCCCAAGACGTAATTTCTTCACCGTTAATCGATAACACTTCGTCTCCTGGAGCAAGGCCAACGTCTTCAGCAGGAGAGCCTTCCATCACTTGGTCAACGATCGGGACTGGCACGCCTTCCATGACGTTGTACGTCACGAACAATAAAATGGCAAGCACGAAATTCATTAGCGGTCCTGCAAAAATCGCTACGGCTTTTTGCCATGGCTTTTTGGAACCAAACTGTCGGTCCCACGGTGCGAGTTGATCTCTTTCTTCATCAACGATCAAGTCAGCTTGGCGATCGACTTCAAAACGGACGAGTCCTTCGTCTTCATCTCCGTAAGCTTCAATCATCATCTCATGCTCAAGGTCAATACGTTCGACTGACACGATCTTCGCATTCGGATGTTTCGCTTTATTGTTGACGATAATTTCTTTTACTTTGTCTTCATCGTTAAATGTAAGCCCAATCTCATAGCCTGGTTTGATCGTAACCGATTCGGGGTCTTCCCCTGCCATTCGAACAAACCCACCTATTGGAAAAAGGCGAATCGTATAGAGCGTTTCATTCTTTTTCTTTGAATACAACTTCGGTCCAAAGCCAATCGCAAATTCACGACAGAGGATGCCCATTTTTTTGGCAAAGTACAGATGACCCCATTCGTGAATCGCTACGATCAACCCAAAAATAATGATAACGGCTATGAGCGTTTGCACATGCTTCCCACCTTATCTGTTCATAGCGCTCTTACACGTTTTCTCGTCTCTTCATCAACAGCCAGTACATCTTCAATGGAAGGTTGCGAGATTTTGTCGTGCGTTTCAAGCGCCTTTTCTACTATGTCAGCAATGCCTAAAAACGATACTTTCTCCTGTAAGAAAAGCTCGACTGCAACTTCATTTGCTGCATTTAACACCGTTGGCATCGATCCACCTGCTTTACCCGCACCAATGGACAAGTCCAAACAACGATGTTTATTTTGATCATACGCCTCAAAATGCAGTTTGCCTACTTCCAATAAGTTTAACCTTTCTGTCCCACCGAGTTCAAGTCGATTCGGATAAGTAAGTGCATATTGAATGGCGACCTTCATGTCGGGGCTTCCGAGCTGAGCAATGACGCTCTTATCGATATACTCAACGAGGGAGTGGATAATGCTTTCACGGTGGATGACAACGTCAATCTTTTCGTAAGGTAGACCGAACAACCAATGAGCTTCAATCACTTCAAGGCCTTTGTTCATCATCGTGGCCGAATCAATCGTAACTTTTTGTCCCATTGACCAATTCGGATGTTTGAGTGCATCACTTGGTGTTGCTGTTTTTAACTGCTCGTACGACCAATCTCGAAAACTTCCTCCAGAAGCGGTAACGATAATTCGCTCAACTTCACTCAGTTTGTTCCCTTGTAAACTTTGTAAGATGGCTGAATGCTCACTATCAACCGCAATTAATTCTGCTCCGTACTCCCGACACGTTTCTGTGACGAGGTGACCTGCGGTAACGAGTGTTTCTTTATTGGCAATCCCGATTTTTTTACCTACCTTAGCGGCTGCCATCGTCGGAAGAAGTCCTCTCGCACCTACCATCGCATTCATCACAAAATCTACATCACTGTGCGCGACCGCTTCCACCAATGCTTCTTCGCCAGCGTACGCACGTGCATGACCGAGATGACCTTTTAATTTAGGCAAATCTTCAACTCGTCCAATAATAACCACTTCTGGTTCGAAGGCAGCAATTTGCTGTTTAAGCAAATCGATGTTCCGTCCGCAAGCAAGGGTGTGTACTGTAAACTGGTCCGGATGCTCTCTGATAACGTCTAGCGTTTGCGTTCCAATTGAACCCGTTGAGCCGATAACGGCAATCTTTTTCATATGTTTCTCCTCCTCAATCATACATCTAGAAAATGACAGTTAGAACATAAAGTAGCGGAAAAACGAACAAAAGACTGTCAAATCGGTCAAGCACCCCACCATGTCCAGGCAGAATCTTTCCTGAATCTTTCACTTGGTAATAACGTTTAAAGGCAGATTCAACGAGATCCCCACATTGCGCAGCAATGCTAATCACGATGAGCGCGATGATCGTGATGAGTGGCATGTCATATGGTGGCCAAATAAAGCTAAAGATAATGCCGACCACAAGTGCCAAAACGAGCCCACCAAGGGCGCCTTCAATCGTTTTATTCGGAGAAACATTCGGGGATAATTTGTTGCGACCAAACCGCTTCCCAAACAAGTATGCTCCTGTGTCTGTTGCCCAGATGGCAAGCAAAACAAAAAATATGTATTCAAGACCCATGTCCACTCTTGCTGCGTAAAAGAAATGAAATCCCATGCCGACATACAAAGCTGAGAATGCCACAAACGCTGCGATTCCAAAATGATACCGGTTATTTGTAAAAAAGGTAACGAGCAACAAGAGAATAAATATAACAATCAAAAGCGCAAGGGTCGATTCATTTGCAAACCTTTCTAACCCAGGGCCAGTAAATAATAAGACGAGCGATGCACTCACACCAAGCAAAGCCGGTAGTGAGATCATTGGGATTTGATTCATTCTAAGCAATTCAAGTACACCAACGATCGTCATCGCGGCGACAAGTATACTAAACGCAGGGCCGCCGATAATTAATGGCACAAGCAGCACGACAAGCCCTACAATTGCTGTTAATACTCTAAGCTTCATATGAGCCTCTCCTTAAATGCTGCCGTATCGGCGCTTCCGCTTTTGATAGATATCAACGGCCTCAAAGAAATCTTGTCTTGAGAATTCTGGCCATAGGACGTCTGTAAACACAAATTCACTATACGCCATTTGCCAAAGCATAAAGTTACTCAAACGCAGTTCACCACTCGTACGAATGAACAAGTCCGGATCTGGGATTTCTGATGTAAAAAGATAGTCTTCAATGTGTTGTTCTGTAATGTCATTCGCTTGTTTTTTACCTTGTTCTACATCTTCACATAGCTTTCGTACGGCCTGGGTGATTTCTGCCCGTCCACCATAATTCAATGCAAGGTTTAGGACAATTCCCGTGTTATGCTTCGTTTCTTCAGCTGCTCGGTTCACTGCCACTTGTGTATGTACAGGTAGCTCATTCGCTGAACCAATAATCTTCACACACACATTATTCTTTTGCAGTTTCGGCAACTCACTTGATAAAAACCGTTGCGGAAGGCGAAGGATAAAATCAACTTCGTTCTTCGGTCTGCCCCAATTTTCTGTTGAAAATGCAAACAGCGTCAAAATCTCTACGCCAACATCATCCGCTGCTTTGGCTACTTCATGAATCTTCTTCATTCCTTCACGATGACCGATGTTTCTCGGCAGCCCCTGCCTTGTGGCCCACCTGCCGTTACCATCCATGACAATCGCTACGTGCTTAGGGACCTGAGAGGTCAAATCCTCTGCTTGAGATTCATTTTGTTTCTTTAAAAATCTCTCCAACATTGTACGCACCAGCCTCGTGTTCGTAAAATACTCGGTACCCTCGTCGGCCTGTCAAAAAGCGAATAAGGAAATTATATTTTATAAAACAATCCCTCACAATACAAGATAAAACCCCCTGAAAAACGTAGAGGGTTTTATCTTGGACAGGGGATTGTCACAATTTACACTTCCATAATTTCTTCTTCTTTTGCTTCGGCTGCCTCGTCCACCGCTTTTACGAAATCATTCGTCAGCTTTTGCACATCATCTTGTGCACGACGGGATTCGTCTTCAGTAATGTCCCCATCTTTTTCTTGCTTTTTAAGTTGGTCATTTCCATCACGACGGATGTTGCGGACAGAAACTCGAGCATCTTCTGCATATTTACGCACAAGCTTGGCCAACTCTTTTCTTCGTTCTTCAGTAAGAGCTGGAATCGTAATGCGAATGACTGAACCATCATTGTTCGGAGTAAGACCAAGATCAGCTTTTTGAATTGCCTTTTCAATCTCAGCAATCGACGATTTGTCAAAAGGAGAAACAACGAGCAAACGACCTTCAGGCACACTTACTGTAGCGATTTGGTTCAGCGGTGTATCCATTCCATAATAGCTCACAAGTACTTTATCAAGAAGTGCTGGGTTCGCACGTCCTGCTCGTAATGTCGCAAGCTCACGGTGAAGCGCGTCGACCGCTTTTTGCATTCTTGTTTTTGCATCTTGCATAACTTCAGATGACATTAAGAATTCCCCCTTACGACGGTTCCGATGTCTTCACCTTGAACCGCACGTTTAATATTTCCTTCTTCAGTAATGGAAAAGACGAGCAGCGGAATGTCATTATCCATGCAAAGGGATGAGGCAGTGGAATCCATAACGCCTAATCCGTCTTTTAGCACGTCTAAATACGACAATTCTTTATACTTTACAGCATTTTCATCTTTAAACGGGTCTGCGCTATACACACCATCGACTTTGTTTTTCGCCATGAGAATCACATCGGCTTCAATCTCTGCAGCGCGAAGAGCTGCAGTTGTATCCGTAGTGAAATATGGATTACCTGTACCACCAGCGAAGATCACGACACGTTTCTTTTCAAGGTGTCGAATGGCTTTGCGACGAATGTACGGTTCAGCCACTTGTCTCATTTCAATGCTCGTTTGCACACGACTTTCCACTTCGATATCCTCAAGGCTATCTTGCAACGCCAATGCGTTCATGACGGTTGCAAGCATTCCCATGTAATCTGCTGTTGCTCGGTCCATTCCTTGTGAACTTCCAGCCATACCTCTCCAGATGTTCCCAGCTCCGACAACGACAGCTACTTCTGTTCCTAACTTCACGACATCTTTAATCTGTTCTGCGATGGATTGAATCATGGCCGGCTCAATGCCGTACCCTTGTTCTCCCGCTAATGCTTCCCCGCTTAATTTCAGAATCACGCGCTCATAAGTATGCATGCTGCTCCTCCAGTTAACGAATTGCTTCACTACAATTGATTGTAAAATAGGGAACACCTTCGTGTTCCCTATCGATTATTTTTTCACTTGAGACATAACTTCGTCAGCGAAGTTGTCTTCGCGCTTCTCGATGCCTTCGCCTACTTCATAACGAACAAACGTAGAAACGGTCGCACCTTTGCTCTTCAAGAAATCTTCAACGGTTTGGTCACCGTCTTTAACGAATGGCTGGTCAATAAGAACGACTTGCTCAAAGAATTTCTTCAAACGGCCTTCAACCATTTTTTCAACAATCTTCTCTGGCTTGCCTTCGTTAAGTGCTTGTTGCTTAAGAATCTCACGCTCTTGGTCCACTTCTTCAGCAGGAACGCTGTCACGGCTTGAATACCTTGGGTTAATGGCAGCAACATGCATGGAAATATCTTTTGCAACTTGCTCTTCTGTAGTTCCTTGAACGACAGAAAGTACACCAATCTTACCACCCATGTGCAAGTACGCGCCAAACACACTGTTGTCGTCTTTTTCAGCGATTGTGAAACGACGAAGTGAAATCTTCTCACCGATTTTTGCAATTTGGTCCGTAATATACGTCTCGAGTGTTTCTCCAGAGCTCATCGTCGTTTGCAATGCAGCGTCAACGTCTGCTGGCTCATGATCAAGCAGGTGGTTCGCAATCGTATCGACGAGGTTCAAGAACCCTTCGTTTTTCGCAACAAAATCTGTCTCAGCATTGATTTCAACAATAACCGCTTTGTTACCTTTTACTTCTACTTTCGTAAGACCTTCTGCTGCAACACGGTCTGCTTTCTTCGCTGCTTTAGCGATGCCCTTCTCACGAAGGTAAGCCACTGCTGCTTCCATGTCTCCATCTGTTTCTGTAAGTGCTTTTTTGCAATCCATCATACCCGCGCCTGTTTTTTCGCGGAGTTCTTTTACGAGCTTAGCTGAAATAGCCATTTCGAATCGTCCTCCTTATAATTGGTCAATCTGTTCATGAAAAAAGGGGTACAAGGGTATCACCCTTGTCACCCCTCTTCAGTCGTTTATTATTCGTCAGCTGCAGTTACAGCTGCTTCTTTTGATTCTTCGTTCGCTGCTACTTCTTCTTCCTCACCTTGGCTAGCTTCAACAATTGCGTCCGCCATCTTTGATGTGAGCAAGCGTACCGCACGAATTGCATCGTCGTTTCCAGGAATCACGTAATCAATTTCATCCGGGTCACAGTTCGTATCAACAATAGAGATAATTGGAATGTTCAATTTGTGCGCTTCTGCTACAGCAATGCGTTCCTTACGCGGGTCAACGATGTAGATCGCGTCAGGAAGACCTTTCATGTCCTTAATACCACCTAAGAACTTTTCAAGGCGATCCATTTCTTTTTGAAGTAAAATAACTTCTTTTTTAGGAAGGACTTCAAATGTCCCGTCTTCTTGCATCTTCTCAAGATCTTTTAGGCGCTTAATACGCTTTTTGATCGTTTCGAAGTTCGTAAGCGTACCACCTAACCAACGTTGGTTAATATAGTACATTCCCGCACGCTCAGCTTCTTCACGAACAGAGTCTTGTGCTTGTTTCTTCGTACCAACGAAAAGGACTTTTCCTCCGTCAGCTGCAAGATCGCGAACGTACTTGTAGCACTCGTCCACTTTCTTTACGGTCTTCTGTAGGTCGATGATGTAAATTCCGTTTCTCTCCGTAAAGATGTAACGGTCCATCTTAGGGTTCCATCGACGTGTTTGGTGTCCGAAATGAACACCTGCTTCTAACAATTGCTTCATAGAAATAACTGCCATGATTCTTTTCCTCCTTCGGTTTTTACCTCCGCTTACTTCTCTTTCAAAAACGACCGTTAAAACGGCACCGATTCTTGAATCCATAAGCGTGTGTATTAACACCATCAGTAAATATACCACAAACAATAAACAAAGGGCAAGAGGTTGTTGTGAAAGTATTTTCTTTACGTACACAAACGTATTCAAAGACGCGACTCGGTTGCTCGCCTTCCTTATAAGCGCTTTTGTTCAAAGCGATGAAAAACGAGCCATTTCCTTTTATCCATTATGAAGACGGATCATTAAGTTCACTTCCCCGTGCCCTAAACCAAGGGTTCTCGCAATTGTTTCAGGAGATGAGCCTTCCTTGTACATTTGCAACACTTGCGCTTCTTTAGAAATGTGTAAAGGCGTATCATCATCATTCTGAATAAACTCGTCAGCGGCAGCTACTTCTTCGAGCACGTCTTTAAATGCCGCTTTTCCTTCTGGTTCAGAGTTGTCTACAATCAGCCCTTTTTGTTTTACATAGTGGATCACCCGATCATTGTCTGCTTTCATCTCGTTTGTATATTTAATGAGTAACTGTTCAACCTCGTCGGCATCTTCACCAAACCTCGCCTTTGGCTTCGTATAATACAAGTAAAGGACAAAGAGAATGGTTACGATATGAAGCAAGATGCTTAAAATCCCCCATCCGGACATACTTACACCTCCGCACTTACATTGATGTGAGAACAATCTCCCCATTATCTAGTTGAAAAACAGCGGCGTGTCTCGTTTTCGTAACACTTTTTCGGTATTTGCCAAAATGCGCCACTGTATTCATATGTGTCGCTTTCTCAACGACAATCATGACTGACTCCCCAAAAGTGTTTTGGTCTTCAATCTCTCGAATCGTGTCTGTTGCGAGATGAATTTTCGTTATCCAATCTTCCATAGTGTTGCGAATGCGAAGTCTCGTCACCCGGTCTTTCATACTTAGAAATCCTTGTGCTTTTTCTTTTTGAGCAATCACATGTTTGAGTTGCTGAAGTTTTTTGAGTTCCTCTTTGCCATGCTCAATCGTTCGCTTCGCTTCTTTTTCTTTGTTGAGCCGTTGTTCACTGACGCCGATGTACAATGCTGTTGGCGTGTTCAAGTGATTTCCAGCTTCTCGAACTCGGATGTTCTTCCCCGCTGAATTCTTGCCGCCGATAATGTTCCCTTTGCCCGTGTTGCATATGAGGGATTGTCCAGCATCCACTCGACTATGTATAATGCTTTGGGAAACAATGATGTTGTTTCCAGCAGTGACAATGCCTTGATTAATGTAGCCACATTCAATGTTGTAGCCCGCGACCACTCGTCCTTTACCTTGAGCAGCAATCCCTTGATGGATGTAGACCGACCCTTCGGCATGGATATCCGCACTCTCAACAATGCCTGTAATGCGAACGTCCCCTTTGGCCTCCACACGATACCCTGACGGCACGGAACCACGTATGACAACGTTTCCATTAAAACGAATATTTCCTGTTTGCATTGAAATATCGCCGTTCACCTCATACACAGGATACACGTGAATCCGTCTTCCTTCAATGCTCAGTTGACCGCTCACATTAGCAACAATTTCTCCTCGTTCTTGAACGACGGTCGTATTCTTCCCATTTCTTAATGTGAAATCATTCCCTAAAATACCTGGTATTCGGACTCCAGACAGCGTGGAACCACTCTCTCCTTCAGTCGGCATCACTTTTCTAGCCACAACTTCGCCTTGTTCTGCCATTGGAATGGTAAGTACGTGTTTATAGTCTCGTGTCCGTTCGTGTTCATGATCTTCTTGAGCTGTTGTGTTGTCTTCATCATTAACATAGTGTAGCCATGCAGATTCGCCTTTTTTCGGTGCCGTTCCTTTAGCAACAACAACAGGGTATGAGAGCAGTTCAGGATGTTCGCACAACTTGGTGATTGCTTCATCAAGGTGACCATGAGAGATGTTTTGGCTATGTAAAAATTCTTTCCATTCTTCCATTTGAAACTTCTGACCTTCTTTAATGATACCTCGCTTATAACAAGAGGCTTTCATATTCTCATTAGTAACCTTGATTAAAAAGCAATCCTCAAGCTTCATAGGATCCCCCCGCCATCGTATTAACGAACCGCTATTTCTTTTCGCAATGCCTTCCTTAATTTAAACAATGCTTTTGAATGAATTTGTGAAATTCTTGATGTAGACAAGCGCAATGTTTGGCCAATTTCTGTTAGCGTAAGTTCTTCAAAATAAAAGAGAGACACGACGAGCTTTTCTTTCTCGCCAAGCATACCGATACTTTCTTCAATCTCTCGATAGACGAGTTGCCTTTCGAAACGTTCATGAGGGATGTCTTGTTGCTGATCTGCAATCATCGATTGATAGGCTTCCTCTTTATCTCCGTCTGCTTTTGTTTCTTGATCAATGGACAACCAGTTAGCAAAATAGCTGTCTGCCGTTGTCTTTAACACATCATCCACGCTCATATTTAATGCTTTAGCAACGTCGTGTTCGGTCACGTGCCTTGCATACTTTTGTTCTAGCTGTTCTGTGCACTCATCAATTCGCTTCATTTTCTCTCTCGCTGATCGAGGTAACCAATCTTGCTTTCGCAAACTATCAATAATCGCACCACGAACGCGAAAAGAAGCATACGTATCAAACTTCAGGTCACGATGAATGTCAAATTTATTGAGGGCATCGTACAATCCGATTAGCCCTTGAGAACGAAGCTCTTCACGCTCCATATTCCTCGGTAATGAAGCACCGATTCGGTTCACATGATATTCGACAAGCGGGAGGTACGCCTCGATAATGTCATTTGCAGATTGTGAATCTTTATGTTCGTGCCATTTGAGCCACGCCTCTTCCAATGCCGTACTCGAAGTCACACGAATTCCCTCCTTTCTTAATCAATGTTAATAGTAATTTGTTCCTAGCGTACTCGTTCGCACTTCCATTTGTTTCGTTTCTGGATTAAACATGACCGTTCGACCGTCATGACCACCGGTTTCACTCGCTATGATTGGGATAGAGAGTTTGTCCAACGCTTCAATAACTGCGATCTCATTTCTTTTTCCAATGTGCAAAATACGCGCGTCATTTCGTGACGCCGCAAACATTTGCGCACCTCCGGCAATCTTCACGCGAATCTTGTCGGCCTGCACGTGAAAATTCACAAGCATCATTCGACGCATTTTTGGAATCGCAACATCGGCATATTTCGCCACTTTATGATCGGTTATAATTCGCGCAGGCGCTTGAGGGAGCACAACGTGTGCAAGTATCGAACACGGCTTGTCATCGGCATACATGAAAATAGCTATACAAGAACCTAGACTAATGACTCGTAACGTTTGCGGTGCACAGCCGACCACTAGTTCCCCCATGCCCGCATGCACAGATGTTTGCGTGATCATCGGCATTCCTCAACTCTTTCAATTGTTGTAATTGACTAATTTTATAATTCTATTGTACCACGAAAATATTGCCGAAAATCAGATAAAAGTCTAAATAAGGAGCAAAGACCTATTCAGACTCCGTCATCTGTGCCAACTGCTCAATAATTTCTTCGAGTGACCACACTCCGTCTGCGTAACCCGCTTCAATAATCGCACCTGGCATGCCGTTAACAACCGCACTCGTTTTCGATTCAGCAATCACGGTGGCATCGCCATTTTCTTTTAATGATTTGGCCCCGTCCTTACCATCTGACCCCATACCTGTCAGCACAAAAGCCATCACTTGAACATTTGTTATTTGTGAAAGTGACGTAAACAGTCGATTAACCGATGGCCGATGGTATTCCCCTGGATCTGGGGGAGCATCGCAACACATGTACAACCCGCCCCCCTTTTCTTCAATCGTCAAATGTGCGCCTGCCTTAGCAATGTATGCATAGCCTGGTTCGAGTTTTTTATCGTGTACCGCTTCTTGTACACCGATAGAACTGATCCCGTCAAGTCGATCTGCGAACGTTTTCGTAAAGGGTGCAGGCATATGCTGGACGATGACGATTGGAAAAGGAAACGTGTTCGGCAACCTCGTTAATATCGCCTGTAAAGCTCTTGGGCCTCCCGTCGATGTGCCAATGGCTACAATCGTCTTTTTAAGAGCATGTAATGGGGGCGGCGAAAGTTGCCTCGTCATTCGTTGACGAATCGCCCTCAGCTTTCTCACATCAACGTTTGATGCCTCTTGCAGCTTTGTGATCAACTGCTGCTCGAGCTCTCCCTTTTGATAATCTTTTGGATGACTAGGTTTAAGCACCACATCAATTGCCCCGTATTCCATCGCTTGTAACGTTTTCTTGGCGCCTTTATCTGTATGACTACTCACCATGATGACAGGCAAGGGGTGTGAGCGCATCACTTGAATGAGCGTTTCCAAGCCATCCATAACCGGCATTTCAATGTCAAGCGTCATCACATCGACATGGATGCGGTCGAGTAATTCTAATGCCACTTTTCCATTTCGGGCGACACCAACAACTCGGAGTCCTTTTTGGTTTTCAATAAGCTCACGAAGCCATTTCCTCATGAATGCAGAATCATCAACGATGAGGACGTTCATCTCGATCCTCCTTATGTTGAATAAGAATCGTAATACATTGATTTAACAACGATTCTTTGTCTGATAATAGACCGATATAGGTAATGGATAATTGCAGAAATGCCGCACTCGTGTTCACTAGATTTTGAATGGCTCTTGTTGACTTCGATTCGTCGCTCTCACTATTCACGATGACAAAACACGCGGCAGGCAATTCAGAACGATGTTTTTTTAACCATTCGTATAAAGTGGTGATGTCGGATGGATCGGTCCTCGAAATTAAAAATAAAACAGATGCATGGTGAGGAAGTGCCTGACTAAAGGAGATTTGAACGTGCGGCCTGCGCGTTTCGATCTCCCCCTCAAGCAGTTGCTCGAATACTCGCGTGTCTTGCTCACTTGCGCCGACTGTCGCAACACGAACGCTTTGTTGTACCCCTTCATACATTTGCATTCGGTTTCGTAATTCGTACGCTTGGTCTTTCACGATCGCAACCTCCCTTTACGAAGTAATTGGCAAATGAATAGCGATTTAACTGGAGCAAATCATCGGGAACGGCTTGGCCATTCGTTACAGCCAAAACAGGAAGCTGTGTTTTTTCCATGATGGTCAACATCTCTCCAATTGTCTTCGTTTCATCGAACTTCGTGAACAGAAGCTGATCAACGTGTAGCTTCTCAAATTGCTCACAGACGCGCAGAAGGTCTGACTCTTTCGCTGTTAGGCTTAATGCTAGCACGACTTCTGTTGTGTCATCCCGTTCACCCAACCAGTCACAAAGTTCTTCAACACGATCAGCATTTTGATAGTTTCTTCCTGCAGTGTCAACGAATAGAATATCCACGTGTTTTAGTTTATCTTTCGCGAGCCGATAGTCTTCTTTCGTATACGCCACTTCAATCGGAACATCTAAAATATTGCTGTATGTGATAAGTTGATCAACCGCAGCAATTCGATACGTATCACACGTAATGAATCCTACAGTTCGCTGCTTTTTTAATTTATACAGCGCTGCAATTTTTGCTAGGGTCGTCGTCTTCCCAACGCCTGTTTGCCCTACAAAAATAGCCACAGTTGTATCATCTTTGAGAGCATTTGTGAAAGGCGGGTCCACAAGCAATGGCCTGAGCGCCTGTTCCAACAATTCCACATCTGTTTGTTCGTTTTCTCGTTTATAGTAGAGCGGATACATCTCATGTTGAATGTGCTTTAGCGTGTCACCCTCTACGCCTTGGGCTTCTAGTTGTCGAACGATTCGTTCCAACTGCTCAGGTTGATACGCTTTTGCATCCAGGTTGGGTCGTTCCACGATGGGCACGTTCGGAACGTGCTTCACAGGCTTTTGGACGAGCTCTCGTTTTTCTTCTTTTTCCTCTGTCGCTGCAATGACTTCAATGATTGTTTCTTTTTTCAAACCGAGGAAGCGCTTTTTAATGACTTGGCGATCTTGCAAAATCACGGCTTCATTCCCAAACGCTTGCTTCACCTGATTCATCGCATCGCTTACTGTTTTTCCGTAAAACCGTTTCACGTTCATGCTACATTCACCACCCCGACACTTTGGATCTCTAGATCGGATTCTAACTCGTTATATGAGAGAACGGGTACATTCGGCAAATACCGTGATAACAGTTGCTGCAAATGCATGCGTACCGCAGGCGAGCAAAGGATGACAGGAGATTGTCCCATTTGCGAAAGCTTCATTGACTCATTTTGCACAGCGTGTACGATCTGTTCTGCATCGTCAGGACCGAGCGACAAATACGTCCCGTGATCGGTCTGTTGCAGTGCATCAGCTAACTTCTTCTCAACGCCACCGCCAAGAGTTACCACATAGAGCGGTCCACCTTGTGGTGGTTTTACCGCTTGTGTAATTTGTCTTGATAAAGATTGGCGGACGTACTCTGCCATTAACTGTGGGTCTTTAAACATCGGTCCGTAATCTGCGAGTGTTTCAAAAATGACCGCCAGATTACGTATCGACACCCGCTCCTTCAATAGACTCCGTAACACTTTTTGGATATCGCCGAGCGTCAATGGATTCGGCGTCACTTCTTCAACGAGTGCAGGGTGAGTCGTTTTCAAGTGTTCAACGAGTTGCTTCGTTTCCTCTCGTGTGAGCAACTCATGTGCGTGCTTTTTCAACGTTTCTGTTAGGTGGGTGGATACGACCGACGGCGGATCAACAACAGTGTAGCCCGATAGTTCGGCAATATCTTTCACATCATCAGTAATCCAAAGTGCTGGCAACCCAAAAGCAGGTTCTGTCGTCTCAATGCCTGTCACTTGCTCGTCTTCAACCCCTGGGCTCATCGCCATGTAATGATCGAGCAACAACTGACCACGTTCGACTTCACTTCCCCGCACTTTAATTACATATTCATTCGGTTGAAGCTGGATGTTGTCACGAATTCGGATTACTGGCACGATCATCCCTAACTCCAACGCCAGTTGTCTTCGAATCATAACGACACGGTCAAGCAAATCTCCACCTTGTTGACTATCAGCAAGAGGGATTAATCCGTAGCCAAACTCAAATTCTACCGGGTCGATGCTTAATAGTTGCGTCACATTTTCCGGTGTTGTCGTTGGTGGCTCTTCCTCTTCTTCACGAACATCTTCAACCGGCTCTTCTACAGATTTACGGTCAAGCATGTAACCACCAATACCTAAAAACAGTGCAATAGGCAACGTTAGCAAATTTGGAATTGGCGTGAAGATGCCAAGTAAAAAAATCGCACCAGCAGCCACATACAACAGTTTAGGATACGCAAGCATTTGCCTTGAAATATCTGCTCCTAGTGTGGCATCAGATGCAGCCCGTGTAACAACAATCCCTGTTGCGGTCGCAATCAAGAGAGCAGGGATTTGCGTTACGAGCCCATCTCCGACCGTAAGCAGTGTATATGTACTCGCCGCTTCAGAGAAACTCATGCCCATCTGTACCATACCGATAATAAATCCGAAAATAATGTTGATGAGCACGATGACGATCCCAACGATCGCATCTCCTTTCACGAACTTACTCGCCCCGTCCATTGAACCGTAGAAATCCGCTTCTTTTTCAATTTTTTCGCGACGTTGTTTCGCTTCATGGTCGGTAATCATTCCTGCATTCAGATCAGCATCAATGCTCATCTGCTTACCCGGCATCGCATCCAAGGTGAAGCGTGCGCCGACTTCTGATACACGCTCTGCCCCTTTTACGATTACGATAAATTGAATGACAACGAGAATTAAAAAGACGACGAAACCAACGAGTGGGTTCGACCCAACCACAAAGTTACCAAACGTGTCAATGACCTCACCAGCCTCGGCACGACCGAGAATGGCTCGCGTTGTTGACACACTAATTCCTACCCGAAAAAGTGTCGCTAATAATAAAACCGTAGGGAAGATCGAAAAGTCGAGAGGCTCTTTCATATTCATTGCGACGAGAATGATCATTAAGGATAATGAAATATTGACGATAATAAGAACATCGATCATTGGTGATGGCAAAGGAATGATGAGCATCGCCACAATTAAAATTACAAATACTAGAATAAACAGATCACGAAATCGCATGTGACTTCACCTCACTCCTTTGATCATTGTACGGATTTGTTCAGCTTATAAACGTAAGCTAGCACTTCAGCGACTGCTTTAAATAAATCTTCAGGCACGTCTTCACCAAGGCTAGCTCCGTCATATAACGAGCGAGCTAGCGGACGGTTTTCAACCATGGAAATGTCATGTTTTTTTGCGACTTGACGGATGCGTAACGCATTGTAGTCAACCCCTTTTGCAATTACCTTGGGCGCTTGCATCGTTTCTCCATCATAACGAAGAGCGACCGCATAGTGGGTTGGATTCGTGATGACCACGTCCGCTTTTGGCACCTCTTGCATCATGCGGTTCATCGCCATCTCTTGTGCACGTTGTTTTCGTTTTGCTTTGATGAGCGGGTCGCCTTCCATTTTTTTGAACTCATCTTTCACGTCGTGTTTGCTCATACGAATTTGTTTTTCATGGTCAAATCGCTGATACACGAGGTCAGGAATTGAAAGGATAAGCAGCAAAAGTGCAGAAGCAATTCCGATCATCACCGTTAGCTGACTCACGACCAAAAACCCGTCATTCACGTCATATAACGCAAGAAAAAGTAAGTCATCTCGGTACAACCATAAAATACCGAAAGCAACCATTCCGACGAGAATGATTTTTAAAATCGCTTTCGTTAATTCAACGAGTGCACGAGCAGAGAAAATTCTCTTTAACCCTTTTAGAGGGTTGATCTTTGACAGCTTTGGTTTAATCGCTTCTGGTGCAAACAAGACGCCGACTTGCATCATACTAGCGACAACTCCTGCAAATGCAGCAACGAGCATAATCGGGGCAACGGCGATTACCATCCCAACCGTCACATCGGTTAAGAAACCCATCGTGTTCTCGACCGTAAACGTCATGCCAGACGTGTTAATATACGCCTCTGTAAACAAGTCGTACATGAATTGTCCAGGAATGGAGGCGAAAGCCATTAGCGATATAAAGACAACGAGCAAAATAATGGCTGTATTTACGTCATTACTTTTTGGAACTTGCCCTTTCTTCCGCGTATCTTGACGTTTTTTCGGCGTTGCTTTTTCTGTTTTTTCACCTGTAAAATACTGCAAATCCATCCGCATCGACATGTTATGCACCTCCAAAAAGCTGCATTAACATGCGCATACTGATGACAATTTCTTCAACAAGTCGTTGAAGAAGCCAAAAGAATGCCGGCAGCATGAGCATCATAATCGGTAGACCTAAAATTATCTTCAGAGGAAGACCGACAACAAACACGTTCATTTGTGGTACCGCACGCGACATCATGCCTAGAGCGACATCAACGAGAAAAAGTGCACCAACGACTGGAAATGCCATTTGAAAAGCGATAATAAACATCGTCACAAACGCTTCAACTGCTGTTTGCATGACCGCTTCACTCGTCAAGTTAATGTCGACTTCATCAATCGGAACATATGAAAAACTATAGAACATCCCGTCTAATAACAGGTGATGACCCCCTGTCACAAACAAGAACAAAACCGCAAACGCATAAAGAAACCCTCCCGTTAACGGACTTTGCGCACCCGTTTGTGGGTCGATGACGTTAGCGACGAGAAAACCGATCTTCAGGTCAATAAATGCCCCTGCCGTTTGCACAGCGTAAAACAACGTTGAGGCAATTAAACCGATTAACAAACCTACGAGCACTTCCTTGACGACGAGCAAAATAAATTGTCCATCCAACGCAACGATTGGAGAATCGATCGTAAAGATTACGATAAAAGCAAAGTAAACCGCAAAGCCAATCTTAAAATACGCTGGTACATTTCGATAAGAAAATACCGGTAAAGTTGCTAAAAATGCAAGCAGACGAACAAATACGAGCAAATAGGCGGGTATTAGGTTTATCCATTCCATCGGATCATCCTATAAAGTTATGTAAGTTTGTATACAACTGTTCAGTAAAAAATATGAGCTCATTTAACATCCACGCCCCAAATACGACAATTCCGGCTAACACACCAAGAATTTTGGGTATGAATGCAAGGGTTTGCTCTTGTATTTGTGTGGTCGCCTGAAATACCGCTACCGCCAGCCCAATGACGAGCGCAAGAACGAGCAACGGGCCTGCAATGATGATAATGACCATCACACTGCGCTCGGCAAGGCTTAACACCGTTTCATGTGACATTCGAATCGTTCCTTTCTACTAGAAGCTAATCAAGAGCGACTGCACGACCAAATACCATCCATCCACAAGCACGAACAACAACACTTTAAATGGCAAGGAAATCATGACCGGTGGAAGCATCATCATCCCCATGGACATAAGTACACTAGCGATAATCATGTCAATGACGAGAAATGGAATAAAGATGAGAAAACCGATTTGAAATGCGGTTTGCAGTTCACTAATGGCAAAGGCTGGAACGAGTGCCGTTAACGGAATATCATCAAGCGTTTCCGGGGCTTCCATTTCGGCATACCCCATAAATAAAGCCAAATCCTTCTCCCGCGTATGTTCAGCCATAAACGTTTTTATCGGTGTAGCCGCAAGCTCAAACGCTTCTTCTTGATCAATGTCACCTTCTAGAAAGGGTGTGACGGCCTCTTCGTTAATCTCTAAAAGCACAGGACCCATAATGAAAAACGTCAAAAATAGTGCCAACCCGATTAACACTTGGGTCGGTGGCATCTGTTGTGTCGCAAGTCCCATCCGGACGAAACCTAACACAACAATGATTCGTGTAAAACACGTCATTAGAATAAGGAATGCAGGTGCAAGCGTGAGCACCGTGAGCAACAATACGAGCCGGACCGTCATCGCGACATCTTGAGGATCGTCACTGAGCCAATTGCCTACATCAATACCTGGAATTGCCGTAATGACTATGCTCATTTGCCAATCCCCAACGAGTCAACCGATGATCTTTTGGCGCTCTTCGTTTGACCGAGCTTTCGCTCAAGCGATTGCACCGTCTCATCCTTTTTCGCTTGTTTTTGCAAAAACGATTTCGCATGCGTCATGAAATCAGGAGCGCTATAGGTTTGATCTGCTTTTTCTACGAGCTGTCGGATTTCGTCTTCGTCACGAATCTCATCGAGAAGTTGAATGGAATCGCCAACACCAACAATAAAGAAACGATCACCGACTCGTATCACTTGAACAGACTTTTGTTGCCCGAGTTGTATGCCCCCTAGGTTTTGCAACATGCCACTGGATTGCACATGGTGGCTTTTACGCCCGAGCATTTTTAGCAATACGTACATAATGAGAAGTACGGCAGTGAGTGCGAGCCCAAGTTTAAACAACACGCTCCACATGCTTTCCTCAGCAGCTGCACTCCCGCCGACTTGAATTTGTTCTTCTTCAGGAACAACGGGGGCACTTTCCACTTCCCCCACCCCTTCATTGTTCTGAAGTGTATCTGCTACTGATTGATCCGCAAACGCATGAGGTGCAGGGAATAACAAAAGACTACACATGGCAAAAACGATTGCGGTCCATGGTTTGATCATCCTCATCCCCATGCCCCCTTACTGACCGAGCGTTTTATTTACTGCATCAATGACGCGGTCCGCTTGAAATGGTTTGACGACAAAATCTTTTGCCCCGGCTTTAATGGCATCCACAACCATCGCTTGTTGTCCCATCGCCGAACACATAATTACTTTCGCCTCTGGGTCAAACGCACGGATTTCTTTTAATGCTTCGATGCCGTCCATTTCTGGCATCGTAATGTCCATCGTCACAAACGTCGGTTCTGTCTCTTTATACTTTTCAATTGCATCTTTTCCGTTTTCTGCTTCCCCAGCAACGACAAAATTGTGCTTTTCCAAAATATCCCGAATCATCATTCTCATAAATGAAGCATCATCAACAATTAATACACGGCTTGTCATGAACTCCGCCTCTTCTCTGTTTATTTTAGGTTTTCTAAACGCTCGGCTTGGCTAACGATATCGGTCACACGCACACCGAAGTTCTCGTCTATAACGACGACTTCGCCTTTAGCGACAAGACGGTGATTGACCATAATGTCAACCGGTTCACCTGCCAGCTTATCCAGCTCGATAATCGATCCTTGAGTAAAACTTAAAATATCCTTGATCGACCGTCTTGTGCGGCCGAGCTCGACCGTTACATCAAGGGGAATATCCATAAGCATGTTCAAGTTGCGTGACTGACTTCTCGTGAGTGGTTCTTCTTCAAAGCTCGCAAACTGCGCAGGTTGTACTTCTCTGTCATCCATTGCGAACTCTTCATGCAAATGTTCTTGTCGCTCGTTAGTTGGTGGAGGTGAAGGCGGGACTGACGTTGCCTGAGCAGGTCGGGTTGGCTCCGGATGAGAATCCTGCTCAACCGTTTTCTCTTCTACAGGCATCGCTGGCGCTTCAACTGCACCTGCGTTATCGCCAGGGTTCATGAGCAGCTCGACCATTTCTTTTGCAAACTCCACTGTCACCAGTTGCATGATGATGGAGTCGATCAACTCACCAATCTTTAAACGAAAAGAAATCTTAATGAGCGTCGCTTCATTCGGAAGCTGTTCAATGCCGTCTCCTGCCTCAACATCCAACATCGTAATGCCAGGAGGAGAAATGTCCACTCTCGTATTAAAGATCGTAGACAATGACGTTGACGAACTACCCATCATTTGATTCATCGCTTCTTGCACGGCACTAATGTGCATTTCCCCGAGCTCGCTTGACGGTTCAGTACCGTCGCCACCAAGCATCAGGTCCGCGATAATTTGTGCATCTTTCTCTTTAATGACGAGCACGTTCGTCCCTTCAAACCCTTCTTTATATTGGACGTGTACCGATACGTGGGGAGCAGGGAACTCCTCTTGCAATAAATCTGATTTGACCGCTTGCACAATTGGTGTTGTAATCGACACTTTTTGGTTTAGCAGCTGAGAAAGCGTTGTTGCCGCCGTCCCGAAAGAAATATTGCCAATTTCACCGATCGCATCTTTTTCAATTTCCGTTAGAAATTGTTGGATATCGGTCGTCGCTCGTGTTGGTGCAGGCGGATAGCCGTCGTCTGTCTTTTCAGTTCGTTCGGCTTCTGCTTCATCTTCGAGCCCTTGCAACAGCTGGTTAATCTCCTCTTGAGAGAGCGGCTCATCATTCATCGTCGACATCCTCCTTTATTTCTTCTCTCACTTGCACAGCTATTCTTTGTTTTTTTCGTCCAGGCTGTACATAATATTTAGGTTTTTCTCCGACATTTGTCACAAGTGGGTCATGAACACTTTGACCTAGTTCCAAAACATCTCCAGCTTTTAAGTACATAAGCTCTTCTACCGTGAGTGTTGACGTTCCAAGGATCGTTTGGATTAACAGGTCAGCTTTATGTACCGAGCGCTTCAAATTCCCCTCTTCTTGTTCATTGCGCTCTTTGTTCGGCGATTGCATCCAGTAGTGCGCAGACAACTTCGGCAATAGCTCCTCAAGCACGACATACGGGAGGCAGACGTTAATCATCCCTGACGTCTCATTGATCGTCGTTGATAAACTAATAACGGCTACCGTTTCATTCGGACTGAGCAATTGCACAAATTGCGGGTTCACTTCTAAATCATCCATGACCGGATCTAAATCAATGACCGATTGCCATGCTTGTTGGAAACTATCTAACATATAGTGAAACGTTTGCGATAGCAACCTTTTTTCGATTTCAGTCAGGTTTTCAATTTTATTCATTCCAGCACCCGACCCGCCTAGAATACGGTCCACCATCGCATAAGCAATGTTTGGGTTTACCTCGATGAGAAACCGACCGTCAAGTGGCGAAACGTCAAAGATGTTCAATAACGTTACTGACGGGATGGAGCGAATAAACTCCTCATACGGAAGTTGGTCGACAGACGTCACATTAATTTGCACATAGGTTCGAAGCTGCGCAGAAAACGCAGTCGTTAATAACCGGGCAAAGTTTTCGTGAATGCGCGTTAACGAACGCACTTGATCTTTTGAAAATCGGACCGCCCGCTTGAAATCGTATGTATAAATGCGCTTTGCCGCATCTTCTCTTAACAGTTCTTCTGCATCCATCTCTCCGGTCGAGAGTGCGGACAAAAGCGCATCAATCTCCCCTTGTGACAATACATCTGCCATGAAACTCACCTCTTTTACTGAATCACTCGTTCCGTCGTGTACACTTCGACTACCGTCCCACTCTCAAGCAGCTCGTTAATGTCGGTTCGAAGCGTTTCTTCTAGCTCCCTTAGCCCTTCTGAACTGCGAAGCTCTTCAGCACTTTGTTCAGCGAGCCGATGAATAATCAAGTTTTTAATCTGAAAATCACGCTTCTCTACGTCCGCTCGTGTGTCCGGGTCGTCCGTCTCAATTCGAAATGACGCACGGATTATATGGTCACTGCCAAGGTTCGTTGTCAGCTGATCGGTGTCCCAAGAACGATGGATCACTTCGTCAATACTCGGTTGTTCCGAACCTTCAGCCTGTTCTTCACCAGGCATGCCTAGAAACCATATCGAAGCTGTCACGAGAGCTACACTGAGCGTAATGCCAGACATTATAAGCACAAACTTCTTCACTCGGTTTCCTCCTTCGGTTTACTTTTCACGACAATACCGAACGTCTCATACTTGGTCTCAATCTGTTCAATCACATCGTCCAATGTATTTCTTACAACAAGCTTACGATTGTTCGTTAATGTGAGCGTCGTGTCAGGTAAACTTTCCACCGTTTCAATTTGCATAAAGCTCAAGTAAAATACCGTTTCATCTAACCGGAGTAATCGAATCATATGTACGTATGCGAGCCAGGTCCACCCCGGCCCGCGCCTCCCTAATCAATTATTTCAAGTTCAAGAGCTCTTGTAACACTTCGTCGGACGTCGTAATAATTCTCGAGTTCGCTTGCAAGCCACGCTGAGCGGTAATCATCTCCACAAATTCTTCAGATAGGTCAACATTTGACATTTCCAGTGCACCGGCAACGAGATTGCCGGAGCCCCCCTCACCAGGGGTAACTGGATCACCAGGCGCTCCTGAGTTTGGTGATGGACGGTATAAGTTGCCGCCAACTTTTTCGAGACCTTCAGGGTTCGGGAAAGTGGCGAGTTGGATGGTACCTACTTCCCCAGCGTCAGGACCTCCTACAGCAAATACTACGCCGTTTGAACCTATGCTGAAGCTTTCCGCAGTAGATGGAATAGTTATGTTTGACCCATTTCCATCTAGCAAATAATTACCGTTTGAATTTACAATGTTGCCATCTCCATCAAGGTAAAAATTCCCAGCACGTGTATACAATATATCTTCATCAGCTGCACCATTGGGACCTACACGAAAATATCCATCCCCTGCAATGCCTAAATCCAACTCACGCCCCGTCGGCTGCAACGCCCCTTGGGTATGAATCGTATCGATAGAACCGGTTTGTACACCGAGGCCTATTTGTCTCGGGTTCGTACCGCCTAAATCTCCTCCAGAACCACTCGCTCCTTGCACGGTTTGGCTGAGCATATCTTGGAATGTGTAACGGCCTTTTTTGAATCCGAATGTGTTTACGTTGGCGATGTTGTTGCCGATCACGTCGAGTTTTTGTTGGTGGTTTTGCAATCCGGTTACGCCTGAATACATACTTCTAATCATCTGTATTCCTCCTTATAGTGGGTCGTTCGCGTCAGTCAGTCGGCGAACGGACAGCTTCCTTATCGGTCCAGCTGTTAACGTTTGAGTACAATCGTACCGTCAATGTTCGTGAAGATCTTGTCGGTTGCTTCTCGTTCTGAGAGCACGGTTACGACCGTTTCATTTTGGGCACTTACGACGAGGGCAGCATCGTTTGTGAGCACGAGAGGCTGTGAAATACCTTTCGCTTTTGCTTCATGCACTTTTTCTGTCACCCGTATCCATTGTTCTTCGGACATATGAATTTGTCGTTCTTTCATACGCATTTCAGCATGTTTACTAAGTTTTAGCGGTTCTTTCGTTGTGGCTGCCTGTAATGCTTCTTGAAATGATCCGGTATTTGATTGAGCGGTTTTTACACTTTTTTTCGTAGGTGGATGGGCCGTTTGCACGGCAGCTAAAGGTTGATAAGGAATGTGCATTTATTCGTCATCACCTTCTGATGGTTCGCTTTTCAAAGCTACTTCGGTTAATTGTCGGCTGTCGACCCAGCGACCGGTATCGAGCTGAACTTGCAGTTCACCTGATTCATTTCTTCGTACTGCAGTGACTTCATTTTCACTATAGTGACGTTCTTCAAAGCCGTTATCATCTTCGATAATTCGGTACCAGTTCACTTGTTTTCCGATAAGCCCACTTAGCTGTACGAGTGAGGTATGTTCTTGTTGCTGAGTAAACTGTTGGATGTTGGCATTCATGTTCGTCAACTGCTCAAGGGAAGAAAACTGAGCCATTTGTGCGATAAATTCCCGGTCGTCCATCGGGTCTAGTGGATCTTGGTTTTGCAGTTGATGAATTAAAAGTTTCAAGAAGTCATCTTTTCCAAGAATCGTATCTTCGGGTTTTGCAACCGGTACCCCGTTCACTTGATTACGCTCGCCTGCCGCGGCGGTTTGAAAGTTCACGTTCATAACGTTTTGATCTCCTCCTCTTCTTTTTCAATGGTTTGTGCTAGCCACTCTTGGAACGAAGGGAAGTCCGTTTGTTCATCAGACAACGGTTCTTCGTATTGTGTCGTTTCATCGTCTTCTCGGTCCCGCTCCGCTTGCTCGCCATCAAGTTTTTGCTCAATGTCATCTACGGTGACTCGTTCGACTTGTATATGTTGTTGGTGGAAAGCGTTTCTGAGCTGAGGCAGCTGTGTTTCAATGAGTTCTCGAGCGGTTGCCGATGCGGTTAGTAAACGCGCTTCCATAACACCATTCGTTCGGACAAGCTCAATATGAAGCTTCCCTAGATGTTCTGGATGGAGGCGAATAGTGAGTGTCTCTTTGCCGCCAACCTGTTGAAACTGTGCTCGATTGAGAACAAAATGGAGTTGCCGTTGGAACTGTAACTCTTGTCGGTGCTTTGTATCTTCTGTTCCGATATGAATTTGATGCTGCTCCCCTGCGCCTAACGCTCTCATTGCGTAATACGGCGTAAATTCAACCCGTGACGCACTGTTCATAAAACGGTCGTCCAACAAAACGGGTGCCGGTCGTTCGATCGGTTGGCTGCGTTTATGATCGCTCGTTTCCAGTCGCTCTACACGTTCAATAACGGCTTCAATCTTCTTCACGACCGTTTCTTTGAAAACGGGTGAAGATGTTGTTTGTTCATCAATGATACGCTGAACGATCTTTTGCAAACGACCGAGTTGCTCGGCTGACGGTACGTATTGCCTTCGTAATTTGTCGATCATAACCTGAATTTCTTGCAAAGAAGAGGCTGCTACCCTCAAAGTCGGTTCATGGACTAGATCTTGGATTAAAGATTCAATATGAGCGAACTGGAGGTCGGTTTCTTCATGCAAGCGCTCCGTTTCTAGCTCGTTACGATCTTCAACAACCTCAACTTGTACTTGCTGTGGTCGTTCTCCTGGCTCGTCTTCGCGTGAGGTCAACCATTCGGCAATTCGTAATAACAATGTATCGAGTACGGTTTCTTCTTGGGCGTCGGTATCGGATATTTCTTCTTCTCGTGTGCTGTTCAACGTTTCTAACAGCTGTGCGAATGCTGGTGCTGATGAATGATCTTTTGTTCCTTGAGCGAAAACCGGTTTTAGCGAATCCTTTTCCGGGAATAGCTTATCTGTAAACAAACTTGAATACCCTGTCGTAATCAGTCGGTTCACCTCCTTTCAATCGTCTTGGTCGCTTAGCATCGTCATCACTTCTGCTGCAAGCTCAGCTTCCATGTTTTGCAAGATGCCCGAGCGGGATTGATCGTTCATTTCTGTCATGTGGGTGACGATTTCCTCACCACTCAGCTCACTCATAATATCTGCCGCTCTTCGCGGATTCATGTTTTCATAGATTCTTGCAATACGTGCAAGTTCTTCGTCAACAGCATCTTCTTCTGGTGGCTGCCCTCCCTCAAACGCAGCATCAATTTCATATTGTTCAAGTTCTTCTTCAAGAGCCTCAATCGTTTGCTCAGCAGCGAGCAGTTGTTGTTCTAGCACATCTACATCTGCAGAACTTGTTGACTCTTCTTCACGAATGAGCAATTCTTCCTCAGAATCAGCCGTGAACGTCTCCAATGGATTGAAGTCCAATACATAAAATACAACAGCCAAGATCGTTGCGAGCACAATACCAGGGATAAGTATGACAAACAGCAGAAACTGTTTGCCGCTCCACGAGGAGTGCTTGTCTTTTGATTTTTTCTTCATAGCCTCCCCCTACTCTGCTCGAATGTATTGCATGACCGCCGTTTCATCCAATTGCAGTTGCTCAAGACGGTTTTGTTCTTCTCGCTCACGTTCTTTGTTTTTTCCCTTCATTTTTTCAAGCTTTTTCAGTTCGGTGTTTGCTGCTTGCCACTCTTGTTTCATTTTGACCATATGTTGCCGGGATACATCGGCTTCATGTTGCCAAATGAGAATTTGTTTCTCCAATCGTTTGGACATTAGCTCTGCTTCTTGTAGCGCGGCAATGGTCGTTCCCGCCACCACATTTTGGTCGACTTTTTGTTTAGTTGTCTCTTTTTGTTTGAGCCAGTGGTACAGTTCATAACCGACCGTTTCGAATTTTTTGACCGCTTCGTTATATTTCACCTGGCAATCGTTCGCTTCATTCTCTTTTACTTGCAACAACTTCTCTAACCTAAACCGAAAGGTCACGACCCGGTCACTCCTTTATGGCAATGTCATTCATCCACGCGCGCGTTTGGTCTAAAGAAACATGCTCTCCTGTTGACTGTTGCAAAAACCGTTGTATTTCTGGTTGAAGCTCTACCGCCAAGTCAATCGATCTAGCGTGTCCTTTTTTGTACGCCCCTACACTAATTAAGTCTTCCGTATCACGATAGGCACTCATTCGTTCACGAATGGTTTGCGCTGCCTGTTGGTGGTCTTTTTCTGTAATATCATTCATTAATCGGCTCACGCTTTTTAATACATCAATCGCTGGGTAGTGGCCTCGGTTTGCAATACTACGGTCCAAGATAAAATGACCATCTAAAATCCCCCGCACGGCATCTGTGATCGGTTCATTCAGGTCATCCCCATCAACAAGGACGGTATAAAAAGCAGTGATTGCGCCGTTTACACTCGTTCCTGATCGCTCTAACAGCTGAGGCAGCATCGCGAATACTGAAGGTGTGTATCCTTTTGTTGTCGGAGGTTCCCCTGCAGCAAGTCCAACTTCTCGCTGCGCCATCGCAAAACGTGTGACCGAATCCATCATTAAGTTCACATGTTTCCCTTGGTCTCTGAAATATTCAGCGATAGCCGTAGCCGTCTGTGCGCCTTTAATTCTGACGAGCGCTGGCTGGTCCGAAGTTGCGGCGACGACAATCGAGCGCTTCATCCCCTCTTCGCCCAATTCTTTCTCAATAAAATCTCGAACTTCTCTTCCTCGTTCACCAATTAAAGCAATCACATTCACATCGGCTGCTGAAGACTTCGTAATCATTGAAAGAAGTGTACTCTTTCCGACTCCACTTCCTGCAAAAATGCCGACTCGTTGACCTACCCCAACAGTAAGCAAACCATCAATCACTTTAATGCCTAACGGCATCGTTTCTGTAATTCTTGGACGAGTTAGTGGGTTGGGTGACGGTTGTTCTACTGCAACCTTTTTCAAGCCTCGAGGCAGCCGCTCACCGTTCAGTGGCTGACCAAGGCCGTCAACGACTTTGCCAATCAGGTCATTTCCAACAGCCACTTCAAGTGGTTTTCTCCGATTTTTCACGAGACTACCCGTTTGAATACGGTTCGTTTTGGAAAGAGGCATGAGCAAAAGATTCGTTTCTTTAAAACCAACGACTTCTGCTAATACAACCGAGCCGTCATTTTGATTAATTTCACAAATCTCTCCAACTGCAGCCCGGGGGCCTCGAGCTTCAATCGTTAAACCGACAACTCGGGTTACGTTGCCGTACCATTGGTATTGGTTGACAGTGGCGAGTTCTTCTATGAGATTAATAGCTTTCATGGTGCTCACGCTCACGAACGAGTCGGTGTTCTAATTCTGTGTGCAATCCATCCAATTGTGTGTGAACGCTCGCATCCAAATGCCCGTAAGACGTTTTGATTAAGCAACCATCTTCTTCTAGAGTAGGGTCTGCAAAAAAACGAACACGTTCCGCCATCGTAAGCAATGCTTCATACTCACCGCGACGTTGCACGGTGTCGGCAAAATGATTTGGATGGATGTAAATGAGCACTTCTTCTTCGTCTTTTACTTGCTCGATCGCTTGTTTCAAAAACTGGTCATAGCCTTCTGGCACGCTCACTACTTGGCCAACGATCTGTTTGGCAAACGCCATCGCTAGTTTTAAGATTGTTTCTTCCGCTTGTTCTACGTACCGGTCATAATCTTCCTTCGCTGCTTTTACGACGTGCTTTGCCCGGTCAATTTCCTGCAAATACGAATCATGTCCTTCTTGTTGACCTTTTTCATATCCTTTTTGCCAACCCGCTTCTCGTTGTTCTTCGTACAGACGTTTCGCTTCAGCTTCATGAAGCTTTTTCTCTTCAACGAGTGACGCTTCTAAACGGGCAGCTTCTTGCTTGGCAGATTCAATAATTGTGGCCGCTTTTTCTTGAGCGGCTCGAACGATGTTCACGCCAGTGTCTTGCATGGCGTCAACTTGCTCAGCTGACGATTCTTCGCTCGATAGTTCAGTCTCTCTTTCAATCGGTTGCAAGACGAGAGAAAATGGGCGCTCATTCGTTGAGCTTTTGTTTTGTCGATTCCGTTTTATGAGGTTAGACAATCACATCATCTCCCCCACCTCTAGCAATCACAATTTCTCCAGCTTCTTCGAGACGGCGCACAGCGTTGACAATTCTCGTTTGCGCGTCTTCTACTTCTTTCAAACGAACCGGTCCCATATACTCCATTTCTTCCTTGAACGTTTCTGCCATCCGCGTACTCATGTTGCTAAATAGAATATTTCTAACTTCCTCGCTTGCAATTTTAAGTGACAATTGCAAGTCTTCATTGTCTACATCGCGAATGATGCGTTGAATCGACCTAGCGTCAAGCGTGACAATGTCTTCAAACACAAACATCCGCTTTTTAATCTCTTCTGCCAGATCAGGATCTTGAATCTCTAATGAATCAAGAATCGTTCGCTCGGTGCTTCGATCGACGCTGTTAAGCACGTCAACAACCGCTTCTATTCCTCCAGCTTCCGTATAATCATGAGTGAACGTCGATGACAATTTCTGTTCGAGAACCGCCTCCACCTCACTAATAATTTCCGGAGACGTCCGGTCCATCGTTGCAATTCTTTTTGCAACATCCGACTGCATTTCAGAAGAGAGCTCCGAAAGTATTTGACCACTTTGGTGGGGGTCTAAGTAAGAAAGGACGAGTGCGATCGTTTGTGGATGCTCATTTTGAATGAAATTAAGAATTTGAACCGGCTCTGATTTGCGCGCAAAATCAAACGGGCGCACTTGCAACGTCGATGTGAGCTTCGTAATGATGGCCATCGCCTCATCGGTTCCTAGCGCCTTCTCTAGCACATCTTTGGCATAACCGATGCCGCCTTGCGTCATGTATTCTTGAGCGACCGCGAGTTGATGAAATTCGTGAATCAACTGATCTCGGTCTTCATTGTCTACTTTTCGAACGTTCGCAATCTCTAGTGTGAGCTGTTCGATTTCTTCTTGCTGTAAATGTTTATATACATTTGCAGATACGTCGGGTCCAAGAGAAATTAATAGCGCTGCTGCTTTTTGTTTGCCAGAGTACTTCTGTCGCGTTCGATTCATCTGTGAACCCCCTTAGTCATCAGATAGCCAAGTGCGCAGTAGTTTTGAAAATTCTTCTGGACGCTCTCTTGCCAGCTGTTCCAATTTCCTCCGACGCTCAGCACCTGGTGTAATGTCTTCAGTCGGGATTTCTTCGACTGTTTCGGTAAACGTCTCTTCTTCAAACTCTTCGAATTCGTCATTGTTTCTTCTTAACAACAGCCAGCCTGCTACGATGAGGACGAGTAGCCCTAAGCCCCCTGCAACGTAAACCCATGCAGGAATTGCAAATTGAGCGGTTTCCTCAACATCTGCTTTTCCAAATAAAGGCTGTGCGGTCACGACAATTCGGTCACCAACATCCCCTTCCATATCTTCGAGCGATGGAGAAGCGATGCTTGTTGAAACAACGGTCTCGAGCATATCCTCAATTTCGCCAATCGCTGTTGGTGGTAGGGATGTTAAATCGGTTGGGTCCGGCGGTTCCACAACGACTTGGACACCTAAATCTCTAACCGTGTATGGACTTTCTTGGATTTGTCGATGAATCCGATTCACATCATTGTTAATTCGCTCTTCAATTCGCTCGTAATCGCCATCCCCTGCAGCCCCTACAGCTGGGTAGTTGGCAATGTCATCGTCGCCTGTTCCGACGACACCTTCCTCAGGAACTCCGCCGCCTTCATAGTATTCAGACACACGCTCTACACTGATTGCAATTCCTTCCGTCGTATCTTCATCCACAGGTTCGACGAGCTCTTCCTCACGGTACTCTTGTGTGAAATCAACATCAGCGGTTACCGAAACGACGACCTTATCTTGACCCATCATCATCCCTAACATCTGCTGAAGCCGTTGTTGTATGTCTTGTTCTATGTTTCGTCGGATTTCTCGCTGTTGGTCGTAAACGTGAAGGGTACTGTCGCTCATCTCACTTTGGTCATATGTATAATTGTTAAAGAGTTGGTCAGTGATGACGATATTATCGGTAGGCAAATTCGGTATACTTTTAGATACGAGATTAAAAAGTGCTGATACGTTATGTGGATCGAGCGAATAACCACCTGCAAGCGTAAGTACGATGGACGCTTGTGCCTCACCAGGATCATCACTAAGCCAAATTGTCTCTTCTGGAAGCTGTATCATGACCGTTGCGGACTGAACCCCATCGATCGTCTGAATCAACCCTTCCAATTCCGTTTGCATTGCCGCTTTTTCCATGACCGAAAATTCGTTATCCGTCATGCCAAACCCAAGAGAATCACGAAAATCTTCGTAGTTAATGGCGCCTGTGCTCGGAATTCCCTCAGCAGCTAGCTCAACTTTCACATCATCAACGACGTCTCTTGGTACATAAATCGCTGTTCCATTTTCATTAATCGTATTGGCAATCCCACGGCTATCAAGCGTCTCTTTAATTTGTCCTGTTTCCTCAACGGACAAATTGCTGTAGAGCGGTGCATAGTTTGTGCGCAATGTGAAAAATAGCAACATTACGATTAGTAATAGAACGACAATGACCGAACCGATAAAGAAGCCTTTTTGCTTCTTTGTTTTGGACGTCCAAAACGTAATGGTCTGCGCCTTCATTTGTTCAATCTTCTCATTCATGGTTCGTCCCGCCTACTTCCGCTTAGAGATGCTACACTTGCATTCTCATGATCGTTTCATAAGCCTCGATGGCTTTGTTACGCACTTCAATCGTAGTTTGCATCGCAATACCGGCTTTCTCTGAAGCGATGATTACATCATGAAGGTTATCTACTTCACCTGAAACGAGTTTTTCGGTCATTTGCCGTGATTCGATCTGTTGGTCGTTCACGTTCTCAATTGCACCTTTTAGCAACTCATGAAACGCGCCATGCGCATCAGCCGGTGTGTGCGTGCGACTACTAGAAGCAACGTTTCCACTGTAACCTACAGGCATAAACGGTTGAATTGTGTTGCCACCCTCCATTACTTAACCCCCTCTAGTTATGTACGTCCAATTTCCAACGCTTTCATCATCATGCCTTTGTGAGCATCAAATACGGTAACATTCGCTTCATATGAACGCGTTGCCCCCATAATATCGACCATCTCTTTTAATGGGTCCACATTCGGAAGAAAAAGCATACCTTCTTCGTTCGCATCAGGATGGCCTGGTGCATACATTTGTTCAAACGGGGTTTCATCTTCTACAATTCCCGTAACCTGAACCCCATTTGCACGATTCTCTGCAGCTCGCAAATGTGACGCAAACGACGACTGCGCACCGCTGCCCATCGTGACCATCTTACGACGATAAGGCTGCCATTCCCCATCCACCATTTGCCCACGCGTCGTTTCCGCATTGGCCATATTGCCAGCAGCCACATCCATACGAAGCCGTTGAGCGGTTAGTGCGGAAGCGGTATGATTCATACCTGCAAACATACTCATCTAGTTCCCTCCTCGAATCGCAGTTTTTAAGGAGCTGAATTGTCCGTTTAATCGTTCGGCAACGGCATTGTAATAAATTTGATTGTTTGCCATCATCGCCATCTCATGGTCCAGATCAACATTGTTGCCATTATGGTTGAATGCTGTATCGGTATCTCTTTTCATCAATGGTTCCCTTCCTCCACTTGAAAAAGGTACATGACGCTCATCTGTTCGGTATGCATCCAATTTCGCCTGTGCGTCGGTGAGGGCAGACTGAAAGTCAACACGCCTTGCCTTATAATTCGGTGTATCGATATTGGCTATATTGTTAGATATCGCTTGTTGTTGCATCGATGATGCATTCAAACCTCTTTCCAAAGAAAGCATTGTATTGGATATTAAGCTCATTCGCTAACCCTCCCTGTATGATTCGTCCGAATCACTACACGATTCAACGCACTCAGTTCGGTACTTATGTATTGTGAACTTCGTCTCTTTAAATTGTAGTCAACGTCGACAATTTTTTCTATTATAATCTAAAATTTTCATGAAAACACGAGCTACGGACTATTAAATGTTCGATTATATTAATACTTTTTAACTAAACCCAATTCACCACTTCCAAAACGATAGTTCTTAAAGACCAGTAATATGTTTTCGTTTCGACATGAGCACTGCAAGATAGACAGGAGAAAACCCCTCACCACTTTCCTAATATTGGTATTTTTTGTCGGATTTCATTTCATGCTTGCGTTCACCTTCTATAGGCACATGCCTTCTTCACTAAGTGCACACCAAAAGGACTGGTCATTTCGTCATAACAAACACGAAAAAAGCCCCACTCCTTTTATCAGGAATGGGGCTTTTGCTTTGCTTATTTACTCGTCTCTTAGTCTTTCAAGTTCTGTAAGAAACTTTCCATTTAACACTTTAATATACGTACCTTTCATTCCTAGGGAACGAGATTCAATGACACCGGCACTTTCTAACTTACGAAGTGCATTCACGATGACAGAACGTGTAATTCCTACACGGTCAGCAATTTTACTTGCGACAAGTAAGCCTTCTTTGCCGTCAAGTTCTTCAAAGATATGCTCAACCGCTTCTAACTCACTGTAAGATAATGAGCTAATCGCCATTTGAACAACCGCTTTACTTCTTGCTTCTTCTTCAATTTCTTGAGCTTTCTCATGGAGGATCTCCATGCCGACAACCGTAGCTCCATACTCAGCTAGAATGAGATCATCATCACTGAAAGAGTCATTCAAGCGGGCAAGAATGAGCGTACCAATACGTTGTCCTCCACCGATGATTGGAACAATGGTTGTAAGTCCTGTTTTAAATAGTTCACGGTTTTCAACAGGGAATGCTGTGTACTTGCTGTCAATATCAAGGTTTGGAGATGTTTCAGCAACCCCAAATAATCCTTCTGTATACTCTTCAGGGAATTGACGCTCCTCTAAAATGCGGTCAATCTTATCGTGCTCGATCTCTTGTTGAATGGAATAACCGAGCAACTTCCCTCTTCTACTGACAACGAATACGTTCGCTGTGATGACATCGCGCAATGTTTCTGCCATGTCTTTAAAGTCCACATGTTGCCCCGCTGATTTTTGTAGCATCTCATTGATCTTTCTAGACTTCGTTAATAGTTCCATCTGTTAATAGATCCTCCTATTCATATATTACAATATAAAGTGGCTGGTATCTTGGTTCGCTGCAACGTCTTTGAGCTTATCATCCACATAAGACGGCGTGATCGTAATCTTTTCTAACGTCACATCTGTCGCTTCAAAAGATAGGTCTTCAAGTAAACGTTCCAGTAGTGTGTGCAAGCGTCTTGCGCCAATGTTCTCCGTCGTTCGATTTACATGCTCTGCAAGTTCAGCCAATCTAACTACAGCTTCGTCAGAAAATTCAACGATTATACCTTCAGTTTCCAAAAGTGCTGCATATTGTTTGAGCAGCGCATTGTCAGGCTCTTTTAAAATCCGCACAAAGTCATCTTTCGTGAGGTTATCAAGTTCCACACGAATCGGAAAACGCCCTTGCAGTTCAGGAATGAGGTCTGACGGTCTTGAAATGTGGAATGCACCAGCAGCAACGAACAATATGTGGTCGGTTTGCACAGGTCCATATTTCGTCGTTACCGTTGCTCCTTCCACAATAGGAAGGATATCTCTTTGAACACCTTCTCGAGATACGTCAACACTGTTGTTCTGCTGTTTTCCTGCAACTTTATCAATCTCATCGATAAAAATCATGCCAAGTTGCTCTGTCTTCTCAACAGCTTTTTGGCTAATCTCTTCCATATCAACAAGCTTTTGTGCTTCATCATCAGCCAGAACTTTGCGCGCTTCTTTTACAGTTAGTCTGCGCTTCTTCTTACGCTTTGGCATCATGTTGCCAAGCATGTCTTGCATGTTCATGCCCATCTGCTCCATACCAGACCCTTGAAACATATCCATCAGTCCAGCATTTTGCTCATCTACTTCAACCGTTACCGTTGTATCTTCTAGCTCACCTGTTTCAAGCTGAGCTGCAATTCGTTTTCTCTGTTCCTTTAACGATTGCTGATCCGCATCTTCAAGGTCATCCACATCTTGTTGAGCGGCTCCGCCTTGGTTAAAAAACATCTCCAACGGATTTTTGTACGATTGATTCTTCTTTTTTGACGGGGCTAACAACTCAACAAGTCGTTCGTTAGCAAGCGAGTCTGCTTGCGGCTTTACAGCCTTTGTCGCTTCGTCTTTTACGAGGCGCACCGCGACTTCCACTAAGTCACGCACCATCGATTCAACGTCGCGACCGATGTAACCGACTTCGGTGAATTTCGTCGCTTCGACTTTTACAAACGGCGCACCGACGAGCTTTGATAATCGTCTGGCAATCTCGGTTTTTCCGACACCGGTAGGACCAATCATCAAAATGTTCTTCGGTGTAATTTCATCTCGCATACTTTCTGCAACTTTACTTCTTCGATACCGATTTCGAAGCGCAACGGCTACCGCTCGTTTCGCCCCAGATTGGCCAACAATATATTGATCCAATTTGTTTACAATTTGCTTTGGTGTTTGATTGGCATGTTCCAAAAGCCATCACCTATCCTTTATCATCTCACAAAGGAGAATGATTAAATTTCTTCAACGATTCGTTCATGATTGGTATACACACAAATGTCTCCAGCTGTCCGCAATGCTTCTTCAGCAATTTCTTTGGCACTAAGAGATGAATGCTTGGCAAGGACTCTACCTGCTGCCAGCGCATAGAACCCACCTGACCCGATGGCAATCATGCCATCATCGGGTTCGATGATCTCTCCTGTACCCGCAACGAGTAACAACTTCTCCTCATTCATGACGAGTAGCATGGCTTCTAATTTGCGGAGCACTTTATCATTGCGCCATTCTTTCGCTAGATTAATTGCTGCTCGGTCTAATTGACCACTGGCTTCTTGAAGTTTCCCTTCAAACATATCAAACAGCGTGAATGCATCTGCAACCGAACCGGCAAATCCTGCAACAACTTTCCCGTTGTAGATTCTTCGAATCTTCTTTGCTGAGTGCTTCATCACCGTTGCCTGACCGAACGTTACTTGACCGTCACCTGCCATCGCCCCTTTTCCGTTGTGGCGAATGGCAAAAATCGTTGTCGCATGGAAAGACTGTTCCATGTTGCCTCCTCTCAGGTGCGTGGATGTGCACCTTTATAGACCTTTCGCAGACGCTCTGTCGTTACGAGAGAATAGCGGTTGAGTTGTTGACAGGTCAAGAACCCTGAGCAACTCCTGTACCGCTCGTAAATCCGCACCTTCGTTCAACAGATGTGTTGCGAATGTATGCCTTAGACTATGCGGAGAAATGTGTAAGGTGTGCGAAGCTTCTCGAACCCGTTTCGTAAGAATGTAGCGAAGCCCACGATCCGTAAGTGGACCCGAGCGGAAATTCAAGAACACTCCTGTTTCTTCATGCTGCAGCAACGCTTGCCTGCCATCTTCCATATATCGTCGAACGGCCGCCACCGCAAGGACTCCAACTGGAACGTATCGTTCCTTTCGCCCTTTACCAAGCATAAGAATGAGGTCAGCATGATTATCGATGTGTTTGACTTGAAGACCGATAAGTTCACTTGCTCAAATGCCCGTTGCGTAAAGGAGCGCTATCATAGCCAGATCTCTTTGTTGAAGCGGGGAGTCACCTCCACAAGCATCAAACAATACTTGTAGTTCTTCTTCATACATAAATCGCGGTAAGCGATTGGGTTGCGAGGGGAAGTGTGTAAATGCTGTAGGGTTCTCCGAAACCATTGATTCCCGTTTTAAGAAACGATAAAACGTTCTTAATCCGGATCATTCACGAGCGATGCTCGTGCGTTTTAAACCTTTATCATGTAATCGCGTCAAATAAAGTCGAATGTACACATTCTGTGCAGACAAGCATCCTGCATCCACGCTCTCAGCATCCAAGAAATTCTTCCAATCTTCGAGTTAACGACTGTATGCTTTGATTGTGTGCACAAAAGCATTCTTCTCCACTTGTAGATATTGAAAAAATCTTTGATAAGGATCTTGTGCAGTTGTACACATGATCATTCACCTCATTAAAGCGACTAAATTCTATCACATAACCTGAGCAATCGCAACCTAAACGCCTTCTTTTTTCATAAAATTCTGAACGGAACTCAACGCTGTTCGTCCAAGATACTCGTACCTTTCTTTCTTTTTCATTCGCTCTTTCGGACGAGGCACAAGCCCGAAATTTGCATTGATTGGTTGAAAATGATCAGGATCTGCCGTCGTAATATATTCTGCCATTGCACCGATCATCGTTTCTTTTGGGAAAACCGTTAATTCATTCCCTTTCACAAGGTTTGCCGCGTTAATGCCTGCAACAAGCCCAGAAGCAGCGGATTCTACGTACCCTTCTACACCGGTCATTTGACCTGCAAAGAACAAATCATTCCGCTCTTTATATTGATACGTTGGATGAAGAAGTGTCGGGCTCTTCATAAACGTGTTTCGATGCATCACGCCGTACCGGACGATGTCCACATTCTCTAGACCAGGAATAAGGCGGATCACTTCTTTTTGTGGTCCCCATTTCATATGTGTCTGAAATCCGACAATGTTGTAAAGACTGCCTTCAATATTATCTTGACGCAGTTGAACGACTGCATATGGGCGTTCTCCCGTTTCAGGGTGTTCTAGACCAACGGGCTTCATTGGTCCAAAGAGAAGTGTCTTTTCTCCTCTTGCTGCCATTACTTCGACAGGCATACAACCTTCAAAAAACATTTTCTTTTCAAATTCACGCAACGGGACGGTTTCTGCGCGAATGAGTGCATCATAGAAAATCTTAAACTCAGCCTCTGTCATCGCGCAGTTAATGTACGCCGCTTCCCCTTTGTCATAGCGCGATTTGTAGTACACCTTGTCCATATTAATCGAGTCGGTTTCCACGATTGGAGCTGCCGCATCGTAAAAGTACAGTTGATCTTTTCCTGTCAAATTGATAATGCTCTCTGACAACGCTGACGACGTCAATGGGCCCGTCGCAATAATTGTCGGTCCATCAGGAACCTCTGAAACTTCATCGCGCACGACCGTAACGAGAGGATGATTGTGAAGAGTGTTTGTCACTTTTCCAGCAAAGTCATGCCGATCAACAGCAAGTGCCCCGCCTGCCGGAACTGCACTTGCATCGGCAGATTGAATGACGAGTGAATCTAAATATCGCATTTCTTCTTTTAGAACACCAACGGCATTGGCCAATGAGTTGCCTCGTAGCGAGTTCGTGCAGACGAGTTCAGCAAATTGTTCTGTATGGTGGGCGGGTGTCTTTTTCACCGGTCTCATTTCATAAAGCGTTACGGGCACGCCGCGATTTACAAGTTGCCATGTTGCTTCACTTCCTGCAAGGCCAGCACCAATTACATTTACAGATGGATATTGACTCACATTCATCACCTCGTTTTTAGATTACGTACATCCCCTTATCTTTCCATTATACGTGATTGCCCGTTTGTTAGAAAAACAAACATTCAGTGAACAAATTTACACATAAGGAAGCGCCCCTTCTACAGAAAGGGGCGCTTGTGTCTTAGTTTGGTTCTTCTTCGTAATCACACTTGGTACATTGTACTCGAACTTCTTTTTTCGTTTTCTTCTCCACGAGCAATTGTTGACATTTAGGACATGGCCTAGCAATCGGTTTGTCCCAAGAAACAAATTCACATTCTGGGTACCGTTCACACCCAAAAAATGTCCGTTGTTTTTTGCTCTTCCGCTCAACCACATCGCCTTTTTTGCACGTCGGGCAAGTGACGCCAATCTTCTTAACAATCGCTTTTGTATTGCGGCAATCTGGGAAGTTGGAACATGCCATGAACTTTCCGTATCGGCCCATTTTAATGACCATCGGATTGCCACACACTTCACAATCTTCACCAGCGGGCTCGTCTTTAATCTCAACTTCTTGCATTTCTTTCTCCGCAACGTCGAGACGCTTTTCAAACCCTTTGTAGAAATCGTCAATAATGCCAATCCAGTCCGCATTACCTGCTTCAATCTCATCCAAGTCTGTTTCCATTCGAGCTGTAAACTTGACATTTAAGATCTCAGGGAAGAACTCAACGATCAGATCAAGAACAATTTCTCCTAATTCAGTAGGCACGAAACGTCGATCTTGGAGCGCGACGTAACCTCTTCTTTGAATCGTGTCGAGCGTTGGAGCGTACGTCGACGGCCTGCCGATGCCAAGCTCTTCCATCGTCCGTACGAGCCGTGCTTCTGTGTACCTTGGCGGGGGCTGCGTGAAATGTTGGTTTTCATTTAGCTCTGTTGACGTTGCCGTCTCGCCTTCCTTAAGCTCAGGCAAATACTTCTTGTCATCTTCTTCGTTGCCGTCATCATTACCTTCAACGTACACTTTCATGAAACCAGGAAACTTCACTTTAGATCCTGTTGCCCGAAACAACACACCGTTGTTCGTCAAGTCGACACTCATCGTATCCATTACAGCAGGAGCCATCCGGCTTGAAACCATACGCTCCCAAATGAGTCGATAAAGACGCAACTGGTCTCTTGACAAGTAGCTTTTCACTTCTTTTGGTTCTTTTGCAACGGTTGTCGGTCGAATGGCCTCGTGAGCATCTTGGGCATTTTCATTTTGTTTTGTTTGTTTTCGTTCAGCCCCGAGGTATTCTTTGCCGTACTTGTTCTCAATGTACTCCCGCGCTTCTTCTTTAGCGGTATTGGAAATACGTGTGGAGTCGGTACGCATATACGTAATTAAACCGACAGTCCCTTCTTTTCCAAGATCCACACCTTCATACAGCTGTTGTGCCAACATCATTGTTTTCTTCGCTCGAAAATTTAATTTACGAGCCGCTTCTTGTTGCAAAGAAGATGTCGTAAACGGTTGTACTGGATTACGCTTTCGTTCCTTTTTTGTTACGGTGTCAATATGAAAATCGTTACCCTCGAGTTTGGCGAGTACGTTTTTCACATCTTCTTCCGTATGGAGGGATTGTTTCTTTTTATCCACACCATAAAATTGTGCATCAAACGTTTCTTTTTCATAAGAGAATTGCCCGCGAATGGACCAATACTCTTCAGGTTCAAATTGTTGGATTTCTTTTTCCCGCTCATTAATCATCTTTACAGCAACCGATTGGACACGTCCGGCACTTAACCCCTTTTTAACTTTCTTCCATAATAACGGGCTAATGTTGTACCCAACGAGACGATCGAGGATGCGCCGTGCCTGTTGCGAGTCAACAAGGTCCATATTAATGGGACGTGGGGTCTTAAACGCACCCTTAATCGCATCTTTAGTGATCTCATTAAACACAACGCGGCAATCCGAGTCCTGGTCAATATCTAAGCTATGCGCTAAATGCCACGCAATCGCTTCCCCTTCACGGTCGGGGTCGGCAGCAAGATAGATTCGTTTCGCTTTCTTGGCTGCTTGTTTTAATTCTTTTAGGACTGGGCCCTTTCCACGGATCGTTATATATTTCGGATCGTAGTCTTGCTCCACATTCACGCCCATCTGAGATTTAGGTAAATCACGGATATGGCCCATGGACGCTTTAACCGTATATTTTTTTCCCAAATACTTTCCAATGGTTTTCGCTTTTGCGGGAGATTCAACGATTACAAGGTAATCTGCCATCTCTAGAGTTTCCTCCCCCTCTTTTTAAATGTAAACCTTCCCTATTATTGAACACCCATTTACAATTTGTCAAACACTAGTGTCCATAAATCGGTGAATTTTTATGAAATTACGACAATACATGCATCTAAAAGCGGATATTTAAGAAGGGATTAGATCGTCTACGGTTAACACCATTTTAGCACCTTGTTGAATCAGCCGATTCGTCCCAACACTCGTGCTCACACCGACATTCCCAGGTAAGGCACAGACGTCTTTCCCTTGCTCTAAAGCGCAATCAACCGTAATAAGTGTACCTGACCTTTCACCTGCTTCCACAACAAATAACAAATCTCCTAAGGCGCTAATTAATCGGTTTCTCTCTGGAAAATGCCATTTTTGTGGCACCACATCTGGTGGATACTCACTAAGTAGCAAATGATTTTGACTGATCGTCTTGGCGAGACCTTGATTTTCTTTTGGATAAATGTGGTTGTGGCCACTCCCAATGACCGCAATTGTCTTGCCGTTATTACCAATCGCAAGCTTATGGGCAAGCGTATCAATTCCCCGCGCGAGCCCACTTACGATAACCGTGTTTTGCTGAACAACGGGAACGAGTAACTCATTTAAACGAGCTTTACCGTATTCACTTGGACTTCTCGTACCGACAACAGCGAGTGTTCGGGTGCAATTTAACAAATGCTCGTTTCCTGACACATACAAAACGGGTGGTGGGTCGGATAAATACCGAAAACGGTCTGGATACTCCTCATCTACGATCGTCACAGAGCGAACGGAGCCTTTCGTATAGCGACAGACGACTTCGTCGACCGTTCTCGTTCGCCAATAGTGTTGCCACTGCTGTATGATATCAGAACGGCGGTTTGTGATCTGTTGTAATGATTCGTGTGAAAGACGAAAAATATCTAGCGTAGGCACTTTGAGTAGCAATTGACGTAAAGATGCGGAGGTCATGCGGGGTGAAGAGTGGAGGTAAATGAGGCGATTGCGCGTTTCGTTAATCTGAACCGCTCCTTTCAGGTAATCTTTGAATATTCTGTTATATTATAAGAAAAAAATAACTGTTGTCCAGTACGAATGCTTTGCCTCTTTATTTTTTGTAGCAATAAACACTACACATTAGTGACGCTGTCCACTAGGCCCTTCGTTTAAACCATTACAGCCAGATAACTGATCTGCAATCAGAATTGCTCAAGACGACATCTACTATTTAACACGATGAAGTAATGACATTCACGGAGCCTATAGTCGAGTTTGAACGTGCAACTTAAAAATTATTTCCAAAGGATCGCCGATTGGAATCAGATTCACTCCTATGTGACCTTTTGCCTCTTTCTGCTTCCAATCGATGCTTATCTATATAAGTAGAACGAAAGGATTTCACTGAATCCGATGACCGAGAACGGTCTTTACAGGCAAACGCCTACCGATCGCCTGTTGAAGTTCATCTCACTTCAATGTCGATCGTTGTTCGTTACTGCAAGGGTTGCCGGCAACACAGAAGACGTTTCCTGAATGGTAAAAAGACGTGACCGATGGTCACCACCTGATGCAAGCGTGTGATCTACTATCACGTATGTGACAATCCAGCTTTTAAACCGTGCACTTTCGGCCCTCAACGGTCACATATATTCAGATTTGTGACCGTTGACTCCGTTTATGTGCGCATTCACATTTAAAATGATGATTTTTCTTTCTCAAGTGTCACACAAATGAATATATGGGGCATTTAGGCTTCTTTCCACACCGTGACCAGTAGGCCAGAAACGAGAACCGTGTAACGGGAGTACATAGAAAACACGGGGGCGTCTTTTGACCACCGATGTTGCACTTGTGCTCTGGAGTACAAGCATCCGCCTGCAGTGGAAAGCAACAACAAACTGTGCAATTAGGAAAATGTTACGTTCATTCTATATAGTTTCAAACATCCGTTTATGGAATCAGATTCAATATTCTAACGACACTCTATATAAGTTGAACAAAATAGTTTCTTCAAGAACCAGTCGTACGCTTGGTAAAGTGGAGAATGTGCTCGAGTTGAGCGAAATCGCAGGAAAAACGGTATATTCCCATAAACTAAGTATTAGAATGAACGAACTCGGTAACAGATGATAAGGTCGTGTACACCCCCGCCCCGAAGTAACCACAACACGTCGTCTCGGTTCGCGTCGAACCAAGCCCGATTTTGCTTCTGCCCTACTAGGGCCGACAGGTAACTCACTTATGAGCAATGAATCTGCGCGCAAATTGGCACCCAGCAACGCGCTACCC
This sequence comes from Geomicrobium sp. JSM 1781026, assembly GCF_041949955.1. NCBI lineage: Bacteria > Bacillati > Bacillota > Bacilli > Caryophanales > Geomicrobium > Geomicrobium sp. JSM 1781026. The sequence goes on along the minus strand of NZ_JBHFQF010000001.1, from coordinate 462,049 downwards.
CTCCCACTCAACGCTCAACAGCGCAAATTAGGAAAATCTTACGTTTATTCTATTTTGAAGACTGCTTTTTAACGAAAAAAAGCGGATGTTCCAAAGGAACATCCGCTTTGATCTTATTTCACTTCATGTGTAAGGCATGCATCGTAAAGGTTGTTGTCTTTTAGGACACCAATCAATGTTTCACCGATAACTGCAGGTGTTTCTGCAACTTCGATGCCACACGCGCGAAGCGTTTTTTGCTTTTCTTCTGCTGTACCTTTACCACCAGAGATAATCGCACCGGCATGACCCATACGCTTTCCTGGAGGTGCAGTGGCACCGCCGATGAATCCGACGACAGGCTTCGTCATGTTTTCTTTAACCCATTCAGCAGCTTCTTCCTCTGCAGTACCGCCGATTTCACCTATCATAATTACGGCTTTTGTATCTTCATCTTCGTTGAAAAGTTTCAACGTATCAATGAAATCTGTACCGTTAACAGGGTCACCACCAATACCGACCGCTGTTGATTGGCCGATGCCGTTGGAAGACAGTTGATCTACTGCTTCATACGTAAGGGTACCTGAACGGGATACAACACCGACGTGACCTTTTTTGTGAATGTAACCAGGCATAATGCCAATTTTACATTCTTCAGGCGTAATAACACCTGGGCAGTTCGGTCCAACGAGGCGAGTATTTTTTCCTTCCATATAACGTTTCACTTTTAACATATCAAGAACTGGAATTCCTTCTGTGATACAGATGGCTAGATCAAGTTCAGCGTCTACCGCTTCCATAATTGCGTCAGCTGCAAAGCCAGGTGGAACGTAAATGACTGTTGCATTTGCTCCTGTTGCTGCTTTCGCTTCAGATACTGTATTAAATACAGGAACACCTTCAATTTCCGTACCGCCTTTTTTCGGTGTGACACCGCCGACGATTTGTGTACCGTATTCAAGCGCTTGCTTTGTATGGAATAGTCCGGTACTGCCCGTAATACCTTGAACAATAACCTTCGTATCTTTGTTAATTAAGATACTCATTGTAGTTGGCCCGCCTTTCTATTTTACTAAAGCTACAATTTTTTCTGCGCCATCAGACATCGTGTCTGCAGCTGTAATGTTAAGTCCTGATTCTTGAAGGATTTGCTTACCTTCTTTCACGTTCGTACCTTCAAGTCTTACGACAAGAGGGATTTCAAGGCCGACTTCTTTCGTCGCCGTTACAACACCTTCTGCAATAACGTCACACTTCATGATCCCGCCAAAGATGTTGACGAAGATTCCTTTTACGTGCTTGTCCGAAAGAATGATCTTAAAAGCTTCGGTTACCTTTTCAGCTGTTGCACCGCCCCCAACGTCGAGGAAGTTCGCGGGTTCGCCGCCTTTATACTTGATGATGTCCATTGTAGCCATCGCAAGACCTGCACCATTTACCATACAACCGATGTTTCCATCGAGGGCAATGTAGCTAAGATCGAATTTAGACGCTTCAATTTCTTTCTCGTCTTCTTCATCAAGATCGCGGTACTCCACGATGTTGTTTTGACGATAAAGTGCATTGGAGTCGAAGTTCAACTTCGCATCAAGTGCAAGCACGTCACCTTGCTTTGTCGTTACAAGTGGGTTGATTTCAGCGATGGAGCAATCGTTATCAACGAATACTTTATATAATCCATCCATGAACTTCACGGCTTTGCCGAGCGCGTCCTTTGGAATGTTCATATTGAAAGCAAGTCTTCTCGCTTGGAATCCTTGCAAACCAACAGCAGGATCAATGAACTCTTTGAAAATCTTTTCAGGAGTTTCCTCAGCAACTTCCTCGATTTCTGTACCGCCCTCTTCAGAGCCCATAAGTACAATACGAGAAGTACTGCGATCAAGTACTAGTCCAATATAGTATTCTTGGTCAATGTCACAACCCTCTTCAATAAGAAGGCGTTTCACTTCTTTTCCTTCAGGTCCAGTCTGATGCGTGATGAGCGTTTTTCCTAGAATTTCATCTGCGTATGTACGCACTTCATCTAAGTTTTTCGCTACTTTTACACCGCCGGCTTTTCCGCGTCCACCTGCGTGGATTTGGGCTTTTACAACACTGACTTCTGTAGATAGCGACTTGGCTTTCTCAACCGCTTCATCCACTGTAAAAGCAACATGCCCAGTCGGTACAGCAACACCGTACTTTCTGAGTAACTCTTTACTCTGGTACTCATGAATATTCATGTTCTTTCCATCCTCCCTATGAGTACATTCAGTTTCATAAGATGCGGACGTTTGGCGAATGAATCGCCTACCGCAAGCTCATTACACACATGTTTAATCGTAACACAAAATGTTCGTCCTCAAAAGTTATATGTGCAATAACTTTCAATCTTGCCCACACATTTCCATTAAAAACGTCACGCATTGGGCACGCCCTTTATTATACATTAGTTCTGACGATTCGACACGGTTAGTTTTTTGGGAAAATAACTCATGTGTACGTCATCAACGTAAGAACCGTCCGCTTCTTTCCGGAGCTTCTCTACTCTCGCGTCTTCCAAAAATCCGAATTTATCATAAAGACTGATTGCTCGCTTGTTCGAGGCATACACTTCCAGTGATACTTTTTCTAGTCCTTCTTCTGCTTCGGCCCATTTCAAAAATTCAGTGAGCAACTTCTTGCCAATGCCTTGACCAGTGAAGTGTTCTTGGATACTCATGCCCATCATCCCCCCGTGCTTGTAACGCGCGCGCTCGTTTCGTAAAAAGCCGAGCATCCCGATAACCTGTCCGTCATAAATGGCGACAAACATACAGCCCCCTGGTTGCAAATGTTGTCTCAACCACGTCGTTTCAACGGATACGTCGATCTTCCATTCATCCAGTGTACGCCCCATGAATGCAGCATTTTCTCGCAATACTTGTTTTTTATGATTGATGATTGAAACGAGGTCTTGAAGCTTCACATCACGAATGATTACAACATCATACATTTCTAAATACCTCCTGAAAAGAAAAGGGCTTGCCACTGTGAGATCCACTCACAGGCAACCCCCATATCTTTATGTGACATTCAACGCTTTAAATTGACTCATCACTAAGTCGTAATACTTGCCTTTTTCTTTCATCAGCTTCTGGTGATTGCCCTGTTCCAGAATATTTCCTTGTTCCAAAACAATAATGTTGTCCGCTTCACGAATGGTCGATAACCGGTGAGCAATCATAACCGACGTTCTCCCTTTCAAAAGCGTGTTTAACGCTTCTTGAATTTTCAGTTCTGTCTCTGTATCAATACTTGCAGTCGCTTCATCCAAAATAATAATTTTAGGATCTGCAAGTAGCGTCCGAGCAAAAGAAAGAAGTTGTCGTTCTCCAACGCTTAAAATGTTCCCGCGTTCTTCAACTTCAGTTTCGTAACCGTCCTGAAGCCTTCCGATGAATTCATCCGCACCAATCGCTTTAGCCGCCTGTTCTACTTCTTCATCGCTAGCTGAAGGTCGGCCAAAACGGATGTTTTCTCGAATCGTTCCAGAGAATACAAACGTATCTTGAAGCACAGTGCTCACTTCTTCTCGTAAGCTGTTTAATTGATAATCTTCAAGCGCGTTTCCGTCAAGATATACACGGCCGCCTGTCGGGTCGTAATACCGGCCAATCAGGTTGGCAATCGTCGATTTCCCTGAGCCCGTATGACCGACGAGTGCAACCGTGTCCCCTGCATCGATCTTTAACGAGACTCCGTTCAACGCTTTTCTCGATTCATCATAACTGAATGTCACATCGTCAAAGACAATTTCTCCATCGAGCTTTTCAGCTGCGTAACCGTCCGCTTTATTTTTGATGTTTGGCCGCTCGTCGAGAAACTCAAAAATTCTTTCTGAGGAAGCCATCGCAACGAGCAGCTGGTTGTACACTTGCCCGAGTCGAGAGATCGGCTCCCAAAACATCCCGAGAAAGAAAGCAAACGAAACGAGAACACCAAAGCCAATTGATCCTTGAGCGACGAGGTACGCGCCGTACCAGATGAGCACTGCCGAACCAAGGGCGTTAGACATTTCCACAAACGGACGAAAGTATGCACTTTTCTTTGAAGCTTCTTCCCAAGCGTCATAATTCTCGCGGTTGATGCCATCAAAGAAATCCATGTTGTTGTTTTCTTGAGAAAATGATTGCGTCACGCGAACCCCTTGAATGCTTTCATTCAAGTGCGAGTTTAATTTCGCTTGACGAATTCTGACGGTTTGCCATGAACGACGAATATTTCTTCGTAATTTCGTTGAAATGAAAAACATGATTGGCAAAACAATTAAAACCGCTAACGCCAATGGTGGACTAAGTGTAAAGAGGATGATAATGATGCTCACGAGCATGACGATATCCATGAGCATGTTAATAATCCCGTTTGTAAATAGCTCTTGCAACGCATTCACATCGTTAACGACGCGTACGAGGATCGATCCTGCCGATCGTGAATCAAAGAAACGGTTGGATAACCCTTGAATATGGTTAAACAGTTCCTTTCTTAATGCATGGATCGCGTTTTGACCGATTTGATTCGTCCACTTTATCCGAAATCGGTTCGCAAATAATGAGAAAATATACAAACTTAAAGCAAGAACCGCTAGTTGCAGCATTAAACCGTAATCCTCGTCAGCGAGGGCGTAATCGAGTGCCCACTGACCGATGATAAGCGGAACAATCAGCCGAACGATTGTTGTAATGAGCATGGCAACAATCGCTTTAGGGATGAGTCCTTTGCTTTCTTTCATGTACTTGAACAATCGAGCTAACTTTTCCCAGTTGAAAGGCTTCTCGATTGCCGTGTCTTGACTGTAATGAAATCGCTCCATTACACGACTCTGCTTACTGTTTTGCTGTGACACGAGGCTTGCCCCTTTCAACTAATCGTTTGCGCTTTAATTGCTTCTAAATCTTGATACTGAATATCAAATATTCTACGGTAGAGGCCATTCTTTTCTAATAGTTCATCGTGACGTCCCCGTTCTTTTATCGTGCCTTCTTCTAATACAAGGATCTGATCCGCATGTTGAACACTCGAAATTCGATGGGCAATAATAAATGTCGTTCTGCCTTTCATGAGCTCCTTAAATGCGGCTTGAATCTTAAACTCCGTCTGCATATCAACAGCACTCGTCGCATCATCAAGAATGAGTATGCTCGGGTTCACAAGCAATGCTCTTGCAATTGAAATTCGCTGCTTTTGTCCTCCAGAAAGCCCCATGCCCCGCTCTCCAAGCACCGTATCATAGCCGTTCGGTAGCCCTTCAATAAATTCATGAGCATCTGCGCGTTTCGCCGCTTCAACAATTTCATCTAAAGAAATACTCGGATTTCCGTAGGAGATGTTGTCACGGATTGAAGATGAGAAAAGAAAGGGCTCTTGAAGAACAAAACCGATGTTTGCGCGAAGCGATTGCACCGTATAATCTCGATTGTCAATTCCATCGATAGTGATGGATCCGTTCGTTGCTTCATAGAACCTGGCGATTAATTGTGTGATGCTGGACTTTCCAGCACCTGTCCCTCCCATAAGACCAATGGTTTCGCCTTCATTTGCTTTGAAGTTAATGGACGAAAGAGCAGCCTTTTTCTCGGAAGGATAATAAAAATCAACATCTTTAAATTCTACTTCTCCCTTTAATCGTTTGGCGTCTGTCGCGTTAGGAAGATCTTGAATATCTTCAGGCTCATGCAGCACTTCAAGCAAACGCTCTCCTGACGCTTTCGATTGGCTAAAGGTGTTAATGATAAACCCTAAGTTCATAAGTGGGCCCATGATGTACCAAACGAGGCTGAAGAACGCAACAAATGCTCCAGGCGTTAACGTCCCATAAATCGCTAAGTATCCTCCGTAAGCTAAAAGAAGGACGACGGCGATGTTTCCGATGAATTCCATTACTGGAAAGTATTTCGCCCAAATCCCTGACGTAAACAAATACCGATCTCGATAGTGAGAGTTTTTATCATCAAATCGCGTCTTCTCAAAGTCTTCTTTGGAGAGTGATTTGACCGTTTGAATACCACTGACGTTCTCTTGAACGCGCGTATTTAAACTGGCCATTGAGATACGAATTTCTTTAAACGCAGGATGTACGAAGCGGTCAAACCGTTGCACGGTTACCGCGAGGACTGGCATCATAAAAAGCGTGACTAACGCCAATTGCGGTGAATAATAAAACATGACGATCAAACTGAAAACGACAATCATAAAAAAGTTAAATAACTGCGCAAAACCAAATGATAAAAAGAAACGAAACCCTTCTACATCCGCGGTAAGTCGCGACATCAAGTCGCCTGTACGAGCATTATCGTAATAGCGAAATGGCAAAAATTGCAACTTTTCATACAATCTTTTTCGGAGTTGGTAGACGGTTTGAATGCCGAACAGATCCCCCCAATATTGATTGAAAAATGCTGCGACTGCCTTGAGCATCATCACGAAGATAAACCCAATGGATAAAATGGGGATGAGACTGTAGTTTTGATTCACAATCCCTTCGTCAATTGCCAGCTGTAGAAAAATAGGATAAACGACAGTTAAGCCAGTCACAAAAATGAGTGAGAGAATGGAGCCGATAAAGTACTTACGATAAGGCCAGAAAAACTGTTTTAACTGCTTAAATATCTGCATATATGCATCACCTTCTTGTCACATTAAACTATCATTCAGAAACGTTGAAAAATTGTCACTCGATAAATATACCGTGTTTCGAAATAAAATGCTAGCGATTTTTGGAAATTATCTAAAAATGTCCGAGTCGTTTTTACGATAGAAAAGGCATGATGTTTTCACGCAACCATGCCTTTGCCTTTTGAAACAATTAACGATCAGATTCTTTTTGCTCGTCTTGCTTCTGCGATTTTTTGTCGTTAGCTTTCGCTTTGGCATCCTGTTCAAGCGCAGCATAATGAATGCCAAATTCATGTGCAATTTCTTCGTTAAATTGAGTCATCAGCGTCTCGCTTTGTGTTACGTCGAGCAAATTCTTTTTTTTCGTCAACGCTGGTCCCTCCTTTCTTATCTATCCCCCCCTATCGTTCCCGTTTGTTTGGATTTCTTTCATTTCTCTCTCCACTTGATAAATAAAAGCAAACACTTCAGCAACCGCTTCATACAAGTGCTCTGGGATCGGCTCATTCATATGTAAATGAGACAATAATTCAGCAAGAGACGGATCCTTTTGTACCGGAATTGCTGATTTCTCCGCGGATTTTTTGATCTGGTCAGCCACATGTCCATACCCTTTTGCTTTGACAACGGGCGCGTCTGTGCGATCTTTGTCATAACGAAGAGCGGCTGCAAAATTTCGTTTCTTCTTCATATTCTTATGTCCAATCGCTTTGAAGTTTTCGTATTTTCTTGCTCATTTTTTTGTAGTGTTAATACCGGTTCTCCATTTTCTGGCTCTTCCCACTGAAATTTTGACAACACAAATCCTGCTTGCTCCAGCCGATCGGTTAAAAGCGGGGTCATGACCGTCTTTATCCACTCTGGTTCCTGTTGTTTTGTGCGAATGTTTAAGAAAAGTTGCTCTTTGACGACTTGCATGTCAATGACGGTGTCACCGAGCATTTCCAGATTTAGAAAAAACAGAATTCGAAAAGCTTCATGATGCTCTCGCTTGTGTAGTAAAAACAAATCGGTATATGTTTCTTCTCGCTCTAGTGGAATATAAAATGCTTGAAAGTCATGAATTGCAGCGAGCAGATGCGTGCCGGCAATTTGTTGGGCAACGGAAGTAAACAATGTTACCGCCTGCGGGCTCATCTCCGTATTCATACCACGCTCCAACGTTTGCACGAGCATTCGTTGACTTGTACTCGTGTCTAGTAATTGTTTCACTTGTTGTACGTGCATCACTTCTTGGCCAACAAGTCGCTGCAGAGCTACGCGTTCATGAGCGGTTAGGTTTTGAAGAGAGAGGATCGTTTTCAAACGCTCAAACATCTGTGAAGAAGGGGTTAACCAAGTGCTCCACTCACGCGATTGAGTATACGCTGGATACGTCTCTTTTAGTTGGTGTATAAATGTCTCTCTCGTCGCGGTTGCCACTCCCTCGTTCACAAGCCCAATCCTCGCCAGCAACATTCTTGCCCCTTCTCCCCTACGATGCGGTACTTCTCGTCCAGTTGCTTCTTGGAGCAATTGCTCCAATCGGGAGGTCGTCACTGCCTGATTTGCTGAAACAGACGATCTTTCTAAAAGGGTCGTAAGCAATTGTAGAAATTGATTGGAGGACGGTGTTGCCGCTTGCATCGTCGTGGAGCTTTGCAGTTTACGAAGGAACGCTGATGCCCCTTGGTCTCCTCGCGTGAAAGCGTCGATGGCTTGATAGACCGAAGGGGTTAACGGCAAAAGTTGTTGAATCATCGCTCCGACAATCTTCACTGCGTGCGCATCTTTTCTTCCAATCGCTTTTAGCAGTTCCCCCCCTTGTTGCAAAGCATTCGTAGTAAACGGCGTTTCGTCTCTTAAAAAACGACCGAGCAACGCCCGTTCCTGCCGGTTATTCCCTAGACCTGTTGCACTCAATTGGTCTTTAGACGGGGAGTTGGACGGGGTGGGAAATACTTTCAAATGGACCTCACCTTTAACCGACTGCACTTGAAATAAATAGCGCTCATTCGCTGTGAGCGGGGCTTCGAGACGAGCAACCATCGAACCGCCGGATGTATGTACAACAGCTTGACGTCCCCTATAAATCTTTGTAATTCGTCCACTAAACCATTGGCCAGGCGTTAGTTTAGGCTTACCAAGCGTTAGATCTCTTGACACCGATAATGAACGGTTTATGTTTTGATGGTCCATACCTACACCCTCTCTTAGAGTAAACGTTCGGCGACTGGACGGAAACTCAAGCGATGTTCAGAAGAAGGTCCATAATCATCAAGAGCATCAAGATGGCGCTTCGTCCCGTATCCTACGTGCTGGTCAAATCCATACACCGGGAAGCGTTCATGAAGCTCCCTCATAAACCTGTCTCTTGTCTCCTTAGCGACAATCGAGGCGGCTGCTATGGCAGCACTGTGCTGATCACCTTTCGTCAGTGAGGTTTGGCGAATGGGCACGGGTAACGTCATCGCATCAACGAGTAAATGATCCGGTTGGGTCGGCAATGTTTCAATCGCCCGTTTCATTGCTAATTGCGTAGCATAATAAATGTTGATTTCGTCAATTTCTTCAACAGTCGCCTCACCAATGCCTACAACGCACGTTTCCATAATGAGGGTATATAGACGGGCTCTCTCTTTTTGTGAAAGTTTTTTTGAATCATCAATGCCCGGCAGCATCACGTGCTCAGGGATTATAACTGCAGCTGTCGTCACCGGTCCAGCTAGTGGACCTCGCCCGACTTCATCAATGCCTGCAAAGTTCCACGTGCGACAGAGACGATACTCTTCATTTCTTTTATCGGTATATATGTTCAAATCTGTTGTTTGTTTTTCGATGAGTGCATCGTACTGGGAGAGAAGCTTTTGAATGCCTTTTCTTTCGTCTGCACGCAGCGCTTTAAGCCAGTTCTCGTCATGCACTGCACCTTCTTCAAATAACTGGGCTTTCACTGCCTTTATGCTTTCCTTATTCATCGTTTTCTCCTTTTTAAAAAAAGGGAGCGTTACGTGTAGACGGTCGTTATGGCCGTTCTAGCGTAATTCTCCCTAACTTCTCTGAACGAAACTCCCTCAAAATCAGTTCGGAAGTTTGATCAAAATCGATGTCTCCTCCGCTCATTAGACAGCCTCTTCTTTTTCCAATTTCTTCAAACCACGCCACATCTTCAGTCGGAGCTTCTTTTATGTTATAGCGCACAGTTAGCGCATTTGGGTATTGTTCTTTAAGATAACGAATCAAATATAGGGCAACATCAGAAAAGTCTAGACGCTCATCTTTAATGGCTCCTGTCGCTGCCAATCTAAGGCCGACCGTTTGATCTTCAAACTTTGGCCAAAGGACGCCTGGCGTATCGAGCAGCTCCATTTTTTTGCCAACTTTTAACCATTCGTTCTTTCTTGTCACCCCTGGTTTATTCCCGGTTGTTGCTTGGTTTCTCCCGACAAGTCGATTAATGAGCGTCGATTTTCCTACGTTTGGAATGCCGACAATCATGGCACGCACAGAACGTTGTCGAATGCCTTTTTGCTTCAACTTATCCATCTTCGGTTCTGCCTGATTGAGCACTTCTTTAATGAGCGTTTGTATGCCTGTGTTTTTCTTGGCGTCCACCACGACTGCTGCTTGTCCACGTTGTTCGTAGTGGGCGACCCACTCTTTCGTTCGTTCTGGATCTGCTAAGTCTGGTTTCATAAAAACGAGCACTCGCGGCTGGTCAGTTACGACTTCTTCTAACACCGGATTTCTAGAAGATTCTGGGATGCGGGCATCAAGCAGTTCAATCACGACATCGACTTTTTTAATATTTTCTTTCATCTCCCGGATGGCTTTAGCCATATGTCCGGGGAACCATTGTATTGTCATGGTTACAACTTCCTTTACTTTTAGAAGTGCGAAAAAGGAGCCTGTATGGTGGCAAGCTCCTTTCGTTGGTCTACAATTTAGCGAAGTTCTTTTACTCTTGCTGCTTTTCCTTGAAGTTTACGCAAGTAGTACAATCTTGCTTGACGTACGCGACCACGGCGCTTCACGTCAATCTTAGCGATTCTTGGTGAATGAACCGGGAATGTACGCTCAATTCCTACACCAGAAGAGATCTTACGCACGGTAAACGTTTCGCTAATTGAACTTCCGCGACGCTTGAGTACAACACCTTGGAATACCTGAATTCTCTCACGAGAACCCTCGACAACTTTAACGTCGACAGCGACTGTATCTCCAGGACGGAAGTTAGGTACATCACTCTTTAGTTGAGCTTTGTTAATTTCACGAATAATGTTTGTCATAAGGCATACTGCCTCCTTTCTTCTCGGATGCTCTTACGGGATTTCCATAGCGGAACATCGGATTCAAGGGCTTTCGCCACAACTGCTATCATAGCATATGGACAGCCGTTCTTCAATTGTTTCCTTCAAATTCTTTTATCCAAACGTGTTCTCGTTCGGACAGTTCTTTTTGTTCGAGCAAATCCGGTCTCCGCTGCCACGTTCGCTTCAGCGCTTCTTTTTCTCGCCACTCATGAATACGCTCATGATGACCAGAGAGCAACACTTCAGGTACGTGCAAACCATTCCACTCGGCTGGTCGGGTGTATTGAGGATGTTCCAATAAACCGGTACTAAACGAGTCTTTAACCGCCGATTCATCATTTCCGAGCACTCCAGGCTGCAAACGAATGACGCTATCTGCAACAATCATCGATGCCAGCTCCCCACCGGTAAGCACGTAATCCCCTACAGAAATCTCATCTGTGACGAGCGTGCGAATACGTTCATCATACCCTTCATAATGGCCACAAATAAAAACGATTTGATCAGCGTCGGCAAGCTCTTCCGCTTTCTTTTGTGTGTATGCTTCGCCTTGAGGGCATAACAGGACGACTCGTTCCTTTTCTGTGCGAGGAATTGCCTGCAACGCATCGTGAATCGGTTGCGCACGAAGCACCATGCCTGCACCACCGCCAAACGGGTAGTCATCGACTTTCTTGTGCTTATTATCGGTATAGTCTCGGAAATTCGTAATCGTGTAAGTGGCACTACCTTTATCATTCGCTTGTTTCCATATGGAAGACTCTTTGACTCCAGTAAACATCTCTGGAAAAAGCGTTAGAAAATGAAGGTTCATTCGTCTAACAATCCTTCCATTAGCCGCACGGTGACGACTCGTTCAGAACGATTGACATCAATGATGACATCATCAATATACGGCAATAACACGTCTTTTTTCATCGGTTCATGTCGCTTGACGACCCACACGTCATTCGCTCCAGGAGAAAGTATTTCTTTCACGACACCAAGCGTTTGTCCATCAGTTGTAACAACGTTCAACCCGACGATTTCACTATAGTAGAAATCACCTTCTGGCAAATGCTCGCGCTCAGATTCATGCACTTGCAATTCAGCATCTCTAAGCGTATCTGCGCTCTCCTTAGAATCAATGCCTTCTAACGTGAGAAGTTGAAATTGCTTATGAGTCCTTGAGCCTGTAATTTTAACCGATGAACGGTTTTTGTTTTTGCCAAGAAGAGAAAGTGTGTTACCTACTTGAAACCGTTCTTCTTTGAAATCGGTTGACGGAATGACACGCACCTCACCCCGCACTCCATGGGTATTAACAATCGTCCCCACTTTAAAATACTCAGTGTTTGACGTCATGATCTCCTTGATCTCCTTTAGTGCGAATCTCTGTAACCATACCATCTTCAATGATGATTTCATCTTCTAGCTTATGGTCTGCCCATTTGTCGCCGACTTTTACATCGGTCGTACGTTTCAACGTTTCACTTGTTACAAGAGAACCTTCTGGAAGCGTACGAATCTTATTCTCACGAAAAGTAATGCTTTCAATTCGTTGTGTACGCTTCTTTATTTCCGCGTTAAACCTCGTTTTTACGAGCGCTTTGTTGTTGGCATCGGTTTGCTCTTTCGCTTGTTTCTGTGATTGAAAACGGAGTTGTTCCGTCTCCGTCATCAAACGCTGCTTGTCTTGTTCCATTTTAGCCAATAATTTCTTCCGATAGTCTTCGGTGAGTACATGACGAACGAGCACTTTCTTTTCAATTCTCATTGGATCACCTCTAGTTGATATGTAATACTTTCAATATACCATTAATCTTGTCCGGATTGAGCAAAAACGAGTAAAAAGAAAGAGGAAGGCTTCGCCTCCCCCTCACACGTCCTTAATCAGCAATGTTTAGTCGAACCTTTCCGTGATCCCGGTTCGCTGCGGCCAAAACCGTGCGCAATGCGCTTGCAACTTTGCCGCTTTTGCCGATGACTTTCCCCATGTCTTCCTTGTGCACAGACAGCGTTAACACTGTCGTTCCTTCTTGTTCCACTTGGTCTACGTGAACGTCTTCAGGGTGATCCACAAGCGTCTGGGCAACGGTCAAGACGAGTTTTTTTAGCATCGGTTAACCTACTTGCCGTTCTTCGCGTTATGGACTTTCTCCATAAGGCCAGCTTTAGAGAATAGGTTACGTACCGTGTCAGATGGTTTAGCTCCATCTAGCATCCACTTAAGCGCACGCTCTTCTTTCACATCAAATGTGTTTTCTGTAAGAAGCGGGTTGTACGTTCCAATCTCCTCGATAAAGCGACCATCACGTGGTGCGCGAGAGTCCGCAACAACTACACGGTAAAAAGGTCTTTTCTTTGATCCCATTCTTTTAAGACGAATTTTCGTTGCCATAATCCTCAACCTCCATTATATTTGTTTTCTTTTTTGTTTAAAAGGCAGAACGCCTTGCAATAATTCTAGTGAATTCATCGCACATTAGCCTATTATAGACAAAATCTTTTCATGTGTAAAGGGTTTTTCCTTTTCAGCATAAAAATCTTTGTCTACTTCATAAACGGGAGCTGCATCCCGCCTTTTCCTTTTTTCTTGCCTGTCATTTGTGAAGACATCTGTTTCATCATTTTTTTCATATCATCAAACTGTTTGAGCAGCTTATTCACATCTTGAACGGTCGTTCCACTACCTTTAGCAATTCTTCGCTTTCGGCTAGCATTCATCAGTTTAGGGTCGACTTTTTCCGCTTTCGTCATGGAACGAATGATCGCTTCCACTTTTCCAATTTGGCTGTCGTCAACTTGCATGTTCTTTAAGCCTTTCATTTTCCCAGCACCTGGAATCATCCCGAGTAGGTCTTCTAAAGGCCCCATGCTCTTCACTTGATCGAGTTGTTCCAAAAAGTCATCAAACGTCAAGTCGGCATTGCGCATCTTCGCTTCCAACTCTTTGGCTTTCTCTTCATCGACGTTCGTCTGTGCTTTTTCAATTAATGAAAGTACATCACCCATACCGAGAATTCGAGACGCCATTCGCTCTGGATGGAATGGTTCAAGTTGGTCAATCTTTTCACCCATTCCGGCGAACTTAATCGGCTTGTCAGTGACCGCGCGAATCGATAAAGCTGCCCCTCCGCGTGTATCGCCGTCTAGCTTCGTTAATACGACGCCATTAATTTCGAGCTGTTCGTTGAAATGTTCGGCAACGTTAACGGCATCTTGACCGGTCATCGCATCGACAACGAGAAGAATTTCATCAGGAGTTACAGCGTCTTTCATCTGCAGCAGTTCACCCATAAGTGATTCGTCCACATGCAAACGACCTGCCGTATCCAAGATGACCGTGTCATGTTGGTTATCTTTCGCCATTTGCACACCTGCATTGACGATGTCCACCGGGTTTTTATCGGTCCCATCCGAGTACACAGGCATATTTAATTGCTTTCCGAGTGTATTCAACTGGTCAATGGCCGCTGGACGGTATACGTCAGCGGCAACGAGCATCGGTGTTTTGTTCTTTTGCTTTCGCAAATAGTTGGCAAGTTTCGCCGCTGTCGTCGTTTTACCTGCACCTTGCAAACCGACCATCATAATGATCGTAGGAGGTTTGTTCGCTGTAGCAATCTTGCTTTCTTCAGCGCCCATCAATTCAGTCAGTTCTTCGTTGACGACTTTGATGACTTGTTGGCCGGGAGTTAAACTCTTCATCACTTCCTGGCCAACCGCCCGTTCTTTAATGCGGTTTACGAATTGTTTCACGACTTTAAAGTTCACGTCGGCTTCGAGCAAAGCAAGCCTCACTTCACGGGTCATTTCTTTGACGTCCGCTTCGTTAACCTTTCCTTTACCCTTAATCTTTTGCATCGTTTGTTGAAGTCTTTCCGCTAAACTTTCAAATGCGATTGGAATCCCCTCCTTACTCTTCGGCTCGTTCTAATTCTTCACTAATCCGGAGTAATTCCCGGTTATCTGTCTCGTCACCGATCTCTTTAAGTGCCTTGTATAGCTCTTGTCGAATTCGGTATCGATGAAAAAGACCCAGCTTCGCCTCATAGTCTTCAAGCATCTGTTCACTGCGGCGAATATTATCATACACCGCCTGCCTGCTCACCTCATAAAGTTCAGAGATCTCACCGAGCGAATAATCATCGTAATAGTAGAGCTTTAAATAATTGCGTTGTTTGTCTGTGAGAAGCGAATGATAGAAATCAAACAACGCGTTCATTCTCATCGTCTTTTCAAGCACTGAATTCACCCTCACTGTTAAGTGAATAGCCTTTACAATTAAATGTTACAAGCTGCGCGTCACGCTGTCAAGAAACGGTTAGTCCTCTTCTTTCTCGACCATGTTTTGAAAAAGTCCGTACGTGAACTGTTCCGCTTGAAACGGCTGTAAGTCATCCATCTTCTCGCCTAGCCCAACAAATTTCACTGGTATATCAAGCTCGTTGCGAATGGCGAGCACAATTCCACCTTTCGCCGTACCATCAAGCTTCGTTAACACAATCCCGGATACATCGGTGGCTTCTTTAAATTGTTTTGCTTGGGCCATCGCATTTTGACCAGTCGTTGCATCCAGAACGAGCAACACTTCATGAGGAGCGCTCGGTACTTCACGTTGGATTACACGCTTCACTTTCTCAAGCTCTTTCATGAGATTCACTTTATTTTGCAAGCGGCCAGCGGTATCACACAAAAGCACATTCGCCCCACGAGAGCGGGCAGCATGAATGGCGTCGTACATGACCGCTGCAGGGTCTGAACCTTCGGCTTGCTTGATTACATCTACACCGACGCGCTCTCCCCAAACCGCTAACTGTTCAATCGCCCCTGCACGAAATGTATCCCCGGCGGCTAACACAACTTTTTGGTCGGTTTGCTTGAAGTGGTGTGCGAGTTTACCAATCGTCGTCGTTTTTCCAACACCGTTCACACCGACGAACAAGATGACAGTCATCCCATCGGGGTTCATTGTAAGCTCACTGTCATGACCGGTAAAATCGAGTCTTTCGGTCAATTTTTCACTAATGATCGGTAAAATATCGTGACTGTTTTTAACATTTTTCAGCTTTGCCTCATCTCTAAGTTCATCAACGAGTTCCATGACCGTATTCACGCCAACATCTGCCGAAATGAGAAGTTCTTCAAGTTCTTCAAAGAAATCTTCGTCTACAGTTCGATACTTTGCAGCGAGACTGTTCATTTTCTCAGAGAATGAATCTCTCGTCTTTTGCAAACCATCTTTAAATTTATCGGTCATCGAATCGGTTTGATTCGTCACGCGTTCTTTAAGTTTTCGAAAGAAGCTCATGTCATCTACACCTTTCCACGATTTAATCTCCCGAGACGATGGCCTCGAGTTGTTCGGTTTCTTCTAAACGAACGGAAACAAGTCGCGATACACCTGATTCTTCCATTGTGACCCCATACAGTGCGTCACAAGACGCCATCGTCCCTTTTCTGTGTGTAATGACGATGAATTGGGTTTGGTGAGCGAACGACTGTAAATAGTTTGCAAACCGAGTGACGTTCGCTTCATCTAACGCGGCTTCCACTTCGTCCAATATGCAAAACGGCACCGGTCTCACGTTCAAAATCGCGAACAATAGAGCAATGGCAGTGAGCGCTCGCTCTCCACCAGAGAGTAGGGATAGCGCCTGGCGTTTCTTTCCTGGTGGTCGAGCAAAAATATCAATCCCACTCTCGAGCAGATCATCTGGGTCGCTCAGCTCGAGGTCAGCCTCTCCTCCCCCAAACATTTTCCGGTACGTTTCTTTAAATTGTGCGCGGATTTGCACGAACGTCTCACGAAACTTCCGCGTCATCTCCTCATCCATCTCGCGAATCGCTTCTTGAAGAGTGCGTCTAGCTTCTAATAGATCTTCTTGCTGGCTTTTAAGGAAATCGTGACGTTCGGAAATCCGTTCAAACTCATCAATCGCTCCAAGGTTGACAAACCCAAGCTCATCAATCGCTTTTTTTAGCAGCTTCACTTTCGTACGTGCTTCGTCCACAGGAATGGACAGCTCATAGTCACGTCTTGCCGCTTCATAACTTTGTTCATATTCGGATTGCAGACGGTTTAGCAAGTGGTCGAGTTCAATGTCTAACCGGTGAAGGCACAGTTCCTCATCTTGCTTTTTCGTTGCCTCTTCACTTACCCGCACTTCGTAACGTTGAACTTGCTCTTCTAACAATTGAAGTTGTTGTTTCACTTGCTCACGTTTTGCTTTGCCATCCTCAACCTTCGCCTGCTCAGTTTTCTTTTCCTCAGATGTCAACTGAATATCATCATCAATCGTCGATGAGCCTTCTGATAAGTCACCGAGTCTTGATTCTAATGTTTTCCGCTCATCTTTGGCGGCTTCAAGACCTTTCTGATGTTCTTTTACATCCGCTTGCAACCGTTTGACGGTTTGTTGCTGACTTTCGAATTGTTCTTTTTGTTTCGCCCGCTCAATTCTCATCTCCGTCACACGCTCTTGGAGATCTTTCTCCGAGGACTCTTCTTCTTTTTTGAGCGCTTCTTTTTGTTCGATCGACTGCTGGAGTTGTTGTACACGTGTGACGAGTGACTGCTCTTTTTCTTCGGTTCGTTCCACATGCTCTTCGGTATCGGTAAGCTCTTGTAAATAAGCTTCTCGCTCTTTAATATACAAGGAATGATGCGCCCCGTCCCGCTCCTTTTGCTGGGCAAGTTGTTGGGCTTGTTCTTTTGCTGTTTCCAACTCTAAACGAATGGTTTCACTTTGAAGGAGTTGTTCCTGTTTCTTTTCTTCAAGTTGAGCGAGTGTCTCTTTTTCAGTCGCAACTCGTTTTTCAAGAGATTGAATCGCTTCCTCAATAGACGTTTGCTTTTCTCGTAGCTCTTCTCGTTCACGCTTCCTACCGAGCAGCTCCATTCCTTTACGCTTCTCGCCCCCGCCAGTCATCGACCCTCCAGGGTTGATCACGTCACCGTCCATCGTAACAATTCGGTTTTTATAGTTGACCATTTGCGCTAATTGATTTCCTGCTTTTAAATCTGTCGCAATAATGACGGCTCCGAGCAAGTTGCCAATGACCGGTTCGAGCTGTTGTTCATACTGAACGTTTTCTTTAGCCGTCCCTAAATAGCCATCATGGGTTTGCAGCTTTTTTACGAGAGCTTCAGGAATTGTACGCGCTCGCATGACGTCTAACGGTAAAAATGTTGCCCGACCTTCTCGGTGGTTTTTCAAATACTGAATGGCTTGACGACCTGAACGTTCGGTATCAACGACGACGTGTTGGAGCGCACCGGCAAGTGCCGTCTCAATCGCCGTCTCAAACTTCTTATCAGAAGAGACGAGGGATGCGATCGGACCGACAATCCCTGTCAGGTTCTCACGGTCCTTTGCTTGAAGAACAGCTTTAACTCCTTGAAAGAAGCCAGCGTGTTCTTGCTCCATTCGGTCTAGCAAAGCGAGTCGTGACGTCACATCTTCCCTCGATCGATACCCACGATAGAGATGATCTTCTGTGTCTACCTTCTTTTGGGTCGCCTGCTCAATCTCTCCATCCAACGATTGCTCATCATCATTGGCTGCTTCGCGCTTGGCTTGAAGTGCTTTCACACGTTGAATCGCCTCTTGATGCTGCTTATCCTGAGCTTTTAACTCCTCATCTGTCCCTTTATTCTCTTCATCCAAGATGCGCAAGCGATGGCGTAGCTTTTTTCGTTGTTCATCGTGATAACGCAACTCATTCTTTGTGGCAGCTTGTTCATTCAAAACATCGATATACGTCGTTTTTAATGTTTCAATCTCTTCTTCAAGATCCTCTTTCGAACGGCTTGCACGGTTCGTTAACTCTTTCCACTGTTCGTCTAACGCCGTTAATTGATTCGTCTTTTCTCGAAGATCCTGATCTTCATCATCCAACTCTGTTTTCTTTCTTTTCCATTCACTTTCAATCGCCGTAATCCGTTTGTCCAACTCATCCAAACGGGTATAGGCATTCGTCCCTCGTTCGTCCATGAGCTTCTTGTGGCCTTCTTGTTGCTGAAGACGTTCACTAGCTTCTAACAATTTCGTCTGAGCAGATTCTAAGTTTTGTTCAATGTTTTGAAGTTTATTTGTTTCTTCTTTTCTCGCATCCGTATACGAAGCCAACTGTTTCTCTTCTGTTTTCAGACGTTCCTGTAAGGTTTCGACATCTTGTTTGGAAACAGACCATTTTTTATGTTTGTCTTCAATGTCAATCGCAAGAAGTGCGACATCTAGCGCAGTTAATTCTTCTTTTTTCTCAATGTATTCTTTTGCCGTTGACGCTTGGATTTCTAAAGGCTCAATTTGCTGCTCGAGCTCATGCAAAATGTCTTCTACCCGATCCAAATTCTCCATCGTTTCTTGAAGTTTCTTTTCTGATTGCTGTTTACGAGATTTATACTTCAATACGCCTGCCGCATCTTCAAACATCGCTCTACGCTCTTCAGGTTTAGAAGAGAGAATCTTTTCTACTTCTCCTTGCCCGATCATGGAATACGCTTCTTTGCCGAGCCCAGAGTCAACGAGTAAATCTACGAGATCTTTTCTGCGACAACTCGTCCCGTTTAACTTATATTCGCTCTCCCCACTCCGAAACAATTTACGCGTCATACTAATTTCCGTATAGTCCGATTGTAAATGACCGTCTTCATTGTCTAACACGAGTGTAACTTGAGCGAGGTTCACTCGTTTTCGCGATTCACTGCCAGCAAAAATGACATCTTCCATTTTTGATCCACGAAGCTGTTTGGCGGACTGTTCTCCTAGCACCCATCTCACGGCATCCGCAACATTGCTTTTGCCGCTACCGTTTGGGCCGACAACGGCGGTAATTCCTCGGTCAAAGTCTACGGTCAGCGGTGACGCAAAAGACTTGAATCCTGAAATTTCCAGTCGTTTTAAATGCATACATGTACCCTCAATTCAACCTTACCCCTTATTTCCTGATCTGACTTTTTTTACGTCTCACCTTTTCAAACATGAAAATCGCCTCTAAAATAAAAGAGAAAAGGAGGCTATTCATGGAACTTCAAGAAGCAACAAAAGAGAATATGACTTACATGTTTGAAAAGCTGCAGGAACGATTAAACGTCGTCAATCGGGCGATTCTAGACCCAGATGGCTATTCGTTATCACGATATGATGATATTCGTGATGTGTACGATTACGTCATTCATCATCCTAATCTAAGCGTAAAAGAGATCGATGCGCTCGTTTCTGAGCTTGGGTCCATTAAGGTTAAGAAATAATTCTCAGCACTAACCATTTTCTTAGAAATTGGTTAGTGCTGTTTTTCTACCACATCTTTGCTTAATTCTGCAAGTGCAAGTTGCGCAGCATGCTGTTCTGCAGCTTTCTTCGTCTTTCCTCTTCCTTCACCGTGCAATGCTTTATTTACATACACTTGTGAAACGAACTCTCGACTATGTGCAGGTCCTTCCTCAGCGACAATCTCATATTGAATTCTAGCGCCACTTTCTTGCTGAACGAACTCTTGCAATTGACTTTTAAAATCCATCACATGTGTATAACTGCCACTTTTAATCTTCTGATAGACCGTCTCTTCAAGGAATACGTACACCGAATCCATGCCTTGGTCAAGATAAAGTGCACCGACAAACGCTTCAAACACATCAGCGAGCATGGCTGGGCGTTCGCGGCCTCCACTCATTTCTTCCCCTTTACCTAAAAAGATAAGCGTTCCGAAGTTCAAACGCTCAGCTAAGTCTGCAAGGGATGGCTCACATACAACTGCTGCTCGGAGTTTCGTCATCTCCCCTTCTTGCATCGTCGGGAACCGTTTAAATAGATGCTGGGATACGGCAAGCTCAAGTACAGCATCTCCAAGAAACTCCAATCGTTCATTATCTTGGTCCGAACGAAACCTCTGTTCATTCACATAGGATGAATGAGTAAATGCTTGATAGAGAATTTGTTTATTCGTAAACGTAATCGATAAACTTTCAATTAAATCATCAAACCGCCTTGCCAATTGCGGGTGAACATTCGTCTGAGCTTTACGTTTTGGCTTTCGCTCCGTTTGCCGCCGCATAAGCACACTCCTTTCAAAGATCCTAACCGGAAAACAAGTTCTGCACCTTTGTGCAGAACTTGTTCGTTCAGTTACTGTGCATCTATGTAATTGACGACATCAGCAACCGTTGAAATTTTTTCAGCTTCTTCATCAGAAATTTCAAGTTCAAACTCATCTTCAAGTTCCATAACGAGTTCAACAACATCAAGGGAATCTGCTCCGAGATCGTCTTTGAATGTTGCTTCCATTTTTACGTCTGCTGCTTCTACGCTTAGTCGATCTACGATAATCTTCGTTACACGTTCAAGTGTGTTATTCTCTGCCATATTTATTCGCCTCCATTAATCATCTTTCTCTTTTAAGAAAAAGATGGCAATCCTTTTGTTATTATAGATGAAACTTCGAAAAAAAACTAGTGAATATCGTCCTTTATCCCATGTACATACCGCCGTCTACATGCAGGGTTTGCCCTGTCATATAACGACTTGCATCACTGGCAAGAAAAACGACGGCTTCTGCAATGTCTTCTGGCTTTCCGAGTTCATTTAGTGGAATGTTTGCCAACAAACTAACTCGCGTTTGTTCATCAAGTTGGTCGGTCATTTCCGTTGCGATGAACCCAGGAGCAACCGCATTGACACGGATGTTCCGTGCCGCAAATTCTCGAGCTAGCGTCTTTGTTAGACCGAGAACACCTGCTTTTGCCGCTGTGTAATTCGCTTGGCCCGCGTTCCCAATGGAACCAACAACCGATGCAATGTTAATGATCGCTCCGCTCCGCTGCTTCATCATTGGTCGGGATGCCGCTTTGGAGCATAGAAACACCCCCTTTAAATTTGTATCGATGACTGCGTCCCAATCGTCACTTTTCATGCGCATAACGAGGTTGTCTCGTGTAATCCCGGCGTTATTAATGAGCAGGTCAATGCCCCCGAATTGAGATTGCACTTCTTGAAACATGTTCTTGACGTCATCTTCACTCGCAACATCTGCTTGAATGGTGAAAGCCTCAACACCTTCAGCTATACATTCATTTTTTACTTCGTCTGCTTTGGCAGCATTTCCAGCATAGTTAATCGCAACATCTGCCCCTTGTTTTGCAAGAGCGACTGCAATGGCGCGACCAATTCCTCGTGAACCACCAGTAACAAGAGCTTTTTTGCCTTTTAACGTCATTATCTCACCGCCTTTACTGCTTGTTTAAATTGTTCAGCTTCTTCGAGGTTGCTGATGGAGAAAACATTCACATCTCGGCGTTGAATCTTTTTTACGAGCCCAGACAAAACTTGACCGCTCCCAAATTCAACGAACGTATCTACCCCTTCACGAATCATAAAGCGGATCGTGTCCTCCCAATACACCGGTGAGGTGAGCTGCTCTACTAGACCTTGCCGCAACTCTTCTCCGTTTGAAACTGGTGCAGCATGAATGTTCGTTACAACGGGGACACGTGCATCTTGGAATTCAATCGCTGTGAGTACGTCTCGCAACTGTTCTTTTGCCGGTTCCATTAACGCTGAATGGAATGGACCGCTCACGTTTAGTGGCATTACTCGTCTTGCCCCTTCTTCTTTCGCAGCCGCAGATGCAACTTGTACCCCCTCAACCGTCCCAGAAATGACGATTTGTCCAGGAGCATTCAAGTTTGCCAATTGAACCGCGTGACCAGACTCACTTACTCGCTTTGTGATCTGCATGAGCGGTTCACGTTCCATCCCAATAACGGCCGCCATCGTTCCCTCGCCCGTAGGAACTGCTGCTTGCATAAACTTGCCTCGCTCATGAACCGCATAAACTGCGTCATCAAAACGAAGGGCACCCGCGGCAACAAGCGCGCTATACTCCCCAAGACTATGCCCAGCCATGTAACTAGGCTCAATCTCGGCACCTTCTAAAAGGGAAAGACTTGCAATGCTCGCCGTTAGAAGCGCTGGTTGCGCGTTTGCCGTTTCTTTCAATTGTTCTTCAGGTCCGTTTTTCATTAACTCGCTTAAAGAAAATGGCAACCTGTCATCCGCACGGTCGAGAATTGCTTTTGCACTGTCACTGTCATTTGCTGCAGCATGTCCCATTCCGAGCGCTTGAGAACCTTGACCAGGAAATAAATATGCAATGTTTTCCATCGTTTCCACTCCCTATCCCTCTGAAGAAGTTAGTTCACGTTCAATCACACCGGGTACTTGTTCTTCAACCATTTGCATCGCCTGTCTGATCGCATGAAATACCGCAGTATGATCCGAAGAACCGTGCGCTTTAATGACAGGGGCACGCAGTCCGAAGAGTCCAGCTCCACCATAGTGGGAATAACTCATTTTTTCTTTAATATTTTTGAAGGAAGGTTTTAATACTCCGGCGGCGAGCTTGTTCATCGTTGAAGAAGTGAGCTCGGTTTTTAGTATAGAGAACAATGATTCCGCGGTTCCCTCAATCGTTTTCAGGAGAATGTTACCAGAGAAACCGTCGGTGACGACGACGTCACAAACGCCGTTTAAAACGTCCCGTGCTTCTACATTGCCAATGAAATTAAAATCGGCTTCTTGTAGGCGGGCAAATGCCGCTTTACTTAACTCATTGCCCTTGCCTTCCTCTGTTCCAACATTCAATAGCCCAACACGTGGGTTTTTACGGTTTTTTACTTGTCGCAAGTAAACGTCACCCATCACCCCATACTGATAAAGGTGTTCCGGCCGCGCATCAACATTCGCCCCGACGTCTAGCAACAAAAACCCTTCACCGTCTAGCGTCGGAAGCATCGGTGCGAGTGCTGGTCGCTCTACCCCTTCAATGCGCCCAACGTGTAAAAGTCCAGCTGTCATTAATGCCCCGGTATTGCCCGCTGAAATACACGCTTTCGCTCTTCCTTCACGTACTTCTCGAACTGCGAGCACCATCGACGCTTCTTTTTTTCTTCTCACTGCTTTTGTTGGTGAATCTTCAGAAGTGATCACTTCTGTCGTATGCTTTACTTCAATTCTTTCGTGATCTGTTAGGTGAGGCTTGATCAATTCTTCGTTTCCAATCAGTTGGATCGTAATATGATCAAACGCTTTAACCGCAGCCAGGGCTCCCGCTACTTGTGCTTTAGGAGCATGATCTCCACCCATGGCGTCTACCGCTATTTTCATTGCCGATCCCCTTTTCTCCGCATCTTGTTTGATACGTTTTCCATTTCAATCGCCTGTCCTCGCGACATAATAAACTCCCCGGAAAACACTACCGAGTGGTCGACTGTGCTCGTTACTTCAACGACCGACCAACCGTCATCCGTCTTGACTACCTTTGCTTTAGCAATGACACGGTCCCCTGCTTTTACTGGCTGAGAAAACCGAACTTTTGCACTGCCGGTAACGACAAATTCATTATTAATAATGGCCACTGCAAGTGAATTCGCTTGGGCGAACATATGGTGACCCCGGGCAATCCCATTTCTTGAAAATACTTGTTCATTCGTAATTTCCATAATTGAAATGGCTTTCTCATCTAATTCTAAATCAACGACCTCACCGATGACTTCTTCGTTTGTCAGTGCCTTTACGTCATCGTGGTGACCTCTAGCTACAGACTTTATTCGCTCCCGAAGTTCTGGAATTTGCAGTTCCATACGGTCCAAACGGATCGTTTGAATACTAACAGAAAACCGTTCCGCCAACGCCTCATCTGTAATAAATGGATCGGCTTCGATCGTTTCTTTCAGTTCGCTTTTTCGAATATGTTTAGGCTTTTTCATTCTTAAAGAGCACCGCATTTCTATGACTAGGTCCTAATAGTAGTTTGCAACAGTCCAAAGATAAAATCAACCGTTGACCATTGTTAATCAAGCTTGTCTTCTGACAACGCTCCTGAAGTGACCAAGTCCGTTCGCAACGCTTCGTACTCAGGATCTTCCCAAAAAGAGGAGGACTCAAACAGCGATTTTGCATCTTGTCTAGCCGTTTCTAATGCCCGGTAATCGTGCACCGGATCGGCAAGTCTAAACTTCGGCATGCCACTTTGCTTTTTCCCGAGTAATTCACCAGGTCCACGTAATTTCAAGTCTTCTTCGGCAAGTACAAATCCGTCTGTCGTTTCTGTCATAATGCGCATACGCTCTTTCCCGGTCTCTGATGACGGGTTGGCGAGCAAGATGCAATACGACTGGTTGTGACCTCTACCGACGCGACCACGAAGCTGATGCAACTGCGCTAGACCAAATCGATCTGCATCATAGATGACCATGCACGTCGCATTTGGAACATTCACACCGACTTCAATCACTGTCGTCGCGACGAGAACATCCAAATTTTGGGATGTGAATTGTTCCATCACTTCTCGTTTTTCATCATTGTGAAGGCGTCCATGAAGCAAACCGACGCGGTCCCCTGAAAGAATTGCTTGTAACTGCGCATGCAAATCGATGGCATTTTGGACATCGAGCTGTTCTGACTCCTCGATGAGCGGGCAAACGAAATACACTTGCCGTTTGTTCTGAATCTCTCTCTTAATGAAGTTAACAACCCGCTCAAACAAAGACATGTTCACCCAATACGTTTCCACTGCTTTTCGACCCGTAGGTAACTCATCGATCCTTGATACGTCCATGTCACCATACGCCGTAATCGCCAAAGTTCGAGGAATAGGTGTTGCGGTCATGAATAAAACATCAGGGTCGCCTTTTTCTTTTAGGGCGCGACGTTGCTTCACCCCAAACCGGTGTTGCTCATCAGTGACGACAAGACCTAACTTCGGAATTGGAACATCTGGCTGAATGAGCGCATGCGTTCCAATAATCAGGTCCACTTCTTTGTTTTCCAGTTGTTCAATGATGTCGCGACGCTCCGCCGCTTTCGTTGACCCTGTGAGCACCGAGACATTCACTGGATCGTCAGCAAACATCTCTTTAAAAGCTTCATAATGTTGACCTGCTAGAATTTCTGTTGGAACCATTAATGCGGCTTGCTTCCCAGCAGTAACAGCAGCATACATTGCGATGGCTGCAACTGCTGTTTTGCCTGATCCTACATCCCCTTGTAAGAGACGATTCATTCGATGCCCACTGCGCATATCAAATAGAATTTCTTGTAGAGAACGCTCCTGCGCTCCTGTGAGTGTAAAAGGAAGCCCTTGAATAAACGTGCTCACTCGCTCTTGGTCATCTTGTAATCCTTCTAAGTATTCACTTTTTCTTAGCGCATGCTTATAGGCGTGCATGCGTAGCTGAAACGTCAAAAACTCTTCATAAATAAACCTGCGCCTTGCATGCTTTAGTTGCTCTGCATCTTGTGGTTGATGCAGTTGCCTTAACGTTTCTTCTATTGATGGCAGCTTGTACTTCTCTCGAATAGAGAAAGGAAGCATCTCCAAAGGAAATACTTCTCTATTACGGGAAAGATCCGCAATCCATGTTTTTAATTGTCGATTTGTAAGTTTGCCTGTCAATTGATAGATCGGATCATACGGAGTACGTTCTTGACGCTCCCCGATTTCAATGTGTTTGGCTGTTACTTGTGCACGGCTTCGATTCCATTTCCCGGTTACTGTGATCGTCATCCCTGGTGAGAGTTTCCCTTTTAGGAATGCACGATTAAAAGCAGTCACCTCTATTGCGTGACCGCCGCTGTCCAATCGAAAGGTAAGAATGTTTTTTGCTTTACTGTAGCGGCGCACTCGCGCCTCACCGATCATCTCACCGGAGATGGTTGCCTGTTCATTATGTTCAATGTCTTCAATCGGTCTGATTTCGATATTTTCATAACGAAAGGGGATGTGAAACCATAAATCTTCGATTGTGGATATGCCGAGGCGCTCCAAATCTTTTTCTGCTTCTGGTCCGACACCTTTTAATTGCTGGACTTCTGAGTGGCGATCCATCCCATTCACGACCGCTCTAGCGATATATTAAAGATTTTGGTCTCAAGTTCTCTACCTGTCGGTGTCGCGGCCAGACCACCCATTGCTGTTTCTTTGAGTGACTCAGACATACTTTCGCCAATCCGGTACATTGCATCAATGACCTCATCACATGGAATTCGGCTTTCAATACCTGCTAGAGCCATGTCAGCAGCTACCATAGCAATGGCCGCTCCAGCTGCATTTCTTTTAACACAAGGAACTTCTACGAGTCCAGCTACAGGGTCACAAACGAGGCCGAGCATATTCTTTAACGCCATCGCCATCGCTTCAGCAGATTGCCTTGGTGTCCCTCCAGCAAGTTCAGTCGCTGCCGCAGCAGCCATACCTGCTGCCGAACCGACTTCAGCTTGGCAACCACCTGCTGCACCAGAAATGGATGCATTGTTGGCGACAACAAGTCCGAAAGCACCTGACGTTAATAAATACCTTTGCATCGCTTCTCTTGAAGGGTTTAGCTTGTCCTTAAGACTAAAAAGCGTACCGGGTACAACTCCAGCAGACCCCGCTGTTGGCGTCGCACAAATCATGCCCATAGCGGCGTTCACTTCATTGGTCGCCATCGCACGACTGACGGCATGGAGCACCGTGTCCCCACTTAGCCCTTTGCCTTCGGCAATGTATTGTTCGAGCTTCTTACCATCACCACCGGTGAGTCCAGACACAGAACGAATATCCTCTTCTACCCCACGCTTTGCCGCATCTTCCATGATCTTTAATTTCTCATCCATATCTTCTAAGACCGCTTCTCGACTTCGTCCGGTCACTTCAACTTCTTGGCGAATCATCGCCTCTGAAATCGAGATCTGGTCACGATCCGTGCGTTCGATCAATTCAGCTACATTCCGAAACATTAGTGATCACCTCAATATCATTCATTCAGCTTCGCTACTTGTGTAATGTGTTCGAGACGTTCTAACGATTCAATCATGTCATCTGTGACGGATTGATCCATTTCAATCACCATTAACGCTTCTCGACCTTTTTCTTTACGTGAAACTTCCATATGCCCAATGTTTACTTTGTGCGCTGCTAAAAGGTTGGCGACGTTAGCAATTACGCCGTAACGATCTTGATGGACAATGAGAAGGGCAGGATGATGTCCTGATAAATTAAGTTGAAAGCCATTAAGCTCCACCACTTCAATCTTCCCACCACCAATGGATATCCCAACGAGTTCCATTGATTTCTCCTTCGCCTCAAGACGGAGCTTAACTGTGTTTGGGTGGTCCATTATCGCATCTTCTTCATGGAATCTGACACGCATTTTTCTTTCTTTTGCAAGCTCTTTCGCTTGTGGGATTCGCTCATCAAACGTGTCGAAATCCAACAATCCACCGATAAGAGCAACATCGGTTCCGTGACCTTTATACGTCTTTGCAAACGACCCGTATAGGTGGATGTTCACGCGCTCAGGTTGCTCATGAAACAATAATCTTGCGAGCCGACCAATTCTTGCCGCACCCGCCGTATGTGAACTAGATGGACCGATCATAATCGGCCCTATAATTTCTGTTACACTCCGATACTTCATGCTAATCCCCTCTCAACCGAAGGTTTACTTGTTTTCATCTGCAGGGATCACCATGATTGCGATGGTTCCCGGCCCTACGTGTGTACCGATGACAGCCCCAATTTCTGTTTTGACTGTTGACACCGTATTAAGCCTAGACGAGACGGTTTCAAGAACAGAATCACCGACATCACTCGCGACTGCATGTGAAAGACCAATCTTCACGGGCTGATCGTTATACTCCGCAGCGAGTGTCTCGACAATCTTATCAATTGCCTTCTTGCGGCCTCGTACTTTTTCAAAAGGGTACACTTCCCCTTCTTTCGAAAGTGATAAGATCGGTTTCATCTTTAATAGCGAACCGATAAGTGCTGCTGCCTTTCCAATACGTCCGTTTTTTTGCAGATATTCAAGTGTCTCGACAAGAAAGTATACCGATGTTGATTCAAGCAACTCATCAATTCGCGCTTGTACCTGTTCCGCACTCGCCCCAGTTGCAGCAAGTCTAGCAACATCCTCTACGATAATCCCAATGGAATAACTCGCCTTTTTAGAATCAATCACATGAACACGAATCTTGTCTTCAACTTCTCCTGCTGCAATGCTCGCCGCTTGGTAAGTACCGCTAAGTTTGGATGAAAGGTGTATCGAAAACACGATCGTCTCTTCATCTGCATCTGTGCTAATTTTTGAGTAGAGCGTTTCAAAGTCATAAGGTGACGGCTGAGAAGTTGTCGGCATCACACTCGTCTTCCCCAACTTCTCATAAAACTGCGCCGGTGAAAGTTCTTCCCCGTCCAAGTACGTTTCTTGCTCAGAAAAGTTCACCTTTAGTGGAATGACCGTAATATCTAGTTCTTCAACAAGATCTTTAGGAATATCCGCCGTACTGTCTGTGACGATCTTCACACGTGTCATCGTTCAACCATCCCCCCTGCTATTCAGCAGCTATAATATAATGATACAGTGGCTGTTTGCCCTCGTGTACTTCAGTCTCAACGTCTGGGTGATGGCTTTCAATATGCTTAATGAGCGCATCTGTACACGACTGTTCCGCGTCTTCCCCGCTAATGATGGTGACCATTTCCGTGTCTTCATCGATCATCTTCTCGGTCACTTTTACAAGTGTCTCGTTTAACGGATCACCTGCACTAACAATTTTATTCTCAACAAGCCCCATGTAGTCGTCTTTTTTAATGTCGATGCCTTCGATGGACGTGTCTCGAATTGACGTCGTCACTTGTCCACTACGGACATGTTGAATACTATCGGTCATCTCCTCTTGGTTCTGATCAACATCTTGCATGCCATTAAACGCAAATAAAGCGCTTAACCCTTGTGGCACAGACTTTGTTGGGATGACTCGAACATCTTTATCGCTCACTTCAGCGGCTTGCTCAGCCGTCATAATGATGTTGCTGTTATTTGGAATCAAAAAGATATGCTTCGCATTAAAACGTTCAATGGACCGAGTCAGCTGCTCAGTACTCGGGTTCATCGTCTGTCCACCTTCGATTACTTCGTCAACGCCAATGCTCTTAAATAGCTCACTGACACCACTTCCCATCGCAACGGTAATGAGCGCAAAGTCTTTTTGCTCACCTGGCGCCGCGGCAGGTATGTGACCATCATAATCGTTAGAAAGAGCCGCATGCTGATCTCTCATATTATCGACTTTCACGTGAGTAAGATCGCCATACTTTTGCGCTTCGTTCATCACAAAGCCCGGATGCTCAGCATGAATATGAATCTTAATGAGGTCCTCATCACTTACGACGAGTAGTGAATCTCCGTATTGACTCAACGTGTTACGAAAATCATCTTCCACATAAGGATTCTTCTTCACTTTCTCATCGTCAAAGCGAATCATTACTTCTGTACAGTAGCCAAACTCGATGTCTTCAGCAGCCATATCGCCTTGAATATTATGGTGTTCGACCGTAACGAGCTCTTCCATTGTTGGTTGCTCTGTTGCGTAATCATCGGTCGTTTCGCCTCGCAGAGCCGCCATCATTCCTTCGTAAATGTAAACGAGCCCTTGGCCACCAGAGTCAACAACGCCGACTTCTTTAAGCACTGGCAACAAGTCTGGTGTTCGCTTAAGAGACGCCTTCGCTTCTTCAATGACAATGGCGAGTAACTCTTCGGCGTCCCGATGCTTCTTCACAGCTTTCTTTGCAGCTGCTGCTGCATCTTTAGCTACCGTAAGAATCGTGCCTTCTACAGGCTTCATAACCGCCTTGTACGCCGTTTCTACTCCAGCGTCTAATGCTTCGGCCAAATGCGTACCGTCTAGTTCTTGCTTTTGCTCAATTCCTTTGGCAAATCCGCGAAACAGTTGAGACAAAATCACACCAGAATTGCCTCTTGCTCCCATAAGCAATCCTTTCGAAAATCGTTTTGCCACTTCACTTGCTGAAGCTGAATTGCCTTGGTTCATTTCTTTGACACCTGACCGAATGGTCAAGCTCATATTTGTTCCTGTATCACCATCTGGCACAGGAAATACATTTAGAGCATCGACGCGCTTCGCATGTTTCTCAAGCGACGCTGCTCCCTCAGTAAACATGGCCAGAAGCATCTGGCCGTCTATCTTATTCGACACTGTATACCACCTCATTTATCCATACGCTACGGGTTTGTAACACGAACACCCTGTACAAAAATATTGACTGACTCCACATTTAAGCCGAGCAGCTTTTCAAGTTGATACTTCACTTTCGTTTGCACGTTATACGCCACCTCGGAAATCTTCGTTCCGTAGCTGACAATAATGTACATATCAATAATTAGATCTTCATTTTCTTCTCGAATGACAACCCCTCGAGAAAAATTATCTCTTTTTAGTAGTTCGGAAATGCCGTCTTTAATCTGCTTTTGAGAGGCCATGCCTACAATTCCGTAGCAATCGGTCGCTGCTCCTCCTGCAACGGTAGCAACAACTTCCCTAGAGATGTCAATGGTACCTAGTTGTGAATTCATTTCTAAGGCCATAGCCATCCTCCTTTCGTCAATCTGTAATGAGAACTATCGACAGTTTACTATATTTCTGGACTTTTATAAAGCGACTGTTAAGAAAACCATATTGATTTTTGTGCACAATCTATGCTAAGATGTTTCAGTGCAAGTAAGGGAAGTGTTAAGGTAAAGGAGGGAATATGATGGCACGTAAATGTTACGTTACGGGTCGTGGACCATCAAGCGGGAATAACCGCTCACATGCGAACAACTCATCAAAACGTCGTTGGGGCGCAAACGTACAAAAAGTACGTATTCTAGTAGACGGTAAACCAAAACGAGTTTATGTATCTGCAAAAGCTTTGAAAGCCGGCAAGGTGGAGCGCGTATAATCCGCGTCGCCAGCCGGTTTTTTTACGACCGACGAAAGAAAAAAGCCTCGCATAACGCGAGGCTTTTTTCTTTCCAGGGTGTTGTGGCGCTCAATCTTTTTTAAATGAGTTCAGCATTGCACGAACAACTCCGCCGAGAAACTTAGGAAGCTTGATCGTATAAAATTTCATGACTATTCCTCCTTGAAGGCCAGCTATTACCGAAGAATAATTACTGACGGGCACATACGGATTCTTCTATATGTATATTCACCCAGAAGGAAATAGTACATCGTTTTTAAAAAAATTATTTTACTGCGTGACGAAGTTTTTCAATCGTTTCGTTTCGATTCGGTTGTTTATAAATAAAGGAACCGGCAACGAGCATGTTTGCCCCCGACTGTACACAAGCTTTCCCCGTCTCCTCATTCACTCCCCCATCAACTTCTATGAGAAGCGATTCATTTTTTTCATCCGCCATCTGCTTTACTTCTTGAATTTTCGGGAGAACAGCGTCAATAAAATGTTGCCCGCCAAATCCAGGGTTTACCGTCATAAGTAGAACGAGATCAACATCTTGAATCACATGGCGCACGACGTCAACAGGTGTATGTGGGTTTATTGCAACGCCCGCCCGGACACCAAAGCTTTTGATCAAATGAATGGTGCGGTGTAAATGTTTTGTCGCTTCGGCGTGAACCGTAATAATGTCTGCTCCTGCATTTACAAAATCCTCTACATATTTGTCTGGATCTTCAATCATCAAGTGCACATCAAGTGGCAACGCTGTCGAACGTTTTGCCGCCTCACAAATCATCGGACCGATTGTGATATTCGGGACGAACTTCCCATCCATTACATCCACGTGAATAAAATCGGCATTGTCAACCGCGCGAATGTCTTCGCCTAGTTTGGCGAAGTCCGCTGATAAAATCGATGGGGCAATATAGGTCATGTCTAGTACCTCCGTTTTTCTTCTTCTTCTTTTTCTGTAAAGAATGTTATATAGTTTTCGTAGCGAGAATGGGCAATCTGTTCAGTTTCCACAGCTGCTTTCACAGCACAGCCGTCTTCTTTTCGATGGGTACAACCTCTATACTTACAAGCTTTGCCTGTTTCATGAATTTCAATAAAACAATCGGCCAATACGTCCAGTTCTATGCCTGTAAAATCAAGCGAGCTAAATCCTGGTGTATCCGCAACTTGCCCACCTTCTACCGATAACAATTCCACATGGCGCGTCGTATGCTTGCCCCTTGCAAGATGTTTTGACACTTCTCCAATCGTGAGGGCTAGCCTTTCGTCAATACGATTCAAAAGCGTTGACTTGCCGACACCTGATTGGCCGGCAACGACCGTCGTTTTTCCTGCCAACGCTACTTTCACTCTCTCTGTCGTGTTGTCGTCAGACATCTGAATGACTTCATACCCGAGCGCTTCATAAAGACGCACAATTGCTGCTGCTTGCTGCAGTTCTTCTTCACTTGCGATGTCAGCTTTTGTAAGTACAATGACGGCTTCGACGTCCATCGCCTCGGTATGAACGAGAAGCCGATCCAATAAATACGAGGACAAGGCAGGTTGGACAATGGATACGACGAGCAGCGCCTGGTCAACGTTTGCAATGGGCGGTCGATGCATTTCATTGTCTCGTGGCAAGACCTTTTGCACGTAGTCATCTTGAAACTCAACATGGTCGCCGACGAGGGGCTTTATATTTTGTTTTCTAAATAATCCACGAGCTCGGCATCGCACGACTTCTGTACTCGTCTTTACTTCATAAAATCCACCGACTGCTTTGACGATTTGACCTTTCCTCAAATGCTCCACCTCAACTTAATCACCTTCGTATTCCAACGTATTTGACTGTCTCTCTTCATCATTTACATACAACGTATATGAACCGGAAACACTCGGACTTACTTCAAGAGGGACGAGATACACTTCGGATTCAGTAATCTCCTCTTCAACAAATACATCGGTTTCTCCGTCTGTACTTAAATCTTCATACTCTATGCGAATCGTGAACACATCACCAGCATCTGGATTCGTCACATTTACTGGGATTTCTGCATAACGCGTCTCGGTTGGCTCTTCTTCGACTGGAGGGGGGCCTTCAGAAACAACGAACGTAATTTCACTGCCTTCTGAGACCGTTACAAACGGTCCTGGATCATGAGAAATAATGTTTCCAGCGGGAACAGAATCAGAATGTTCCCGCGTGAAATTCCCGCTTAAATTATGAGACTCAATATAATTGCTTGCGGCTTGCTCACTCGACCCTGTTAAGTCACTAATCGTGAACTCTGGCGTTTCGCTCACGACCAACTGCACGACTGTTTCGTCGACAACGACCTCTTCTCCGGGATTTGGGGTTTGACTCATGACCGTGTTCGGGTCAACATCGCTAGATTGTTCAAAACTGACATCAAGTTCAAAGCCGTCTAGCACATCTTCAGCTTCTTCCAAACTCATATCCGTCACATCTGCCATTTCCACTTGCTCAGGCCCGTCGCTTACTCTGAGCATTACAGAGCTATCAACTTTCACATTTCTCCCTGATGAAGGGGTCTGATAGTAAACGATATCCTCTTCGTATTCATCATGAAATTCTCGTTCAATGTTAATGAGCAAGTTGTTTTCTTCTAACAGCGTCTCCGCTTCACTCACATCCATTCCTAACACATCCGGGACTTGAACTTCATCAACCGCTAACCAAGACGGGATGACGACAAGTGCTAGAACGAGGGCTGCAGGAAACAGAATAAAAATGATAATGAGTGGGATGAGCCATTTTTTCTTCTTTTTTTTCTTTTTTGGTGCAGGTGCTTCTGCTTGTTCTTCATCTGCTCCAGAAGCAACAATCGTATCTTCTTCCGATTGTAAATCTGATAGAGCAGGCAACACACGGGTTTGGTCATCGTCTACTTCTTCAATGACTAGTGGCTCTTCATTTAACCGCTCTGGCAAAAGGGCAGTCTCAGCATCTGCGCGCATCTCTTGGACACTCGCATAGCGCTTGAGTGGGTCTTTCGCCGTCGCTTTACGAATGATATTGTTAATGCTCTCTGGCACATCTGGTCGAAAATCCTTCGCATTTGGAATGGTTTCTTGTAGATGTTTAAGAGCAATCGAAACAGCAGAGTCTGCATCAAAAGGCAATACACCTGTAATCATTTCATACAGAATAATGCCAAGCGCATACACGTCGGCTTGAGCTGTGACATGTCCTCCCCGTGCTTGTTCTGGCGAAAGATAATGAACGGAGCCGAGCACAGAATTTGTATGAGTGATCGTCGCCGCGGAAACTGCACGTGCAATCCCAAAATCCGTCACTTTTACGGTCCCATCATGATCAATCAAAATGTTCTGAGGCTTTAAATCTCGATGGACAATGCCTTGTTCGTGGGCATAGCTAATCGCTGCTGTAAGTTGATCGAAGATCTCAAGAACTTCAGTGAACGGCAACGATCCTTCTCCGATAATTTTATCTTTTAACGTACTGCCACCAATATAGTTCATCACAATATAAAATGTCTGGTCTTCTTCACCGACATCATAAATATCAACAACATTCGGATGAATCAAGCTGGTCGCTGCTTGCGCTTCTCTTCTGAAACGGCGAATGAACTCCTCATCATGAATGTATTGCGGTTGCAGTACTTTAACCGCCACTTCACGCTCTAAAATGACATCTTGGGCGCGATACACATTGGCCATGCCCCCGCCACCAATCATGTCTAGCAGTTCATAACGACCATCAATTCTCGAACCGATCATTACGCACTCCCCTCCTGCCGAAGCAAGATGAAGGTGATATTATCTTCTCCACCACGAGTGAGAGCAAGTTGCAAAAGCTCATCAGCGCTCTCTTCAAGTTGCGGTGAAGCAAGCGCACCCTCTACGTCGTCAGTCGTCAGCTTGTCACTAAGGCCATCCGAGCAAATAAGAAGTTCGCGAGTCCCTTCTAACGGGTGCGTACCTATATCTACTTGCACATGCTCTTCAGTTCCAAGTGCCCGAGTGACGACATTTTTACGAGGGTGAACCATCGCCTCAGCTTCCGTAATCTGACCTGATTTGACGAGCTCATGAACGAGGGTATGATCATTCGTAATTTGCAGTACGCCATCCTCTGTTCGTTCATAACAACGACTATCTCCAACATGAGCCGTAATAAAACGATCGCCAAACACGAGCGCACAGATGAGTGTCGTTCCCATCCCACTCATTTCTTCATGTTCGACAGATGCCTCGTAAATCCGGCGATTCGCAGCTTCAACGGTTTGGAGGAGCCATTGTTTGATGGCTTCCTCCTCAGCTGCTGGTGGTGCCTCTTGCCAGCGTTCTCGCACTGACTGAACCGCCATTTCACTCGCCACATCTCCAGCATTGTGCCCGCCCATGCCATCAGCCACGACGGCAAACAATAACTCGTCGGTCAGAAAGTAATCTCCGGCATCTTCATTATGCTCACGTAGTTTCCCTACATCAGTACGAAACGCAATCTCCACATTTACTCCCTCGTTTCTTCCGCACGTTCTTTCGCGCGTAGTTGTCCGCATGCAGCATCAATATCATGCCCTTGCTCCCTGCGTATCGTCACGAGTACCCCTTTATCTTTGAGTGTTTTTTCAAACGCGAAAATATCTTCTCTTGATGTTCGGACATAATCTCTTTCAGGCACGTCATTAACAGGAATCAAATTCACGTGACAGCGAATATCTTTAATCAGCTCTGCCAATTCTTCAGCATGTTCAACCTGATCATTTACGCCGCCAAACAGGCCGTATTCAAACGTGACACGACGCTTCGTTTTTTGTTGATAATAAACGATTGAGTCCATCAGTTTAGAGACTGGGAATGCTTTATTAATCGGCATTAACCGGCCACGAATTTCAGAGTTTGGTGCATGTAAAGAGATCGCAAAGTTAATTTGCATTCCTTCATCGGCAAACTTATAAATCTTCGGTACCATACCACTCGTTGATACGGTGATGTGACGAGCGCCTATGTTCAACCCTTCATCGTGATTGACCGTTCTTAAAAAGCCCATCAAGTGATCGTAATTGTCAAACGGCTCGCCAATTCCCATGACAACAATCGAGTCGACCCGTTCTCCCGTCTCGTCTAACGCACGTTGAACATCAAGAACTTGAGCGGTAATTTCTCCTGCTTCTAAATTCCTTTTTAAACCTCCAAGTGTTGAAGCACAAAATGTACATCCTAGGCGACAACCAACTTGAGTGGTAACACAAATGCTGTTTCCGTAATCGTGACGCATGAGTACGGTTTCGATCGAATAGCCATCGTGTAATTCAAACAGAAACTTTTCGGTTCCATCAACAGATGTTTGCCTAAGCACTTCTTTCAGTCTTGTAAACATAAATTCTTCATTTAGTTTCTCACGTAAATCTAACGGTAAATTCGTCATTTCATCGACGCTTTCTACCCGCTTTCGATACAGCCACTCATACATCTGTTTCGCACGAAATTGCGGTTGGCTGTTCTCACTCATCCATTGCTTCCAATCATCAAACGTTAATGAAAAAATCGACCGTTTCGAACCTTCAGCAGTAGCGGTTACGTCTCGTTTATTTTTTGTTACGGTTTTCACGAATCGGCACTTCCTTTCTTTATTAGAGCACAAATATAAAATCCATCACTTCCGTAGTGGTGAGGAAATATCGTACATTGCCCCGTTTTTGCGGCTTCAATCGTCAAACGTTCGCTAAGTGTGCGATCGAATGCAAATTCAGGGTGAGTTTCCATAAACTTACGAATAACATGTTCATTTTCTTCAGGTAAGACGGTGCACGTACTATAGACGAGTACACCAAAATCTTTCAGCAAAGGAGCGACCTGTTGCAAGATTTCTTGCTGTACGACAGGTAAGCCTTTAATTCTCTCTTCATCGGTATTCCATTTGATATCTGGTTTATTTCGTAGAACTCCTAAACCACTGCAAGGAGCATCAACTAAAATCCGGTCAAACGTTTGAGAGGGAAACTGGTCGGGCAACGTTTTTGCGTCACTCGTACGCGTCGATACACACGTTAATCCTAGACGGTTCACTTGTTGATTAATGAGCCGCTGTTTGTGTTCGTGAATATCGTTAGCAACGACCGTCCCTTCATCATTCATGAGCTCAGCGATGTGTGTTGTCTTTCCACCAGGTGCAGCACATGCATCTAAAACCGTCATGCCGGCCTTAGGATCTAGTGCTCTTGCGACGAGCATGGAACTTTCATCTTGAATGGTGAATCGCCCCCGTTCGTATGCCGAACTACTTCGTGCATGTCCTTCCAATACGCGAAGCGCTTCAGGTGCGATGTTCCCTTCATGAGTTTGAACGTGTTCTTCACTTAGTTCAATCTGAAGATCAGACCTTGATCCCTCTCTCGTGTTCGTGCGAAGTGTTGTTGACCCTCGCTTCGTATTTTCCTCACACATACGAAGGGTTTCGACTTCGCCGTAATCGTTCAACCACCGATTGACGAGCCACTCCGGGTGAGAAGTCGTTAAGCTAATCCGTTCCGTTACGCTCAAGTGCTCAAAACTCGGTTGCCCTTTTCTGGACACATTACGTAAAACACCGTTAATGAGCCCTTTTAACCCTTTGCGCCCCCATCGGCTAGCGAGTTCTACCGCTTCATGAATGGCGGCCCGCTCAGGCACTCGGTCCATATAAAACATTTGATATACAGACAATCGTAAGATCGTCTGTATGCGCTTGTCATTTTTTTCGACCGGTTGCTTAAGCTGCGCATTCAAGATGTAATCAATTGTATTTTTCCGTTTTACTGTACCATAAACGACTTCAGTGACAAATCGTTGGTCTGCGTTTTCCAAGCTTTTACTACGTAATTCCTCATCCAACGCTAAATGGCTGTATGAACCCTTAAAGAAGACACGGTGAAGCACCTCTGCTGCAACAAACCGAGCATTTTGCTTGCCATCATTTGTCATCAAAACAATCTCCTACTCGAATGTCTTGCCCTTTGCCTCGTAAATAATCTTCCACCTGCATTCGCTTTTTCCCGGATGGTTGAACGACTCGCAACTTCACGCCTTGACCATCCCCTGCACGTATGATCAATGTGTCTCTGTCCACGTGAACCACTTCTCCTGGGACACCTTCATAAACGGATGATTCGATACTTGCTTCCCAGCATTTGACCATTTCCTCACGCCAGTGCGTATGTGCAACCGGCCACGGATTCATGCCGCGAATTTGGTTATAAACAGCTTGGGCAGAATTCTTCCAGTCAATACGTTCAGCAGCACGAGAAATATTCGGTGCGTACGAAACTTTCGTTTCATCTTGCTCGGTTGCTTTCGCTGTCCCTGTCTCAATCTGCTTGACGGTATGAAGCAACAGCTTTGATCCAAGCTCACTTAACTTGTCATGCATCGTACCAACGGTGTCTGTTGGCTCAATCGCTATTCGCTCTTGAGAAAGCATCGCCCCGGCATCGAGCTTTTTAACCATGTACATAATGGTTACGCCGGTTTCACTTTCGCCATCAATAATTGCCTGGTGGATCGGGGCACCGCCGCGATACTTCGGGAGCAATGATGCGTGGACATTAATCGCTCCATGCACCGGTGCTTCGAGCAAAGACTCCGGTAACAATTGCCCGTATGCCGCCGTTACAATCAAATCAGGATCGCCAGAAACGGCGTGCTTAACAGCAGCTTCCTCCCTGACTTTTTCAGGTTGAAACACTTCAATCCCATGTTTTTCTGCCTCGACCTTCACAGGTGTTTTCACCCGTTCACGCTTTCTACCTTTCGGTCGGTCCGGTTGGGTAACGACGCGAATGATATCATGCCCCTCTTCGACGAGTGATTGAAGGACAGGAACGGCAAAGTCAGGTGTACCCATAAACACAATTTTCATTGATTTACACTTCCTTTATTATGCAACTTTCGTGCAAAAACCCCCAACAGCGTGGGGGCTACATGAATAAGTTAGGGTGGCGATCAATCGCCATAAACCGGCTGTCTTTATGAATTTCTTGTTGGTAATGAGCAAACAACTCACGAAGCTCATGAACGAGATGAGGCTCATCTTTATATTTTATCAAACATTGGCATCGATATCTATCTTGGATCCGACTAATTGGTGACGGTGTTGGTCCTAAAATAACCGCACCCTCACTGAGGCGCTCCTTTAACCGTGAAGCGGCAAAGCTACATGCATTCATCGCCTCTTTTAAATATTCGTGAGAAAACGTGATCAAACACAAATAATAATAAGGCGGATAACCAGCGACCTTTCTTTGCTGCATCTCCCGGTGAAAGAAACGGACATAGTCATGACCTTCAGCGAGAGCGACTGCGTAATGCTCCGGTGTGTACGTTTGGATAATGACTTCTCCTTCCAATTCGTCACGACCGGCTCGACCACCTAGTTGGGTAAGCAATTGAAAGGTTCTCTCTGGTGCTCTGAAGTCTGGAAGGTTTAATAGTGTGTCCGCAGTTAATACGCCCGCGAGTGTAATGTTCGGGAAGTCGAGACCTTTGGCGATCATCTGGGTGCCGAGCAGGATGTCGGCTTCTTGATTGCCAAATGCTTTCAACAGCTTTTCATGTGAGCCTTTCTTTTGCGTCGTGTCGTTATCCATACGAATAATCTTCGCTTCGGGAAGAAGTTTCTGCAATTCTTCTTCCACCCGTTGAGTACCTGTCCCAAAATAACGAATTTGATCACTTTCACATTCAGGACACGTCTCATACATCCCTTCTTCATAGCTGCAATAGTGACATTTTAATCGCTCTCCTCGTTGGTGATACGTAAGGGAGATTTCACAGTGAGGGCACATACCAACAAACCCACAGCTCCTACACATGACAAATGTAGAGAAGCCTCTTCGATTAAGAAACAATACTGTCTGCTCTTTTCGTTCGAGGCGCTCTTTAATCTTGTCTAGCAATTCTTTAGAGAAAACAGAACGATTTCCACTCCGCAGTTCATCACGCAAATCGGCAAAGTGAATGTCTGGCAACGGTTTCTCATTCACACGTTTAGGAAGCTCCAACAGTTGGTAAACTCCTTTTAACGCCCGTGCATAACTTTCCAACGCCGGAGTCGCACTGCCTAAGAGCACCGGACACTGATGATTTTCACTACGACGAATAGCGACCTCTCGTGCATGATACCTCGGGTAATCTTCTTGTTTATAGCTACTTTCGTGT
This sequence comes from Geomicrobium sp. JSM 1781026, assembly GCF_041949955.1. Classification (NCBI taxonomy): domain Bacteria; kingdom Bacillati; phylum Bacillota; class Bacilli; order Caryophanales; genus Geomicrobium; species Geomicrobium sp. JSM 1781026. The sequence goes on along the minus strand of NZ_JBHFQF010000001.1, from coordinate 421,190 downwards.
TCTTCATCAATGACAATGAGGCCGATGTTTTCAAAAGGAGCAAATACAGCGGAACGCGCACCGACGACAACTTGCACTTCTTTTCGTTGAATTTTCATCCATTCGTCATACCGCTCTCCCGTTGATAAGGCACTGTGCATGACGGCTACGGCATCTCCAAACCTACGTTTAAACCGGTTGACCATTTGCGGGGTAAGGGAAATTTCTGGAACGAGAACAATGGCCTCTTTGCCAGCATGAATGACTTCCTCAATCGCTTGTAAATACACTTCAGTCTTCCCACTACCGGTCACTCCGTGAAGAAGCATCGTTTTCGCTTGATTTGATTTCACGCCTTGTATTAGTGCGTGAACTGCTGTTGTTTGATCCGTTGTCAGTGTCGCTTTTTGCTCTTTACCGTCCCCTTCTGCAGCAGTATAAGGGTTTCGTTCAATTACAACATGCTCTTCAATTAAAAAACCATTTTTTACTAACGTTTGAATCGTTGAGCGGCTTAGAGACTCATCGTTGATGAGCGATGCTACGGCGACTGGCTGCTCTTTTTTTGTAATCAGGTTAAGCGTCTTCTTTTGTTGGTCCGTGCTTGGCGTTTCGTCCGTCTGTACGACCCGGACCGCTTTTTGTTCTCGATGTTTGGCACTGTCTTTCAGTTTATAACCTACGCGCAATTGACCAGCTACAATCCCTGTTTGAATTTGCGTGAGGATCTTCTTTTGTTGAGGCACGTCTTTCCAATCGATCGTCGTCTTCTGTCCGAATAACGCTTGAATTTCCATTGGCAAGCGCGTAACTTCGTCATCACGCCGATGCAATTGTTTTTGAGCCTTTGCCCGCATTGCCGCAGGAATCATCGCCTGAAACGCCGTAATTTGAAAACAGATCGTTTCTTTTGCGAGCCATTGCCCGAGTTCAAGCAGTTCACCATTGAGAACAGGGGTCACATCGAGGAGCTCATGGATTGATTTGACCTTTTTCACCGTCGAGGAAGAGGTGATTTCAGTAATAAAACCCGTTTGTTTTCTTGCTCCAAACGGCACGAGAACCCGCATACCCGCAGTTGCCACATTCATGTGTTCTTCTTTTAAGCGGTAATCAAACGTGCGATCCACGCCACCGGCCGGCACATCAACGATCACCTTCGCGTACACGATTACCGGCTCCTTTCAGTAACTGACGTGCTTCTTCCACAATTTTCTTAGCGAGTGCGGACTTCTCTGAACGTGCGAATGGTTCGTTGGAGCGGTCCTTTCTGATAATCGTAATTTCATTCTCATCGCTTTCAAATCCAATGGTGTCGTCATTCACATTGTTGGCGACGATCAAATCCAAGTTCTTTCTTTCTAACTTGTCTTCAGCATACCGAATCACGTCTCTTGTCTCAGCAGCAAACCCGATAAGAACTTGGTTCGTCTTCTTTCTTCCGAGTTCTTCTAATATATCTTTCGTTCGCTCAAATTCGAGTGTGAGCGTGCCGTCTTGCTTCTTCACTTTATGCTCATCTCGATCGACAGGTCGATAATCAGACACTGCAGCGGTTTTTATAACCACATCAGCTTCGTCATAATAGGCAAGCGTTTGTTCATACATTTCTTCTGCACTCGTTACAGAGACACGTGTCACACCGACCGGAACGTCTAAAGTGACAGGACCACTGATGAGTATGACTTCTGCCCCTCGTTCTGCTGCTGCTCGGGCAATGCTATACCCCATTTTTCCAGATGAGCGATTGCTAATAAACCTTACCGGATCAATCACTTCTCTCGTAGGACCTGCAGTAACGACAAATGTTTTGCCTTTAAGGTCGGATGTTTCGGCTTCAAGCTCTTGCTGTAAATAGGCCAATAAATCTTCAGGTTCTGCAAGCCTGCCTTTGCCGATCCAGCCACACGCCAAATAGCCAGCGCCTGGCTCAACAAACTTCACGCCACGGGACCGAAGACGGTCCATGTTTTCTACAACAGCTGGATGTTCATACATGTTCACATTCATCGCCGGCGCAAGATAGACAGGGGCTCGTGTGGCAAGTAACGTTGACGTGAGCATATCATCGGCAATCCCATTCGCGTACTTCCCAATAAAGTTTGCTGTAGCTGGAACAACGATAAACGCATCCGCCCAGTCCGCTACGTCAATATGAGCAATAACTTCAACATCTTCTTCTATAAATGTATTTTCATACACACGGTCTCGTGTTAACGATTGGAATGTAAGTGGCGTGACAAATTGCTTTGCGCTTTCTGTCATAATGACTTTCACGCTCGCGCCTGTTTGCTTTAACTTCGAAGCAAATGCCGCGGCTTTAAACGCCGCAACTCCTCCTGTCACACAGAGTACAACCTTTTTGTTTTTCATCATGCCACTCCTTTCTCTTTGTCCTCGTTGCTAGTATAACACCATTATGTACCTTTCATCGCGCCTGATGCTTTCGCTCGTTTGCTTCTATATATAATGTTTAAAAGAAATTCATCTGACGGCAGAGCAGGGTTTATTCGTTACTAGTGAAGCAACTACAAAGAACTACATAGACTTGCCGAGCATGCGGGCTGAACGTTGGAGCGGGGAATGGATCGATAATCTTACCATAGCAGCTAGAAATCACATCCCATCAAGCCCAATGGTACAATATCAGCCGAGCACGTGGTCAAATCTGAGAAAGTCATCCCATACCGGATGACGACCCTATAAAAACTCCTACATCCTTCTTTCGCGGAGATCGATATCGTGAGAATTTTAGATTTTCCTGATTTGCGTTGTTGGTACTTGATTCCCATCACCTTTCCAAGGGGGATCATCGGGCGAAGTCCTCCATAGGATTTTGGGGTAGCTGAATACTTTTTTTGCTTCCAAAGAGATTGGATTGGAAACAGATTCACCGACCATACCCGTTTTGGTCTTGTTTTAGTTCCAATCCATGGACGTCTGCTTCCAAACAGACGTTTATGGAAGCAGATCGCCCGCCTTTACAGGAAATGAACGACAGTCTCCTCCCAATCCCTTTTTTAAGGTTGAGTCAGACGATTTAAGTAGAACCAGTTGGAGTAGTACAAAATCCTAGAACAACACCTAACCTACAATTGAGTGACATTCATTAGTTCAACTTATATAGCGCCCATATGGCAAATCTAACGTTCAACGTATCTAAACTTGAAAAAAATCGAGAAAGGCGGCGAACCACCCTTCTCGATTTAGAAAACCCCTGTTACTTTTTAATGCTCAAGTATCCGTCTTCGATTTCCTCTAGAGCAACACCGACATATTTTCTTGATACCGGTTTTTCAACACCTTGTGATCCTTCTTCTGTTTCTTGAAGTGCTCGCGCTCTCTGCGCTGAGATCGTCACTAGTGAGTACTTGCTATCAATTCGTTTTAACAATGAATCAATGGATGGATATAACATTTATTCATTCACCTCCACTTGGTTTCGATAATGGTCAATCACACGCTCTTGCCTTAAGTGCTCCGCTTGTACAATCGCTTGGATTCGCTCAACAGCACGTTCAACTTGATCATTTTCGACGACGTAATCATATTGCGCCATCATCTCAATCTCGGCTTTTGCAACGTCCATTCGCTGATTGATTAAGTCCATTTCCTCCGTACCTCGGCCTTCAATCCTTTTTCGAAGTTCTGCCAAGTTCGGTGGGGCAAGAAAAATAAAAATACCGTCTGGGTACTTTTGTTTCACTTTCGCTGCACCTTGAACTTCAATTTCTAAAATAATGTCGGACCCTTTTTTCACTGTTTCTTGAACATAGTGGAGCGGCGTGCCGTAGTAATTATCCACGTACTTTGCCCATTCCAGCAGTTCATCATGAGCAATCATGCGCTCGAATTCTTCTTTTGATTTGTAGAAGTAGTTGACGCCTTCTTGCTCGCCTTCACGTGGTTCTCTTGTTGTTGCGGACACGGAGTAGGAGACCCGTTGGTCAACACTTCGAAGAGCATTGCAGACCGTTCCTTTACCGACCCCTGCTGGTCCTGAAAGAACAATCAACAGACCTGGATCTTTTTTCAAGCTGTTCACTTCCTTCGGTTAATCTTCTTCAGATTCGTCTTTTGAGTGCAGTCTTTGTGCGACCGTTTCTGGTTGTACTGCTGACAAAATGACATGGTCGCTGTCGGCGATGATAACCGCCCTCGTTCGTCTTCCATATGTAGCATCAATCAACATATTGCGGTCTCTGCCTTCTTGGATAATTCGTTTTATCGGTGCAGATTCGGGACTTACAATCGAGATGATGCGGTTTGCAGATACCATATTACCAAAACCGATATTAATTAACTTTACATTCAATAGAAACCCTCACTCTCTGCACATCGGTTACTCGATGTTTTGCACTTGTTCCTTTAGCTTTTCGAGCGTTGCTTTTACTTCAATGACCAAACTAGGAATGGCTGTTCCCTTTACTTTGGAACCGATTGTATTCGCCTCACGATTCATTTCTTGTAAAATAAAGTCCAACTTGCGCCCGATCGGTCCAGCTTCACCCATGACTTGTTCGAACTGCTCTGCATGAGATGCTAGTCGAGTCAATTCCTCGGAAATATCACTTTTTTCAGCCATAATCGCAACTTCTGTCATTAACCGATCATCGTCAATGCCAACACCCATTTCCTTCATTCGGGTCGTTAACTTCTCACGAAACTGTTCGGTCGCTTCATGTTGGTGGGCTGAAATTGCCTCCGTATATCGTCTCACACTTTGTAAGCGTTTTTCAATATCTGTTTGCAAGTGCTTGCCTTCATCACTACGCATCGACATCATTTCGAGTATCGCTTCTTCTACGGCTTTGAATACGTCCGCTGCGAATGTTGACGTCCTATCCATGCTCGTACTTTCGGAAATGATATTTGTTCGAAAAAGCCACTCACCAAAAGAGAGCTGCTTTTCTATAATTTCATGACGATCGATCATGTTTTTAGCTACCTTTACATACTGATCAAAAAGTGCCCAATCAACAGACACCGTCTGCTTTTGATGTTCACTCGCTTTGACCGTAATCAAAACGTGTATTTTCCCTCTATGAATCTGCTTTTTTATTCGTGTTGTAATGGCTGACTCCATTTCCAAATACTCATCTGGAAGTTGCATTGACACGTCAAAAAAGCGGTGATTCACACTCTTTATCTCAACAATGACATGTTCACGGTCGCTCGAGAAGTTGGAACGACCATATCCGGTCATGCTTTTCATTACAGTCATCACATCCACCCGTTTATTGTATACGTTTTTCAAGAGAACAACAAGTACGCGCCTATTTATGCGTGTTCTGACATGAGAAAGGAGGATTTTGTCGGCATATGTCAATGATCAATCTCACAATTTCATACCAATTTATGGTATATTAATGACAGTGACATTACAATTATATGTAACTTTTATTTCAAGATATCGACAATATAGATAAGATATATATGGAGGTTTGTGATGAAGAAACATACCTTATTTCCAATGATTATTTGTACAGCATTTCTAGCAAGTTGCGGGACGGTAGACCAACCTACCTCTGTCGCATCCGTCTCCTCGGTTCACGCCGAGAATGAGATGAAGACAGCTCCGGAGAAGAAAGTCGTCGTATACGAAGAAGGCAATGACGATTTTCGAGTTGAATTAGAGGCAGACCAACTCAATGAGGATTATTTATCCGGCTGGGCGAAAACCTTGGCCAGAGGCGAAGAGGGTTATGATCGTTCCATGCAAACCCCTAAGAATATTGACGGCGCTTTAGAAGGTGGAAGAAGCGAAGTCATTCTAAGAGAAGGCGAGCTCGTAGAACGCGTGCTTGACGCTTCTTACTATGGGCGAGAGATTCAACTTCCACTTGACATTAACGAACCAAACGTATCAGAAGATGATTTAGAGAATATTGGTGCCGAAGTGATCGGCTCCTTTACAACTTCTTTTAACACCAATACGACCGGTAGAGTCGAGAACATCCGAATATCGACGGAAAGTATCAATCGTGTCGTCCTCGGTCCAGGGGATTCTTTCTCCTTCCATGAAGTCGTCGGGCAAGCGAGTGCTGAACGAGGGTATCAAGAGGCAAATGTTATCGTAGACGGTGAATTTACGAACGGCATGGGTGGAGGCATTTGTCAAACGTCAACAACGTTATACAATGCCATTGCCGATGCTGGACTGGATGTTACCGAACGTCATCACCACTCCTTACCGATCGATTACGTCCCTGAAGGCGAAGATGCGATGGTCAGTTGGGGATGGGCGGATCTCAAATTTCAAAACAATCATGACATTCCGGTAATGATCACAGGAGATGTGGATGCATCAAGCGGTAACGTTACATTTAACGTGAGGGCATCGACGAGTTTGTAAAACAATTACCGGGGTTCGGGGCTAATGATGCCAATATGGCCGTTAGCCCTTTTTCTTTTATATTTCGTAAACCTAATCGCGTCAGCTCTCACTTTCTCACAAAAAAAGCAGCCCATCCTAGGGCTGCTTTTTGTTTACATAATGTTATTATTGTTTCCTTCTTAAACCAGACCAGCTTAGAGCAACGGTTGGAATTGCTGCGAGACCGATAATTAAGAACCATTCGTTTAGCGATAATGCGGTTGTATAGAAGATCGGTTGTAAGAATGGTACGTATATGACCGCAAGCATCATGATGAATGACAGAAGTACAGCAAATACGAGCGTTCGATTACCGAACGGGTTTCGGTGAAAGACTGAATACTCGCTTCTGCAATCAAATACATGGATGAGCTGGGCAACGACGAGTGTTGTAAACGCAACCGTCTGTGCTTTCGTTAAATCTGGCAATCCACCACTTCCATAAAGTGTAATGACAAATGCTGCTAACGTTGCAAGACCAATTAACAACCCTCTAGTAATGACTTTCGTTCCTAGCCCTCTAGCAAAAATCCCTTCATTCGGATGCCGTGGAGCGCGTTTCATTACATCACTTTCTGCACGGTCAACCCCAAGTGCCATCGCTGGCAAGCCATCGGTAACAAGATTTATCCATAGAATTTGTATCGCCACAAGTGGGAGTGGCAAGCCAAGCAACAGTGCAAATAGCATAACAAGAATTTCTCCGACGTTGGAAGCGAGCATATAACGAATAAACTTTCGGATGTTATCGTATATATTTCTTCCTTCTTCAATCGCCGCTTTAATCGTCGAGAAATGGTCGTCAGCAAGTACGAGTGCCGCTGCTTCTTTGGCGACATCTGTCCCCGTTTTCCCCATGGCAACCCCGATATCCGCCGCTTTTAATGCTGGGGCATCATTCACACCATCACCTGTCATCGCAACGACGTGGCCGTTGGACTGCATAGACTTTACAATTTTTAATTTATGTTCAGGGGTTACACGAGCAAAAACATACGTTTTTCCGACTTCTCGCTTAAAATCTTCTGTGCTCAATTGATCGAGCTGTTGCCCAGTCATGACTTTGCCGTGGTCAGGCAACATGTTCAAACTTTTCGCCACTGCCCGCGCCGTTTCCACGTGATCCCCAGTAATCATTACCGTTTTAATTCCTGCCTCACGGCACTCATGGATGGCATCCTTAACGTCTGGTCTTGGTGGGTCCATCATGGCTTCTAGTCCGATAAGTGTCATATTTGACTCCACATCAGCCGCTTCATGGTTCCCTTCTGGCAACGGCCGGACCGCAACCGCAATTGTCCGTAACGCTTGAGAAGCAAATTGACTAACACTTCTTTCCCACTTTTGCTTCATTTCTTTCGTTAGTGGTTTGACGTGGCCATTTACTTGGATCGTTGTACACCTTGAAATGAGTACATCTGGTGCCCCTTTTGTGACGACGAACTTTTTGCCGTCTTTTTGTTTCATCACGACGGTCATTCTTTTTCTTGTTGAATCGAATGGTAGTTCATCGATTCTTGTTACGGAACGGGACACGTCTTCATAAAACCATCCCCCACGGGCCGCTGCTAGTACGAGGGCGGACTCCGTTGGTTCTCCACTCAATGTGTACTGTTGCACCGTCGTAATGTTTGATTTGCGATCTTCCTCGGTCGTCCGTTTTAGTTCTGCATTATTACAAATTAATCCATAATAAAGAACGTCTTGAATATCTCTAGACCCTTTTGTCGGTACGCCGTTATTCGTAAATGATCCGGTCAAACCTACACCGTCCAGAGCGACGTGTTCCGACCAAGTCCAAACTTCCGTGACCGTCATGTCATTTTTCGTCAATGTTCCGGTTTTATCAGAACAAATGATGGACGCGCATCCGAGTGTTTCTACCGCCGGAAGTCTTCTCACAATGGCTTTATAGCGAATCATCCGTTGTACTCCTAGTGCTAAAGCGACGGTCACAATCGCAGGCAATCCTTCAGGAATCGCAGCAACGGCAAGAGACACACCCGCAAGAAACATTTCATACGTCGGTTGCCCTTGCAAAATACCAAGCACTACAACGAGAATGGTGAGCAAAATCGCACCGATAATTAGCACTTTGCCTAGTTGTGCAAGACGGCGTTGTAACGGAGTCATGACCGTTTCTGTCGTTTGCAACAAATGGGCGATCTTTCCCATCTCGGTTTTCATGCCGGTACCCACGACTATTCCCCTGCCTCGCCCTCTCGTTACGAGCGTTCCGGCAAACGCCATGTTATGTTGGTCGGCTAGTGGCGCTTTCTCATCATGCAATAACCCTTCGTATTTCTCCGCTGCCACTGACTCTCCCGTGAGGGATGACTCTTCAATCGCTAGCCTCATCGTCTCAATGAGACGAATGTCTGCACTGATTCGGTCGCCATTTTCAAGTTGGACAATGTCCCCAGGCACCGCATCTGCGGACGGAATGCTTTGCCACTTCCCGTTACGAAGCACCGTCACTTCGGGGGCAGATAGCTCTTTTAACGCATGTAGCGAGCGTTCTGCTTTCCGTTCTTGAAAGAAGCCGAGCAATGCATTGACGAGCACAATCCCCATAATGACGAGCGCGTCGATGTATTCACCTAGAAGCCCAGATACAAAAGTGGCCACAAGTAAAATCATGACCATAAAATCTTTGAATTGCTCCATGAACAAAATCGGCCAAGGTGTGCTTTTTTCTTCCATTAAACGATTTGGACCGTGGATGTGTAATCGTCTAGCCGCTTCTTCTTTACTTAACCCTTCTTCACTGTCCGTATTTAACGCTTTGTATACGGCATATGGATCCGTCTGGTGCCATTTCATCTCTTCCCACCCCACAGCTTGGACTTCTCAATAATCCATCCTATTCAGCAATGGGACAAAACATGCTATACTGTTCATTGCAAGAAAGGGTGATTCGATGTCTTTTGATGGATTGGTGCTTCGTTCTGTCATAAACGAATGGCAAGAAGCATTACTCAATGGAAGAATTACAAAAATAAAACAACCAACCAATACTGAAGTGTACGTAACGATCCGTAACCACCGTCAAAATCATACGGTGCTTTTTTCTATTCACCCAAGTTTCGCAAGAATGCATTTTAGCGAAGCCCCTGAGGCGAGCCATAAAGAACCACCGATGTTTTGCCGGATTTTACGAAAGCATCTGGAAGGTGGATTCATTCGCGACATTTCACAAGTTGGGATGGAGCGAATCGCACAACTAACAATTGAAGGAACTGATGAAATTGGCGATCGCGAAGAAAAGCGATTGCACATTGAGATTATGGGTAAGCATAGCAACTTACTTTTAATTGATGACGAGGACCAGCTTATTGACGCTATTAAGCACGTATCTCCTGCTGTAAACCGTCATCGAACACTGCTGCCAGGACAAGCGTATACCCCGCCGCCAAGCCAACATAAAAACAATCCTTTTTCCGCAAGTGACGAGGATCTGCTTCGTAAGATCGATTGGAACGGCGGGCGCCTGGACAAACAATTGTTAAACAGCTATTCAGGATTAAGCCCACTCATTACAAAAGAAATGGTTCATGTCGCTGGATCAGGAGGACGACAATCACTCGTTCGTGCCTTTCTAACGACGATGGACCGTGTTCGAAATCATCAGGTCGAACCTGTCGTCATGACCCATCATCAAAAAGAGTACTTCTATCTTTTCCCTCTTGAGCATCTTGGTGGTGAAACGAGCCGATACGAAACGGTGAACGAAATGATTGATGGGTTCTATCGAGGCAAAGCGGAAAGAGATCGCGTAAAGCAGCAAGCGTACGACCTTGATCGCTTTATTCGAAACCAACTGCAAAAGAACGAAAGAAAGCAAAAGAAATTATTCGCTACGTCTCGTTCAGCAGAAGACGATTTGCAAAATCAGAAATACGGGGAACTTTTGACTGCGCATATGCACCAACTAAAGCTTGGCGATTCAAAAGCTGAGGTTATGGACTATTATGACCCTGAAGGTGCCACAATTGTGATCGAGCTTGACCCAGAAAAAACGCCGGCAGACAACGCTCAAATGTACTTCAAAAGATACAATAAAGCGAAAAACGCCCAAAAAGCGGTTGTCGAACAGCTCAAACAGACGAAAAGTGAGATTGACTATTTTGATGGTCTGTTGCAACAGCTACAATCGATCGCTCAAGCAGATTTACGAGAAGTACGAGAAGAATTAGAAGAAGAAGGTTACTTGAAGAACAAACAGCAAAAAAACAAAAAGAAAAAAGTTGAAAAACCAAAACCCGATCATTTTCGCTCAAGTGAAGGTATAGACATCTATGTAGGGAAAAACAACAAACAAAATGAATATGTGACGATGAAGTTTGCTAGAAAGACGGATACGTGGTTGCATACGAAAGACATTCCTGGTTCACATGTTGTCATTCGCGCCGAAGAATATAGTGAGGAGACCCTTCAGGAAGCCGCTCAACTCGCCGCCTATCATTCAAAAGCGAAAGAATCCGGGTCTGTCCCAGTCGACTACACGCTCATTCGGCATGTGAAAAAACCAAACGGGGCAAAACCAGGGTTTGTTACTTACGATGAACAGCGCACCGTCTACGTGACACCCGATCCGGCTGTTGTAAACCAACTCAAGCAATAGAGAGGAGAAGCGAATGAAACTCATCATTAAATTGCTCATCGGGATTGTCGCCGGGATTGTTATCGGACTCGTGGCGACCCAACTCCCTTCAGCTGTTATGGAAACTGTCGTCACCTTTCAGATGATTTTCGGTCAGTTTTTAGGTTTTATTATCCCTTTTGTGATTCTATTTTTTATTACGAGTGGTGTCGCTAGCATGGGCGCTGACTCAGGCAAAACGTTAGGATTAAGCGCAGGAATTGCTTACATCTCATCTGTGCTCGCCGGTGTGTTATCGTTTGTGATTGCACTTATTGTTCTTCCTTTATTCATTACCGAATCACAACCCAATGTTGGTGAAGAAAGTGGCTTCTCTCCGCTGTTCGAACTTGAAATCGACCCAGCACTAGGGGTCATTACCGCTCTCGTCATGGCCTTTGTTTTCGGGATCGGCATTGCGAGAACCGAATCTCCAACATTGAAGCGATTCTTCGATGAAGGAAAAACAATCATCGAAAAGCTGTTATGGAACGTCGTCATCCCGTTATTGCCTTTTTATATTGCAAGCATCTTTGCAGAAATGGCCGCAGACGGTACAGTATGGGAAACACTCGCTTCCTTTGCACTCGTTCTTATCCTTGCAATTGGAACGCATTGGATCTACTTGCTCGGCACGTTCACGACAGCTGGAGCGGTTACTGGTAGAAACCCGTTTACGTCCATTAAAAACATGCTACCTGCCTATTTCACCGGGCTCGGAACGATGTCGAGTGCAGCGACGATTCCCGTTACCGTAGAGGCCGCAAAGAAAAATAACGTCCGACACAGCATGGCAGAGACCGTCATCCCACTCGGGGCCAACATCCACCTCGCAGGCAGTACGATAACGATTGTTATGGCTGCTACGACCGTTATGATGATGTTTGGTGATTTAGCTACACCGACATTTGCGAACATGTTGCCGTTTATCTTTGCGCTTGCTGTAATTATGATTGCCGCTCCAGGCGTACCTGGCGGTGCCGTCATTGCCTCCCTTGGACTGCTCACGACGATGCTTGGCTTCACTGAAGCCGCTGTTGGCATCATGATCGCACTTTACATGGCACAAGACAGCTTCGGAACAGCAACAAACGTGACCGGCGACGGCGCGATCGCCATGCTCGTCGACCGATTCGTTCACGGAAAAAACCGAGGGTAATGAAAAGTCATCTAGTTGCAGAAATTACTGAAAGCCCAACATATAAGATTATATGTTGGGCTTTTTCTAAGTGAAAGTTTCAGAAGGTACACGTCGTTTCAGAACGAACCCGCCACGCTAAACGTGAACGCAGAAAGTGTAAACTTACGTGCAAAATGGCACCGCGCTATCCCATCCAACCCAACACCCAACAACTGAACAAATCAGGAAAATGTTACGTTGATCCTAACTATATAAGTTGAACGAAAGAATTTCATTGAATCGGATGACCGAGAGGGGTCTTTGCGGGTGAGTGCTTTCGTATTGCGTGTTGAAATTCACCTCGTTGCCGATCGTTGTTCGTCACCGCAAAGGTTGGGGGCACGAAAAACGTATGCCGAAGGGTTAAAAATCGCGACCGAGGCTCATCACCTGGCACAAGCATGTGATGGCCGGGCACGTATGTGACAATCCAGCCCTCAAACCGGGCACTTTCGGCACGCAACTGTCACAAATCGCACGATTTGTGACAGTTGACACCATTTATGTGCACATTCACGTGTAAAATCATGATTTTTCTTTCTCAAGTGTCACAAATATGAATATATGGGGCATTTGGACTTTTTCAACACACCGTAGCCAGGAGGCAGCACCGAACCGATGTCGCACTTGTGCTACGGAGTGTCAAAAAAACACGGTAGGCGTACTTTGACCACCGATGTTGCACTTATGCTCTGGAGTACATAGAAAACACGGTGGCTGTCTTTTGGCCACCAATGTTGCCCTTGTAGTCTGGACTACAAGCAACCGCCTGCAGTGGAAAGCAACAACAAACTGCGCAACTAGGAAAATGTTAAGTTGATCCTAACTAGCTCGTTTTCGGTGACAGCTTAATAAACGTTCACACATATAACAGGCTCTGCTACCAAGCCCCTTCACCTCTACGAAAGCTTTTGTATGTAAGTAACTACCGTCTTACGTTTGCCAGTCATTTGGTGCTTGTTGCCATCTTACTAATTTGTCGTACTCTCGCTTTGAGAGTGTGCCTTCCGATTGGGAAACGTCAAGCAACGTCTGGAAGTCAGTGAGCGTATATAACGGCACGTTTTCCGATTCCATATTGTTTATGGCTGCATCTAAGCCGTAAGAGAAAATGGCCACAATCCCGAGCACTTGCCCCCCTGCATCAACGACTGCTTTTGCGGCTTGCAAAGAGCTGCCTCCCGTTGACACGAGATCTTCAACTATGACAACCTTTTGACCGGCGAGTAATTGTCCTTCGATTTGGTTCCCTTTTCCGTGGGCCTTCGCCTTTCCTCGCACGTAAATCATCGGCAACTCCATGCGCTCAGCGACGAGTGCTGCATGGGGAATGCCTGCTGTTGCTGTTCCAGCAACGACGTCAGCTTCTGGAAACTTCGCACCGATGAGTTCGTTGAACTGATCAGCAATAAATGTCCGCAGTTTCGGGTGCGATAACGTTAAGCGGTTATCACAATAAATGGGCGCCTGAATGCCTGATGCCCACGTGAATGGCTCGTTCGGTTTTAAACTTACTGCTTGAATCGCTAACAACTGTTTTGCAATTTCTTTATTTGCTTCCATCATTTTCTCTCCTTTACGACAAACCGTGCCATCGTTCATAAATCTGGTCATACGTGGCAACAGGGTCCACACTTTCGGTAATTGCCCGTCCGACGACAATCGCACTGCTCGCTTCGGCTCTCGCGGTTTCAGGTGTTGCCGATCGCTTTTGGTCATGAGTGTCCGCACCGGCCATACGTATGCCTGGCGTGAGCGTAAAAATATCATCTGCTACGCTCCGTCTTAAGTCACGGACCTCATGTACGGAACAAACGACGCCGTCCAAACCGGCAGTGATCGTCGCTTTCGCCAAGTGGCGAACGGTTTCATCTAGCGATGTTTGGATGAGTAATTGTTCATGCAACATTTGTTCAGTCATGCTCGTAAGTGCCGTTACCGCAATACATTTTGTACGCGCTTGACCGTGGATTTGCCCTTGTTCCAATCCTTCTCTTGCTGCCTCCATCATCTCGGTACCCCCAAGCGCATGGGTCGTCACAAGATCGACACCTAATCCGGCAATTTGCTTCATCGTGCGTTCCACAGTTTTCGGGATATCATGACACTTCACATCTAAAAAGAGAGGGTGTCCTCGTTCTTTCAGGTTATGAATAAAGGCTGGTCCTGCAGTATAGAAAAGTTCCATTCCCACTTTTAACGCGGGTAAACGACCGTCAAATCGCTTCAAAAAATCTTCAGCTTCCGCTTTCGAACTCATATCTAGAGCAATGAATAACGGGTGTTCCATTAAGACATCACCCCGTTTGCCATAAGTTCTGTCACGTGGTCCACGCCCATTTCGTCGAGCCACGTCTCCAGCTCATTAATGATCGTTGGGCATGCAAACGGATCTGTAAAGTTAGCCGTTCCTACCGCCACTGCGTTCGCTCCAGCGATAAAGAATTCCATCACATCTTTTGCGTTTGAAATGCCGCCCATACCAATAATCGGTAAGTCCGATACTTGGCGGACATCATAAATCATGCGTAGGGCGACAGGCTTAATCGCAGGTCCTGACAAACCGCCTCTTTCGTTGGCAAGTATTGGCTGTTTCGTTTTCCAGTCAAAGCGCATCCCTACGAGCGTATTGATCATTGACAACCCGTCTGCACCGGCCGCTTCCACAGCTTTGGCAATGGCTACTACATCCGTTACATTCGGTGACAATTTCACATAGACCGGCTTATCCGTTACTTGTTTTGCCAGTTGCGTTAAACTAGCCGCTTGTTCTGGGTCGGTTCCAAACTGGATGCCCCCCGTTTTCACATTCGGGCACGAGATGTTTAGTTCAAATGCACCGACATTCTCAGCTGCTTTCAGCGTATCAATGACGTGCAAATATTCTTCTGGGGTCGACCCCGATACATTCGCCAACACTGGCAAATCATACGCATTCAAAAACAGAAGCTCTTCATCTCGCACCGCCTCTGCCCCAGGGTTTTGCAAGCCGATGGCATTGAGCATGCCCGAAGGACTTTCTGCAACTCTCGGCGTTGGATTGCCAAGACGCATGTCTCCAGTCGTCCCTTTAATCGCAATCGCTCCTAAACAAGACAGGTCATACAACTTCGCATATTCTCTTCCGAAACCAAAGCAGCCAGAAGCTGGCATGATTGGATTTTTCATTGACAAACCAGGAAGCTCAATCGCCAATCTTTCTCGATTCATAGATATACCTCCTCCGCTCGGAAAACGGGTCCATCTTGACAAACTTTAAAATAAGACCGTCGATCACTTGACTCACAGATGCACGCATAACAAGCACCGATCCCGCACCCCATATGTTCTTCTAAAGAGACATAACAGTTCGTTTCATCCGGCACTTCTTCCTTTAGTGCACGCAGCATTCCTCTCGGACCGCAGGCAAACAGCCAGTCTGCTACTGGCTGTTTCTTTAGTATGTCGATGACGGTTCCTTTTTCACCGTGACTGCCGTCGTCGGTAACGATCGTCACGTCACTGTGGGGAAGTTCGTAAAATGCTTTCTCATAAAACACGGATTCCTTGTCTGCATAGCCGGCAATAATTGAAACTGGGATGCCTCGTTCTGTCAGTTGCCTGGCTGCAAAGTAGATAGGAGGAATTCCGACCCCTCCCCCGACGAGTAAAATTCGGTCAGCGTTCTTTGGCAGCGATACAGGAAATGTGCTCCCACCAAGGGGGCCGAGCACATCGAGTCGATCGTTTGGACGAGCAGACGTAATCCGCTCTGTCCCGTCTCCGACACGTTTATAAATGATCGTACACGTTCCGAGTTCGTGATTCACCGCTGCTAAACTAAGCGGCCTGCGTAATACGAAGTTCTCCTCAGGCACGCGAACGTGGAGAAAGGTGCCTGCTTCATGTAGATGCTGAACGAGTTCACCACTTAAAATGAGCTCGTACGTATCTTTTGCGATCTCACGATTTCGTATGACTTTCATTGGTTTTGAGTGCATCACTGAACACCTTCTTTCACTTGCACTCGCTCTAAGCGTGGGACAGGCTCCGTCGCGAAAGACATCATTTCTAAAACGTGTAACAATGCAAACGCGGTATCCATTGAGGTTAAGCAGATGATTTCATGTTCAACCGCTTCTCTACGAATGCGGAATCCGTCACGTGCGGGTTGTTTCCCTTTCGTGAATGTGTTGATGACCAGTTGGGCGTCTCCGTCTTTAATGAGTGACGAGATGTTCGGCGTACCTTCTCCAATTTTATGAACGGTCTGAACAGAGATCCCTTCAGATTCAAGTAGCTTTGCTGTCCCGCTCGTCGCCATTAACGTAAATCCAAGGCGCTCGTAGCGTTCTGCAAGACGTACGGCTTCTTCTTTATCTTTGTCTGCAATCGTAAAAAGCACATTTCCTTTTCTCGGAATGTTCATGCCAGAGGCAACAAGTCCTTTATATAACGCTTTCTCTAAATTTAAGTCTCGCCCGAGCACTTCCCCAGTAGACTTCATTTCTGGTCCGAGATGAATGTCCACACGGCGCAGCTTTGCAAAAGAAAATACGGGCGCTTTTACCGATACACGGTCCGATTCTGGATGATACACGTCGGTGTAGCCTAAATCAGTAAGCTTCGAACCTAGAATAACTTGAGTCGCCAGTTGTGCCATCGGTACACCTGTCATTTTGCTAAGAAAAGGTACCGTACGACTCGCCCTCGGATTCACTTCAATCACGTAAACGTTGTTTTCGTGTAAGACGAACTGAATGTTTAACAAACCGATAATGCCAAGCCCTTTGGCAAGTTTCTCTGTTTGGCGTATGACTTCTTGTTTCGTCTGTTCGCTAAGCGTTTGTGGAGGATAAACGGCTATCGAGTCACCAGAATGCACGCCCGCTCTCTCGATATGCTCCATCATGCCAGGGATGAACACGTTGTTCCCGTCAGAAATGGCGTCCACTTCAATTTCTTTTCCAAAGAAATATCGATCAATGAGGACAGGATGCTCCGCGTGTACGTGCACTGCTTCCTTCATATAGCGAACGAGCTCATCCTCAGTATCAACGATTTCCATCGCCCGTCCGCCTAGTACGTAGGATGGGCGCACGAGAACCGGATAGCCTAGCACGTTCGCCGCCTCAATCGCACCGTCAACTGACGTAGCGGTTTTCCCTGGAGGCATCGGCACATCCAATCCTTTTAGCGCACGTTCAAACTTATCTCTGTCTTCAGCCGTATCCATCGCTTCAAGCGTTGTGCCAAGAATGTTCACGCCTGCTTCGTGTAATTTTTCTGCGAGGTTGATGGCGGTTTGACCTCCAAACTGAACGACAACACCTTTTGGCTTTTCTAGATCAATAACGTTCATCACATCTTCAAACGTTAACGGTTCGAAATATAGTTTGTCAGACATACTAAAATCGGTTGACACGGTTTCGGGGTTATTGTTGATGATGATCGCTTCGTATCCAGCTTCTTGAATCGCCCACACGCTATGAACGGTCGCATAATCAAATTCAACACCTTGCCCGATTCGAATCGGTCCTGAACCAAGCACGAGTACCGATGGTTTTTCGGTTTTGATGGATTCGTTTTCCTCCTCAAACGTGCTATAGAAATATGGAGTCTCCGAGGCAAACTCCGCTGCACACGTATCGACCATTTTGTACACTGGCGTCATGTTCTGTTGCTTTCTAAATGCCCGTATTTCTCCTTCAGTCGTGTCCCACAATTGAGAGACCGTCAAGTCTGAGAAACCATTTTCCTTAGCTGTTTGCAACAATTCCGCATCCCACGGCGCATCATTGAGGGCGAGGTGAAGGTGAACAAGCCCTTCGATATGCATCAAGTAGAACGCATCAATCGCTGTATGTTTGTGGAGCTCAGCTACCGTAAACCCTCTTCGAAACCCTTCAGCGACGGCGAACAATCGTTCATCATCGGCATTTTCCCACTGGTGAATGAGTGCTTCATCCGTTTCTTTTTCATAGCGAGGCAAAAGCAGATGGTCGTCTTTCATATCTAGTGAACGAATGCCTTTGAGTAGTGACTCTCCAAACGTCCGACCGATCGCCATCACTTCGCCGGTCGCTTTCATTTGTGTGCCTAGTTTCCGGTTCGCTGACGAGAACTTATCAAACGGCCAGCGTGGAATTTTCGTAACGATATAATCAAGAGCAGGCTCAAAGCTTGCGTATGTTCGTTTCGTTACTGGGTTTTTTAATTCTTTCAGATGATAGCCAACAGCAATTTTTGTGGCGATTTTCGCAATCGGATAGCCGGTTGCTTTCGAGGCAAGCGCTGACGATCGGCTCACTCGCGGGTTCACTTCGATCACGTAATATTCGTCGGAGTGTGGATCATGAGCAAGCTGTACATTACAGCCCCCTTCGATTTTAAGGGCACGGATAATCGTAAGCGATGCATCGCGTAACCGTTGATAATCACGGTCTGTGAGTGTTTGTGATGGGGCTGTTACAATCGAGTCTCCTGTGTGGATGCCAACTGGATCAAGGTTTTCCATGTTACATACAACAATCGCATCATCATTTCGGTCACGCATCACTTCATACTCGACTTCTTTCATACCCGCAATGCTTTGTTCAACGAGGCATTGGTCAACGGGACTATACGCTAAACCAGAAGCGAGTGTTTCTTTTAATTGCTCCATCGTTTTGGCGATTCCACCACCCGTCCCACCTAGTGTATACGCAGGACGCACGATGACGGGCAGACCGATTTCTTCAGCAAATTGTACACCCTCTTCAACCGAATGAACAATTTCGCTTGCTGGAACGGGCTGGCCTAGTTCGTGCATAAGTGAACGGAACGCTTCACGGTCTTCGGCTTTTTCAATCGCCTCAAGGTCTGTACCGAGCAATTCTGTACCGTATTGCTGCAACACGCCATTGCCTTCAAGTTCCATTGCCAAGTTCAATGCCGTTTGCCCACCCATTGTAGCAATGAGCCCGTCTGGACGTTCTTGACGGATGATGCGCGAAACGAACTCAAACGTTAACGGTTCAATATACACTTTATCGGCCATATTCGTATCGGTCATGATCGTTGCGGGATTTGAGTTAATAAGAACCGTTTCATACCCTTCTTCTTGAAGTGCTTGGCACGCTTGCGTTCCTGAATAGTCGAATTCAGCAGCCTGCCCAATGACAATCGGTCCCGAGCCGAGAACGAGGATTTTCTTGATGTCTTCACGCTTTGGCATGGTTAGCTCAACTCCTTCACTGGTTTTCTAATTTGCTGCAAAAACTGATCAAACAACGCATTCGCATCACTTGGACCCGGTGCCGCCTCTGGGTGATATTGCACGCTAAATGCGCTCCCATCTTCCAATGCAACCCCTTCGACCGAACCGTCATTAACGGCTTGATGAGTAACAAAAAGCGGGGTATGCAGCAACGATTCCGCGTCAATCGTATACCCATGATTTTGTGCAGTCAGGCTTACTGTTTGCGTTCTCAAGTTTACTACAGGGTGATTTGACCCCCGGTGACCAAACTTCATTTTTACTGCACGCCCGCCAAGCGCGAGGCATAAAAGCTGGTGGCCTAAACAAATCCCGAAAATTTTTGTTTTTCCGACAAGATTATTTACAACGTCCACACACTCCGGAATATCCCTCGGGTCTCCAGGTCCATTGGAAAGCATCACGCCATCAGGGTTCTCTTTAAGAATGTCTTTGGCCGATGTATTGTATGGAACGACATGCACTTCACAGCCCCGCTTTAACAATTCCCGCATAATGTTTTGCTTTGCGCCGTAATCAATCAAAACAATTTTCGGACCGTGGCTACCTGGTACGCTAAATGGATGTGTCGTACTCACTTTTGCCACTTGGTTTTTCGCAGCATCTTCAGATTGCAACTGCTCAATTACGCGATTAACACTCGTCTCTTCGTTGCAAATTACCGCGCGTACGGTCCCTTTGTCTCGAATTAATTTCGTTAGCTTTCTCGTGTCAACACCTTCAATTCCTGGAACATCAAAACGTACGAGTAAATCATTGAAAGACTCGCTATGTTTCCAATGATTCGGATAAGGGGAAAGAGATTTCACAACGACGCCGTGCAACGAAGGGGCAATCGTCTCAAAATCTGAACGGTTCGTGCCGTAATTTCCGATCAGAGGATATGTAAATGTAATAATTTGTCCGCTATAAGACGGGTCAGACATAATTTCTTGATAACCCGTCATTCCTGTGTTAAAAACAATTTCGCCACTTTGTTCTTTTTTACTTCCAAATGCTCTTCCTGTAAATACATGTCCATCTTCTAAAATGAGTTGACGTTTCAATTACACCACTCCTTCAAGGGCATGAATGTTTTTTTTCTGTAGAATTTCTTGGAGAATCGCCATCCGGCAATACACACCATTTTCCACTTGTTGAAAAATTCGTGATCGTTGGCATTCAACGACTGAGGAAGCGATCTCAACGCCTCTGTTAAACGGTCCAGGATGCATAATAATGCTGTTTTTCTTCATTTGTTTTTCGCGTTTCTCGGTGAGGCCATACTGCTCGTGATAGTCGTTCATTGCCGTTCGTTCGTCATGGCGTTCGTGTTGTACCCGAAGGAGCATGACGACGTCACTCGTTTGAACGGCTTCTTCCATGGAAATGTGACGACAGTGGTGCGTCTTCTCGTTAGACCAAGCCTTCGGGCCTGCTGTCATGACATTTGCGCCTAACTTTTGCAAAGCGATCATGTTAGATGCGGCTACTCGACTATGGACGATATCACCTACAATCGTCACGTTCAGGCCGTGAAAGCGGCCAAACGATTCTTGAATTGTAAACAGGTCGAGAATCGATTGGGAAGGGTGCTGGCCGCTCCCATCGCCAGCATTAATAATCGGAATGCCAATCCCTTGCAGTGACTCATAAAAGGCCGTCGTTGAATGGCGAATGACAGCGGCCTCTGCGCCAATGGCTTGCAATGTTCGTACCGTGTCGTACAGCGACTCCCCTTTTTGAACACTGGAATGGTCAGCATCTACATTGAGCGGGGAGAGACCGAGACGCTTTTCTGCAGCTTCAAAAGAAAGCTTCGTTCGCGTACTCGGTTCATAAAAGACGTTTGCGATAAAACCGCTACCCCCAACATGCTCCTTCTCCCCTTGCTTAAAGCGTTTCGCTGCTTCTAGAAGCTTGCCGATCTCTTGCACTGTTAGATCTTCCATTGACGTAAAGTTTTGCACTGTCATACCCATCACTCCTCTGTATTGTCTTCATCCATGCTATCGAACAGCTTCCCATTTCCATAGCCAAGATCTTTATTTGGCAAAATTGCGTGGAGAAACATCCCAATAAATGTGGCGAGTGCCATAGATGGGATAACGAGATCATCGGTGATTTCAATAAAGGCACCACCAATCCCAATCACTAAGATGACGGATGCGATGACGAGATTTCGGTTCTCTGACATGTCTAAACGATTCTCTACCATAAGTCGAAGTCCTGATGAAGCGATAATTCCAAACAGTAAGATCGACACACCACCCATTACGGATGTCGGTATGCTTGCAATAAACGCTTCAATCTTGCCTGAGAAACCAAACAAGATGGCAAACACCGCCGCACCCCCGATGACGAACACGCTAAAGACGCGCGTGATGGCAAGCACCCCAATATTTTCACCATACGTCGTGTTCGGTGGACCTCCAATTAAACTTGCAACGATGGAGGCAACACCATCGCCGAGTAGCGAGCGATTTAACCCCGGGTTCTTAATGAAATTCTTTCCTGTAATTTTACTGAGTACCATTTGGTCACCGATGTGCTCTGCCATTGTGACAAGCGCAATCGGGGCCATAATTCCGATGATCGTTAACGAATAAATCGGGTCAACTGTGAGGTAAGGGATGGCGAAGTCAGGCACATGAAACCATGCGGCTTCCCTTACCGGTGTCAAGTCGACAATTCCAACAACAATGGATAGCAAGTAGCCGGACACAAGACCGATCAGTACTGGAATCAGTCGGAAAAAACCTTTAAAAAACAATGAGGAAACGATGGTTACTCCTAGTGTGACAAGGGCTACGGTAAAGTGTAACGGTGTATCGACAAACTCTCCTGTATCTTGGTTATAATTCATCGCCATCTCAATCGCCGTTGAGGCGAGTCCGAGCCCAATTACCATAATGACAGGACCGACGACAATCGGAGGTAATAATCTTAGCAACCAGTTTACGCCAAAGGCGGTAATTAACATCGCTGTCGCACCATACACCACACCGGCGGAGAACGTCCCGAGCATCACAGCCCCGGGTCCGCCAAACGCCATCGCACTGATGAGGGGGCTAATAAAGGCAAAAGATGAGCCGACATATGCAGGAATTTTCCCTCGGGTAACAACGAGATAAGCGAGCGTCCCTAGTCCGCTCGAAACGAGAGCGACAGAAGGGCTTAATCCTGTCAAGATTGGAACTAAAATGGTTGCTCCAAACATGGCAAATAAGTGCTGCATGCTGAGGATGATCCATTTCGCAGGTTTAGGTCTTTCGTGTACGTCGAGTATTGCGTTTGGATTGCGATTCATGTTGTTTCCTCCACCTCATCATTTTCATAAAAAAACCCTTTGCCCAAGGAGCAAAGAGTTGACCGCACACTGACAAAAAGGGAAGCGATGTTCGCCACACTTTCGACAGGATACAACCTCTTTACAGCCTCACGGGACCATTTTAAAGAGAAACGTAATGTTATTGATTTTGTAGAAAGACGGAGTCTGAATGATCCACCTCTTGTAAGCTCACGTGAATCGTCTCACTGGACGAAGTCGGAACGTTTTTGCCTACGTAATCGGCTCGGATCGGAAGCTCACGATGGCCTCGGTCTACGAGAACAGCTAGCTGAATTTGTGACGGCCGTCCAAGGTCCATCAAGGCATCCATAGCTGAGCGCACGGTTCTGCCTGTATAAAGCACATCATCAACGAGTATGACACGTTGATTTTCAATGGATGTCGAAATCTCAACTTGGTGGATTTCTGGGTCTTCTTGCTTTTTATGAAGATCATCTCGATACAATGTGATGTCCATGCTTCCGACGGTTACATTCACATTTTCGATGCGTTCGATATGCTCTTTTAAACGGAGTGCGATCGGGTATCCTCGTGTTTTGATTCCGACGAGAATCGTGTCACTCATCCCTTTATTTTTTTCAATCATCTCATGTGAAATACGCTTTAGCGCCCGATTCATGGCAGCTTCGTCAAGTAAAATCTGCTCTCCTGAGCTCATGTGTACACCCACTCCTTTACGTAGTACATAAAAAAACCTCTCCAGTACGGAGAGGTTTTGGGCATACTCAACTGCAGGCAACCACAAGTTGGTCGTTGCTTTTCGCCAGGTTCCTTCTCAGCCTCTCCGGACTGTGTTAAAGGGCTATTCATTTCTTAGATCATTATTTCAGATAATAGAGCGACTGTCAATCCACTCTTTAATGTTCTAAATTGTTAATTAAAGACTGCATATCATCTGGAAGTTCCGCCTCAACGGTCATCGCTTCGCCAGTCGTCGGCTGAATAAACGTCAACGCCCGAGCGTGTAACGCTTGTCCTGCAATCGGTAAGCTATTTCTTACCCCGTACTTCGGGTCTCCAGCAAGAGGATGACCGATATACTCCATGTGCACCCGAATTTGATGCGTTCTACCCGTTTCCAATCGACATTCGACAAGCGTGTATTTAGCAAATCGTTGCATCACTGAAAAATGTGTAATGGCTTCTTTTGAATGCAAGTCGGTCACCGTCATCTTTTGTCGATCTTGCACATCTCGTCCTAGTGGAGCATCAATCGTGCCATTTTGGTGAGAAATAATGCCGTGGACAATCGCTACATACGTACGTTTCAACGTGCGTTCTTGCAATTGTTTAGCAAGCGCTTCGTGACTGGTGTCATTTTTAGCGACAATTAACAATCCACTCGTATCTTTGTCAATTCGGTGGACGACACCCGGACGAACGGTATCATCGTTAACGGATGACAACTGCTGCTTCATGCCGAGCAGCCCATTCACGACCGTGCCGCTCGTGTGACCCGGGGCTGGATGAACGACCATGCCTCTTGGTTTATTAATCACAAGTAAGTCGTTGTCTTCGTAGCGAATGTCTAGCGCTATATCTTCCGGAACGGCTCGGATTGGTTCCCGCTCTTTCGGTATAACATGAACACGGTCGTCTTTCGTTACTTTATAATTGCTCTTCGAGGTTTCACCGTTGACCGTTACATGGCCCTCGACAATCCATTGTTGAACGAGCGTTCTTGATACCGTCATTTTTTCTGCGACGAACTTATCTAAACGGTAATTGGCTTCTTGCTCATCAATGATCCATTCTGTTTCATGCAGATTCATGATTCTTCTCCTTTTTCTCTTTACGATCTTCCACGAACATGAGCACTAATAAAACGATGACACCGATCGTTAAAGCCGCATCTGCAACGTTGAAAATCGGAAAGCTATAACTTCCAATGTACACATCAACAAAGTCAACGACTTCATTACGAAATAGGCGATCGATAAAGTTCCCGAGCGTTCCTCCTAGAAGGACACCAAGCGAAATACCGTACCATTTGTTTTGCTTTGCGAGCTTTGGCATATAATAAATAATCCCGACCGTTACAATGACAGTTACGATGTAAAATAACCACATTTGTCCTTGCAATATCCCAAATGCAGCACCCATGTTTCGATGCGAGGTAATATGTAACACGTTTTCGATAATTGGAATAGTCTCAGCAATTTCCATGTTCCGATCAACAGCAATCTTCGTGATCTGGTCGATGCCAATAATAATTAGTGCCAGCAAATAATATAAAATCATTCTGTTTGTTCGCTCCTTTACAATGAAAGAAGACATGAAAGGAAGGCGGTAAACACGTTACCGCCATTCATTGTCTCGTTCTAGGTGGCGATGATGACTAGAGACGATATGCACGTGCTCAGCGCCAGTGTAACCTTCAATACCTGTGCTTGCATAGCGCTCATACTCTTCCGTAAACCCCGGGGCATCTTCTACCCATCCATCATCGGTCGCCGTTTCCCTATATCCTTCATCTTCGGTTGTGTTTAACAACTCTTCCCAAAGATCCGTGGCTGAATCAAATGTTAAAGCTTCGCTTGGTGGCGCATGCATCGCCGGTTCCACGTGCCTCGTATCGTTCGCTTTTTCAATAATCGTCAGGGCTGTCGGGCTCGCTAGCAACCGCTCAATTGGGATTTGCTGACCTGTCGCTTCACAAATGCCGTACGTCCCTATTTCCACTTTCTCGATCGCTCGCATCACTTGATCGTACTCTTGATGACGAAATTCTTCTAACACCCGGTCTTTACTCGCTTCAAAGTAAATATCACTTGAATCCGCCGGGTGATTGTCGTACACCGACAATTCATTATCTCTGCCATCCACTCGATCGTGTAAAGCATGTGTTTCAATTTCTTTTTTACGCCTGTACAAAGCTTGAATCGCATCATGAATAGAAGCCATTGCCCACATCCCTTTCACGTGACCGGTACACGCATAGCTTCTGACAAATGAGGGAACGTTACTCCATACTTATTTTGCCGGCTCTTCCAAAACAGCACGATCATACGTCGCAACGACGTCCGCACAACGCTCACAGAGCATAGGGAAAGATTGGTTCTCTCCAACATCATCTTTAACATGCCAGCAACGTTCACACGTATCTCCTGATGCTTTTTCAACACTCACGTGCGTTTCTTCACCTTCCAAGACATCGAGCTTGGATACGATAAATAATTTTTCTGGTGCACTCATTTGCTGGAGCATCTGCTTCATTGATGGAGACACTGTAAGTGATACGTGAGCTTCTAGTGACTTGCCAATTACTTTCTCGGAACGCGCTTCCTCAAGTGCCTTCAACACGACGGTACGCACTTGCAAAAGCTCATTCCAGCGCGCTTCCCTGTCAGCTTCGCCTTCAACTTCAAAGCGACTAGGCATGTCAGAGAGCTGAACAAATGCTTCGTTCGTATCCTCAATGAATGACCACGCTTCTTCCGCTGTATAAGGCGTAATCGGTGTGAGCAATTTCGTGAGGGTAACTAGACTGTCGTAAAGAACCGTCTGCATTGCACGGCGGTGCACATCATTTTCATGATCACAGTAGAGGGCATCTTTAGCGACGTCCATATAAAACGCACTCAAATCAATGGAGCAAAAGTGGTGAAGTGCTTGATACGTCGCACCGAAGTTGTATTCACGGTATCCTTTTTGTGCCGTATCGATTAAACGATTTAAGCGTTGGTACATGAATCGATCCATATCTCCAAGTTCATGATCAGCGACACGGTCGGTTGCTGGGTTAAAGTCATGCAAGTTGCCGAGCATAAAGCGTAACGTGTTACGGATCTTACGGTACGTCTCTGACACTTGCTTTAAGATATCATCAGAAACGCGAACGTCAGATTGGAAATCTGTTGATGATACCCACAGCCGTAAAATATCGGCCCCCAGTTGCTTCATCACCTTGGCCGGATCTACTGTATTTCCAAGTGATTTGGACATTTTTTCGCCTTTACCGTCCAGTGTAAAACCGTGGCTTAACACTTTCTTATAAGGAGCGTCACCTGTAACAGCAACGGCGGTGATGAGGGATGAATTAAACCACCCTCGGTATTGGTCAGATCCTTCGAAATACAAGTCTGCTGGACGGTGTTGATCGGCTCTTTCTTCCAAAACGCCTTGATGCGAAGAGCCAGAATCAAACCATACGTCCATAATATCGGTTTCACGTGTAAAGTTTCCGTTCGGGCTTTTTTCAGACGTGTAGCCTTCTGGCAACAGATCTTTCGTCTCCCAATCAAACCAAATGTTCGATCCGTGAGTTCTAAACAACTGTGCCACATGATCAATCGTCTCCGTAGAAATGATCGGTGACCCATCTTCTTCATAGAACACCGGAATAGGAACGCCCCATACGCGCTGACGACTAATGCACCAATCGCCACGATCTCGAATCATATTGTGGAGACGTACCTCTCCCCACTTCGGTTGCCACTCCACGCGAGCAATCGCATCGAGTAAGTCTTGTCTCATATTATCAACACTCACGAACCATTGTTCGGTCGCTCGATAGATGACAGGCTTTTTCGTTCTCCAGTCGTGTGGATACGAGTGTGTGATGAACTGCAACTTGAGTAAAGCCCCGTTTTCATCCAACTTTTCCGTAATCGGTTTATTCGCTTCGTCATAGAAAAGGCCTTCAAAACCAGGAGCTTTGTCCGTCATTTTTCCTTTATCGTCGACGGGACAAAGTGGCGGTAAACCGTAATGTTGACCGATGATAAAGTCATCTTCACCGTGACCTGGTGCGGTGTGTACAGCACCCGTACCCGCTTCTACAGTAACGTGGTCACCTGTCATGACGAGTGATTCACGATCATAAAAAGGGTGCTGAGCGGTAATGTTTTCCAATTGGTCGCCAGTGACTGTCTTTACGACGTTCATAGCGTCCCACTCCAACGCCGTTTGAACTTGCTCAAGAAGCTCTTTAGCAACGACGAATCTGCGTGCATCCGCTTCAACGACGACGTATTCATATTTGGGATGCACAGAAATCCCAAGGTTCGCTGGCAATGTCCACGGCGTTGTCGTCCAGATGATAAATTCATCCGTTTCATCGAGTACGCCTCGTCCATCTTTCACCTTCATAGCTACATAAATAGACGGTGAACGTTTGTCGTGATACTCAATTTCCGCTTCTGCCAATGCTGACTCTGAAGAAGGGGACCAGTACACCGGCTTTTTCCCTTGATACACGTGACCTTCTTTCGCCATTTCGCCGAATACTTTAATCTGATTCGCTTCGAAATCAGGCGTCAGCGTCACATAAGGGTCGTCCCAATCCCCAATCAGACCGAGTCGTTGAAATTGTTCTTTTTGATTTTCCACTTGCTCCCACGCATACGCCTCGCAAGCTGCCCGAAATTCTGAAATCGACATTTTCTTACGATCGACTTTCTTCGTTTTCGTAAGCGCTGTTTCAATCGGCAATCCGTGCGCATCCCAACCAGGGACGTATGGCGCTTTATACCCATCCATATTGCGGTGTCTCACGATCATATCTTTGACGATACGGTTCATCGCATGGCCGACGTGGATGTTCCCGTTTGCGTAAATCGGTCCGTCATGCAAAACGAACATCGGCTTGTCACTGTTCTTCTCCATCACTTGATCATATAAATCGGCTTCGTTCCATTCTTCCAACCTGACTGGCTCTCGATTTGGTAAGTTCCCTCTCATTGGAAATTCAGTTGTTGGCATTCGTAATGTCTTCTTAAAATTCATCGTATCCTCCTATAAACATAAAATAACCCCGTCCACAAAAAGGGACGAGGTTTACCCGCGGTACCACCCTGATAACTGCTCGTTCGCAGCCACTCAAGCCCAATTATCGCTTGGTCACGTCGTAGTCTACCACTATAAGTTCATAGCTTCTTTACGATAGCTCCGAGGTGATCTTCACAAAAACGGCTCGTATTGGGCTCCCACCGTCCCCAACTCGCTTTGCCAAGCTCGTGTTTTTGTTACTGTCCTCATCTTTGCTTCATATTACGTGTAATTTGCATGTAGTATATTGGAAAATGGCGCAAACGTCAAGTCAACGACTTTCACGATCATCATATGTATGCTGAAGTTCCTGTTCGTCTTCTTCTTGTACATCTGTAAGACTATCCCAATCTTCATCATCCAACAATTCCAGTTGCGCTTCGATCAGCATCTTAAAACGCATCCGATAAACAGCCGCTTGTTTCTTAAGCTCTTCAAGTTCTAGTGCAATCTTTCGCGACTTAGATAGCGCATCATTAATAATCCGATCGGCGTTTTTCTCAGACTCTTTAATGATCAGCTGTGATTCTTTCTTTGCGCTCCGCTTCACTTCTTCTGCAGATTCTTGTGCAACGAGAATCGACTTGTTCAGCGTTTCTTCAATATTGGAAAAGTGATCCAATCGACTTTCAAGCTCGTTCACCTTTGTAAACAGTTCTTCCTTTTCTCGAATGACCGTCTCATAATCTTTAATCACCTGGTCGAGAAATTCATTCACCTCGTCCATATCATACCCTCGAAAGCCTTTTGTAAACTGTTTATTATGGATGTCCATCGGTGTTAATGCCAAAACCTACCACCTCCGTATTTATTTTTGTTCTCCATAGTGAATACGCACATTGCCTTTTTTTGTTGTCGAGCCAAGTGACAACAGTTTTCGCCTGCCGTATTGACGAACCGACAGTGTATCACCTTCTCTTAGCACAAAGGCAGGTTGGTCGACGACCTTCCAATTCACTTTCACTCGCTCTCGTTCTACTAACGCTTTCGCCTTAGACCTGGATAGCTTGAAAAGCTCTGCAATGACCGTATCAAGACGAAGGGACGATACAAACCCTGAGCGCTCTTCCCACACTTCACGCATTGGAACAGCCTCGTCTAACGACACGACCTTCGGTACGATACTCGTATTTCCCGCTTGATTAAAATGGGTGCGGACGAAGTCTTCCATCTCTCCGGTAACAAACCATTGTACAAACGTATCAAACACGTGTAAATCGCCATACATCTCTCGTTTAACACCAAGACCCATGAGTGCACCTAACAGATCCGGATGACTCAACGAAGTGAATTTCGGGTCAAATGACGCCTGGAACACCGTAATGTGAAAGCGACTCCGTTCCGGGGACTCAAAAAACGGATAGACGAGTGCGCGCTGTCGCTCCGCCTCGTCCACACCTCCGAAAAACGCCACTTTTACATTGTCGTCGGCACCGATCACATCGCGGACGATGTCACATTCTCGAGGGTCTAAAAAACCAGACAGTTTGGCTTCATAAACCGTTCCGACCGTTTCTTTCCAATCTTGCACGAGTTCAATAAACCCGTGTTCTTCTTGACGGTAATGCTGAAAAATATCCATCCGTTAATAGAAGATGCTCATTGCGCCCATTCGTGCTAGATAAAGCGCAAGCAATGCCACAATCGGTGAAATGTCAATCATGCCGATGGGCGGGATAATCTTTCGAAATGGCTCCATTACCGGCTCAACAACTTTGCCGAGTGCTTCCCCGAATTGCGACTCTCTTAACCCAGGAAGCCAACTCGATAACACGTAAATAAACACAGCCAATTGTAACAACGTTAATGCCATTACAATAATGTTTCCGATTAACACCATTTATTGTTCACCTCAACCTCATTTACTCAAATTCTTGTTGTAACACTTCAGAAATCGCCCCTGAAATTTCTACGTTGTCCGGAGTGACTAAAAAGATGTTGCTTCCGACTTTTTGAATGTCTCCACCGATCGCATAAACGGTCCCACTAAGAAAGTCGACAATTCGTTTCGCTTGATCGCGCTGAATGCGTTGCATGTTTAAAATAACCGAACGTCGATTCTTTAAATGGTCAGCTACATCTTGAGCTTCTTCATAGGTACGTGGTTCAATTAACACCATCTTCGCAGACTGCTGCACGCTTTGCAAGCTCACGACGTTCTTCTTATTCTCTGTTGAAGACGAATTCGAATCTTCGGTATGTGGAACTTCAATTTCTTCTTCAATATAATCTTCATCCACATCGAAAAAGCGTTTGAATCTTGACTTCATACTCATGCGAACGCCCCCTTTACGATTCGTTTCGTTCATCGCCGACGAGTGTTGATCCGAGTCGAATGTATGTTGCTCCTTCTTCAATCGCTAGTTCAAAATCATTGGACATGCCCATCGACAATTCTGTGCACGGCGCGTGCTGCCATTTGTGGCTCTGAACCGTCGACTGCAGTTCTTTCAACTGCTTGAAATACGGCCTCGTTTGTTCAGGATCATCCGTGTACGGTGCCATCGTCATCAAACCGACAACTTCAATCTTGTCAAACTCAGCTAACGATTCAACAAAAGAAATTGCCTCTTCGGGATGAAGGCCTGACTTCGACGCTTCGCCTGAGACATTCACTTGCACAAAGCAACGAAGAGATTCGTCCTTCGTATAACGCTTTTGAATCTCTTTCGCTAACGAGCGTCGGTCCAATGAATGCAAATAGTCAATCCGGTTGACGACATCTTTCACTTTGCGGCTTTGAAGTTGACCGATAAAGTGCCAGCTTGCTTCACGACCTTGAAGGGCATCTTGCTTTTCAACCAAGCCTTCAGTTCGGCTTTCTCCAAGATGACGAATGCCAAAGTCCAGCGCTTGTTGTGCCGTATTTGTTGATACGTACTTCGTAACAGCAACGGTTGTGACCGCTTGTCCAAAACCGCCACGCTCACGAGCATTCGTGATCCGCTCTTCCACGAGCTCTACATTTTCTTTCACGCTCATTGGTCAGTAACACTCCCACAGTTCAATCCGATAAATGCTGCCATTCTCCCAGTCTTCGCTCCGTCTCGTCGATGTGAATAAAACCAATCTGCTTCTTTGTATGTACAATACGTACTCACATGGAGATTGGCCTCTGGCACTCCGGCACTTTGGAGCAACACTCTGTTCGTCTCTTTTAGATCCAATTGATACTTACCCGGGTTTGTCGGGTAGTAAGGTCGTCGTACCGAATGAGGCAAACAAGCATCCACACTCGTAATAATCGTATCGTTCACTTCATAATTTGCTTGTCCGATCGACGGACCGATGTAAGCATGCACCGTTTGCAGATCCACACCTTCTTCTTTCCAAGCTCCGAGCATGTTTGAGCCGATCTGACCTACCGTACCCTTCCATCCCGCATGAGCTAAACCGACAATCTTCCCTTCCTCTCCAATAAAGAAAAGGGGAACACAGTCTGCGTAAAGACTCATGAGGGTGACCGTCGGATCAGTCGTATAAAACCCATCTGCCCCCGCAATTGCCGTTGCCAACGTTTCGCTGCCTGCCCCTCGGTCGAGGGAACCGACCCGTTGCACGTCGTTGCCATGTACTTGCTCAGCAAATACAAATGATTGTTCGTCACGACCGATGCTGGCTGCAAATCGTGACCGATTCTCCAAGACGTCTTCGTTACGGTCACTAACGTGAAGACCGAGATTTAATGAGTTATAGGGTGCTGAACTTACCCCTTGTTTTCGCGTCGAAAATCCAGCTTTCACATCTCCTGGAGGAGATGGAAGTGTAAAAAATTCATTTGTATCATCTAATACGAAAGGTTCTTTGGACATAATTCGCCTTCCTTTTCATATTCTCCTCTATATTTTAGCACATTTCCCCTACTGTACGGTAGCAATCGTCATGATATTCAAAAACTCGGGTCACGCGTCCTGCCCGTAAACATAAACGAGTATTACATCAGTCCCGATTTTTGCGATTTGATTCCAAGGAATCACCATTTCATCATCTTTGCCAAACATTCCGAGCATGCGACCGGAATTGCTAATAATTAACGATTCAATCATTCCTGTTGACAAGTTAATATCTACATCTCCAAGCATACCGAGACGTTTCCCTGTTTGGACGTTAACAACTTCTTTGGATTGTAGGTCTGTAATCTTGAGCATTGCCAAACCTCCTTTGCTTATCCATATGATGAGTTTCAATGGATTATCTCACTTAAATTGCAACTCAATACAGTACGTGAAATTATTGATATTTGTAAATTACACGGTAAAGACAGATGAAATGAGTAGCGCTAGTTTTGTGTTCCCTCCGATATATACGTAACGAAATACGTTGAACGTAAGAATTTCTTCAAAAACCCATGGTAAGCTTTGTGACGTGGAAACTGCGCTCAAGTTGAAGAAAATCGCAGCAAAAGCGATGGATTCTCATAAACTCGGGAACAAGAATGAGCAAACTCGGGAACAGATTACCGGCTCACGTGTACAATCCCCGCGCCGAACCGAGTTCGATTTGGCTTCGGCCCCTCTGGGGCCGACATGTCGTTGGCACTTCAGCCTGGAATCTGCGCGCAAGTTGGAACAAACTGCGCGCAAGTTTGGTGGAATCGGAGCTAAGATTGGTCAAAAGCGCAAACTTGCGCGCAGATGGGGGAAACTAGCGCGCAAAATGGCACCCAGCACCGCGCTACCCCTTCCACCCAACAATGCAAATCCAGAAAATGCTAAGTTCATTCCATATAGATCGTCAAGTATATTGGAAAATCGCCCTTTTTACCGTGACCTAGACCATTTTGGGCGTGGTCTAGATCGCCGATCTCCTAGAAATTACCAACACCGAGCATCCAACCAAATTAGACAAAAGCGCAGTACCGAGGTATGTTGCACTTATGCTCTGGACTGTAAAGAAAACACGGTGGGCGTTCCGGGCCTCCGATGTTGCACTTATGCTCTCGAGCAAAAGCTTCCGCCTGTAGTAAATCAAGAACCAACTGTGCATTTTGAGAAGAACGAAAGTGATATGAGTAAACGTGCGTGCTAGTTAGGCGCTGGGCCTCTTGCTCCTCGACGAAAAACCAGCCCTATGAATCTATTAGGGGCTGGTTTATTGACCACAACACTGTGTGGTTACCTTGTATGTTTGTTCATTTGCTGAATGGCTGCTTTTTCTAGTCTGGATACTTGCGCTTGAGAGATGCCGATTTCTTCGGCAACTTCCATTTGTGTTTTTCCTTGGAAAAATCGCATGTCCAATATCTTTTTTTCTCGTTCGTTTAATCGAATCATCGCTTCTTGGATGGCGATGTGCTCAACCCACGTGCTATCTTTCTCTTTATCATCGCTAATCTGGTCCATTACGTATATCGGGTCTCCACCGTCGTTATAGATCGGTTCAAATAATGATACAGGGTCTTGAATCGCGTCTAGAGCGTAAACGACGTCTTCTTTTGGAAGGTCTAACTCCTTGGCGATTTCTTGTACGGTCGGTTCGGTCGTACGGTTTTTCTCTGCCATCAACCGATCTCGAACTTGCAAAGCTTTGTAAGCTGTATCTCTTAGAGACCTCGACACTCTGATCGGGTTGTTGTCTCGTAAATAACGACGAATTTCTCCAATAATCATCGGTACGGCATACGTAGAAAAACGCACATTATGACTTAGGTCAAAATTATCTATGGATTTCATAAGTCCAATACATCCGACCTGGAACAAGTCATCAACAAATTCTCCTCGATTGTTAAACCGTTGAATCACACTAAGTACAAGTCTCAAATTCCCATTGACTAACGTTTCTCGTGCTCGTTCATCTCCTGCTTGCAATTCAGTGAACAACACTCGCATTTCGTCATTTTTAAGTACGGGTAACTTTGACGTATCAACTCCGCAGATTTCTACCTTGTTGCGTGTCACATGCGTTCCCTCCCACGGCGTCATAGCAGAGAACTTCAACGTTCATCCTGCTTTCATGTTCAGTATGTCCGTGGGAGGTTTTTTTATGCGTTCGGTTTCGTCCTAAAAGAAAGGTTGGAGCGAACAATCTTACGTAGAACCGCAGTCCAATGAGACTTTCTTGATCACACCATTTTATTAAATTCTTTTCTTAGTCTGCGAATGATTCGTTTTTCCAACCTAGAAATGTATGATTGCGATATGCCTAACATATCTGCCACATCTTTTTGCGTTTTTTCTTTTGTTCCTGCTAAACCAAAACGAAGTTCCATAATTTGTTTCTCTCGGGGGTTTAATGTCGTCAATGCTCTTCTGAGCAATGATTTATCGACCTTATCTTCGAGGTCACGAGTAATAATATCATCGTCAGTACCCATTACATCCGAAAGTAAGAGTTCGTTTCCATCCCAGTCAACGTTTAACGGCTCATCAAACGAAATTTCTGAACGAGTTTTGTTATTTCTGCGTAAATACATGAGAATTTCATTCTCAATACAACGTGAGGCATAGGTTGCCAGCTTGATCTTCTTTTCTGGGTTGAATGTATTCACAGCTTTGATGAGCCCGATCGTTCCGATGCTAATGAGATCCTCAATATTAATGCCCGTGTTTTCAAATTTACGAGCAATGTAGACAACGAGGCGCAAGTTTCGTTCAATTAGACGCCCACGTACTTCAGGGTCACCATAAGGCAAACGGTCTAGTAAATCTTTTTCTTCCTCTTTCGAAAGCGGTGGAGGCAAGGCTTCGCTTCCACCGATATAATAAATTTCATCAGGTTTAATGCCGAGGCGGACGAGCAGGCGATACCAACGAATTGTAATCATCTTTTTTGATTTCTTCCACAAAGTAAATCCCCCTTCGGTGAGTGTTGCGTGTTTAACTGGCCTGTTCTGACAGTGTTTCGTCCGGAAGTAAGTCCGGAGGAATGATGCATTGAAATTTGCCTTCAGTCGAAAACGGTTTGTCCTCAAATCCAATAAGGGTGTGAGAGTTCACTTTTCGCTCGTCATCAATCCAAATGACAACTTCAAAGGCGACAACAGCAAAGATAAATCCATGGCTGCTCCCGACAGCACGGTACGGTATGACACGGATTTTATCATCCCAAAGATTGGCACCTTGACTTCCGTCTGTTGCGATCCATTCGATAAACTGAGCAAAGGATGCTTCATCGAGCAATGGGCGCACAATCGATGCTTCTGCTAAAACGACGGGCTTCCTTGAGATCGGATCTTTCAATTGATTGCCAGTATCAACGAGCGCACAAGTGTCAATCCAATCATCCGTTTCTGTCATTCGAATCGATACTCGCACAAGCTTTTTCATCATCTTCTTGTCTTCTTTCACGGCACGTTTGACAATTTCACTTAAAATTAGAACGACGGGGATTGTGGATAGTACGAGCAGTGCGTGCATATGATCTAATAAATGCCATGTAGAAGTGGCTCTCCAGCTTTGAACGAGTGCTGAAGACTGGAAAAACCAGCTCATTGCAACGACCGCACCACCAGATAAAATCGAAATAAAATAAAAGGCGGCAACCGTTTTAAAAAGCCGCCAAAACGTCTGAAAACCGAAAGCAAGCAACACCGCTCCTAAACAGATGAAAAATTGCGAAATTGGAGATGCCAAATATACGCTATAATCCGTCATCCAAAGGAACAAGGGTAAGCCGGTAACTAGCGCTGTGCAGACGATGCGAACAGGCTTTATTTCATATCCAACCCATTTCCCCGTCATATACAAAAGTGAAATGGTTACGATCGTATTCAATCCATAGATAATATCTATGTATAACGTCAAGACACCTGCACATCCTCCCTTCACGAAGGATTCATTTTCCTTGCTAAACTCTTGATATAAGTATAGTCTGCAGCGGTTTCGAAGTATGTCATTTTGTTAGAGTGACCAGGTCGCTGTTTTTCAACCTTTTCGTTCCATTGTGTCGAAAGACAGAAGTGTTCACTCTAGGCAAAGTTTGACACCCCCTATTTACAAGGGATACAGCGAGGGCGTGATATGTTGAAAAAACATTGGGGAATCAAAAGAAAAACGTCCGGTACAACCTCGAAAGGTTGTACCGGACGTTTACTTGTTATTTACGGCGGCGATTTCTAAGAAATGCCGGAATATCCAATGAATCTTCTTCTGTTTGAGATTGTTGAGGTGGTTCCTCATATGACGATTGACGGTTTGATTGCGACGGTCGTTCGGACTCATTGCTTTGAACCGTTTGTTGACGTTTAGGAGCTGTCCCTCTTGTCTTTTGCTGCCTGTGCTTCTTTTCAGTTTGGTCATCAAAACCGGTCGCAATAACCGTGACGACAATCTCTTCTTTCAGATTCTCGTTAATGACGGAACCAAAAATCATGTTCACTTCAGGATCAGAGGCGTCTGAAACGATCTCAGCCGCTTCATGAACTTCAAATAGACTTAGGTTGCTGCCACCTGTAATGTTCATTAATACCCCTTGTGCCCCGTCTACTGACGTTTCTAAAAGGGGGCTTGAAACCGCTTTTTTCGCTGCCTCAGCAGCACGGTTTTCACCGGTAGCAATGCCAATCCCCATCAGAGCCGAACCTTTCTCGCTCATGACCGTTTTCACATCGGCAAAGTCTAAGTTAATGAGACCGGGTGTAGCAATTAAATCAGATATGCCTTGTACACCTTGACGGAGTACGTTGTCCGCTTCACGGAACGCCTCTAACATCGGTGTATTCTTGTCGACAATCTCAAGCAAACGATCGTTTGGTATGACAATTAGCGTGTCAACCTTTTCTTTTAGTGCTTCAATACCATCGCTCGCATGGGTTGAACGCTTCTTCCCTTCAAAAGAGAAAGGTCGTGTGACAACACCAACAGTAAGAGC
Organism: Geomicrobium sp. JSM 1781026; assembly: GCF_041949955.1. NCBI lineage: Bacteria > Bacillati > Bacillota > Bacilli > Caryophanales > Geomicrobium > Geomicrobium sp. JSM 1781026. The sequence continues at coordinate 383,868 of NZ_JBHFQF010000001.1, read as the reverse complement.
GCCGATTTCTTTAGCAATTTCAGCAATAACAGGGGCGGCACCTGTTCCAGTTCCTCCACCCATTCCGGCAGTAATAAACACCATGTCAGCGCCGGTTAACGATTCTTCAATCTGTTCCTTGCTCTCTTCTGCAGCTTTTTTTCCGATATCTGGATTCGCACCTGCTCCAAGACCTCTAGTAAGCTTTCCACCTAATTGCAACTTCGTTTCAGCTTGTGAAAGTTGGAGTGCTTGTGCATCCGTATTTACTGCAATAAACTCTACACCTTGGAGGCCATTTTCAATCATACGGTTTACCGCGTTTGAACCTCCACCTCCGACCCCAATGACTTTAATTTGGGCGAGTTGGTCCATGTCCATTTCAAACTCTAGCATTTCAGGTCCCCCTCATTCAGTCAAATGTGCCTGCTTTATTCAAAAAACACTTTAAAGAAATTACGTACGCGTTTTTTTACACCAGGACTGTTCTCATTTTGTTCGTTTACGTGTTTCTCAGCTTGTCTTTTTTTGCGAGCAGGTTCTGCCGGCAACTCTTCAGTGTCGGCTGTTGCTGCAACCATCTCTTTACTAAGCATTTTAACATGCTTATGGGCAAATTCAATGAGTCCTACGGCATTTGTATACCGTGGTTCTCTCACCCCGATATAATCTGGGATGGCCATGCGAAGGTTTCTTCCCATCACATCTCTGGCAAGTTCCAACGTTCCAGGAATCATGACGCCGCCACCAGTGAGTACAACACCTGCAGGAATATCACCGTACTTGCTCAACGTGTCTTCTACGAGTGAAAAAATCTCTTCCATTCTCGGTTCAATGATATGAGCAAGATCTTGTTGTGAATACTCTTCACCATCGTGATTGCCCATCGGAACGATCTTCGTCGTCACATCGTTGGATGCATCATCGATAAACGCATGTCCGTGTTCAATCTTCACTTGTTCAGCTTGTCCCATTGTCGTTCGAAGCCCTGCAGATAAGTCACTCGTTACATGCATTCCACCAATCGGTAATACATGCGTGGCGACAAGCCCACCGTGTTGGAAAAAGGAGACGGTCGTCTGTCCGCCACCTACATCAACCAAACCAACGCCGAGCGATCGCTCATCATCAGAAACAGCGATTTCCCCAGCCGCGAGCGGCTGCAAGAAGATGTCGATAATTTCCAAGTTTGCTTTTTCTACGCAACGCAGTAGGTTATGTAAAACGGTTTTCGAGCCTGTCACCATTAGCCCTTCCATTTCAAGACGAACACCAATCATACCTGTCGGGTCCGTAATGCCATCGTAACCGTCTACAATATACTGCAAAGGCACAACATCAACAATTTCACGATCATGAGGAATGCTAACGACACTTGCAGCGTCTTTCACACGATCAATGTCTTCGTCCGTGATCTCTTTATTCGTACTGGATACTGCAACGATTCCGTGACTCTGATGGAGATCAATATGGTTTCCGTTAATGCCTACAACCACTTGCTTAATTGACATACCCACCATTCTCTCGGCCTTCTCAACCGCTTGACGGATGGCTTTGACAGTAGCATCTATGTCAACAACTGCACCTTTTTTTATCCCTGTTGAAGTCGCATTTCCTACTCCAATGATGTTCAGCATCCCTGCTGACATCTCTCCGATCATGACACGTACCTCGGCTGTACCAACATCGAGACTGACATATAATTCATTACTGTCCATGCGTGGTACCTCCTACTGATAAAAACTCTACCTAGTTTCTGTTATTCATTGTTTACAAGATTAAGCTTCGTTCGCATTGGAAAACGACTTACTTAGATTTAGTTCGATCTCAATACAGCAAATCCCTTTTTCATTTGGAAAAAGAATTACTATGTACAAGTCTACACTATGTTCACCGACTAGGGAAGCGAAAAACGCTCTACATTGCGACTAGAACAAAAGCCACAGCTTCTCTCTCCCCTATCGTTCGTTTCACTCACTGTTTCCAGTTGTAGCCCACCAAAAGTGCCACCTTATGCTTCGTCTGTTGATTCTTCTTCAGGTTGCTCGACTCCGCCTTCTCCAGTATCGATGTGCTCTTCCATCTCTTCATCTTCTTCTTCCCATTGAAATGCTTCAAAGTAAGGGCTCATTTTCATGTGTAAAACGCCATCTTCTGGGGCTGAAATTTGCCTTGCAATCGTTGGGTACGGCGTCATATGATCCGCAAATTGGTTCACAGTCGTCTCAACTTCAATGCCATCGTTCATGTATAGCCTAAGGTGCGTTGGATCGTCTTCAAGCGGATGAATTTCAGAGATATGATTCACAATGCCGTCCCCGAGCTGATCGAGCTCTTCAAAAAACCGTTCTAACAAACGGTCTTCTGTCCAATTATAAATGACCGGTGCATCACTTGGATGCGTTGATAAACTTTGCTCTTCCATCAAGTTTCCGTTGCCATAAACCGGAATAAACTGACCTTCCTGCTCAATATAGGCGGTTCGCTCTCGCTCATTAACAACGATGCGCACGGTTGTGGGCAATGAGCGTCTTACTTCTACAGAGTCAACGTATGGAATTTGTGTGATGGTTTGCTCTGCTGCGTCAAAATCCGCAGACCAAATGCTTGTCCCTGTTTCTAGACCACTGGCAGAAAGGATTTCTTGCTCCTCCCCTATTTCTTGGCCTTCGACTTGGATGGTTTGAATATGGCTTAACGGTGACTGAAAATAGACAACTGCTGCAATGAGTATGAAAAAAATACTCACATACAGAATCAGTCGTCGGTTGGCTCGCTTTTTCCGCTGTTCTTTCAGCGCCGGAATGCGATCTTGTACGGATATGACTTTTTGGTCGTCAGACATATACCTCACTCCTTTTACGAACGGAGCACGTTTCTACTAGGTCGAAGAACCGGAGTTCATTAATTCTTGCACGAGTGCGTACATTCGCTCACCAGCATCTGGTACGGCTGCCTTTTTGGCATTATCGCTCATTTGTAACTGGTTTTGGTCTTGGAATAAATAGGCCAAATCTGCCTCCATTTGCTCAGCCGTCCATTCTGATTCTTTTCGGACAATCGCTGCCCCCACGCGCTCTAGCGACCTAGCATTATGCTCTTGATGATTGTTCGTCACGTACGGGCTTGGGATAAGTATTGAAGGAATCCCCATCGCCGTAATTTCTGCAAGCGTTGTTGCCCCCGCTCGGCTTATGATCGCATCCACACGCTTTAGTACACTCGGCATGTTGTGCAAAAACGGGCGGATGACCACATGTTGAGCATTCTTCGTTTCATTTAATGTTTCCTTTACTTTATCATAGTGTACGTCTCCAGTAACGTACAAGAATTGGCAAGTTTTGTCGGTCATTTTTGGTAACGCATCTAAAAACGCCTCGTGAATCGGTCTCGCCCCCCGACTTCCACCTACGACTAGCACAATAGGGAGCCTACGATCCATGCCAAATTCATTGTGAATGTCTAGTTCTGGTGCTTCCAATGCTTCGGTTGCTCTTGGATTCCCTGTAAAAACAACTTTCTCTTCTTTAAAGTATTGTTTCGCTTCGTGAAACGAAATCGCCACTCGATCGGCGTAGCGACTAAGAAACTTGTTCGTCAAGCCAGGAATGCTATTTTGTTCATGAATAATTGTCGGCACCCCTGCTTTTGAAGCAGCATACATGACCGGTCCGGCAACATAGCCGCCTGTGCCAATCGCCACATCGGGTTGAAACTGTTTAATGATTGATTTAGCTTTTTTCGTTCCACGCAAAAACCGTTGCACCGTCTTCACGTTTTCAAACGAAAGCTTTCGTTTGAATCCGGAAATTTCAATCGTTTGGAAAGGGATGTTTTGTTTTGGCACAATGGTACTTTCCAATCCGTTTTCTGTTCCAACGTATAAAAACTGGGCGTCGGGGTTTTGTTTTTGTATTGTATGAACGAGTGCGAGCGCCGGATAAATGTGACCTCCGGTGCCGCCTCCTGTGAGTAGAACTTTCATGTTTTTCACCTTTTCATGTGTAAATATAAATGCGCACAACTATACGCTGCGAACATTACTGCTAATGTTAACTAAAATGCCTAGGGCTACAAGCATGAGTGTTAACGAAGACCCACCATAGCTTAAAAGTGGCAACGTAATTCCAGTTACCGGAATAAGGCCGATTACAACCCCGACATTAATTGCGACTTGTATGAACAGCATACCAACGATTCCAACTGCAAGATATGTGCCAAACGAATCAGGTGCTAATAGTGCAGTACGAACCCCCCGCCAAAGAATAATCGCAAACAACGAAATGACAGCGACACCTGCGATAAATCCTCCTTCTTCAGCGATCACCGCAAAAATAAAATCGGTTTGCGGCTCAGGCAAGTAAAAGTACTTTTGCCTACTTTCACCAAACCCCATTCCGAAAAGTCCGCCAGGACCTATAGCATAAAGTGATTGAATAATTTGAAACCCTGTGCCGAGTGGGTCACTCCACGGATCCATAAACGACGTAATCCGATCAATTCGATACGGTGCGGAAGCGATTAGCCCGACAAAACCTGCAACACCAATCCCACCCATTACAGCAAAGTGTCTGACTCTTGCCCCCGCTACGAATAAGATGACAAACGATGTAGCCACCATTACCGCGCCTGTTCCTAAATCGGGTTGTAGCATGATCAACCCAAAAGCTGTAAAAATGATCGCTAAAAGTGGAAGTAAGCCGGTCTTAAACGATTGGATCTTTTGTGGGTTGGCTGCCAACCAGTGTGCTAAAAACGCAATCATAGCCAGTTTCATAAACTCTGACGGCTGAATCGAAAATGCCCCTACCCCGATCCAGCTTTGCGCACCGCCTCGCACAAGGCCTACGCCTGGAATGAGGACGAGAATGAGCAAGCCAAAACAGATAAAAAGACCGAGCAACGTAAACCTACGCCAGTTCCAATAATCAACATGCATCATAATCGTCATACCGATCACACCGACAAAAGCAAATAACATCTGTCGCTTTGCGAAATAGTACGGATCGGAGAAACGATACTCTCCCCATGCCGCACTTGCACTGTACACCATGATGACCCCAATAATTAATAGAGCACCAATGGCAAACAACAGTAGACCGTCTGCCGTTTTTTTCTTTTCACTCATAATTTCACCCCGTCACATCGCAACGTCATGCTTTGTCCAAAAAGGACACGCACATACTACAGCTTATGACGGGGTGAGGAAGAACATGTCCTAGCTTTATTCGATTGCTCCGATTGCTCGAATAAATGCCTCGCCTCGTTCTTCAAATGTTCGATATTGATCCCAACTTGCACATGCTGGAGACAGTAGGATCACATCCCCAACATCAGAAGCACGAAAAGCAGTGGCAACGGCTTCGTCTAATGTGTTTGTCGCTTCTGTCGTTTGAACACCTGCAACATCAGCCGTTGATTTTAACTTATGTTTCGTTTCCCCATAAGAGATTAACGCTTTTACATTTTCCATACTGCTCATGAGGCCATCGAATTCATTGCCACGATCTAAACCACCAGCGATGAGAACGACCGGCTCTTTGAATGCTTGTAGTGCTTTTTCTGTGGCAAGAATATTCGTCGCTTTGCTATCATTGAACACTTTACGACCTTGAAGCGTCTTCACGTACTGCAGACGATGCTCTACACCTGTAAATACGTTCAACACATGCGCAATGGCACGATCGCTCACTCCGGATAGTTTAGCCGCTGCAACAGCTGCCAATATGTTCTCCAAATTGTGGATCCCCGGAAGCGCAGCATCTGCTCGCTTCATAATTACCGTACCTTGCCAATAGATGTTGTCGTTCATGTAATAGGCCCCGGTATTTAAGGGGCGCTTTACAGAGAAGGGAACTTTCGTCGCTCTCGATTTCTCAGCGGCCTGCACAACGATTGGGTCGTCAGCATTGTAAACAAAAAAGTCTTCTTCTGTCTGTTCTGTCGTGATTCTCGTTTTCGAATTCACATAGTCTTCTTTCGTGCCATGATAATCAAGGTGCGCATCAAAAATGTTCAACATCAAAGCAATTTTCGGCTTAAAATGCAACGTTCCTTTGAGTTGAAAGCTCGATACCTCAGTCACCATAAATCCATCTTTATCAATAGTTCTAGCCACTTCGCTCGCTGGGCGGCCGATGTTCCCGGCTACTTCAGCTTGTTTTCCATCTTCGCTAATCATCCGAGTAATTAATTCTGTCGTCGTCGTTTTTCCGTTAGAACCGGTAATCGCAATCATCGTTCCTTCGACCACTTGTGCAGCCAGTTCAATTTCAGTAATGACGGGAATATCAGCTTCAATCGCTCGTTTAACGAGGGGATTATCGTAGCGAATGCCTGGGTTTTTCACGACGAATAGAGGGCGTGGCTCCAATAAAGATAAAGGATGCCCACCGGTCACAAAAGAAATGCCGAGTGATTCTAGTTCTTCTGCGTTTTGTAACTCTTGTTTTTCTTTGTATTCGTTGACAGTCACACTCGCTCCTAAGTCATAAAGCAGTCGAGCCGCAGCTTCTCCACTTCTGGCTAGCCCGAGAACAACCACCTTTTTGCCATCTACAGAGAAATCATTCATAAACTTAACACCCCAATGTAAACACCCGCTGCAGCAAAGAACATACCCGCTACCCAAAATACGATAACGACTTTCCACTCTGACCATCCAACGAGCTCAAAATGATGGTGAAGAGGGCTCATTTTAAACACTCGCTTACCTGTTAATTTAAACGAGATCACTTGGATAATAACTGATAATGTCTCAATGACAAATACCGCTCCGATAATAATGAGCAAGATTTCCATTTCAAGCAAGATGGCAACCGCTGCAATGGCACCACCTAACGCGAGAGAACCGGTATCACCCATAAACACTTTTGCCGGATGGGCATTGAAGACGAGAAAACCAAGCACAGCACCGACGACAGCCGCCGAGAACACAGCAATTTCAAGTTCACCGGCACCGAAAGCAAGAACAGTAAATGCCCCAAAGGCAATCGCTGATGTCCCGGCTAACAAACCATCAAGTCCGTCGGTTAGATTCACCGCATTGGACGCACCAACGAGCATGACTGCGATGAGAACTAAGTATAAGATGCCGATGTCAATAGACATGCTTGTTGCTGGAATATCCACAGATGTAGAAAATCCATAGTTTCTAAGCACAAAGTAAAAAATGATGGACACGACCAATTGTGCGAGTAACTTCTGCTTAGAATTCAGGCCAAGGTTTCGTTTCATGACCACTTTAATAAAATCATCTAAAAACCCAACAATACCAAAAGCGAGCGTAACGAGTAGCAATAGCCACACTTGATAGTTGAGCTCTAATTCAGGAATAAATAAAATGACCGCTACCGCGGAGATCATCAAACTGAGTAAAACGACAATCCCACCCATTGTTGGTGTTCCGCTTTTCTTTTGGTGACTTTTAGGTCCTTCATCACGAATGCTCTGCCCGAACTTCATCCGATGCAAAATCGGGATAAACAAAGGGGAAAGAGCGACACATAAAACAAATGATACTGCGATGGCTATGAGAATTGATGGTTCAAACATATCCGGTCTCTCCTTTCTCCTCGTTTATCCTCGCTCGGCAAGGCGTTCTTGAATGGCTTGGGAAGCTTCTACGCGATCATCAAAATCATGGAACACACCCGCGACTTCTTGGTACGTTTCATGCCCTTTTCCGGCAATCACGACAACGTCGCCTGCTTCTGCTTTATGAATCGCTGTTTGAATCGCCTGCTTACGGTCAGTGATTACGGTATACGGTTGGCCTTCTGCTCCCGCGCGCATATCACGTAAAATCGCTTCAGGATCTTCAGAGCGTGGGTTATCACTAGTGAAAATCGCCTCATCGCCGTAGTGCACAGCAATTCTCGCCATTTCTGGTCGCTTTGTGCGATCCCGATCGCCACCACATCCAACGACGACGTATACGTTTTTGTTAGCAAGTTCTTTCACCGTTTTTAATATATTATCCAAACTGTCTGCGGTATGAGCATAATCAACAATTACCGCAAAATCCTGGCCAGCATCGACGGTTTCAAAGCGACCTGGAATTGGCTTTGAGCTTTCTAGGCTATCTTTTATATCTTCTACTGAAATTCCCGATACGTAGGCACTAGCCGCTGCAGCGAGAGCATTATACACATTAAATCGGCCGACCATCTTTAAATTCAAATCAACGGATTGATCTCCGATAATCATGCGAAAGTATGTGCCTCCTGGACCGGCATGCAAATCGGTGCCTCTTACATCGGCACCCTCACTCAGTCCGTACGTAATGATTGGAGCTGAAGTAATGCTCGTCATATAGTCACTGTGCTCATCGTCAATATTAATCACCGCTGCTTTTCGCTCATCTGTGTAAGCATTGCCTAACTGAGAGAACAACAAGCCTTTCGATTGTTTATAGTTCTCCATCGTCTCGTGGTAATCCAAATGATCAGCGGTCAGGTTCGTGTAGACGGCAATGTTAAAATCGGTGCCTCGGACCCGTCCTAGCGCCAATGCTTGGGAAGATACTTCCATCGCGACGTGTTGAACATCGGCATCTCTCATCTGAGTAAACGTTTGTTGCAAAAGAAGGGACTCAGGAGTTGTGTTTTTAGATTCTTCGATTACATCGTTAAACTTTGTGTACAACGTCCCAATGAGACCTATGTTCTTACCTGCATGTTGAAAGATGTTTTCGATAAGGTGTGTCGTCGTCGTTTTTCCATTTGTACCTGTCACACCGATGACGTTCATATCTTTTGTTGGGTTTTTGTAAAATTTCGCTGCGAGTTGGGCAAGGGCACGATACGTATCTTTCACTTGAATCACCGGTAGCTTCGTTTCTACAGGCTCTTCTGCTAAGATTGCCGCTGCCCCGCGTTGTTCAGCTTGTTGAACAAAGTCATGGCCATCAACGGTAAAACCGCGAAGTGCCGCAAAGAGCACCCCAGGTTGCACCTTTCGAGAGTCCATTTCAATGGCGCTTATTTCTGGATTTACATTATTGTGTTGTTTGTAAACAAGCACGTCTTCCACGAGTTCATTTAACTTCATTATTTATCACTCACTTTCATTCTCACAAGCAATAATTATATCATTAATAGATAAGATTTTGTAACAGTTTCTTACAGATGCAAACAGGAATCCATAGATAGACGATTAGCCAAGAAGTTCACCCTTCTTGGCTAATGGTATTATTCATCACTTTCGTCTTCTTCGCCCATAAATATACGTAGGGTGGACCCTTCTTGCACGCGAACACCTGGTTCTGGCGCTTGACTGACGATCGTTTCCCCAACACCCGTTATGTCGAGTTGCAATGGGTAATGAGCATCATGAATGTCTCGTAATGTTAGACCTGTCACATCCGGGACTTCAAGGTACGGAACATCTGACCAGGTGAGTTCTTTTTCAATTTGGTCTGTTCTTCTCGGCACGCCTAGCGCACTCAAGCTATCTCCAATAATCTTACCAGCAATTGGGGCAGAGACGACGCCGCCAAACTGCACCGTATTTTTCGGATTATCTACGGCAACGTATACGACGATTTGCGGGTCATCTGCTGGGGCAAACCCAATGAACGATACAATGTGATTATTCTCCAAATAACGTCCACCTTGAGCCTTCTGAGCTGTACCGGTCTTTCCGCCTACACGGTAGCCATCCACAAACGCTTTGCCACCGGTCCCTTTGGCTACTACATGCTCTAAGGCGTGTCGCACTTCTTGCGATGTTTCACTCGAGATGACGTTTCGTTTTGCGATCGGCAACTGACTATCGATGACAAGACCTGTGTCTGGGTCTACCCAATCTTTGGCAATATACGGCTGGTATAAAGTGCCTCCGTTAACCGCAGCGCTTACAGCAGCGACTTGCTGAATTGGTGTTACCGACACCCCTTGACCAAATGCAGTTGTCGCCCGCTCAAGCGGTCCTACATTTTCTTCGTCAAACAGGATGCCACTGCCTTCTCCGTCCATATCAATGCCGGTTTGCTCACCGAATCCAAACGAATGGATATAATTAAATAAACGCTCAGTCCCTAAACGCTCCCCCAAAACGACGAAACCAGGGTTGCATGAATTTTGCACAACTTCAAGGAATGTTTGGCTACCATGTCCGCCTTTTTTCCAGCACCGAAGCCGGTGACCGGACACCTCAATTGAGCCTGAATCATGATAATGATCTTCATCCAAGTCAACTTCATTCTCTTGTAATGCGGCTGCGAGTGTAATAATTTTAAACGTTGATCCTGGTTCATACTGTGCCCATATTGGACGATTCTGGTTGTAAATTTCCGGAGAAACGGCTTGATAGTCATCTGGGTTAAAATGAGGGCGACTCGACATCCCGAGAATTTCCCCAGTACTTGGATCCATGGCGATCGCCATCGCCCCATCAGGGTCATACGTCGCTTCTGCATCATCTAGTTCTCGTTCAATAATCGTTTGAACCCGGTTATCAATCGTTAGCTTTACGTCCATTCCGTTTTGCGGAGGTTGATATTGGTCTGCCATATCTGGCAACCTCCGACCTTGTGCATCGGAAAAGAACGATACGTGCCCACTTTCACCCCGAAGTTGTTCATCGTAAAAGCTCTCCAGCCCAACAAGGCCTTGATTGTCAATACCGGCAAACCCTAACACATGGGCTAAATGCTCACCATTTGGATAATGCCGCTTATTGTCTTCGACGATATAAACGCCAGAATGTCGCATTTTACGAATATCAGAGGCGACATCTTGTTCAATCTTTCTGCCATCAGGGTTAATCCGTACAATTGAACTGTTCTCTGTCACTTGGCTATAAATTCTTTGTTCGTCCCCATCCAAAATGTCGGCAAGCATTGCTGCAGTCTCATTTGGGTTGTCGATTTGTCTTGGCACGACAAGGACAGAAGGCGCACTTACATTCGTCGCGAGCACTTCTCCGTTTCTGTCTAAAATCTCCCCTCGCTCTGCTTCAAAAGGGAGGTCTCGACTCCAAGAGTCTTCAGCTGCCCCCGTCAGCCAGCCGCCAAGGCCAAACTGTACATATCCTAGCCTTGCAATAAGAATGACGGTTAACACCAGACCAATTAACAAGACGAATAATAAACGTTTCCGTACAAGCGTTTTCGTAATTTTAGACATTGAAAGGCCACCTTTTACACTAGATGTGTAGCCGCAATAAGCGTTTGGCTTAATGAGCGTCTGTTATAAAAGCTTGTTCCTTTTCAACTCTATGCTTGTACGGAATCACATTAGAACAGTTGAACGAAAAAACGACGATTACTCATCTTCATCTTCATTTTCAACTTCTTCATCATTTGTTTCTGGATTTTCTTCTTCCGTGCCTTCTTCACTGTCTTCCTCGACTTCATCACTGTTTCGTTCTGAATCAAAGTTCACTTCAATCGTCTCATTGCCTGAAATTGGCTCTCCTGGTGCAATCTCTTGATTTATCACATAGCCATTGCCGCTTTGTTCGACGGTAACACCAGAAGCTTGGGAAAACTTCATGACATCACGCACAGACCAACCAGAAAGGTCTGGCATTTCCATCTCCCCGCCTAAGTACAGGAATACCTTTTCCCCGGCGAGCACTTTGGCGTGCGGGGCCGGCAATTGGGCTTCAACCCGGTTCCCTTGACCGAGTAAGACCGGTTCGAGATTCTCTTGTTGTAATGCATCAACCGCATCTGATCGTCTTTCTCCACTTACATTCATCAACTCTGCACCTTCAGGTTGATAAGCTTGGTTGTTGGACTCTTCAGGGGTCACATTCAAATACTGGATACTTTGTTTTAAAACAGAGTTAAAGATTTCTGCAACCGCTTGGTTTCCACTTTGGCCATTTTGCATGTCCGGTCGATCAACGGCAACGTACACAATCACTTCAGGGTCATCAAATGGCGCCATACCTAGAAATGAAAACACATTTTGGTTGTGACCTTGCAAATAGCCGCCTTCACTCGGAATTTGAGCAGTCCCTGTTTTGCCTGCCACTTCAATGCCGTCAACTTGAAACGGTTTACCTGTTCCAACATCGCTATACACAACGTCATGAAGCTGTTCCATCACTTCATTAGCGGTTTCTTTTGAGATTGGCTCACCAATGACTTCTCGTTCGTGTTCGTACGTCACGTCCCCGGTATTTGGGTTCACAATCGAATCAATTAAATATGGCTTGACCATCTGTCCATCGTTCGCAATGGCGGTCGCTGCTTGGATTTGTTGAATTGGCGTCACAGCAGAAGCTTGTCCAAACCCAGAATAGATGGCACCCAAATCATTTTCTGACATGAGCCCTGGTGCTTCCATCGGTAATTCAATGCCGGTCGGGGACCCAAATCCAAAAGCGTTCATATATTCATAGAAACGTTCAGCACCAAGCTGATCATTAACGATGCTTGCAAAGGCGGTATTCGCTGAACGAGGCATCGCTTCTCGGTATGGAATACTTCCCCACCCACGGCCTTGATTGTGGTCACGAATGAGAGGGGTATCTGCGTAACCGGTGCTGTACGTACCGGATTCAAAATAGTTATCCGGCTTATACACCCCTTCTTCGATGGCTGCTGCCATCGTAAATATTTTCATCGTTGAACCTGGTTCAAAATGGTCACTCACCGCGAAATTCATATGATTTGAAATCGATTCATAGTGGTTCGGGTTAAACGATGGGCGATTGCTCATCGCTAAGATCTCCCCTGATTTAGGGTTAGCGACGACTGCAATCATTCGTTCAGGGCTATACTGTTCATCGGCATTCGTTAACGCTTGCTCGACGGCCAATTGAATATTGGAATGAAGTGTTAGGTGAATATCATCACCGTTGTACGCTTCTTCGATGTCTCGAATTTCTCCAGGAAGTGGCACGCCATTCCTCGCACGCATATAACTGTATGACCCACCTGTCCCTTCTAGATGGTCATTCAAATAAGATTCCAAACCCATTGCCGGAGAATTTTCATTTCGATTAAAATACCCGACGACATGAGAAGCAAAATCTTGCTTTGGATAATACCTTCTCGGCTCCGTACGGAATTCAATCCCCGAGAGTTCAAGATCATCAATCGCCTGTCGCTGCTCAAATGTTAAATAACTCGCACCTGGACCTAATTCAATTTGGAATTGGTCTTCTTCAATGCCATTTTCAATTCTTTGTAGCAACTCGCCTTCCTCCATATTAATGTGAGGCGCTAACTCCCGTGCGGTTTCAACAGGGTCTTCAATCCCCGCATACCCAAAGTCATTTCGCAAAATGAGTTGGATTGTATACGAAGACACCTCTTCTGCAATCGCACTTTCATTACTGGCGTAAATGGTTCCACGTTCTCCGTGTAAAGGTTGTTCACTCGTCCATTGTCTTTCTGCATACTGCAAATAATCATGTTCTTCTGTGCCTTGTGCGATTTGAACATACAAAAAGCGTCCGCCAATCACTGCTAACAGAAGCGCAGCGAAGGCGAACACAATTAACGCACGATATACGATGGTTGTGCGCTTCACAACTTCACCACCTTATTTAGGGATGTCTATTCACCGGTCACCACTTGCACGTTGCCTTCATTCAGCTGCATGCCATTTTCTTGAGCGAGATGAAGGATTCTTTCAGGATCACTAAGTTCAGCAACTTGCAAATCAAGCCCTGCATTCACTTCTTGCTGGTTACTTATGCTCGTATTAACATCCGAGAGGCTTGAGTTCTGACTATAAATTGTAGCGTAATTCGAGATCATCATGAGGGCGGTAACGAGAATGATGCCAACGATGATCATCATTAAACATTTTTCACCGAGCGTAATTCTTTTCTTCAGCCGCTTTTGCACCGTCTCGACTTGGGGATTTTGTTGCGATTGCTGCGTTTGTTCGTGTTTAAATGCGAATTGACTCATTGCTGCCTCCCTCGTAGATCTCTACTTTTCTCTACTTTATCTTTTCTGCCGCCCGTAGTTTCGCTGACCTTGCTCTTCGATTCTCTTCTAGCTCTTGCTCACTTGCGACGATTGGTTTTTTGCTTACCCATCGCATGGATGGTTCTAGTTCCGGAGGTATGACCGGTAGCCCTGGGGGAAGTTTCGGCAACTTGCAATACTCGTCCAAAATGGTTTTCGTAATGCGATCTTCTAATGAGTGAAAGGATATAACAGCAATTCTACCGTTCACTCGAAGCATCGGGATAAATGCGGAGAGCGCTTCCTCAACCGCACCCATTTCATCATTTACTGCAATTCTTAATGCCTGAAAGCTGCGCTTGGCAGGATGTCCCCCTGTCCTTCTTTTGGCAGCCGGGATTCCTTCTTTAATAATTTCTACTAGCTCACTCGTCGTTTCTATTGGTTTTGACTGTCGGTAACGTTCAATAAGACGAGCAATTTGCCTTGAAAACTTCTCATCTCCGTATCGATAAAGAATGCGAGCGAGGTCCTCAAAAGGCCACGTGTTCACAATCTCCCTTGCTGTGAGCGATTGTCTTTGGTCCATTCTCATATCCAGCGGATCATCACCTTGGTAGCTAAACCCTCGTGACTTATCATCAAATTGGGGAGAAGACACCCCCAAATCAAACAATACACCGTCTACGTCCGTAATGCCTTGTTCATTTAAAAAACGAGCCGCTTCCCGAAAATTCACATGGAAGAGCGTCAATCGTTGTTCATTTGCGAACGTTTCTTTTGCTGAGCGGATGGCTTCATCGTCTGCATCAAAAGCAATGAGGCGCCCTTCTTTGCCTAACTGCTGAAGAATTAATTGTGAATGACCACCTCTACCAAACGTACAGTCCACATAAACGCCATCTGGCTTAATGTCTAGTGCTTCAACTGATTCGTGAAGAAGCACGGTGTCATGAGTATAAATGCCTGTAAGCTCCTTTCTCCTTAGAAATCAAGGTCTTCCATTGATTCTGCAATATCACTAAACGATGATTCCGACTCTGCAAAGTAGGATTCCCAAGTTGATTGATTCCAAATCTCAACACGCCTGGAAACTCCGATAATCGCACATTCTTTGTCTAAGTTTGCGTATGTTCGTAATGGGCTCGGGATATTCACCCTGCCTTGTTTATCAAAAGAGGCTTCTGCTGCTCCTGAGAAGAAGAAGCGTGTAAATGCCCGTGCATCTTTTTTTGTAAATGGTAACGTTTTAAGTTTCTGTTCAAGCAGATCCCACTCTGTTCTTGGGTATACAAAAACACACTGATCCATACCTCTTGTGACAACAAATTGGTCCCCCAACTGTTCTCTGAACTTCGACGGAATGATCAGCCTGCCTTTATCATCGATGGCGTGAGTGTATTCGCCCATAAACATGGAGCGCCATCTCCTTCCACTTGATACTGATAATTTACCACAATCCCCCACTTTACACCACGTTATTTTTTGCATTTTTTTGCGCATGATTTCTTGATAAAGTCAGAAAGCGCGAATTAACGCGGTTTTTGACATAAAATAACAGCGAACATTTTTTATAAACATCCGCTGCATTCATCGGCTTTTTTCCTCCTTTCACTGTACATCTTTCATTTGTTCACTACAGATCGAGACGACATCACTACATTCCCACTCCTGAAATTACGAGCGCAGCGAACGGTGTCGAAACGCCTGCATTTACTCATCTAAAAACGCACATTGTCGACGACACCCCGCTATTCTCCAGTGATTTTGGCAAGGGGTGTCACTTGCAAGTACGGGCATCGACGTTTTATAAAACAATCGGACAACGTAGATGCGCTCTTATCTTACTAGACGACAGAAAAAGTCCCCCACTTTCTACGGGGGAGAAAGTGGGGGACTTTTTTAGATGTAGAGAATATGATGTTCAAAATCGCCGACATTCGCTTCACTCATGAGCTGACGAAAGCGGGAGACGCCTCCTTCATTCAAGACTTGCATAATGTTGAGCATCCGTTCTTGAGGCTTCTGTTCTGGAGACAATCGATGTTCGGCAAACTTTAACCGCTCAATCTCCGGCTGAACCCGCGCATATTGTACATGGTCAACGCGCGCTTGCATCTCTTCGAGTACGTGGAGCACGTCATTATATTTCTTATTTGCAAAGCGTTCTTCTGAAGCTGACAATCCAAGAAGCGCTTCTCGCAAAGGCTGTAACGCTTGGCGGGCATCAGGTTTGCTCGCTTCTAGAAGCGCTCCTGTATCCAACTGCTCACTGTCACGTTTCAACTTCCACTGGCGTTCTTTCGTACCTTCTTCGGTTACTTGAATCACAGGTAATCCAGCGCTTTGAAGCGCCTTCGCCGACTTTCGATCCACAAACGTTTGTTGTACACGAGGAATGACCGGTGGCACTTGACGACGGAACTGATGGAAGAGAGGTTGAACCATCGACCAATACTTTAATTCCCCAGGGCCAGAGACGAATCCGAGTACAGGCAACATTCGTTCCTGAGCGAAGGGGCGCGTGTAGACATTACTGCTAAAACGGTCTGGTTCTTTCGCTCCCCACTCTGACCAGTCACCTTTAGACATTTTAAATCGACCACTCTCCAATGATAAGTCCCCATCATCGTGGGCAACGATCTTCTCTCGATATCCATCATCTTTATAGAAAAGATGCGTGTGATCATTGGAAAGGAGGATAAACGGCTCCTCGCCTAACTGCTCGACACGATTGCACGCCGTTGAGAAATTCCCTCTCACTTCGTCATTGTACAAGAGTAACTCCTGCCATAGATCACCCATCATGCTTCGAAACACCGGTTCTTCTGCGTCCATGACGACAAGACCGTCATCTTTAAACAACCAAAGTAATAGCTCGGCAAAAAAACGTGAAGGACTTTTTGAACGCTTAGCAAATCGAGAAACAACGTGGTGAAGCTCTTTCGTATGTTCAGTCTCACCTAAATGGTAAAACAGCTCGTTAATCATCTTCCCCATCGCCTGTTCGTCTAGCTTTTGATTCGTAACGGCAACACGTTGAGAAGCGTGACCTTCGTATTTCACTTTTTGTAAGCGGTTGTCAGGCGTATGGACGTACACATGGTTTACTTCTTCCCAGTCGTGATCCTCGCCTGCAATCCAAAACACAGGAACGACAGGTGTACCAAGTGCAGCTTCTTGCTCTTTCGCTTTTTCTACGATTGAAAGCGCCTTGGCAATTGTATAAATCGGACCGGTGAACAAGCCAGCTTGTTGTCCACCGACAATCACTGTACTTTCGTGTGATGAAAATTTCTTTATTTGTTCTAATGCTTGTTCATTATATAAGAAGTTGGACTGATACGTTTGCAGCGCCTTTTGCAACTCACTCCGATCATACGAATGATCCATAAGTTCTTTGTGACGTCGCCGCTCATCGCCTGATGGGCGATAGTCGTATAAAGAGGCTACTTGAGATTCACCCTCAGCATAACGCTGTAACCATCCTTCTTTTATCGATGAATAGGATTCGATCGTCATGATTTCCGACCTTTCTTGAAGGTTTCAACATTGATGTTTATCCACGGCTACCTAGGATGAGAAGTATGTAAACATGCTCGAAACAAACCCATAGGTAAATACGACGAGGTAGATTGGCATTACGAGAATAAACAACAGTCTCCATAGCCCTTTTACGAGCTTCTTCGGTTGGAGTTCTTCATATACTTTAGCATAATAATACGTAAACATCGCCCCGACAAGTAAAAGAATCGTGACAAACACCCAATAGCTACCCGCACTCCAAACTTCAAACCAAAGAAAGGAGACAGCTCCTAAAAATAAAGGCGTCGTAATATCAGCGGCGAGCCGTATGGCATGCTTCTCTGTTCGTGGCCAACGCTTGAACAAAACCGATAGTATCAAAAAAATCAATAGAGGAAAAGTCAAAAGTACTGTAATCATATATGTTGCAAACGTCAACGCGTATTCAACTCCTAACGTTCCCATGAATGAGTTTCAGTCTGTACGTTCTAGGTAGTTGATGCAAAGGTGTATACGCACGTTCATTAGCTTCAGTGTAGCATACCCGGTTTTGAATTTCCTTTGATCTGACTTTTGGATTTTTTTTACGTATGAAAACACAACCGCTACAATATATAGTAAAATAAATGTGAAGATGGGCTATATTTAAAGGAGGCACTTCCGTGGACGTTAACGTTGAACAACTTAGAATTAATTACAAAACAATTGAAGATTTCCAAGCATTCCGCGAAGTTGGCATTCAAGAGTTGTCAATGAAAGAGGAACTACAAGAAGACATGATTGAGAATAACAGCAAGTCGCCATTTTACGGGATCTATATTGGCGATCGATTGGCCGCGCGTATGTGTTTATATGAAATTGAGAAGAAATATGATTTCTATTTCGAACCTCCACAAACGTTTTTAGAACTATGGAAGCTAGAAGTGCTCGAACCCTACCGCAAAAGAAACTTCGGGAAAGCGCTCGTTGAATACGCAAAGACGCTAGGGTACCCGATTAAGACGAACGCACGACAAGGCTCTGATGATTTTTGGTTAAAGATGGGATTCTCTCCAGTAGAGTACGATTCCGTTCGAGACCGAGGAGAAAACCCTTACGTATCCTATCCATCGAACGTATCCGCACAAAAGAACTAAAAAGAGCAATCGTTTGATTGCTCCGCAAAGGGGAACCCTACCTATTGGGTTCCCTTTATTTGTTACTCATTCCAGGCAATGACCTCGCTTTGTCGAGCAATGCAAGAAACGTTTGATAGTCTTCTTCGACACGGGCGAGCTTTTGTTCTGCGTTTTGTAGTCGAGTAAGTAATGCTTCCTTTTCTGACCGCTCCCGCTCAATCTCTCGTTCCAGTTGCCCTGATGCATGTTCAGTTTGTTGCATCTGTTGTAGAAAACGTATAACGTCCTCCATACTTCCTACTGTTTGACTACTTAAAACTTTACGTTCATTGCTCTCCACTGTATACAATGGTTTTTCATGCTTTAACGGCGTTTTGTTTGCTTTCGCTTTCTGAATGGCTTTTGCATATTGTTTTCGAATGCTAGCGTTCCAACGAAATCCACATGCTGCCGATGTTCGCCCTAAACGTTTGCCTACTTCTTCAAATGCTTGCAGTTGCGTTTTGCCTTCTTGAATATGTGTGAGCACAACTTCCGCGAGTACTACATCCTCCTCCTGACTCCATGCATCCTGTCTGACAACACTCATCCTCTTCCCTCCGATTCTTACTCATTCCTTATCATTGCTAATCATATCTCCTTATGTACTTCTATGCCAAAACGGTGCCATCTATGATAGAACTTCAAAAGAAAGCAAAAACGGTCGTGCAGATGAGGTTCATCTGCACGACCGTTTCTTTTTGAAGCTAGTATTTACTGAGCTTCTACAACTTCTTCACCTTTATACGTCCCGCAAGATTTGCATACGCGGTGTGAACGTTTAAGTTCTCCACACTCAGGGCACTTAGTCATGCCTGGTACTGCAAGCTTTACGTGAGTCCGGCGTTTATTCTTTCTTGTTTTGGATGTTCTTCTTTTTGGTACTGCCATTCTCAATGCACCTCCTTTAGAAAATGAGTTCAATTTCATCATTAAAGACTACACGCGAGTGTTTATCTTATCCGTCACTGATCGTCTTCAAAGAATTTCGCTAAGTCCTTTAAGCGAGGGTCAACAGCGGTCTTTTCATCGGTTTTCTTATGATCTTCATCCAACACGATTTCCCAACCATTTCCTTGGTTTGGTGTATCATCGGATGGATCTTGGTCATCATTAATTACCCGAATTGGGATCGCAAGAAGAATATTCTCCTTAATATAAGGAAGAAGATCCACATAACCATTCTCAGGCTCGTGCAGCGTTTCGTCTTCGTTAGATATTGGCGCTCCATCAATTCGGAATCGCTCCGTAAACGCAATGTCAAATGGAACTATTGTGTCTCTTAGCGTTCTTGCACACGGTAGAGTCATCGACCCTTCCGCATGGAGATGGAAGGTTGCATATTGACGATCAATCATCACATACCCATGAACTCGAACTGGGGATACGTTCCGCAATTCCCGGTCGCGCTCAGTAAGTTCCGTGACATCGACAACCTTGTCAATATCGACCCGCTCACTTCTACTCGTTAATAGTTGTTGAATTGTCCAACGCAATGTGATCACCTCGAGAGCAACAAGAGTAATTATATCGGTCATTCAGGCAGTTTGTCAACATTTTTTCTTTACATTATACTGTAGAGATAAGTTGTACGGTTTGGAGGAAACAAAATGAAAGCCATCGGCCTTGTAGTGGAATATAACCCCTTTCATAACGGTCATTTGTATCATTTACAAAAATCAAAGGAAGATGCAGATGCTGACGTTGTCATTTGTGTCATGAGCGGATATTATCTCCAACGGGGAGAGCCTGCAGGCTTTGACCGAAAGACGCGTACCGAAATGGCACTCTCATGTGGAGCAGACGTTGTCGTAGAACTACCCTATACGTATTCAACACAACACGCAAGCTTGTTTGCTAGAGGGAGCATTTCTATTCTCGACGGTTTGCTGGCTGATGCGTTTTATTTCGGGAGTGAATCTGGTGATATTGATTCTTTTTTAGCATTAGATGCGTTTATGATCGAGCATGAACAGCTACTACAACACCACTTAAGGCAAGGGTTGGACGAAGGCTACTCTTATCCGAGAGCTCAGGCTTACGCATTTAATCTACTTCATGCACCGGCGTCGTATCCTGATTTGTCACAACCGAATAACATTCTTGGCTACGAGTACGTGAAAGCAACTCGAGAGCTCGGGGCGCGAATTCAACCGCAAACGATTACCCGCATTGGAAGTGGCTATCATAGTGAACAGTTAGACGACGCTCTTACGATTGCAAGTGCAACGGCCATTCGAAAAACGCTACATTCTGAGGGAAAATCCGACGTCGGGGCGTACATGCCAGCTTATTGTGAGCGCGCCATTCAACACCAGCCGCTTATTACGTGGGCAGACTATTACCCCTTGCTGCAACACGTGTTACTCACAACAGCACCAGACCATTTAGGAGAAATCTATGAAGCCGAAGAAGGCATTCATCACCGGCTGATTGCTGCAGCGAAACAAGCTAGAGACTTTCAAACATTTATGGAAACAGTGAAAACGAAGCGATATACGTGGACAAGAATTCAAAGGCTGCTCGTTCACGTGCTCACAAATACATCAAAAGATGACATGCGCGCCTCGTTCGGCGAGTCATGTACGCCTCGTTCAGTTCGCTTGTTAGGCTTTACCGAGACGGGGCAATCCTATTTGCGCTCGATCAAAAAAACGACTGCTCTTCACCTTTACCACCGGCCTCCTCGTCAAAAAGGGGCACAAGAGCGGTTGGATGAAAAAGCAGCCATTGCGTACTACAGCCATGCACATCCCGACGAGCGAGTCGAGAGATATAAAGAAGAATACGGTCCACCAGTAGTCGTTCGTCACTCTGTCAAATAGTCAATCGCATCTTGCAATGTGTCTACAGGTACAACATCGATGTCGGCATTCACATCATTGGCCGCTTCCAAAGCGGCTAAATAGTTTGAGCGTTCCCCTAACTCTTCATCATTCGGAGTAAAGAAGATCTCAATTCCTGACCGATCGGCGGCGACTACTTTTTGCGAGACACCTCCGACTCGACCTACTTGGCCATCTTCATTAATCGAGCCGGTACCAGCAACGTTCATGCCACGCGTAATGTCTTCATCTTCTATGAGCTGATTGTAAATTTCTAGAGAGAACATAAGGCCCGCCGACGGTCCGCCAATTGCTCCCGCTTCGATCGTCACTTCTGGATCAAAACTCACTTCTCGATCATTGACGGGAAAGATAATGCCTAAGCCAACGGCTTCAGGGTCGGCTCCAATGCCATCTTCATCTTCGTCAGGATCAGGGAAATTCCTCATTTCCACATCGACTTGAAAACGGTCTCCTTCTCTCTCAATCCAAAGCTCCGCAAATTCACCCGCTTCTTTTCCTTGCAACGCTTCGGTTAATTCATTGAAATTGTGAATCTCCTGATCGTCTACAGCTGTAATCGTGTCTCCAGACTCCAACTCTTCAACAGCACCCATACCATCAACAAACTGTGTCACAAACACACCGTTCTCTTCAATATGCACAGTCGCCCCTGCCGCTCGGTATGCGGCAATTTTTGCTGCATCTTGTGATTGCCTCATCGATTCGGTTTGTCGGTGTTGGTATTCCTCATCCGTCTCATCTTCGGTCATGAGATCTTCTTCTGGCGTGAGTATACGATACGGGCTCAAATAAGACCACGCATACAAAAATGGACTTGCCCGACTTTGAAGGATGGTCGTTAAGTAAAATTCTCCTTCTTCATACTGACTTGATCCTTCAACCGTAATAATCTCTTGCAACCCCGTCGCTTCTCCAGGTTGAGAGTAATAATAACCAGTTGGAATTTGATTGATAATTAATACAGCAAACAGGATTGCGACAACAATCCAGAGCTTTGATACATGTCGTTTTTGCTGTTTTGGCTCACTCATTTGCTGCCTCCCACTCCGTCATACGCTCTTTAATCAATGATACATATTTCTCCGCTTCTTCTTTTCCTTGTTTTATTAGTTCTGGCGTATCTTGAAACATGACCGAACTGTGCTGACGAACAATGGGTCTCATGAGTACATCTGCTAGAATCGTTCGTGCTTCTAATACTTCTTTGCCCATAATTTCCATACTTTGCATAATCACGTCATAAATAGAAGAAATCGGTGGTTGCTTTGGAAAATATGACACGTCTACGGCAATGACAATATCAGCTCCCATTTGCCGCACCACTTGCGCCGGCACACGGTCCACAATCCCTCCATCAACGAGCATCTGTTGTTCATGCTGGACAGGTACAAAAATGCCTGGTATCGAGATACTTGCCCGCACAGCTTTTGCAACGTTGCCTTCGTTTAGTTGCACCGGAGCACCGGTTTGTAGATTTGTTGCGGTTACGGTGAGTGGACGTTCTAATTCATCGAAACGCTGACCTTTCGTCAGCATATAGATGAGTTCTTCAATGCGCTTTCCATTCATCAGGCCCATTTTTGGAACCGTAAAGTCCAAATAAAATTTCCGCTTAAACAAGTTAGCAATCTGGTCTAATTCAGCAGCGTTATATCCAGACGCATAAAGTGCACCAACGAGAGAACCCATGCTACTTCCCGCAATATAGTCAATCGGAATATGATGTGCTTCAAGTACATGCAGCACCCCGACGTGTGCCATCCCTCTTGCTCCACCTGATCCTAGTGCCAAGCCAATCCGGGGTCTCGTTTTATGATCCATCTTCATCCCCCCATAAAAACACCGTGACTCTCGCCTACCCATTGTATGCCTATTTTACCTATTCGTACCGTCTGTCATTCTTCGATTTTAAATCATCCAAGAAAAAAGGTCTATCCGAGCGCTTAGACACGTACCGTAAGTAATACACAAACCTTGTCCAATGTCGTGTTTTTGCATAAGGGGGACGGACTTTGTCTTTTCAAAAATGGCACTCTTTATTATTAGCAACAGCGGCAACGGTATTGGCCGTTTCTTTAATGCTGTTTCCACAACAATCACTAGAAGCTTCCTTGCGCGGACTGTCGATTTGGTGGGATGTAGTGTTTCCATCGTTGCTTCCGTTTTTCATTATATCAGAGTTACTCATCGCTTTTGGTGTGGTCAGTTTTATCGGTGCTTACATGGAACCGCTCATGCGTCCGTTGTTCAGAGTACCTGGTACAGGTGGGTTTGTATGGGCGATGGGCCTTGCGAGTGGGTATCCGGCCGGCGCAAAACTGACGACCCGGCTATGGGAAGATGGGAGAATCAGTACGATTGAAGCTGAGCGTCTTGTTTCGTTTACGAATTCTTCTAACCCTCTGTTTATTTTCGGGGCGATTGCCATCGGCTTTTTCCATGATCCTGCCTTAGGCATCGTACTTGCTGCTGCCCACTATGGAGGGAACATCATCGTTGGATTGATCATGCGTTTTCACGGCACTCAGACTGAACAATCAACGAAAAAGAAAAGCTTTCCCAGCTTGGCAAAAGCTTTTCATCTTCTCCACGAGGAACGAATAAAAGACGAACGACCGATTGGTAAAAAACTCGGTGATGCGGTTCATTCTTCCGTACAAACGTTGCTCATGATCGGCGGGTTTATCATTCTTTTCTCTGTGCTTAACGAAGTTCTGTCTTTGCTTCGCTTCACCGAAATCTTTGCTGCTTTTATCCATGTACTGCTTGCGATGATTGGGTTATCTAGCGATTTTGGCATCCCGATCGTATCAGGGCTGTTTGAAATGACTCTCGGTAGTCAACTCGTCAGTTTGACTGACACACCGTTGAAACAACAAGCCATCGTCACAAGCTTTTTATTAGCTTTTGCTGGATTATCCGCTCAAGCTCAAGCAGCGAGTCTACTTGCACCTACAGCCATTCGCTTTTTGCCGTTTTTTGTGGCAAGGATTATGCAAGGTTTCTTCGCCGCGTGCATTGCAGCAGTCACCTTTGACTGGTTATATCAACCAAAAAGTGCTCACGTATTTACAGGAGCTGATCCACTCTACATGATTGAACACTCGGTACATCAATTTTTTGCTGTCGCACCTTTCATTACACTCATCACGCTCATTGTCTTTATTTTCCTACGTCATCGACGACTCATTCACCAGAGGGTGGATGGATAAAGCGCTCTTTAAGCGCCCGTTCGACCGGTTCAGGCACGAGATCTTTCACACTGCGCTCATATTTGGCGACTTCTTTGACGATGCTAGAGCTCAAATAAGAATACTGATTATTCGTCATCATAAAAAACGTTTCGACTGATCGCTCTAGGTTTCGGTTGATCGACGCATTTTGCATCTCGTATTCAAAGTCTGAGACAGCGCGAAGACCCCGAACAATGACATTGGCATTTTTCTCTTTCACGTAATCAACGAGCAAACCGTTAAACGAGTCAACGGTTACATTTGGCATGTGGGCCACTGACTGCCGGAGTAGCTCGACTCTCTCATCCACAGAAAATAGTGGCGTCTTTGAGCGATTATGTAGAACAGCAACGATGATCTCGTCAAAAACTTGCATGCCTCTTTCAATAATATCAATATGACCATTGGTTACGGGATCAAAACTTCCTGGATACACAGCGATGGTCGTCATATGACCTCTCCTCTCATCTATTGGTACATTGTCACAGTTGTATCACGGTATGTCTTTTGATGAGTCTGACAAACACGGGCAATCGTCTCCGGTAGCTCTACACTGCTTCGGTGCTCAGCGACGATCGTCGCTTCATCATGTAGTAATCCGTACGTCTGAAGAAGTTGGATGTCTTCTTCTACCTGCTGCTCTTCATATGGTGGATCTAAAAACACGAAATCGAACCGTTCATCTCGATCACGAAGTTTTTCTAACACTCGCAGGCGATCCCCGGTATGAACCGTAATTTGCTTCTCGACACGAGCAAGCTTTACATTGTCTTTAATCACACTGATTGCCCCTTTATGAGCATCAGCAACGTGCATATGATGGAAGCCACGACTAATCGCTTCAATCGAAATGCCGCCACTCCCCCCGTATAGGTCCAACCCTTTTCCCCCATCAAAAAATGGGCCGAGTCGGTGGAACAATGCTTCTTTTACTTTGTCTGAGGTAGGTCTCGTATTATCACCTGGTAGCGATTTTAATCGGAGTCCTTTGCATTTGCCAGCAATCACACGCATCGGATTCTTCCTTTCTTATGTAAAATCATCACGAATTGTTTCTATCCTATCATACCAACTTGTCCATGTCAGAGCACGACCGATATGAAAAACTTTTTCGTCGTTGTATATTTCAAAGCTTCATCGGCAAGACTAGGGTTAGCAACATGATCCCATGTTGCAAGTAACCGCGGAGAACGCTTACGTTTCCCCATAAGCGCTTCCTCCGGTTTCTCCTCTCCCATTGCCTGTATAAACAACAGGCTCCGCGTACCCCTATGGGGGGACGCGGTTTTTTCGTTTTCAATAGTAGAGGTAAACACTCAAAACGAAAAAACCGCGAATGGCGTAGAAGTCCTAACCATTCGCGTACCGTGCTTATGCCTTGAATATATTTACTTGCTTCGCGTTAGTGAGCGCTTACGTATGCACTTTATCTTGAGGAATAACTTCTCGCTTCTCCTGCCCAAAATCCAAATCTAATTGTCTACGAACCGACCATTCAATGTTATGGACAAAATTTAATTGCTTAATCTGCTCACTCACTTTATGTGCATCACTCGTATTGCAATAAAGAACCACATATCGCATTTTTTTGGAAACGTACTGAACATGCCCATATTTTCTAAGGTGACGGACATTTTTTAATGATTGAACCCAAATAACGAGTCCTTGGCGTTGTTCAAACATACAAACTCTCCTTTGGGAAATCGTTTATCGTCAGTTTATCACGGGAAAATAGAAAGAACAATTCATCTTTGTTGAAAAGGAGGCAAATGATGAGTACATTTACCCTTGATCAAATTTGGGAAACATTCCTTCAACAATTGCGACATGTTGATAACAATCTAACAACGAACACCATTTCATACCAAACCTTCATCTATTTACGCTGGGATGGACCGCGTGAACCATTGGAGCAAGCGTTGCAGAATGCAGCTGGTCGAGCTATGCGTGGTAAAATTGTCACAGCCTCCATCCGTTATGTACGCATGACCGACCTTAAAGAATATGTTTATGCTGTACGTTTTCTTGTCCCTTTAAGAAAACGATTTTGTTGTGGCAATGGCTGCACCGATTGCATTCGATTAAAATCGTAGCCCTCTTGCGTAAACCGCTGTATAATGATATTATGATCTCCAATTTATGAATAACGAACGCAATGAAGGGCCAAGTAAAGATCGATCAAGCTTTAGAGAGCGAATGACGAGCTGAAACATTCGCGCCACTGATCGCCTTGAAACCTACCTCGAGCAACCAAGCCAACCTTGGTCGTCTGACCTGCGATACGGGTCAAGAGTGAATGGTGTACACGTATGCCATTAATCAAGGTGGTACCGCGGAACTCCTATTTCGTCCTTAAAACAGATGAAATAGGAGTTTTTTATGTAGAAATGAGATAGGAGTCGTGATGATGAAAAAAGGCAGATTGGTCGTAAAAATTGGAAGCAGCTCGTTAGCGAAGCGAAACGGCAGTATTGATCACAAATCATTAATCGATTACGCAAATGCGGTTAGCCACTTGCATGCATCAGGATACGAAGTCGTCCTCATATCTTCCGGTGCAGTTGCTGCAGGGTTTCAAAAAATCGGGTACCGCACAAGACCAATCACAACCGTAAAGAAACAAGCCGCTGCCGCTGTCGGGCAAGGTCTGTTAATGGAAGCTTATGAGAAAGCTTTTAGTGAAAATACGATTGCCGTCGCCCAGTTATTACTCACTAGAGAAAGCTTTGTTGTGGAAGAACAGTACGACAATGCGTATGCGACCCTTGAAGAATTGCTACGGCGAGGGGTCGTGCCGATCATTAATGAAAATGACTCGATTGCAATAGAAGAATTAACGTTCGGCGATAACGATTGGTTATCAAGTCTTGTTGCTGGCTTGATTCGTGCCGACATGCTCATTCTTCTCACCGACGTGAACGGTGTTTACAACAAACACCCATCCAGCCCGGATGCCGTTCGCTATTCGACAATTACAGACGTTACCGATGACTTGTATGAACAAACCGCATCCACTCGTTCGACGCTTGGAACAGGAGGGATGCGCTCCAAACTAGAAGCCGCTAAGCGGGCGCAGCAACTCGGTATCCGGACGTTTATCGGCCAAGCAAGGGACACTCGCTCTCTTGAAGACGCTGTTCACTCAAACGGAGACGGCACGTACGTAGACGCTTGGCATACGCCGTGGACGAAAGGCAAGCAATGGGTCGGGCTTCACTCTCCTGTTGAAGGTGCAATAATGATTGATAACGGCGCGAAACAAGCCCTTCTTCACGACAAAAAAAGTTTGCTAACCGTCGGCATCGTTGATGTAATTAAGACATTCCCTGAAGGAGCCGTTATTGACGTTTGTGACCAAGATGGTCATACAATCGGACGGGGAAGAAGTGCGGTTTCATCGGAACAAATAAAAACAACACATTATAATCAGTTGTGCATTCATAGAAATCACTGGGTATCTTACGTAAACGGAGGCGAATAATATGACAACTACAAAACAATTAGCATTACAAAGTAAAGCTGCGTCAAAGTCACTATCATCATTTACAGCTGCTGAGCGAAATGATGCGCTTCAAGCCATCGCCAATGTCTTACTCGACCATAAAGTTGACATACTCGCGGCCAATCAAGAAGATGTTGAATTGGCGAAAAAAAATGATGTGAGCCGGGAGATGTTGGACCGCTTAACGTTAACAGAAGAACGTTTACAATCGATCTCACAAGGGCTCGTGCACGTTAAAACGTTACCAGATCCGCTCAGTCAGTCCCCAAGTCGCTATGTTCGTGATGACGGCCTTATTATAGAAAATCACCGGGTTCCTTTCGGTGTGATTGCGATGGTTTATGAAGCCCGGCCAAACGTCACCGTAGATGCGGCTGGGTTGTGCTTAAAATCTGGTAATAGCGTCCTATTACGCGGCAGTTCCTCGGCACAAAAAACGAACCGGATACTCGTCACATGTATGCAGGAAGGGTTAAAAAACGCTGGGCTACCGGCGGATGCAATTACCCTCGTCCCTCCTCATACACGTGAAAATGTGAAAGAGCTTGGACAACTTCGCGGCATTGTCGATGTGATGATCCCTAGAGGAGGTGCGGCACTCATCCAAACGGTTGTACAAAACTCAACCGTCCCTGTATTGGAAACTGGAGAAGGAAATTGTCACCTTTTCATTGATCAATCTGCACGTGAAGACATGGCCATTTCCGTCGCAATCGACGCGAAAACTGACCGCCCATCAGTGTGCAATGCCATCGAAACGATCCTCATTAACGAGGACTGGCTTTCTCGCCACGGAAAAGAATTACTGCAAGCATTGCTTGCCAAAGGGGTTACGATCTATGGAGACGAAGACGTGCAACGATTAGATGACCGCGTAAAACAAGCGACCGAAGAAGATTGGGCAAAAGAATACTTAGACCCGATTGTCGCGATTAAATGTGTGTCAAGTGTAGCAGAAGCAGCTCAGCATATCGATAAGTACGGGACTAAGCATTCAGAAGCCATTATTTCTGAAGATGACGAGCACGTTGAACAGTTTCGTCATTTGATCGACGCCGCTGCAGTGTATCACAATGCCTCGACTCGCTTCACTGACGGTGCTGAATTTGGATTCGGTGCAGAGATTGGCATTAGTACACAAAAACTACACGCCAGAGGTCCGCTTGGACTCGAAGCACTTACAACGAATAAGTACTACATTACCGGTACAGGTCAAACGAAAGGGTCAGGTACACATGATGCACAATAAGCGTTTACTCTTTGTCGGGGCAGGAGCGATGGCTGAGGCGATCATCTCAGGCATTCGCCTAGCCGAACAACAACAATCTGACATTCGTGTGATCAATCGTAATGATGAAACACGCCTGTCTTTACTAAATGAAAAATATAACATCGATAAAGGAATTGAGATGGATTTGGCCGTAGCTGAAGCTGACATGATTATTCTTGCTACGAAACCGAAAGATATGGCATCAGCAATTGACCGGATCCAACCTTATGTCGAGCCGAGACATTTAATTATCTCTGTGCTAGCAGGCATTACAACGCAAACAATAACGAATCACCTCGGGGAAAACAACCCGATCATTCGAGCGATGCCTAATACTTCAGCGAATGTATTGCAGTCCGCTACAGCCGTTTGCAAAGGGGATTATGCCTCAGAATATGACTTGTTACTCGCAACCACACTATTTGAAACGATTGGTTCTGTCATTCACGTTGAAGAAACTCAGATGGATGCAGTGACTGGAATTTCTGGCAGCGGCCCTGCTTACATGTATTACATGATGGAAGGTCTTCAACAAACCGCCCTACAAAACGGATTAAACGAGGATGAAGCGAAAAAACTCATTGTCCAAACGGTTCTTGGTGCTGCGATGCGTTGGACGAAAACGGATGCTTCTTTAGAGAGTTTATATAAAGAAGTGATGAGCCCAGGAGGTACGACCGAAGCTGCTTTTGTTACGCTCGAAGAAAACGAAGTGCAACGCCATTTTTCACGCAGTGTTCAAGCAGCGATTGAACGGTCCAAACAACTCGGCTCCTAATTTGGGGGAGTGTAGATGTGAGTCAACGAAAAAACTGGAGGCAAACCCTTCAAGAAATTACAGACCACCGCTTTTTTACGGTGGTCGTTATGTTGCTTATCGGCGTGAATGCCATTATTGTAGGCTTGGAAACCTACCCTGAACTGTATGTTCCATATAAAGAATGGTTTTATATTTCGGATCGGATTCTTCTGTGGATTTTTACCGTTGAAATTGCGATGCGGTTGGTCGCAGCGCAGCCGATGATTACCTTTTTCAAAAGTGGCTGGAACTGGTTTGACTTTTTAATTATATCCGCGGGTCACTTGTTTGCTGGCGCTCACTTTGTTACAGTTCTTCGTGTGCTTCGCGTATTGCGTGTACTTCGAGCCGTGTCAGTCATTCCATCATTGCGAAGGCTTGTCGATGCGCTTATGAGGACGATTCCTTCACTTTTCAACATTATGTTCCTCATGAGTCTCGTTTTCTACATATTCGCAGTCATTGGGACAATGCTATTCGCATCGATCTCACCAGAATACTTCGGGTCTTTAGGTCGTTCAGTGCTCACGTTATTTCAAATTGTAACACTGGACTCTTGGACAGAGGCTGTGATGCGTCCAATACTCGAAATTAAGCCATTAAGTTGGATCTACTTTATTTCGTTCGTTCTCGTCGGTACATTTATCATCTTCAACCTCTTCATCGGTGTTATTGTTAATAACGTCGAGAAAGCCAATGAAGAAGACGAACAACTTCTAGGCAAAAATAAAAAAGATCAAGACATCGAGTCATTGCAAAATGAACTGCAAGAAATTAAAGAGATGCTCCGAGATATGAAAAGCGACAATCAGTAATCGATTGAGCTTACGAACGTTTTCGTTCTTAAGCTCTTTTTTTGTCATTTGCCCGTAGCATCCCGGTGTCGCCGCTTCGGGTTGCAAAACACGACAATGTCAGCACCTGCGATCCACACGGAATGCAGTTAGCCATGCTTGTCACAGCCGCAGTTGGACAATCGTGAATAATCCCTATTTCGTACAATCGGTTCTTCACCCCTCTATTTGCAACTGTCATTTCAATACAAACTCAAAAAAAACACCCCAAAAGTGAGGTTAACTCTACCTTTTGGGGTGTTTCACTTGTTTAATAGCCTCGAAGTTTTACGAGAGCCTTCTAAAGTTTATTGCTTAGCTACTCGAGTAAAGAATTCCTCATATAAGGCTTTTAATGCATTGTCCGCGTCTCGCTCTTTTACACCGAACGTTAATGATACTTCGGAAGAGCCTTGATTCACCATTTCGAGGTTAACACCTGCTCCTGCAATAGCGTCGGTTGCGCGAGCGGCAAGACCAACGGTTTCGTGCATGCCTTCACCAACAACCATTACCATTGCAAACCCGTGTTCAATATAAGCGTCATCTACACCGAGTTCTGTTTGAATGCGTGTGAGTAGACGGTTTTCGCTATCTAAAGAAAACTGAGACGTTCTTAAGATGACCGACGTGTCATCAATGCCTGAAGGCAAGTGCTCATAGGAGAGGCCTTCTTCTTCAACCATCTCAAGAAGTCGACGTCCAAATCCGATTTCACGGTTCATTAAGTATTTGCGTACGTAAATGATACTAAATCCTTTATCTGCGGCAATTCCCGTAACCGGATAATACGTATCTTCTTTTCTTCTGCTCGCGGTAATTAACGTACCGTCACTAGAAGGGTTGTTCGTATTTTTAATGCTTACCGGTATATCATGTTGGAATGCCGGAATGAGTGCAACATCATGGAATACTGTAAAACCAGCGTAAGAAAGCTCCCGCATCTCTCGGTACGTCATGTGATGGATTTCTTCTGGTTGGTCAATGACCATCGGATTGGCCACACAAACCGAATCAACATCTGTGAAATTCTCATATAAAGTCGCATTCACACCTGCTGCGACAATGGCGCCGGTAATATCTGAACCTCCGCGTGGGAAGGTTGTGAGAACACCCGCTTCTGTGTATCCAAAAAAGCCTGGGAACACAATAATTCTTTCTTCTTTTTGTAGTGCACTTAATTGATCGTATGCTTTTGGAATGACTTGGGCATCACCAGCTTCGCCAGTAACGAGCAAGCCTGCATCTTTAGGGTTCATATAGACGGCATCCAAACCAATGTTGTTAAAATGAGCCGCAATTAGTTTAGCATTGTTATCTTCCCCAGCGGCTTTCATCTGATCCATAAACTGGCCTGAATTATCTGCGTCATACATAACGCGCTCTTTAAGATCTGCTTCGATTTCTTCAATGACCGTCATCGGTAATGCCAATTCTTTCGCGATGGACTGATAACGACCGGTTACTGCCGCAAGTGCATCGGAAGTATCCTCGTTATTCAAACATTTCTCCCCAAGATCAATGAGCATATCTGTCACTTTCACATCATCCGATGAGCGTTTGCCAGGAGCAGATACAACAATGACCTTTCGTGTTTCATCATCTTTTACGATATTCGTGATTTTCTCAATTTGCGGTCCGCTTGCCACGGAAGTCCCGCCAAATTTTACGACTTTCATTCGAATGGTTCTCTCCCTTTTGTATAGTGAACGTCCGTTACAGACGATCTTCTTCGGTCCACTTCTGTTCGCCAATACCGACGAGCTGGAACACAGCTAACAGCAGAGGTACATCACTTTGCGTATAGAATTCTTGAGAACACGATGATTCTGCCTCGTAATCAAGAGATTGAGCATGCCCATACGTCGTTTCTTGCAAAAAATTCGTCATGTCTGCCGAATCAAAACAAGACGGCGAGGCGTACGTATGTGTCGTGTGGTCCAAGATGGTCCGTGTGTCTGATGGGGCATTTACGGTTATCGGAATAAACATTCCCGCAATAATGAGCACCACGAGTGTCGATAACAGCACTGTGATAATGTTCTTGTCCCTCTTTTTCATACGATGTTCCTTTCCATAATGCAACCTCCCCTCATTATACGTGGATTTACACAGAGGGTCTACCGTTAGTCTGATCGTTTTGTCGATGTCAGAAAGCGTCACACAATTCTTGACAAAAATATGGCAAACTTCTACGATTATACATAGTACTACAATGTTTCATGCTGGTGTATAATGTCTTGCTTAGGCGAAAGGGACGTGATGACATGACGATTGACACCTTAAAGAATCGCCAGCTCATAAATAAAGAAATCCACGATCTGATCATTTCACATGAAAAAGTGGCCCACGTACAGTTACAAAACCGACTGGATCATGCGCTCTTAGTTTTAATTAAATCTGGTTATACTGCCATACCCGTGTTGGATGTGGATTATCGTGTTCACGGTCAGATTAGTAAAAATGAAATCCTCGATTCAATTTTAGGTCTTGAACAATTAGAAATGGAAAAACTTCATGACATCACTGTGGATACGGTCATGAACACGAAACTGCCTCGTTTACGAATGGATGCAACATTTCATAAAGCACTTACGACCTCGATCAACCATCCATTCATATGTATTGTTGATGATGACGACGCCTTTGTAGGCATACTCACACGCCGTTCGATTTTGGCACTCATCCACCGTTATCTTCAATAATAAAAATCGAGATGAAGATTCGACCTCTTCATCTCGATTTTTATCGTCTAACTACAACTACAGCTACCGCCTGAACCGCAACCCCCACTGCATGAGGATGAGTCAAAGTATGGATTCGACGAAGGAATTTTTATGCTTGGCGAAACAGAGTAGGCTAACAGCTCACTAATGCCCGTTAACAACTTCTCAAGTTCCCGTTCTGTCTTTCTATAATTCGCCACCGATTCACAAACATCCATTTCCCTTTTTGCTAATCGGAGTGCTTTCGTCACTTCATGATAGTCTGGATGATATTTACCAAACCGTTGCACTTCTTCAAAACGTTCTTTTTCTTGATTAAATGTATGAATAAGTGTTTGCGCCTCTTCGTCTTCATTCATCGCTCTTCTTGCGTCTGTAAATGCTTGATATAATTCAGATTGAAGCATCATACGAGAGAGCTCTTCTGAGCGATCAAGCAGTTCAATTGGTGTGGAAACAACCGTTTGCACCACAATCACCTCCATCACCATCAGTATAACATGTCCATTATGACATTTGAACGGTCTCTTCGTGCTCATATAGCAACATGTGCTCGAGATCGTACAACTGGAAGTGAACGTGATGTTCCCCTTCACTTAACCCTGTAATTGTAAAAGCCGCTTGATGCACACTTTCTGCACGTTCCCCATCTACTGATACGGTCATATATCCTTTTGTTCTTTCAGGATCATCAGCTTCTGTCCGAAATGTAAAATCAGGAATGTATGATTCTACAAAAAGGGTTTCGTCTCTCACTTCAACCGATATTCGCACGTCTTGTACATCTTGGCTTACTTCGAGTATTTCAGGTAATGGCTCAATCTTAATTTCATCAGCATTCGACGTGAAACAAATCACAAACAAGAAATACACCAACATATAAACCCTCCTTTGGGCTAGTATGTGCCAAAGGAAGGTCGGTTTATGCTATTTTCTGAACATGCTAAGCAAACTCATTGTCATCCCTAACCCTTGATTCACACGAGCTACACGTTGTGGCCACGTTTGACCATTAAACACTTTCGCTTCCTTCTCCATTTCCTGAAGCTGTTCAGGATGTCTTGCTAGGATGCGATACCATGTAGGCTCGGCACGCAAATACCTTTTCAAATCTTGCCGACTCGTTATATATACGAGCAGATCATTCCTCATACAACCTCTCCTTTACGTTAGAAACCACGGAACGAAAAAGGATTTTCTCTCGTACTGTTTTGAACAGGGCCACCCGTATTTTGAAATTGACCCATGAGTTGCTGAACATTTCCCATTACACCACTGAATTGCGACAAATAGCCTTGGAGGTCATTGACATTCATCTGGCCGAGACGACTGACGACCGATGATACGGTCGGGTTGCTCTCCAAAAATTGATTCAACGAGTTCTGAGCTGCGTTCGTTGTCGTTTCTCCACTCGTCTCTCTGTCATTCGTCGATGCTTCACCTACAGGCTCTGGCTCAGGGTTCGTTTGATAAGACGTCCAGTCAGCGTGGTCACCTCCGATAATTGCCCATTCTTGATATAAATCATTCCATGAGTATCTTCCGTGTCGTACTTCTTGGATTAACCCTGGATGATTTTGAACGAACGTTTTGAATTCAATCACCGAAGGGTCCATATGCTCATCCGACATGAAAACCCCCTCCTTTTACAACTACTATACGTATAGACTCTTGTCTACGTTCCAGTCGTTAAGTTCACTTGGAACAATTGCAAATCTAAGCATTTCCATATAAAATAAAGAGTGGATTGATCCTTTGAGGAGGGAACGGCAGTGAAACTAACAGACTATAACTTTCCAGAAAAAGAATTGAAATTTGGCAACCTCTTGCCGGTAATGGACGAGCTCGGTTTTGTTCATGCAGAACAATGGGACTATGAAAGAGTCATGTTTGACTATAAAATGCTTGATGAACGTGTAAACGCTACGTATTACCTTCGCGTTCCGGCATATGCAGTAGAAGGTGACATTCCTGGAGAGGACACCATTGTGAAGCTAATGACACCCATCGTTGGCCGCCACTACTACCCTCACGGTGTAGAATATGACGAAGAAATGCCAAGCAAAGTACTTAACAAATGTGCAACAAAACTAAAAGGCATTGAAGAAGGCTTAAAAGGCTTCTAAAAAAGAAGGATGAGGGTGCAAACCCCCGTCCTTCTTTTTTATCCATAATATGGTGATATGAGAATGTAAATGAGTACGCCAGTAATACTTACGTATAACCATAGTGGCATCGTCCACCGGACAATCTTTTTATGTTTTTTCACTTGATTCGTGTATCCCCAAATTACAGATAAAAGGACGAGCGGTACGATGATGGCCGCAAGCGGAATATGTGTGAGTAAAATAAAGTAATACACGGTTTGTAAGATTCCATCTCCTCCGTACGTTGTAGAGTCAGCCAACAGATGGTGAGCCACATACGTGACGAGGAATAACGTCGTCGTCGTTAACGCCGCATAAATGAATCGACGATGAACTTTCACGTTCTTTTTTAATATTGCATAGAGCGCTGCAAACAGGAAAACGGTCGTAAAACTATTGTAGATCGCGTTAAGCATCGGCAAAAGCGTAACGTCAAATGAAGCTTCTGCACCAATACCGTCCATGAAAAAGAGCACAGCGATTAACCCGTTAATCACGATCGTTAACGTGACAACTAAGCCCGTGTAGTTTTTATTGCTTTTGGGTATTTGATTCGTATTTTCCAAACTGGACAACCTCCTATCGCTTTTATTATACGTGAATGCCGCTCGAGAAACAAAACCACACCTTGACGATTGTATGACAACGCTTGAGCTATCCTTAATCGTAAGGTGCATCCGAGAAAAAACCCATACGGTAATGACCGTATGGGTTTTTCTTTATTCACATTTAGTACTTCGTTACACCGATAAGAAGCATAAGTGCAACAATGGTAGGAATAACAAGCACGATTCCGGATACAATAAACGTATTCGGCCAACCGTGGTCTTTATCCTTTAGGTGCATAAAGTAGAACAGCTGCAAGAAGAGTTGAACCCCTGCAAGTCCGAGGATAAATGGTGTTGCAAAGGCGCCAGGCACAACATCTGCGCCAACAGCGATAAACGCTAGCAACGTAATTGCAATCATGAATGCAAAAGCAATCGTTTGAATGCGTTGCTCACGGTTTATCTTTACCATCTCTTCTTGAGTCATCGCACTTTTCTCAAAGGGTTGAGATAAATTTTCACCCATTTATGATCAACCTCCGATTCCCATTAGATAGACGACGGTGAAGATAAAGATCCACACGACATCAATAAAGTGCCAGTACAGACTCGAAACATAGAATTTCGGTGCGTTCGTTAACGTAATTCCGGAGTTGCGGTAGCGAATGAGTAACAAACTGATCCACAAAAGTCCAAAGAGAACGTGGGCACCGTGCAAACCAACAAGTGCATAAAATGATGAAGCAAAGGCGCTTGTCGTAAATCCAAGTCCATAGTGTACATATTCCACAAACTCATAGATTTCAAAACCTAAGAATGCGGCACCTAGAGCAACCGTTACCCACATCCAAGCCTTCATTTTCTTGAACTGGTTCTTCTTCATTGCAAACATCGCGAACACACTTGTCAATGAACTCGTCAAAAGGATCATTGTCATAATGAACACGAGTGGCAAAGAGAAAATATCTGCTGCTTCTGGGCCAGATCCTGTACCGTTTCTCAAGCCAAGATACGTACCGAAAAACGTTGCAAACATCGTTGTTTCCCCGGCGAGGAAAACCCAGAAGCCAAGAAACTTGTTCTTACCTTCTAGCGTTGCTCGTTCCGGATGGGAGGGAAGTCCTTTCGAAAGATCAGTCGTTTCAGCCATTCGTCCCCACCTCTTTCTCAATTTCTTCTACAGTTTCTTTTGTAATGTGATAACCGTGGTCTTCTTTCACAGAATGCAAGGCCATAGAACCAAAGGTAATAATACCTCCGATAGCAATTACAATCCATGGGCTAATGATGGCTTCCATGTTGAGCATAATAAAACCAAAACCTACAAAGAATAAACCTAAGCTAATTGTAAATGGATAGATCGATCCGTTTGGCATATGAATATCTGCAACAGGTTCAGCAGGCTTCATCGTGCCGTCTCCATGAATCTTTTCATAGAATAGTGGATCAAGAGATCGAACTTGCGGTGTTTGCGCAAAGTTGTACTCTGGAACTGGTGTGTGTGTCGCCCACTCAAGTGTACGGCCATCCCAAGGGTCGCTACTCGCTTTCGGTGATTTCATTGCAGAGTACACGACGTTTACAACGAGTAAAATAATCGCAACACTCATGACAAACGCGCCGATCGTAGAGACCATATTCATCGCTTCCATGCCTTGGTCTTCGAGATATGTATACACTCGACGAGGCATACCGATCAGACCGAGAATGTGTTGTACGAAGAACGTTAAGTGGAAACCAATGTAGAACAACCAGAACGTAAGCTTCCCTAATCCTTCATTTAGCTTATGACCGAACATCTTCGGATACCAGTAGAACGTTGCACCAATAAGTCCAAGAACAATACCACCGAGGATAATGTAGTGGAAGTGAGCGACAACGAAATACGTATCGTGATACAAGTGGTCAACAGGCGCCATGGCAAGCATAACTCCAGTTACACCACCAAGTACGAATGTCGGAACAAATGATGAAGCACAAAGCATCGCTGTGTTGAATGTGAGCTTACCGCCCCACATTGTAAATAGCCAGTTAAATATCTTAATCCCTGTCGGAATCCCGATTACCATTGTCGCAATCGCAAAGACTGAGTTTGCAATCGGTCCAATTCCTACGGTAAACATGTGGTGCATCCATACCATGAAACCGAGGAAACCGATGATAAGTGTTGCAAATACCATCGCTGTATAACCAAACAAACGCTTCTTGGAGAACGTTGGAATGATTTCAGAAATCATACCGAAAGCTGGCAATACGAGAATGTATACTTCTGGGTGTCCAAAGATCCAGAAGATGTGTTGCCAAATGACAACGTTTCCGCCTTCACCTGGGATAAAGAACTGCCCATCAAACATCCGGTCAAGCATTAATAGTGCAAGACCTGCTGCAAGTGGAGTAAATGCGAATACGATAAGAATAGACGTTACGAGCGTTGTCCAACAGAAAAGTGGCATACGCATCATCGTCATGCCTGGCGCGCGCATGTTAATAATCGTAACGATAAAGTTAATCCCCGAGACGAGCGTACCAATCCCGGATACTTGTAGACCAAGAACATAGAAGTCAATCCCTATGCCCCCGTATTCTCGACTTGCAAGTGGCACATAAGATGTCCAACCTGCATCAGGTGCTCCGCCAAAGAACCAGCTCAAACTTACGAGAAGTCCCCCGAAGAAAAACAACCAAAAACCGAGTGCGTTCACAAACGGAAAGGCAACATCTCGAGCACCAATTTGCAAAGGAACTATATAGTTCATAAAAGCAAATAACAACGGTGTTGCCGCTAAAAACAGCATGATAGTACCATGCATCGTAACAAATTCATTAAATGTTTGGCCGCTTAGAAAATCATTCATTGGGCTCATGAGCTGTATCCTCATGAAAACCGCCATAAGGCCGGCTTTCAAGAAGAACAGCGTACCCGAAATGAGATATAAGACGGCTAGCTTCTTATGGTCAACAGTCGTCAACCAATCCCAAAGCACGCTCTTTCTGAGCGTATTCGTAGCCTCTCTTACCACGTGGATTAGCCTCCTTTATGCATACCTTGAACAATTAGTCTCGTTCAAGTCCCTCTTTCGTTTCTGGATCTAATTTCTCTAATTGATTCAAGTAAGCAACAATCGCGTCCAGCTCTTCATCACTGAGCTCTGGATACGCCGGCATTTCATTGCCTTGTTTTAACGATTGTGGATCTTGAATCCATTCTTTTAGGTTCTCATCTGTGACTTCAAGGTAGTTCGCAATTGTCTCGCGATCACCGAAGTTCGTTAATGCTGGTCCTTGCGCAGACCCTTGTCCTTCGACAGCGTGACAACTAATACACCCTTGCTCTTCAAAGATTTCACGACCTTGGTTAGCGAGTGTATCCGCAGGCTCTTCTGCTTCTTCTTGCATTGATTCTGCCCACTCTTCATAGTCGTCTTGTTCCAAAGCGATTAACCTGAAGTCCATGAGCGCGTGGGAAGGTCCGCAAAGCTCAGCACATTTCCCTTTATAAACCCCTGGTTCATCTGCTTGTAGCCACATGTAGTTTTCAATTCCAGGGATGTTATCAACCTTACCTGCGAGTGCAGGAACCCAGAACGAGTGCATAACATCTTCAGCTTCCAAGATGAACGCGACTTTCTCTCCAACCGGAACATATACTTCATTTCCGGCAGTGAATCCATCACCGTGGTTGTAATCAAACTGCCACCAGAACTGATGACCTGTTGCTGTAATTTGAAGAACGTCATCATTCAGTTCTTCTAATTCTTCTTCAGACAACTCTTCTTCATTTACATCTTCTTGCGCTTCAGCATCTTCTAGGCCGGTATTTGATAAGTAAAATTGACCGGTCACTGTCGGAACAGCAAGAATCGCAAGCAAGAAGAGTGGAATCACTGTCCAGGCAACTTCAAGCTTTGTGCTTCCATGTACCTGTTCAGGGTATTCGTTATCTCCTTCTTTATGTCTGAAACGAATAACAACGATAAAGAACAACACAAAGACTACAATAATTACGATTGCCATTACGTAAAGGCTCAAGATCATGTTGTCATAAATCCATTGTGACTGTGGTCCCATTGGATCAAGAGCTGTCAATCTCCGTTCACCACAGCCTGCTAGGAACAGGAAGACTGCCATAAACGGTGCAAACTTGAGAAGTTTTCTCCAACCATTCATGAGTGTTTAACCCCACTTTCTTTCAATCGCTGATATTACAAGTGTATCCGTTGCAACATGAAAACATGTAAAAACATCGGCGCGTGCATACAAATGAAAACATTTGTAGTTCTACACCGAACAGTCAACAGATTACAATTCATCATCAGCCTTTTTATATTCATCTGCACCATCTGCGATTTACAAATGTTTAGGCTGGCAGACAAACATCATCGCGAACAAAGTTCAGTCCGTTGTCATGCAACAAAGCACGAATACTTGTGTTCAGAAAATCGCGGTGCACATCAGCCTTTATTATGCACACATCGACGTTACAGGTAAGACGAATTGATAACGGCTTAATTGGCGGCAAAAGCAATTGCTTGATCGTCAAGCTCTTTACGAAAGTGGGTTCTCACGACCTATGTATGAAAAAAAGCTCGGATCATCTGAGGTGAGTGCCTCTATTCACAAAAGAGTCACAGACAAGTCATACTTCGCACGGTATACACGTTGTATTCATTCCTTCTAACTGTTCATCCTACACCATTAACGCCATGTCCGCCTTTGTCCGTCTTCACCCCCTTTTTGAAATAGACCAGTGAACACCATTCTTTGTTCGGCGACCAGTCAAACCCTCCCTTATTCTACTACAAATAACGTGTAAAACGTAAGGGTTATCGATTTAATCTTATTATAGCCTAAAATAGAATGGGTTTCATTACATAAGGTGTAATCGTTTTAATTCCCTGAGCCGAATTGCCACGAAATGTTCACTGGAGAAAAATTGACTTCCTTTGATTTCCTTCTTACTATTTAGTATAAAGGCATGTTTATTCTGCGTCGAGTCCTAGACAGCCTACATAGAATAATCGCTCGCAGACGGTTTGTCAACTTGTGTCGAATATACAGAATTGGGTATGCTAAATATTACTACACCCATCTGAATTTGGTAGAAAAGGTGATTGCTTTGAATAGAGGTTTAAAGTTTTTTGGCGTGCTCACATCACTCGGAATGATTCTCGTTTTGTTACAAGGCGCGATCGTGACGAAAACCGACTCCGGTGATGGCTGCGGAGACACTTGGCCACTTTGTTTTGGCGAAGTGATTCCTAGTTCGACCGCGCTCGCCACACTTATTGAGTATAGCCACCGGTTGGTTTCTGGCTTTGTTGGCTTACTCGTTATTATTCTCGCCATTTGGTCTTGGAAGAAGTTAAGCCACGTAAAAGAGACGAATTTCTGGGCACTTATGGCTGTGTTATTTATTATTTTCCAAGGCATGATGGGAGCCGCCGCTGTCGTATTTGGGCACTCAAACATTGTGCTAGCCTTGCATTTTGGGATTTCAGCCATTTCGTTAGCAACAGTTGTCATCCTAACGATCCTCGCCTTTGAGGATGGTCACAACCCGCCAGCCCCGCGTGTTCGTAAAGGGTTTCGTAACTATTTATTTTTTGTTCTCGTGTATGCCTACCTTGTCATTTACACCGGAGCTTACGTGAAACATACAGGATCAACATACGCATGTACAAGCTTTCCGTTTTGTGACCCGGTAGCATCAAGCATGACGTTGCAAACGATCGTACAAATCGTCCATCGCTCAGCAGCAATTTTGCTCGTCGTACTTCTTATCATACTTGCGATTAAAGCGATCCGTTATTATCGAGAAAGTAAAGCATTGACTGTATGTGCATGGATCAGCGTTGCTCTCATCTTCATTCAAGCGACTGCAGGTGTGTTGATTGTCATGTTGCCACAATACTATATGGCAACCGCTCTGACACACTCGCTCGTCGTATCGATTATGTTTACGATCCTTTGCTACATGGCAATGATTTCAGTAAGAAAACCGGCATATTAACTAAAAAAGGAAGTGCCAAGGGCACTTCCTTTTTTAGTTCGCTCTAGAATGCATCAAACAAGTTCGGACGCGTCGACGGGATGGCTGAACATAGATTTAAAACATCTTGTGCCTCACCTTTCATCCGTCCATCTGCGTATAAATGTTCGCCATTCACATATCCGAACAACAAAGGGACAAGTGTGGACACATCCATCTCGATAAGATTCGTGCCATCATCCATCCGTTTCACACCTTCAGAACTCACTTCAAAAATCCCGTCATTCCACGCGGCAAACTGATCAGTAATCTTTAATACGAACGCCTGATCATCTTTGAATTGGAAAGGAAATATAGAGAAAAATGCTTCTACATTTACAATTCTTCCCATAAAAAACGCTCGTTTCTTTTCTAAAGCCTTTGGGTTTTCCATGAAAAAACGCCATGACTCACTGTTTGCCACCTTCACATTCATGCTGTCTGCCATCGAATCATGGTTTGCAAGAAAGCGCCATAGCTCACGCTCGGCTGCGTCATCTAAAGCAACAAATTCTGACACTTTTAACTGCTTATCTTTCATCGAATACAGCACATACCCGCGGTCTTCGCCTTCAGGATTGGTAAAAATGATATTCCTTCGCTGTTTTGTCCAATGGCTAAACTTGCGGCGCATCCACCACCATTCATCCCGGTCAATCATCCCGGTAAATCGCGGAGCGTATTTCGCGTAAATATGCTGAAGTGCTTGCCAATCTTCTTGATTAACACTGCGAAAGGAACCGTTGCCTTCTTTTACTGGGGTTGGGAACTCGTCTTTTTTGAGTTCGGCAATCGTCTCATCGCAATAGAGCTCCCAGCCAAACTTGCGATAATAACCAACAGAAAATGGATCGAGCAAGGAGACGAGGGCTCCACGATCTTTCATATCTTTGAGCCCTCGTTGTAATAATTGACGAACTAAACCTCCTCGACGCTCTTCCGGCCAAGTGGAAACACCTGTCACCCCGCACCCTTTAACGGAAACACCATGTAACCACACGTTAAGCGGCAGCAAGGATACTTTTGAAGCGAGTCGCTCGCCATCAAATGCTCCCCATACATTTTCAGGTTGGGTATTTTCTCGCAGGTAATCACGATCCTCATCTGTAAACCGATGTTGAAAGGCAAATTCTCCTAATTGTATTGCTTGTTCTTTTTCTTCTGGTTGTAATGTTCGAAACTCCACTACTTGGCTCCCTTCAGCCACGTTCTTATTCGGAGAACTCCACTAAAAGATCACCGGCTTCGATTGTATCTTGGGCTTGTACATGTATGGATTTTACCGTGCCATCCTTAGGCGCTTGTACGGTTGTTTCCATTTTCATTGCCTCAGTAATGAGCAAGTGGTCTCCTTTCTTCACTTCTTCCCCATCACGGACGAGTACTTTTAAGATCGTTCCTGGCATCGTTGCTCCGATATGCGCAGCGTTCTTTTTATCTGCTTTTACTTTTTCTCGAATGTCTGTTTTAATACTCCGATCTTTAATGACGACCTCACGAGGTTGCCCATTCAATTCAAAGTATACGATGCGATCCGCTTTTTCATCAGCTTCTGAGATGGAAATCAGTTTCACGATCAATGTTTTTCCTTCTTCTATCACGACTTCAATTTCCTCACCTAAGCGAAGGCCATAGAAAAATGTCGGGGTGTCAAGGACAGACACATCGCCAAATCGATTTCTAAACTGCTCATATTCTTCGTACACTTTCGGATACATCGTATAGTTGAGAATGTCGTGAGCAGTCACTTCTCGATTTAGTTCTTCATACAACTGCCTACCGACTTCATCAAAGTCTACTGCTGACATATGACTGCCTGGGCGATCGGTTAACGGTTTGCGGTTTTTTATAATGATGTTTTGAAGCTCTTTTGGAAATCCACCAGGTGGCTGACCAATTTCACCGGCAAACAATTCAATGACCGATTCAGGAA
Source organism: Geomicrobium sp. JSM 1781026 (assembly GCF_041949955.1). Lineage (NCBI taxonomy): Bacteria > Bacillati > Bacillota > Bacilli > Caryophanales > Geomicrobium > Geomicrobium sp. JSM 1781026. The sequence goes on along the minus strand of NZ_JBHFQF010000001.1, from coordinate 339,463 downwards.
AATCAAGTGATTCCCCTTTTTCATAAATGTCTTCTTCAGTAAGTTCATTTTTGACCATGTATAACGCCATATCACCAACCACTTTGGATGATGGTGTTACTTTCACGATATCTCCAAACAATTGATTCACTCGTTGATACATATCCTTCACGTCGTCCCATTGTTCTTTCAAACCAACTGCCTTCGCTTGTTGAAGCAAGTTGCTGTATTGTCCCCCTGGCATTTCGTGCTCATAGATCTCAGGGTGTGGCGAGAGCAATCCATTTTCAAACCCTTGGTAAAAACCACGGACATCTTCCCAATAGCCTGTAAGCTTACGCGCGGATTGAATGTTTAAGTTAGGCTCTTTGCCCGTTCCACTTAATGCATAATATAAGCTTTCCATACTCGGTTGCGAAGTTGAACCCGCCATTGAACTAATCGCTGTATCGATAACGTCTACGCCTGCATCAATCGCTCGGCTGTACGTATATACCCCGTTGCCACTCGTATCATGCATGTGCAGATGAATTGGTAAATCAACGGTAGCTTTTAGTTCACCAATTAACTCAAAAGCGGCTTCCGGCTTTAATAATCCCGCCATATCTTTAATCGCTAAAATGTGCGCCCCTTCACTCTGCAGTGTCTTAGCTAACTGTTTGTAGTACTCGAGATTGTATTTCGTCCGGTTCGGGTCGAGAATGTCACCTGTATAACAAATGGCAGCTTCAGCGACTTTATCTGCTGAGCGCACCGCATGAATGGCTTGTCGCATCCCTTCAACCCAGTTCAATGAGTCAAACACACGGAACACATCAATTCCTGCATCCGCTGAACGCTTCACGAACTCCTCAATCACGTTGTCTGGATAATTCTTATATCCAACAGCATTTGCTCCTCGAAGCAGCATTTGGAAAAGTACGTTCGGCATCTTCTCTCTTAAATGAATTAAACGCTCCCACGGGTCTTCATGGAGAAAGCGCATCGATACATCATACGTTGCCCCGCCCCACATTTCCATCGAAAACAAATCAGGAAGCAAGTGTGCCGTTTCTTCAGCAATTGACGTTAAATCTTTCGTGCGAATGCGCGTAGCTAACAGTGATTGATGAGCATCACGGAATGTTGTATCTGTGATCATCGTCTTTTCTTGGTCTTTTAGCCACTTCGCCAACCCGTCTGGGCCGTGTTGTTCAAGTACTTGCTTCGTACCGCTTGGAAGCGGTTTGGTGAGATCCACATCTGGTATACGAGGTTTACTAAACAGCGGCTTGTCTTGTTTTTCCAAGTCAGGATAGCCGTTCACGATCGTTTCACCGATAAAGCTCAACATCTTCGTTCCCCGGTCTTTCCTTCTCGGGAACACAAACAATTCTGGTGTATCATCAATAAACGATGTATTATATTCTCCATTTAAGAACGACGGGTGACGAACCACATTCTCTAAAAACGATATGTTCGTTTTAATTCCTCGAATTCGAAACTCTCGCAAGTTCCGAATCATCTTCTCAGCAGCTACATCGAATGAAAGCGCCCACGTCGATACTTTGACGAGTAACGAGTCATAATGAGGGCTAATGACCGCTCCTTGGAATCCGTTCCCAGCATCTAACCGCACGCCAAAGCCGCCGCTAGAGCGATAAGCCATAATTCGTCCCGTGTCTGGCATAAACTGATTTTCTGGGTCTTCTGTTGTGACTCGCGATTGAATTGCATACCCGTGTAAACTAACATCTTCTTGTTGTGGTAAGCGCAATTCTGGACCGAACAATGTCGATCCGTCGGCAACATACAGTTGGGCGTGTACGATATCTACACCGGTCACCATTTCGGTAATCGTATGCTCCACTTGGATTCGCGGGTTAACTTCGATGAAATAAAACTCACCATCTTGTCCGAGTAAAAACTCGACCGTACCGGCATTCACATATTCAATGCTTTTGGCAAGGTCTAGCGCAGATTGGCAAATCCGCTCTCGTAAATCATTGCTAAGCCCAATGCTTGGTGCGACCTCTACGACTTTTTGGTGTCTGCGCTGTACAGAACAGTCCCGCTCGTACAAATGCAACAAGTTTCCTGCGTGGTCACCGATAATCTGTACTTCAATATGCTTAGGATTTTCTATTAGCTTCTCAACGTATACCTCATCACTACCGAAAGCAGATTTCGCTTCTGAACGAGCACGCTCGAAGTTCTGAGCGAGTTCGGATGCTTCCCGAACAATCCGCATTCCTCGGCCACCACCACCAAGGCTTGCTTTTATAATAAATGGGAATCCGTGTTCATCCGCAAACGCTTCCACTTCTTCGATGCCTTCAACTGCTCCGTCACTGCCTGGTATAACAGGTATACCCGCTTGGATCGCTGTCGTTCTTGCTTTAATCTTATCGCCGAACATATTCAAATGTTTCGACTTCGGACCAATGAACACAATCCCTTCTTGTTCACAACGCTCAGCAAATTGAGTATTTTCTGCCAAAAAACCATAACCTGGATGGATGGCATCAACACCAATTCTTTTGGCTAAAGAAAGGATATTCTCAATATCTAAGTAAGCATCAATCGGCTTTTTTCCTTCACCGACAAGATAGGCTTCATCTGCTTTATAGCGATGAAAAGCGCCTGAATCCTCTTTGGAATACACAGCAACAGTACGAATGTTTAACTCCGTACATGCGCGAAAAATTCTAATGGCGATCTCGCCACGATTAGCAACGAGAACTTTCTTGATGTTCTTGAGCTTGCTCATAGTTATGTCTCCACCTCATTTTCTATATGTTTCACTTATCATAGCATGTGAGGCGGCTAAACGGCTAGAACGAAACCGTTTAGTGACGTTAAACGAACGACCTAACACCTTTAAATCGGGCAAAATAACAACAAAAAACCATTCTATGTATGTATAGAATGGAATCATTTATTCACTACAGTCGCTTCATGGAGAGCAGCCAACTGTCGTTCAAGCTCTGCTAAAATCTGTTTTCCGCTTGCTTCGTCAATGAGCTGTAAACGTATTGCAAAATCGATCTCGCGGGATAAGCCAAACATCTGTGTATCGAGTACTTCTTCATAAAGCGGGCATTGCGGCATCGTTAAGTTATCCATCTGTACTTCAATCAGCTGTCTGATTTTCTCAGCATCTGCTTTTAGGATGGCGAAGGCCTGCTCTCTGCTGTCCATCACAGTCTCCATATGCACATGCATCCCTCCAGTTTGAACTCTCTACTCATCATATCGGCTGAGCGATAAAAATGCAAGCAAGATTCAAAAAACCTGCCTTTAAAATATGCTTAAGTCATATTTTTGTGACAGATTTTTCAAAAGTTCAATCCCGACTTTACTATTTCCCTTCTCATCTAGCGGCGGACTGTAGATTCCAATACCTACACCTTGAGGCAATGAGCCTAAAATTGCACCCGACACACCACTTTTTGCAGGAATGCCTGATTTAATTGCGAGTTCACCTGAACTGTTATACATTCCACACGTCACCATGAATGTCTTTACGAGCTTGGCCACTTCCTTTGGAATGATCTGCCTCTGTTCATCCATAGCATACCCTCTAGTTCCCATAATAAGTCCGATGCGGGCGAGATGACAACAGGACACTTCGATAGAACATTGCTGAGTATACACACGGATCAAGTCATCAATGTCATCGTCAATGATGCCCTCCCCTTTTAAATAAAATGCCAAAGCTCGATTCTTATCTGTCGTCTCATATTCTGAATGAGCAACCTCTTGATTGATGCGAATGCTTGTGTCCCCAGCCACTGCCTGAACGAATGATAGAATGCGTTCACATCTTTCTTCAACGGTACGTCCTTTTATCATAGACGTAATCGCAAGCGCACCCGCGTTAATCATTGGATTTAACGGTTTTGCTTGGCGGGTGAGTTCTAACCTCGCCATTGAGTAGTAAGGGTCTCCTGTAGGTTCCATTCCGACACGTTTGAAAACTTCCTCTTCCCCGTGATCCATAATCGCTAACGCGAGCGTCAGGGTTTTTGAAACACTTTGAATCGTAAAGGTCGTACCGACGTCCCCAAAGCGGTGACAAGCCCCTTCTTTCGTAAACACCGAGCATGCTACCAGATTCGGGTCTGCCTCTTTTAAAGCCGGTATGTAATCCGCTACTTTCCCAGTCCGGCTTAACGGTCTTGCTTTTTCAATCATCTCTTCAATATCTGTTGCGGTTTGTAAAGCATGAATATCGATTGTAAGCGCCTCCTTCTACTTTCTTTATTCTAACCTTCCCTCATCGAAATAACCTAAAACAATCGAGTGGCAGAAAAGCCAAGAAGCTGTTAACATGAGAATGAAATGCTTGAAGGAGGACATCGAATGGACGCTCACATACTTACCTTATCAGGAAATACGAAATTCACTATTACACTCGATCCTACCGTATGGATCTTTGACAACCGTAAAGTTGATTTAGATACCTACTTTCATGAAGAATCGATAAGCGAAGCGAATAACGAACCAGAATTTGGCCCAAGAAGATGGCAAACCAATCAGATTCGCACAAAGAAAGAAGCCTCCATTGAAGGCTCCTATGGAATGAAGCTCTCACCTTTTATTGACAACGCTGAACCATCAGCCGGTGCAACTACGATTACCGCTGTCACAAAAGACGGAGAAGAGCATCAATCATCTCTAGACGTGGGTAAAGATTGGATTGCCTGCTTTTCCGAAGACGGAAAGGCGATTAAAGAAACGGGGCCTCTTCACATCTACTTTGGAGATGGGTCCAATCAACATGCTCCGATTACGCACGTCACTGCTCTACGAATTGATTAATTACAGCAAATCCGCAGCCAGTTGGGCGAGTGCAGAGCGCTCGCCTTTTTCTAATGTCGCATGCCCGCTTAACCGCTCATTTTTAAAACATTCAATCACGTACGTTAATCCATTGTTGTACGCATCTAAATACGGGTGATCAATTTGTTCAGGATCTCCGACGAGAACAATTTTGCTATTCTCGCCAACTCTCGTCAATATCGTTTTCACTTCATGCTTCGTTAAGTTTTGCGCTTCATCAATAATAATAAATTGCCCTGGTAAGCTACGACCGCGAATATACGTGAGCGCCTCTACTTGAATGGATCCCATTCCTGCTAGAATATGATCTAGCTCTTCTTGTTTATTCGTATTGAACAAATACTCCAAGTTGTCATAAATCGGCTGCATCCACGGACGTAATTTCTCTTCTTTTTCACCGGGCAAATATCCAATGTCTTTCCCCATAGGTACGACCGGTCTCGCCACTAACAATTTGTTGTACCGCGCCAAATCTTCCGTCTGATAGAGCCCTGCTGCGATGGATAGTAACGTTTTTCCCGTGCCTGCCTTACCTGCAAGCGTAATGAGCGCAATTGAAGGATCTAGCAACAACTCAACCGCCATCTTTTGCTGAACATTTCTCGGTTTCACTCCCCATATGTGCTCACGCTCAAAGCGTAAAGGTGCCAACATTCGTCCGTCCTCACTCACTTTAGCAAGCCCAGATACCGATGGTTTCACCGTATTTTTCAGAATAAAAAATGTGTTCGGCTCCGCTCCTTCAACGCCAACGTCACGGGTTTTCACATCCCCTAACTGATAAAACCGTTCCAACAGTTGCGGATCAACGTCAAGTTGGCGATACCCTTTGAATAAATCGTCATGGGCGATGACACGATCAAACAAGAAATCTTCAGCTTCAATCCCAAATGCTTCAGATTTAATTCTGACGAGCGCATCTTTGCTCACAACAATCACACGCTTTGGTTCATCGTACGTGTTCTGTTCAGTTTGCAGATTTAAAGCTAGAGCAATAATTCGATTGTCATTCGTTGCTAGCGGCAACGTTTCTTTCACTGCTTGATAAGAGCTGTGATTAAGTTCCACACGTAAATGGCTATTTTTACTAACGGTAATACCTTTGTGCAAGGGCCCTTTTTCCCTTAGCTTATCTAGAATTCGTGCCACTTCTCTTGCATTTTTCCCAAGCTCATCCATGTTCTTTTTCTTGCCGTCAAGTTCTTCAAGAACAACGGCTGGAATGATGACATCATGATCTTTAAAAGAGAATAGTGCATAGGGATCTTGTAAAAGCACATTTGTATCAAGAACATAAATATTCTTCAATCGATTACCTCCCGGCATTGAGGTTTGGGCAAACCTCTCAGCAAACTTCTGCCTTACTTCTTTTTATGCAAAGAGAAGTTCAATGTTGACAAGTCTTTCAATTTCTGTCCGGGATTAGTAGAATAGAGGTATGTCTATTGAACAAAAAGGAGTAAAACAATGAGAGCAAAATGCTTGCTATGCGACCGAATTGATCGGCTTTCTGATGATGACCCCTTTACAAAGAAACTAAAAAACCGTCCGATTCACACGTATACGTGCCCGGACTGTTATGATCGTATCGAAAAACGAACAAAAGAGAGACGGGCAAACGGTCATTACCACGTCCCTCATCGTCAAGAAAACAACTTGTAATCAAACGCGTACACAACTGCCTGAGTTCGATCTTCTACTTCCAATTTCTGCAGTACATGACTGACATGTGTTTTCACAGTTTTAATCGTTATGAATAACTCTTCAGCAATGGTCCGATTCGATTTTCCTTCAGCCATGAGCTTTAGAATTTCTCTTTCTCTCGTTGTAAGTTGTTCATGAAGAGCAACTTGTGGGGTTTTGTATAAAGAGAGCATTTTTCCTTGCACTTTCGGATCAAGAACCGACTCCCCAGCGTACGTTTTGCGAATCGCATCGGCAATTTCTTTTGCACTACTCGTTTTCAACACATAACTAGAAGCACCGGCTTGTAATGCCGGTGTTAGCATCTCCTCGTCAACAAAACTCGTCACAACGAGCACTTTGGCTTCCGGCCACTTCTCTTTAATTTCCTTCGTAGCGTCCACCCCATTCACCGGACTCATCACTAAGTCCATAATAATTACATCCGGTAATAGTTGGAGTGCGCGTTCAACACCTTCACGTCCGTCACTCGCCTCGCCTATAACTTCAATGTCTGTCTGGGTCGATAAGTAAGCTGATACGCCTAGACGTACCGTCTCGTGATCGTCGACGAGTACTACAGATATCATTTATCCCCCTCCTCCTTTTCAATTAATGGCACACGTACTTCGATGCTCGTTCCACGATTTGGCACACTCATTAGCTTAAGCGTTCCTCCCATTTCTTCTGCTCTTTCTTTCATACTCGAAAGACCGTATCCTAAAGATTGTTCATGGACGATAAACCCTACGCCATCATCGGTCACTTTCAAAAGGGCAATCCCGTCAACATGCTGATAGAAAATATCAACCGTCAACGCATTGGCATGACGAACAACATTCGCGACCGCTTCTTGGGCAATGCGAAACAGCTGATCTTCAATCCCCGTTAGAAGTCCTACTTCGTCTGTAACAGACACATGAAAATGAAGCGCATGATATTGCCTTAATCGCTCCGTGAACTGGCGGATCCCTTCAGAAAAGCTCTTGTTTTCCAACTGAATCGGACGCAATTGAAATAGCATTGAACGTAAGTCTGATTGTGCATCTGTAATCGTTTTTTCGATTTGTTGTAGTGCCAGCGCCTCGTCCTTCCCTTTTTGCTGTTCAACGTGAGCCGATAACAGCATGGAAGCGGCATACAATTGTTGAGAAACGGAATCATGTAATTCACGCGCGAGTCGATTACGCTCTTGTTCCACAATTTCTTGTTTCAGTGCCTTTTCGTTTTCTGACCAATCGTCAACGAGCCGTTGTGAGCGTTTCGCTTGCTCTTTTAAACGTTCATTTACTTGTGTAAAACGATCAACCACGATATTAAAATCGGCATCAACTCGCTTAATCTCTTGCTTTGCCTGATTGAGCCGGCCTTCCTCGGTTCGTTGCAACGCACTCGCCATCACGTCTACATTACGCCTCCAACTCCAAGATGTCGTGACGTTCATTAGCCAAATCGCGATAACTATTCCTATGACAATGTAAAAAAGCGGTGGGATGTATAAGTGTGAGCGTTCAATCTCAATCAACCAACCCCAATTCGGTGTTTCCACGTAAAACTCAACAATGAAGAAAAAACTAGTCATGAGCAGCAAAATGATGAGCAGATGATAAAAACGTAATCGCCCTATGGCTTTCATCGTTGCCTCACCTCCACATCTCCTGCAACGAGGGACGTGTAGATTCTGACTCGCCTCGTATTGCTCTCATATTGCTTAGAGTGTTTCGTTACACTTTGATTAAAACCCGTTTCAAAATGTTCCAATAGCCGCGTTTCTCCAAAAAAAGATGAATGATGGACCATTACACCTACATCATAAGGCAAATATACGGTCACTTTTCCTATGAATCCACGGACGATAACGACCGTGTCGCCAGAAGGAAGGACGGTATTCTCAAAGTGAATGGTCGTCTCCCCTAAACCGAGAAGGATATTGATGTCTTCCGAGTGAAAGTTTTCTTCATTAATTTGTTGTGAACCGACGAGCATCGTTTGGAAGTACGGTTGCCGGCGAGCATCCGCGATGTCTCCTTCGGTATCCAACGTCACTTGAACGTTTTTATTTCCGGCCCTACTTTTCCAAAACGCATACAAAAGATAGATGGCAATAAGAAAGATCGCAATGCGAAACACATAAGAAGAGAACACGCTTAAAGCCGCAATAATCAGGCCGAGAAGGACAAGCCACTTCCCGTGCCTAATCCGTTTAGAACTAAGCCCAAAATAAACGAGCAAAATCGCACCGATTAGGAAGAAGATCGGTTGAAAACGAAAAATCAGTTCAAGAAGAATTAAAATGATGAGTCCGAAAAGGATATAGGCAAGCAGTGGATTATTTGAAGAACTCATCATCAATCACCTTCTCTTTATGTAGTCGGAAGCGGGGAACGAATCTAGCATCCCTCTCCCCCGCTATTAGTATATCGAATCATTGCTTAGAATGCTCGTTCTGCTCCTCCAGCAATCGAAATCTCTCATCCAGTTCACTATTTTCGGCTGTAAGGTCAACATACTCCGTAGATGTTGCGTCTTTTTCATCTTCTCGCTCATCGGTTTCTTTAAACCAATGACGAATCATTTTCTCAGCTTTTTCTTCCTCTGTGCGTGCATGTTCAGAAAGGTGCTGTCTTTTTAAATTTTTCTTCAGAAAATGGAGCTCTCTTACACGCTTTTCAATGTTTTTCACCCGTGTTTTTTGTTCTTCAACCGTCACCTCATAATCGGTAACGAGCTCCTCGTAACGCACCACTTCTTGATGAGCGAGTGCAATAAGTTCTTCCTCTCCAGCAGATACGGCCATTTGCTTTTGCTTCGCTCTCTTTGCCATCATCTCTCTTGATTGGTCGAGCTCTTGCAAGAAATATGCTTCTAGTTGCTGTTGTTCATCTAAGCTTTTCTCGAGTTGCCGCATCTGTTTATCTAATTTATTCAGTTCTTGCTCGACCGGAAGATTTGAAGTGACCTTCGGTTCCCTTTTTTCAAACAGCTGGTCTAAGTCTTGTGTAATTTGATCTTTTAGATCTTGAAAAAATGTCATGTTCATCATCCTTACCGAGAGTATTTTGTGTCCAATGTCGAATGGGAGTGCAGTGTCCAACGCTCATATAAACGAACGAGCAAATAGACAGCTAGAAAACCGAGTGCCCCAAAGAGATTGCTAATGCCAATGAAAAATCCAACGACGACGAGCGTCCAGCACAACAATTTCACCCAAGATTTTTCTTGAATGCCCGCTTGACGGTAACCGACATACATGAAAAGAGCACCAACAGAAAAACCAATCATCGGTCCAAGTGTAGCGATAACGACAAGAATTAATACGATCGCGGCAATTATCGCAAATATATGCCTACTCAACAGCGTTCACCTCCTTTTCTTCTTCTTTACATTGTACGAAGACGCAGCGCCTCAAAAAATGAGCTGGAGTCGGATTTCGTCTACGCCTGTAGACTGATATTCACATCAGACCGACAAAAAAACCGATCAACTCCAATGGTTACATTGAGATTGATCGGTTGATTCATTTTATGATTCGGTTTGTTCTTGCCCAGCTTTTTGCTTTTTGTGCATTCTCAGTCGAAGTCGATAAATCCCGAGCACTAGCGCGGCGGCAATTAACGATTCTACAATCGGCATAAAGATGGCGAAGAATGTGAGCATGATCGCTCCAAACAGTAAAGCTCCGTACACAACGATGTTTTTCATCAACGACAGCTTTCTTGCAAATCCTAAATTAAACACGAGAATGCTCATGACGACGACGGCCAAGTATAATAGCCAAAACCCCATCGCTGCGTTCTCATGAATATTCATAATGCCAGCAGCCCAAGAAACATCATCAATCGTCATTTCCGGTCCTTGCATGGCGAATCCTCCTTTTGCTAATTACGTTGAGATTTTCTTTTTGCGTTTCGTTTCACGTTCTCTCATGGAGGTGTCTAACGTTTTCTTACGCAGACGAATCGACGCCGGTGTCAACTCGCAGTATTCATCATCACCTAAATACTCAAGCGCTTCTTCAAGCGTGTGAATGCGCGGGCGCTTTAGTGTCGTTGTTTGTTCTTTCGTGGCAGACCGAATGTTGTTCGCCGCTTTTTCCTTCGTAATGTTCACGGCAAGGTCGTTGTCACGATTGTGCTCACCACAAATCATGCCTTCATATACTTCTGTTCCTGGTTCAATGAACATAACTCCACGATCTTCTAATTGCAACATGCTATACGTTGTCGCTTTGCCTTTTTCATTCGCAATCAGCACCCCTTGACGTCGACCTGCAATCTGACCGTCAAAAGCTTGTTGATACGAGTCAAATGAATGGTTAATAATGCCGTATCCTTTTGTTTGACTCATAAACTCCGTAGAATACCCAACGAGTCCTCTGGAAGGAATCTTAAACTCAAGACGTACTTGTCCATCGCCTTGTTGTTCCATGTTGAGCATTTCACCTTTTCGTTCGCCGAGCGACTCCATGACAGATCCAGTGTAAGCTTCAGGAACATCGACTTGAACGTGCTCATACGGTTCACATTTTACGCCGTCAATTTCTTTTATGATGACTTGAGGTTTAGAAACTTGTAGTTCAAAACCTTCACGTCGCATATTTTCAATTAAAATCGACAAATGTAACTCCCCGCGACCTGAAACGGTCCACGCATCTGGAGAATCCGTTTCTTCGACTTTCAAGCTCACATCTGTTTCTAATTGACGATATAAACGCTCTTCAAGCTTACGGCTCGTCACATGATCTCCTTCACGACCAGCAAACGGACTGTTGTTCGCAAGAAATGTCATTTGTAACGTCGGCTCGTCAATTCGGACAGGAGCAAGCGCTTCTATCTTTCCTTCTAAACAGATGGTTTCCCCAACGTTAATATCATCCACACCTGCAAGGGCAATAATATCTCCCGCAGAGGCATGCTCAACCTCGACTTTCTCTAAGCCGTGGAAGCCAAACATCTTACTTACACGGAACGTATGCTCACTTCCGTCGCGTTTGACGACGACACAACGATCTCCTTTAGACACTTCTCCACGGAAAATTCGGCCGACACCAATTCTTCCAAGAAAATCATTATATTCAAGCATCGTCACTTGAAACTGCAACGAATCTTCAATGTTATCTTTTGGTGAAGGTACTTTGTTTACAATCGCATCAAAGAGTACTTCCATCCCTTTTGTATCAGTGTCCTCAGGTAACTTAGCGGTTCCTTGGACCGCAGACGTATACACAACCGGGAAATCAATCTGGTCATCGTTGGCACCGAGTTCAATGAATAAGTCCAGTACCTCGTCAACGACTTCTTCAGGACGAGCAGCATCACGATCAATTTTGTTTACGACAACAACAGGCGTAAGTTCCTGAGCCAATGCTTTCTTCAATACAAAACGTGTTTGCGGCATGCACCCTTCGTAGGCGTCTACGACGAGCAAAACGCCATCCACCATTTTAAGAATGCGCTCCACTTCTCCACCAAAATCAGCGTGACCTGGCGTATCAAGGATGTTAATCTTCGTGTCGTTATATTTAATCGCGGTATTTTTTGCAAGTATGGTAATTCCGCGTTCTTTCTCAAGGTCATTTCGGTCCATCGCACGTTCAGATACTTGTTCATGTGCTTCAAACGTTCCAGATTGCTTCAGCATCTCATCGACAAGCGTTGTTTTTCCATGGTCAACATGGGCAATAATTGCGATATTACGCAAATCGCTTTGTGTTTTCACTAGGCGTACTCTCCTTATATACCGTTACTTGAACTGTTCAACTTTTCTATTCTACCATAAATGTTCTCTCAACTCTATACACGCTCCTCTTTCATTTTGTGAGGAATTGCTTTACACTAAACATATTGAATGAAAAAGCAGGTGAGACAATGAAAAACATCCAATGGCCCGTATTATTTATGGCAGTGCTTGCTGTTTTAGGTATTTCAACGATCGGCGTCGCGGTTGCAGAACGAAGCATCTGGATTGCACTGCTTGCCTTAGTTATGATTGCGTTTGCTTTTATCGGCTCTTCAAAATACCGACAAAGTAAGACGGCCTCTTAACGTCAAGAACTCGGACTCAGCATCTTTTAGCTGAACCCGAGTTCTTTTTATGTTTCATTTAAATACGCCAACATTTTCGTTTTCACTTGTTCATCTGCGGCTAAATACGTACACTCTCGGTCGAAGTGGAGCACGCCACCATCCAATTGGCAACAAGCGCCCCCTGTCTCTTCAAGAAGTACTGCCGCCGCCGCATAGTCCCACGGCGACAGCCTAAGGCTGACGTAGGCGTCTAACCTGCCTGCAGCTACGTATGCACTTTCAAGTGCTGCGGATCCATAGGAACGAACCGCCCGCACTTCTCGGACAATGTTTGCGAAGGCATCCTTCATCTTCTCATCTGCCCGACCGACGAGCCAGCGTGCATTAAACCCAATGATCGCTTGGTCAAAACGAACCGGGCGTCTGTTTGGTAGCCGCTTTCCATTCACATATGCCCCTTGTCCACGAACAGCGGTAAACCATTCGTTCGCCTGCACATCATAAATGATGCCAATATGACCGACGCCTCCTTGATAAATGCCTATAGAGATCGCATAGTTCATCGCTTGATGTACGAAATTCGTCGTCCCATCGATCGGATCAATAAACCATGTTACCGCATGCGGGTCGACATTCGCTTCGTCACCTTCTTCACCAACGATGTCGTGATTGGGATAATTGCGAGTAACCTTCTCAGTTAATATTCGTTGAACTTCGATATCTTTATCTGTCACCAAATCGTCGGCATCTTGTTTCGTATCAATGTGCAGCTGCTCCCGTTCAACCGTGCGAATACGCTCAGCAGCCTCCATTACGAAAGATATTGCCTCGTCTTTTAGCTCAGACCAGTTAATTGCGTCCACAGCTGCACTCTCGTCTGTTAGAGTCACCACGACATTCACTGAACGACCGGTGATACGCTCCATCTCTTTACTTATAACACTTCTGTAACGATCCTCAATCCATGCTTTTGTACGTGAGTCTTTCGCTTGTATGTAAAACGTGTCGTTTTTGTATGCGATGGGCTTTAGGTGCACGAGCCACGTCTCATAACTAGGCTTACTGATTTCTTTTTGGATGACACCTAATACGTCTTCCCATAATTTCTCTGGTGACAACAACGGATAGCCCTCCTAATAGTATGTACATTCATGTGAAACACGTTTGACTGACCATATCAATTCCCTTCATTTTATCTCACAAAACCTAGAATGTAAAAAAGCGAGCTTCTGCTCGCTTCCGTCAATCAACCCTCTAGTCTGAGTAATTCTTTTGCCAATTCTTTGAGTTTATTCTTCGCTTTTGTGATTCCATCAGAATCATTATTCATCATGTAGTCGTGGAGGGTAACGAGCTCATAATCAATTTCAAGTCGAACTACCGGTATGCGTTTCTCTGCATCTGTTCTTTTCAGCGTCTGAATGACTTGTTCCATCACAAACACCCCTCATTTTTTGGGACTCCCACCATCCTACTTAGCGGTAAGCCAAGTTTCTCTAGTCAAAAGCAATATGATTAAAAATTCTGATTTTGATAATTATATCATATGCGCTTTAGAAATTAAATGTCATTATATTTATCACTTTTAGGTGTCCCCCTAGCTTACATTTGATCTCAGGCATAAAGGGCGCTATCATCAAGATAGACAAGCTTTGAAAGGAGTAACAACCATGTCAAACACTGGCTTTACAACAAAAGATTTTAACGTCTTTACGATCCCTGGATTAGAGCCTCGAATGGAAGCACTACAGGAGCAAATTCAACCGAAATTCAAAAACATTGGCGAACGTTTAGTTTCTGAAATATCTTCCTTAACTGGAGAAGAAATGTTTTTACACATCGCCAAACATTTAAGAAGAACGACCAATCCCCCTGATGATTCATGGCTAGCCATCGCACCAGATAAAAGAGGGTATAAAAAGCACCCACATTTCCAACTCGGCTTGTTTGATGACCACCTGTTCATCTGGTTGGCATTCATTTATGAATTGCCGAACAAAAAAGAGATTGGCGAAGCCTTTTTGAATGATTTGAACACGATAAAAACTTTACCGAATGACTTTGCAATTTCAACCGATCATACGAAAAAATCTGCCGAACAAATCGGTGACCTAACCGAATCAGATCTCGAGAAAAAAGTAATTCGGTTCCGTGATGTGAAAAAAGGCGAATTTCTTATCGGTCAGCAACTCACACCAACTGACAGCCGTGTTCAAGATGAGGAAGAACTTATAAAAACAGCTATCGACACGTATGAAACTTTACTTCCCTTATACCGTAAGAGCCTAACCCGCTAAAAAAAGACTGTGCGCTGCACAGTCTTTTTTTACATCGTAATTCGGTATTCACGTTCTTCGTCTAGCGCTCGTTTAACGACAGTCCAAGTGTTCGTATTCGCTTGGTCATCATACGCTTTAAAGTGGGTTTTCTCTTCACTCTTCGAAGGAACGACAGCCTTAAATGCCTCATATGCGTCTTTAACGTCACCTGCTTTCACACCTGAGCCGTACGCATATTCAATCTGTGTAAAAAAGTTGGCCACAGTTACAATTTCATCTTGATTCCAATCCACAGATAACGGAATCGAGACCGAACGTTCGTCCATATGATCGTCTCCTTTCCATAATTCCCATCATACAAAAAAAAGAAACGGATGGAAACCATCCGTCTCGTGCTATTTCTTCTTACGTTTATTTTTGCAAGCTGTACAACTACTATAAAGCGTTGTCATTTTATCACTTTTATAATGTTCGATCGTACAATCACACGTTTGACAAATAATCATTGCCATTATAAGCACCCCTTATGAAAGCGTTTGTAATTTCCTTATACTCATAATATGATGTCACAATTCATTTGTCAACGGCTAATTGTATAACACAATAACACTATATATTTGATTAGCATAACTTTTTATCGTTATTGCTTTAATACGTGCATATATGCATCATATTTAGCGAAGAAAAGATCGTTTTGTGTGCCGAATAACAGATTTCATCATTCGATATCGTACCATCGTCGTTCCCTTTTTTGTAAATGTGCGAGTAACAAGGATTTTCTTAGCCGCTTTCTATATAGGAAGAACCTTAGATTTCCCTAATTTGCGCTATTGGTCGCTGCTTTCCATTACAGGCAGATGCTTGCACTCCGGAGTATAAGGGCAACATCACCTCTCACTGCGCTCCGCTTGTGCTCGCTGTGTTTACTTTACAGTACAGACTATAAGTGCAACATCGGCGGCCACAATACGCCCACCGTGTTTTCTTTGCACTGGAGGACACAAGTGTCCAATCTATGTTACATGTGATTAGATGGGGACCGACTAAAAATGGTCTCTCATTCAAGAAATTCTCATCATGGACGTGGGATTGTGATTAGAGGCTATGGAATTGGCTCCCATATCAAAATTAAATCCATTTGAAAAAAATTCATACCGATTCGCTGTTGCCACCCGTGCTTTTATGGTGAGTCACCATAAAATAACTTGGGAATGACTTCAAAACGAACTGCTTGTTCAATCCGAAGGGCCTGTCCGGAACAGAAAACTTACATCTACGCCATTTAGTTCCTGACAAAGGGTCTGTCCGGAACGAAAAACTCACTTCTATGCCATTTGGTTCCGGACATAAAGGGTTGATAGTATGATAACGGTTCTTCTCTGCGTGCTTGTTCAGTGAAGAGGCGTTTGTTTGATGGTACGAAACGAGGCTATGGCATGTAGCATGTCTTCGTTTACCAAGAATTTCTTATGCTCTTTTAAGAAAATGTGTTATGTAATTCGCTCATATTCATTCCCTCTGTCTTCTTATATAAGTCGTTGAAAATTGTAGCAACATACGCGCTAATTATTAAGTTGACTTCTGAAACGTCCGGAATCGAAGAAAAAAGCGTAACAGATATGAATCTGTTACGCTTTTTGTGAGCACATCAAAGGGGAGGCTCTGTTAGTCTTCATCGATATTTTCAATTTTAATTTCGTGAGGATTAACAAACCCGTAGCCTTGCTCTTCTAAACCTATAATAATATCTTCTAAAGCATCATTCGTATGTTCTAAGTCGTGCATTAGAATATTGGCACCAGCGCCAAGTTCAGGTGCATTAAGTGTGTCTTCTGCAAACTTCTCAGCGTTTCCAATGTAGTCAGCTTCCCAATCAAATCCAAACGTCCAATTCATGCCAACCATACCTTCTTCTTCCAATAGCTGCCAGCTATAGTCGGTATTCTGACCAAACGGCGCTCTAAAGAAATCAGGTCGCTCCCCTGTAATTTCCTCAATCTGATCGTTAACTCCTACAATTTCTTCTCGTTGTTCTTCTTCAGATAGATCCGGAAGGCTTGGATGTCCATACGTGTGATTCCCAATGGCATGGCCGAGCTCCTCAATTTGGAGAAGTTCTTCTTGTTCTTCTGATTCTGTTAATCTCATTCCATTCACAAAGAAAATCGCTTGAATGTCATGCTCATGCAATAATTCTGCCATTTCTAAGCTATATTCTTTCGGGCCATCGTCAATCGTAATAAGTACCACGTCTTCGGGTGCATCGTCAATCGGATCAATGGAATACATCGTTGGGTTTACTTCATATCGTATTTCTACATCTTCTTCTATGTCTTCTTCATCATCTTCGGTTTCATCTTCGTCGTCCTCTTCCGGAAGCTCGACCTCTTCGTCATCAGCGGCTTCATCCTCATCCTCAGATGTAGGTTCTTCAGTTCCTTCTGCCTCTACATTCTCATTGCCTGCTTGTTCCGTATCATCAGCACACGCCGCGAGCAGTAGTGCTGATGCTGCTCCGAGTGCAAGCATACGCTTTGGCTTTCTCATGTTGACACCTCCAAGATTTTACAATACCCGTCTCCATCTTACACTAATCGACGAACATTGTAACACCATTTTTTTAAGGAAAACGCCGAAACTTTTTTCAGTCCGGATTATCACTTGCAAAAAATGGGTATAGAGACGTTATACGGACAACTCCATAACTGTGTTTACTAGCAAAAGTTTCCTTGATCGTTACAAATACATCTCGATGCTTTCGATCGTGTTACAGTTTGTTTATTCCAGCAAATTGGGAATTCACACATGCTATCATAAATATAAAGAGAAGAAATAAGGAGTGAGGACTCTTTTATGAGACAATATACATTACCGTTCGTCCGCTTCGGTTCGTTACTTCTTCTTAGCTTAGTTCTTGCTTCTTGTACCCACGGTTCCATACATGAACTTGATGCAGTCGCAAGTGATGAAGACACGGGTCATGATGAACCATTTGTTGTGCTCGTCTCTAACGATGAAAACATAGATACTGAAAAGCAATATTACGAAGCACTCCTAACCATACAAAATGAACGGTCCAATGAAACAGCCGTTAACATTTTAAACGCAGATGACCATCGTACATTTATCGAAGACCATGAAGTGGAAAGTTTCCCTACGCTTATCCTCGTCGCAGGTCAACCTCCGCACGAACAAGTAAATGGTGATTTAGCGAATGAAGACTTGATGTATATCTTAAGAAACCATTACGAGTAATCCTAACAAAGAGGGGAATTGCCGACCGGCAACTCCCCTCTTTGTTTTGTCATTTGCAAAAATCACCGTGCCAAGAGATTGGCACGGTGATTTTTATATCGATCAAACTATTTAATATGAATTGGTGTTCCGATGGCGACTTCCGCTGCTTCCATTGTAATCTCACCTAGTGTTGGGTGAGCATGGATCGTCATCGCCACATCTTCTGCGGTCATGCCTGCTTCAATTGCAAGACCAATTTCTGCGATCATATCTGATGCACTAGGTCCGGCAATTTGCGCACCGATGACAAGGCCATCTTCACTGCGCGTAATGAGCTTCATGAAACCGTCTGAATCGTTAAGTGAAAGGGCACGACCATTCGCTTGGAATGGGAATTTCGATGCTTTAGCATCAAAACCTGCTTCTTTCGCTTCTTCTTCAGAATAGCCAACAGATGCCAATTCGGGCTCTGTGAACGCAACGAGTGGAATACCAAGATAATCAACTTCACTCGCTTCACCTGAAATGACTTCAGCAGCAATTTTACCTTCATAAGATGCTTTATGAGCAAGTTGTGGTCCGTCTACGATATCGCCGATAGCGAAAATGTTGTCCACGCTTGAGCGAAGTTTCTTGTCTGTTTTGATGAGTCCACGATCTGTAAGGTCAACACCGATTTGCTCAAGACCAAGCTCATCAGTGTTTGGGCGACGGCCAACAGATACGAGCAAGTAGTCTGCTTCAATCTTCTGCTCTTCGCCTTTAACGTCTACAGAAACTGTAATGCCTTCATCTGTTTCTTCTACACCTGAAGCTTTTGCTTGTGTAATGAACTCAACGCCTTTGCTCTTGAGGCGACGTTGTACAAGTTGAGCCATCTGCTTTTCAAAACCGCCAAGAATCCGCTTCTCACCTTCAAGAACGGTAACTTCACTGCCAAGATTAGCATAAGCACCAGCGAGTTCAACACCGATATAGCCACCGCCGATAACGACAAGACGCTTTGGAACTTCTTCAAGAGCAAGTGCCCCTGTAGAAGTACCGACACGATCGCTTAAAGGAAACGCTGGTAATTCAATTGGACGTGAGCCCGTTGCAATGATACAGTTTTTAAACTTGTACGATTGAGAATTGTAGTTTTCTCCAGAGACACGAACCGTGTCCTTAGCAGAGAAATACGCTTCGCCTTTAACGATATTCACTTTGTTCCCTTTAAGAAGTCCTTCAACGCCACCCGTAAGCTTTTTAACGACGCCAGACTTCCACTCTTGAACTTTAGAGAAATCTAAAGAAACGTTTTCAGTCGTAATGCCTAACTCATCGGTACCATGCGCCTTTTCAAAACGGTGACCCGCTTCAATTAACGCTTTTGAAGGAATACAACCGACGTTTAAACAAACGCCACCCATATCTTCTTTTTCTACGATCGTCACTTTTTGTCCAAGTTGAGCGGCACGGATGGCTGCTACATAGCCACCCGGTCCCGATCCGATAATGAGTGTATCTACTTCTTCTGCTAAATCCCCTACTACCATTTATTACCCCTCCATTATTATGCGTTCTGGATCGTTAAGCAAACGCTTCACGTGGTTTAAAGCATTTTGTGCAGTCACACCGTCAATCAAACGGTGGTCATAACTTAATGATAAAGCAAGCATTGGTCGAACGACAACTTCTCCGTCTTCAACAACTGCTTTTTCTTCAATTCTTCCGATTCCAAGAATCGCTACTTCAGGGTGATTAATGACTGGAGTGAACCATGCCCCGCTGGCAGAACCAACGTTCGAAATGGTACTTGTTCCTCCTTGCATATCGCCGCTTGTAAGCTTACCGTCCCTTGCTTTCACCGCAAGCTCTGAAATTTCGGATGCGAGCATAAACACAGACTTACGGTCTGCTTCGCGAACGACGGGCACAACGAGACCACGATCCGTGTCTGCAGCAATCCCTACATTATATTGCTTTTTGTACACAATTTCTTCATTCTCGTCGTCAATCGACGCATTGAGTGCTGGATACGCACGCAGTGCAGACGTATACGCTTTTACGACATATGGCAAGTACGTTAGCTTAATATCTTGGTCAGCAGCAATCGGCTTGAATTTCTTACGGTTTGCAACAAGCGCACTTACTTCAACTTCATCCATGTGCGTAACGTGTGGAGCTGTATGCTTACTGTTAACCATTGCTTTGGCAATCGCTTTACGAACACCTTTTAGCGGTTCACGCTCTTCTGTAACCGTCGAAGTTGTCGTCTGCGTTGCCGAAGACTCTTCTTTTGCTTCTGTTGTTTCTTCAGAAGCCGAAGTACCCTCACCAGAAAGGTGGGCATCGATGTCTTCTTTTAAAATACGACCATTTTTTCCGCTACCGGTTACTTGTTGGATCGTTACGTCGTTCTCTCTTGCGTATTTACGAACCGTAGGCATCGCAATAACACGCTTCGACTCATCTTCAGTAGACGTTTCTTCTTTTGACGCTGACTTCGTTTCATCTGACTTAGCATCTGAAGGCTCTTCTTTTTTCTCTTGCTCTTGCTCTTGCTCTTGTTCTTGCTCTTGGTCGTTGTCGCCTTCATCTTCGCCATCATCGCCACTGCCGTCATCAATGGTCAAAATCACTTCACCAACCGTAGTTGTCGTGTTTTCGTCTACTTTTATCTCAAGAACGGTACCGTCGACAGGAGATGGAATCTCCACAACAGCTTTATCGTTTTGTACTTCACAAAGCACATCATCTTCTTCTACTTTGTCACCGGCTTTGACGAACCATTTTACAATTTCGCCTTCATGAATGCCTTCGCCGATATCCGGCAGTTTAAATTTATATGCCATCGTTTCGTACCTCCTTTTCTTTACCGCTCACTAAAACTCGATCGTTTCTTTCGCTTTTTCATAGATGTCTTCAGCATTCGGTAGCCAAGCATCTTCATCTGAAGCAAATGCATACACCGTATCTGGTGCAGCAATACGACCAACAGGTGCTTCTAAGTGAAGAATTGCACGCTCACTGATTTCTGCAGAAACGGTTGCGGCAACACCTGCTTGACGCTGTGCTTCTTGTACGACCATCGCACGATTTGTCTTTTTCACGGACTCAATGATTGTTTCTAAGTCGAGTGGGCTTACTGTGCGCAGATCAATGACTTCAGCATTGATGTCTTCTTCAGCAAGCTTGTCAGCCGCTTTTAGCGCTTCATGAACCATTGCGCCGTAGCTCACAATCGTAATATCTGTTCCTTCACGCTTAATATCTGCTTTTCCAATTTCAATCGTATATTCCTCATCCGGAACTTCTCCTTTAAATGAGCGGTACAACTTCATGTGCTCAAGGAATACGACAGGGTCGTTGCTGCGAATCGCTGAGATGAGGAGTCCTTTTGCATCATAAGGAGTTGAAGGAATAACGACAGAAATTCCTGGTGTTTGTGCAATTAAGCCTTCGAGGCTATCGGAGTGTAGCTCTGGCGTCTTCACTCCCCCACCAAATGGTGCACGAATGGTAACCGGACTGCTGTAATGACCGCCAGAACGGTAATGCGTACGAGACATTTGCCCTGCTACACCGTCCATCACTTCAAATAAGAATCCGAAAAACTGGATCTCCATAATTGGGCGAAAACCTGTAAGACCAAGACCAATTGCGAGACCACCAATACCAGACTCAGCGAGCGGTGTATCAAAAACGCGGTCTTCACCAAATTCTTCTTGTAAACCTGACGTGGCACGGAATACACCACCGTAATGACCCACATCCTCACCGAAAAGGAGGACGTTTTCGTCATTTTTAAGCTCCGTGCGCATGGCTTCAGTAATTGCTTGAATCATTGTCATTTCCGCCATAATTATTTCGACTCCTTCGCACGATAATATTCAAGTTGTTCTTGTAAGTTAGGTCCGAGCTCGTTGCCCATAATCTCAATGAGTTCGCTTACTTTTTGACGTGGCGTTTCATCTGCTTCTTTAATCGCCGCTTTTACATCCGCTTTCGCTTGCTCTACAATCTCATTCTCTTGATCTTCAGACCAGATCCCTTTTTCTTCCAAATATTTACGGAAGCGAACGAGTGGATCTTTTTTCTCCCATGGGTCGTTCTCATCATCGGTACGATACCTCGTCGGGTCGTCACCAGATAGAGAGTGCGGCCCGTAACGGTAACAAAGCGTTTCAATAAGGGTAGGACCGTTCCCTGAAATTGCATTGTCACGCGCTTTTTTTGTTGCAGAATAAACAGCTAACACGTCCATACCGTCTACTTGAATGCCTTCGATACCTGCTGCAACAGCTTTCTGAGCAACTGTTGATGCGGCACTTTGCTTTTCTACAGGTACAGAAATTGCGTATTGATTGTTTTGTACGACGAAAATCGCTGGTGCGTTAAATGCACCTGCAAAGTTCATTCCTTCATAGAAATCGCCTTGTGAAGCACCACCATCACCTGTATACGTAATGACGACGTTTTCTTTATTCTTTTTCTTAAGACCTAGGGCAATTCCTGCTGCTTGTACGATTTGTGCCCCGATAATGATCTGTGGCATAAGGACGTTAATGCCTTCCATTTGCCCGCCTTTGTAATGTCCTCTAGAGAAAAGATATGCTTTTGAAAGCGGGTAACCATGCCAAATGAGTTGTGGAATGTCACGATATCCCGGTGCAATCCAGTCTTCTTTATCCAACGCAAAATGTGATCCGAGCATTGAAGCTTCTTGCCCAGCAACTGGTGCATAAAAACCGAGTCTTCCTTGACGGCCTAACGAAACCGCACGTTGGTCAGCAACTCTCGTATAAACCATGCGCTTCATGAGTTCTTTTAGCTCGTCATCACTTAGTTCAGGAACAGCGTCTTCATTTACGATTTTACCGTCCTCGTTTAGAATCTGAAAAGTTTCGAACTTATTCTCTACTGCTTCAATTGTCTTTTCAGCCAAAACGGCTCACCTCTTTCATTTATTATCACACACGTGAATCATTGAACGTACGAAAAGTCACTACTTGTAACGTACCCTCAACAAACAGATTTCAACCTTTTTCTTTGGAGAATTCTGTTTCAATCCATCACGCTAAAAAACTAATACACAATCACTCCATTTCAGCATACATGATCTTCAATTCATTCGTCAATGTATTATAACCAGTTCTATTGTTTAGCCAGTGTAATATTTTAAATATACTAAAAATATAACCCTGTTATATATCATACTCCAATAATTGTTTCGTAATAGTAATACAGATGTAGCAATTTCCTGTTTTATGGAGCCGACACCATTCGATAAACTTGTGCTTTCCAGTCTTTTAGTTACGCAGGCATCATCATAGGGACATTTGTTTACGTATTCACCTATCATGAGCCTCTTGCTATGTGAGGGAGGGTTTGCTTATTCTCGTTGGTGTAAAGCGGTTGTCACGTAATTAAAGGTAGGTGGACTTATTTAAACACAATCAATAGCCTGTGTAGCCTTTCTACATAACATGTTGCTTGGAAGTAAGCGCGGCACTACATTTTTGTAACACTTGTACTAAGAAGTTGATCTCTTTTCGGGCCGTTTGTGACGAAGAGCGTTCAATGATTAGCCCGCTATGTAATGAGTCAAGCTTCATCCCTATCGTGCCACACATCATTCGCAGTCTCCAGTGGCAGACACTTGACTGCGGATTGTATGACTTGTGTAGTTTCAAATGCTGTAGCAAAACACCCCTATAGCTTTGCTTAACTTACTGAAAAAGGGAATTTCCACATCGCCCATGCCGAGGCCGTTGAATCTCGTGCGACCTTCTAATGAACATGTCGTTATATCGCGACTTGTTCACGTTATAGGAATGAATGAGTGATTATGTGTTTCGCCTTGACTGTTCCAGCGTTTATTGACATATAGCAATCTACACGAGTGAAATTAAAGAGATTCATTCGGCTACAAGATCGGGATTTACAATGATAATTAGCCGTACATATACGTGCCACTTCCGTGGACTGAGCATTTTCGGGGGCGCGGGACGAAAATCTTACCATAGATTGACCAATGGTAAGATTCTATATAGAAAGAACTTAATTTTTTCCTACTTGCACAGTTGGGTTGGAAGGGTAGCACGGTGCTGCTTGCTATTTTGCGCGCTAGTTTGTTTAAACTTGCGCGCAGATTCCAGGCTGAAGTGCCAACGACATGTCGGCCCCAGCGGGGCCGAAGCCAAACCGGACTCGGTTCGGCGCGGCTCGCGCCGGTATCATATGGATACTTCAGGGCGAGGATGTACATGTGACTTTGTCATCTGTTACCGAGTTCAGTTATTCTGTTCCCTAGTTTAGGAAAATGCACCGCTTTTCTTGCGATTTCCCCCAACTTGAGAACAGTTCGGTGGCAACTCGAGCACAGTTTCCACTTTACCTAGCTTACCACTGGTTCTTGAAGAAATTATTTAGTCCAACTTATATAGCCTAAAAAGCAAGCAAATTTGAGAAAACTCTACCATAGCGGATTACTACCTCATTCAGCGTCCTCATCCTCTGTGTTAATGACCAAATGAAGTATTGTTTATTTCATTAATATAAGAACGGGACACTATTTTTTCAGCTCGCTCGCCCTGCCCTTCAGTGCCTAGAAAACACGGTGGTCGTTTTTTGACCACCGATGTTGCTCTTGTACTCTGGAGTGCTAGAAAACACGGTGGTCGTTTTTTGACCACCGATGTTGCTCTTGTATTGCAATTAAAGCTCCCACAGTACAAATCAGGAAAATTAAACGTGCTATAGATGTAGATTACACACTTGCACACCGTCCCAAATACTAAGCCTTGTGAGCGCGGAACGTTCCAAAATAAAAGCAAACAATGATACATTTCACTCAAGAAAAAGCCGGTTACCCGTTTACGGGCAGCCGGCTTTCAGTTTTTTGTGCTTAGAATTTTTTTTATTTTTCAGCTTCAATGACGAAATCAGCCGTGTCGTAAAATTGTTCTTTCCGCTCATTGAACGTTGTTGTGTACTCGTTGAATTGCTCTTTATATTCGTTCACGGATTGATACTGCTCATTGACGAGGTTAATTTGGTCTTCAAGTTCTTCAAAAGACAGCTCTTCATCTAGAAACATTTCATACAAGTCGAGGTCCATTTGCACGGCATCTGTATAGCCTTCATATAATTCGGTATGCACTTGATAGCGCTGCTCCATCGCATCAAAAACGGCTTCTGCATCTTCTCGTAGTGAACCATCCAAGTCATCGAGTAACGACTCTTCTTCCATAAATGTCTCGTAAGCGGCGACGATGCTTTCTCGCTCTGTTTCCATACGACTGATTCTTTCGTTTGCAAGCTCTGACGCTTGTGCAACAAGCCCTTCAATTTCATCCATGTCTTGAAGTCCAAGATTGACCATCTCTTCAAAAAGTTCATATTCCTGTTCTTCAGCTTCAATTAACGGTGTTTGTTGTTCTTCAAATTCGTTCTCAAGTTCAATGGCATCTTCAATATTGATCATAAGTTCTTCTTCAGCCGATTCCATGCACCCAGCTAAAAGTAACGTACCTAAAACAAACGGTCCTACATAAAGCAATCGTCTCATCAAAGAACGTCCCCCACCTCATTACGTACTTATCTTCAATAATCATATAGGATGATGTTAACCTTTGCAAAGAAAAATATGGAAATGTTAAGAGACAAATGTCCTTCTAAAAAAATAGGCATTTATCCAGTCAAAAGCGATTTAGTTGCATACATTGTAGAGTAGTATCGCTTCAGGCGAAAACAAAAGGAGGGTTCACTCCATGTCTTATGGTTATGGCGGTTATGGTTATGGCGGCAACCCATGTTATGGAAACTACGGCGGCGGTGGCGGTTTTGGCGCTGGTCGCGGATTCGCGTTAATTGTCGTTCTGTTTATCTTGTTGATCATCGTTGGCGCTTGCTATGGTGACAAGAAGTAAAGAAGCGTTTCCTCAAGAGACAGTCACTCGGTGGCTGTCTTTATTTTTTCCTTTTTGTCTATAGAGGTTGTCTTCTGATATACTTAGCCCGTATGTAAAAACGTATGCAAGTCCGTGACCATTCATACGGCTTTGTTTTATACCGAGGAGGATAAATTGATGATACTGATGGACAATATCGTCCGTGAGGGCAGCCGGGTACTCCGGGAAGTGGCTAAAGAAGTTGATATGCCACTAAGCGAGGAAGATTTGGCATTACTACAAGACATGCTTGACTATCTAAAAAACAGTCAAGACCCTGAAATCGCTGAAAAATACGATCTACGTCCTGGCAGTGGCCTTGCCGCACCTCAAGTCGGTGTTTCAAAACGAATGTTTGCCATTCATACGACCGATGAGAAAGATCAATTATATAGCTATGGTTTTATTAACCCTAAAATTGTGAGCCATTCTATTGAAGAGACGAGTTTGGAAAATGGGGAAGGTTGTCTATCGGTTGACCGTGAAGTTGAAGGGGAAGTTCCGCGTTACGCCCGTGTGAAACTACAAGCCGACACACTCGAAGGCGAACGAGTGACTCTTCGCTTAAGAGGGTACTTGGCCATTGTTGTTCAACACGAAATGGACCACCTAAATGGAATTATGTTTTATGACCGAATTGAAGGCTACGCAGGCCCTCATAAAAAAGAAGTACCTAGAACCGCACTATAACAAAGAACGGGCCTCAAAGGAGGCCCGTTCTTTCTATAAATGATGAGTTAGATCAGACCTAATTCTTTTAAACCGGCATGAATTCCTTCTTCATCGACACTTTTTGTTATGAAATCTGCTGCTTGTTTCGTCTCTTCCGTTCCATTTCCCATAGCAACACCAACACCTGCCGCTTGTAACATTTCAATGTCGTTTAAGCCGTCTCCAAATGCAACTGTATCCTCCATTGATATGTTTAACAGATCCGCTGCTTTTTGTATGCCGACCGCTTTTGAACCGCCTGCAGGAACAATATCAACGGATAAATCATGCCACCTGACGAAATCAAATTCCGAAAATGCTTGTTCATACTCGCTTGGATTCTCACCTTTTGTTGAAAACAATAGTGCTTGATACACTTCTCCATCCATAGGATTTTTGTGAATTGGGGGATACGGCAACAATAAGCTTTCCATACACTCTTTAATACGAGGGTGGGATAATTGATCGGTGCGCATTCCTGTGTGATCCATAAACACCATCGCATGGTCATTACGATGTGCCATCTCGAAAATGTTCTTTAACGCAGAAGAATGAAGCGACTTCGCTAACACAACGTCTCCATCAATGACGACGTATGAGCCATTAAACCCAATGTGGGAGACGATTCCGAGCTTCTCCATTAATGACGTATACATAAACGGGGATCGTCCCGTTGCAATTAACACATGATGTCCATTTTCTTGAAGTGCTCGCACGGCGCTAACCGTTACATCTGACATCTGTTTATCTTCATTATAAATCGTGCCATCAATGTCGAGAAAAATCGCTTTTGTTTTCATACCATCACTCCACTCTAAAATCAATCAAGCTTCTTTCATTATGAAGGAAAGTGCGCGTACTGAAAAGAAAAACGCCTAGCTTTGTTTCCAACAATTAACGAGACATCACTTGTATGTGAACGAGCCAGTCATCACAAATTATAAGGTAACACGCATCAAAACGGGAGAAATTGCCAATGCGGTTTGCTAAACGGATGAAAATACGCTAAAATAAGGTAACTGTCTGCTGAGCTTGTTGTGATGTGGAAGTGCCCTCCCCTCTTTGAAAAACATCGGCCGAGCATTGTTAATCACTGAGGGACCACGACTACTGTATAAGCTCGATAAGTGAACGGATTTCTTTTTTTTGCATGGTGTATGAATGAATATGGTCGCTCTTATGAAGCGTTGCCATTGGGCAACGTTTTTATATGAGTATCCGCGTATACCTTAAGCAATAAATTAATAAACAAGGAGAGATTTGACAAAGTGATCTACAAAGTAATGTACCAGTCGAACGCCAAAGAGGTTCCTGTACGCGAAAAAACAGGGGCTCTCTACGTAGAAGCAAATGATGAGCGTGACGTTCGACGTAAACTAGCAAAAGACGAATTAAACATTGAATTTATTCAACCATTATCAGGCGCCCATCTTGAATATGAACAGAGTAAGCCTGACTATAAGTTGGAGAAGCGCTAATGAAACAATTGCAACAAGACCAAGTTGCTGTTTTCGCTCTTGGAGGGCTTGGCGAAATCGGCAAAAACACATATGCGGTTGAATATAAAGACGAGATTGTTATTATTGATGCAGGAATAATGTTCCCAGAAGATGAGTTGCTCGGCATCGACTACGTTATTCCTGATTATACGTACCTCTCTCGTAACGAAGACAAAATTGTCGGGCTATTCATTACCCACGGCCATGAAGACCATATCGGAGGAATTCCGTATTTATTACGTGAAATTAACGTTCCAGTATATGGCGGAAAATTAGCCAATGGGCTTTTACGTGGGAAATTAGAAGAGCACGGTTTGCTACGAAGAACGAAAATGATTGAGCTAAACGAAGATGATGAAATCTCTTTCAAACACTTGAAAATATCTTTCTTTAGAACGACGCATAGTATTCCTGACGCGTTAGGAATCGTCGTAAATACACCAGAAGGCAATATTGTTCATACTGGCGATTTTAAATTTGACTTCACACCTGTTGGCGAACCTGCGAACTTAACAAAAATGGCTGAGCTTGGTGCAGAAGGTGTGCTTTGTTTACTGTCTGACAGCACAAATTCAGAAGTACCCGGTTTTACGATGTCAGAAAGAAAAGTCGGCGACAGCATTGAGAACATCTTCAGGCAAGTTGATGGCCGTGTCATTTTCGCGACGTTTGCCTCTAACATTCACCGATTACAACAAGTCGTACAATCCGCGGTGAAACACGGGCGTAAGATCGCCGTATTTGGACGTAGCATGGAGTCCGCCCTTACGATTGGACAAGAACTCGGCTACATTCAAGCACCTAAAGATACGTTT
This sequence comes from Geomicrobium sp. JSM 1781026, assembly GCF_041949955.1. Taxonomy (NCBI): domain Bacteria; kingdom Bacillati; phylum Bacillota; class Bacilli; order Caryophanales; genus Geomicrobium; species Geomicrobium sp. JSM 1781026. Next base: position 310,476 of record NZ_JBHFQF010000001.1, on the reverse strand, counting down.
GTCGAGACGAATCAATTAAGTCGAATTCCCGACAACGAAATTACGATTCTTTGCACCGGATCTCAAGGAGAGCCAATGGCGGCATTGTCTCGAATTGCTCACGGAACACACCGTCAGATTCAAATTATTCCTGGCGATACCGTTGTGTTCTCGAGCTCGCCAATTCCTGGTAATACGCTAAGTGTCAACAAGATTATTAACCAACTGTTCCGTGCAGGTGCGAATGTCATTCACGGGTCATTAAATGATATTCATACATCAGGTCACGGTAGCCAAGAAGAGCAAAAGCTCATGCTTCGTTTGATGAAACCGAAATACTTCTTCCCAATTCACGGGGAGTACCGCATGCTCGTGAGCCACAAAAAACTTGCGATTGATTGCGGCATTGCCGAAGAAAATATCTTTATTATGGATATTGGAGAAGTATTAGCACTGAAGAAAGATGAAGCGAAAAAAATCGGTAAAGTTCCTTCAGGCTCTGTTTATGTCGACGGTAATGGCATTGGTGACATCGGAAACATCGTCTTACGTGACCGTAGAATCTTGTCAGAAGAAGGCCTCGTCGTCGTCGTCGTATCACTCGACATGACGAACTTTAAAGTATCTGCTGGCCCTGACATTATTTCTCGTGGGTTTGTATATATGCGTGAGTCATCTCACCTCATTCACGACGCCCAAAAGATGTTAGACAAGCACCTTCGTGAGCTCATGGACCAAAAAACAACACAATGGTCAGAGATTAAGAACGAGATTATCGAGCTTCTCTCTCCATTCCTTTACGAGAAAACAAAACGCAAACCGATGATTTTACCGATCATCATGGAAGTATAACGACGTACAGCGATTTCCAATTGGAAATCGCTGTTTTTTTATCGTAACAACCGTTTAATTCTTTGTTCTAATGTGCCGAGGTGATCTTGACCTTGTTGAAAGTACCTCATCTGTCCTGATGCATCAAACAAATAAAATGCAGGAATGAAATTGTAGCCAAATGCATCTGATAGCAGTGCTTCTTCATCAATAGCAAGAGGTGCGTCCAGACCGGCCCTTTTTGCTTGCTCCGTCACTTCCGCATCATCTTCTGGCTCTAAATTAACCGAAACGGCATGTATGTGAGATTCGTACTTCTTCATTAACGCGGACACGTCCGGCAATGTCGTTAAACAAGAAGCACAACTTAACGTCCAAAAGTGGACGAGGTAAGGTTGGTCATGAGTCGCTCTAGGCGGTAGCTGATTCAGCCACTTTACATTGGCTGTTAGATCTGGCATAGATGAACCAATTTTTAAACCCATATTAAGCTCCCCCTTCTTGGTGTTTCAATTATCTTACTCAACATGGGGAGCTTTTGTTCCGAGAAGTTAGACCATCCCTAGCATCGTATGTGACATGTTTACACTATGCTGGTGAATGCGAAGCATTAAGTTCATCAGATCCGAGAAAACAACACTTACCGTACTGCTTGAACCTGAACCATAATAGAAATGTTCATATCGCATTTCTCTTTCCATTCGCTGGATTTTTGGGTTGTTATAGATGACTTGTAATGCCTCTTCTTCTCGATTGTTCGAAAAGGCTTTTGACGCATGGGAAAACCCTTGTTCGACTTCTTCAAACAACTGCTGAATTTTTTCACGCTCCCAATCATTCAGCATTTTATGTTTGTTCTCCAACTTATTCATTGCCCTTGCCATCTCTTTCATCACATTTGTCAAACGTTCGAGATCATTGTTTACATACAATAATTTTAATGCTTCCTCAGATTCTTTATCATTTAAGTTATTCTCCATAATTCTTTGCAAATGATGATAGGTAGCTTTATAGACGACATCAATGATTCTCTCTTGTTGAACGACTTGTTGACGAGCTTTATCATCTTCAATCATGCTGAGTAAATGCGGAAACATGTGCTCACTCACTCGTTCGGTCACGACTTCAAGCTCTTTTCTCGCCTGCAACAAGCCGACCGCCGGTATCGCACTTGCATCCCGATCCAGGTGTTTTACGTATTTAGACGGCAATTCCTTTTTCGGCATGAGCTTGGTCATCCACACCGCAAATCGGTCGCAAAACGGCAGCAGTATAAACAAGTTCACGAGATTAAATAACGTATGGGAGTTCGCAATTTGCCGTTCTATCTCCCCACCAAATAGCGGTAAAATTGCAACAAAAACGCTCGTTAACGGCAAAAAGATGAGCACACCGATTCCTTTAAAAATTGCATGGGCTACCGCCGCACGTTGGGCATCTTTCGAAGCCGTCACGCTTGAGATGAGGGCAGTAAATACCGTACCGAAATTCGCACCATAAACGATGGCAACGCCTGCTTCTAGGCTAATTGAACCGTTGGCAGCAAGGGCCATCGCAAGGGCAATGGTGGCTGCACTGTTTTGAACAATTGCGGTAAATAAGGCAGCGACAACGACGGCTAACAAGGGTTGCTCAGAAATGGCAGCTAAGTATTCCATAAATACCGGGTCCGTTTGCAACGGCTCCATCGCCGCAGTCATAATCCCCATTCCAAAAAACACAAAGCCAAACCCGAGAACGATTGACCCGTATGCACGCATTTTCACATTCATAAGAAATAACAAAACCCCAAGCGTCACAAACGCAAGGGCGTAATCGGTAATGCTAAATGCAATGAGCTGAACAGTAATGGTCGTTCCAACGGCTGAGCCTAACATAATACCAAGTGCTCTTCGTAAGCTAATCAGGCCGGCATTGACAAAGCCGACCGTCATTACGGTCGCAGCAGTTGATGATTGCATAACAGCCGCCAAAACAATGCCTGCGATCGCACCATAAAATTGGTTCTTCGTAACTTTTTGAAGAAAAACTTTAAGGTGGTTAGACGCGGACTGTTTTAACCCGTCACTCGCAATCCACATGCCATACAAAAAGATCGCAAGTCCCCCAAGCAGTTGGAGACTAATCTGAATCCAATCCATACACGACACCTTCTTCTTGACTTTCCTTTAACTTGCGAACAATGTTAACGACATGGTCCGCAATTCGCTCTTGGTATCTCGCAACAAGAAAAAAAGGCGCTAGCGAATCAATTCGTAAAGGGTCTTGTTTCATCTCTGTGGATAACTGTTTTTGCATCGTATAGAATAACGCATCGACGTGCTCATCTTGCTGTTCAAGCGCGTCGTAGTCTTGATAGTCTTGTTCTTTCATCATTGAAAGCGCATGTGACATCATTTCTAGACTAATGTGATTCATTTCACGAACAGCTTGTTCAACTTTTTCACTATTGAATTGCGCTTTTGGATCGGTCGTTCGTTCCTTAGCAATTTCGGCAATGTTCACAATTTGATCACCCATTCGCTCTAGTTCCCTCGCTACCCTCATCATTGATGTAAGGACACGCAGCTCGTGAGGCAGCGGGGGCTGGAGCATAATCAAATTCAATACATCAGTGTGCACTTGTTGATCAAAGCGATCAATCGTTTCATCTTCAGAGATGAGCTGGGTGGCGTGTTTTTCGTCTTTGGAAAACAGTGCAGTAGGAACACGTTCCATTTGCACTTTCGTCGCCACTCCCATTTTGTATAATTGTTTTTCGATCTTTCTCATTTCTTGATGAAAATATTTCATTTTGTACATGTGAGCCCACCTCTCTTATTAGAGCGTATGAAAAGGGCTCTAAAATCATGATTCACCCATGATACTGTCTGAGATGATCCCATCTACTCCGAACTGCTTCATCGCTGACAAATCACTTTGCTCATTTACGGTGTACGGAAAAACCTTGAGGTTGTTGGATTTGAAGTCTAGAACATCCTCCGCTTGAATGGTACGAAAGTGTGGATGTACCGAATAGACCGAATACGGTTGAAAGGAACGTAAATAATTTTCTATTTTTACAATTCTGGAATTTAACAAAAGCCCGATGTGAACATTTGCAGCCCTTTCTTTCACGCGAACAAGAGAATGATGATCAAAGGAAGAAACAATCGTAGTTTCCATACGTTCGTAGGTTTGGATCGCTTGCACGACCAGCTCTTCAATCCCTTCATAAAAGGAAGGGATGTTTTTAATCTCAACGTTGATGACTGTTTCTTTCGGCATGCATTCAAACACTTCTGACAATGTTGGGATCTTCTCACCTCTATAAGCTTCGCTATACCAACTTCCAGCATCGTGCGCCTTTAATTGACCCAGTGTCATATCCGCGACTTTCCCTTCACCATTCGTTGTCCGGTTAATCCATTCATCATGAATGACGATTAATTCCCCATCCAATGATCGGTGCACATCTAACTCAATGCCATCTGCTCCTTTATGAACGGCTTGTTGAAATGCAGCTACTGTATTTTCCGGGGCATTTGCTGAATAACCGCGATGAGCAATATACAAAATGAATCTTCCTCTCAACAATTGCTATGACGTTAATTTTAGTGAACCTCGATAAAGTTGTCAATGTAGGCGATATGCGGGACACACCAATCATTGAACGTGTCCCGCTCTTTCGCTTATTTGTTCATCGCTTCGTGTAGGTAGCCAATCACATGCTCAACTGCTACGGGGATCGCTTCTTCTTTTGGATTTAACGTAGGTTCATGTAATCCAGCTTCTCCATCAACACCGAGCCAAAACATAAAACCTGGCACGTCGTCTAAGAAAAAGCCGAAATCTTCCCCAGTCATGGCGCGCTCAGATTCAACAAATTGAACGTTTGGTTGCTTTTTCGTCCAATTTATGAAATCGTTCGTTTTCGTTGCATCGTTCCACACTTGTTTGTATGCTGAGCCCCATTCAATCACAACTTCACAATCAAAACTTTCAGCAATGCCTCGGCACATGCTTGTGACATGTTTTTGCACACGATCCATTGATTCTTTTGAAAGCGTGCGAATCGTCCCTTCCGTGCTTGCGCGAGAGGCGACAATGTTCTCCTTCGTACCGCTTTCGAGCTTTCCAATCGAGATAACCGCACTATCAATCGGGTCAATTCTACGGGAGATGACCGACTGCAACTGCGTAATTAAGTAACTAGACGCTACAACCATATCATTCGCTTCATGCGGATAAGCGGCATGTCCACTTTTCCCGCGCAAATGGAGATTAAACTCTGCCGTATTCGCAAACAACAGCCCTTCTTTCGTGGCCACTGTCCCGACCGCTAGATGAGGATGGACGTGCAGAGCCATCATCCAATCCGGGCGCAAAGCTTCATATTCTTTACTCTGAATCATCGGTTCTGCCCCGCCCGGTCCTTCTTCTGCCGGCTGAAAGATAAACAGGAGATTGTCTTTTGGTTGCTGCTCACTAAAGTATGAAAGGAGCGAAAGCGCGATCGTCATATGCAAGTCATGTCCACACGCGTGCATATACCCTTCATGTACAGATGAATAGGGCAAGCCCGTTTGTTCTGCCATCGGTAGACCATCAATATCAGTCCGGTACCCAATCGTTTGTTCAGGTGCATACCCATTGATGTTCACAAAGTAACCTGTTTGCCATTCGATGATGCGCATATATTTCTGGTCTAAGTTATCAAGATAATGACGGAGCGTTTTGCTCGTTTCCCACTCCTTAAACCCTTCTTCAGGAATCTGATGAAGCTCTTGGCGAATGTGATACATCTGTTCCTTCGTATACATGGCAATGCTCCCCCTATAAAGAAACTCCCGCTCATGTTGACCGGGAGTTTTAACTCATGTTTAGTCTTCTTTAAGCTTACGAAGCTCTGCTTTAATTTCTGTTTTCCCACGCGTACCTTCATCAATGTCTTTGATGACACGTGCAGGCGTTCCAGCAACAACAACATTCTCTGGAACATCTTCAGTAACAATTGCGCCTGCTGCAACAACAGCGCCTTTTCCAACACGAACACCTTCCAAGATTACAGCGTTCGCACCAATAACAACCTCATCTTCGACGATCACTGGCTGTGCAGATGGCGGTTCAACAACTCCTGCGAGTACGGCTCCAGCTCCGATATGGCAGTTTTTGCCGACGGTTGCACGACCACCCATAACGACGTTCATATCAATCATCGTACCTTCACCTACTACGGCTCCGATGTTGATGCTAGCCCCCATCATAATGACGGAATTGTCACCGATAATGACTTGGTCACGGATAATCGCACCTGGCTCAATTCGTGCTTTAATATTCTTCATATCAAGCAATGGAATTGCCGAATTCCGTCGATCATTTTCGACGACATAGTCTCGAATCTTTGCTTCATTTTCTAGAAGAGTTTCTTGAATCGCCTTCCACTCTCCGAAAACAACTGCACCTGACTCATTAGGGAAGACTTTTGCGTCTTCGCCAAAATTCATATCACGAACATCTCCGTTAATGTACACTTTTACCGGAGTTGATTTCTCGCTTTCAGAAATAAACTTTACAATTTCATGTCCATCCATCATTTTCATGGTTCATCCTCCAAACGATCATTCGTATCATTTTTTCCTATTCTAGATTATCATAACACTGCATTGAACAAAAGCATTACGACTGCTTGTCCTCTAATTTGTCATCTGGACCTTCTGTGAGTAAGTGCAACTCATCGTTGATGTACAAGTCTTGAGAAGGCATTGCAAAGTCGACATTTTCCTCACGGAGGATTTCCAAAATCCGCAAGTTCAGCTGCTCTTTAACTTTTAACCATTCTTCCCAGTTTGTCGTATTCGTGAACAAGTAGAACATTAGTTCAATGCCAGATTCTTGCAACTCGTGCAAACGGACGAAGATCGTTTCCTGATTGATCGCTTCATTTCCTTTCAATTCACTTTCAATCCGCTCTCTAGCCACTTTTAACGATTCCATCGGAGTATCATATCGAAATTGAATTTCAAAAGCGATTTGTCGCTTCGTCATCTCAGACCAATTCGTGATCGGTTCGTGAGCGAGTGTTGAGTTGGGCACTGTAACGAGCCCTTCAGAAAACGTTCTGACCTTTGTACTCCGAAAAGAAATGTCTTCTACAATTCCTTCAACGGTTGGCGTCTCAATCCAATCATCTTTTTTAAAGGGCTTCTCTGTAACGATAATGATACCGCCAAACAAGTTGCCAATCGTGTCTTGAGCTGCAAGAGCAAAAGCAAGACCACCAAGCCCTAGACCGGCAACAAAACCGTTAATATCAAAACCAAACGTATCGAGAATAACCACGACAGTTAGCGCGACGATCAATACGCGTAACAACTTGGAAAGGAAAGGTACGAGCATACTGTCTTCCCCGGAATCGAGGCGCATGCTTAACTTCTTAAACAGATTAGAAGATGTTCCAGATACGTTAAAGAACCCCCAGCCGAACATTAAGATCACACTGGAACGAAAGAACGTGTTCACAACTTCCATTCGCCTTTCAACAGCTGCTGTCGGATCATCTGGCACTAAGTATTGAATCGCAAGATACAAACCTAATATCACAAAGAAAAAACGAACCGGTCGTTGAAATGACAACAAGATATTCGGAAGTAGTTCACTTTTGCTTTTTCGTGATAGCCGCAAAATAAAAGCGAAAACATAACGGGTGAACACTTTTCTAAGAAATAAAAAGAACATAATGATTATAAATGCGACGACATATTGTAGCCACGGATACATGGCAATCCAGTCGTGGTACATATCTAACAATGAAATCCCTCCGGTCTAAAAAAACGAAAAAATAGAGAGTCAGAAGACCCTCTCACTTATTTATCCTATATGTTAAATGAATGCTTTTAACTTGGTACTTTGCATCATCATTACATGATCAAGAATCGCATGCACCCGCTCTTCGTCTAATCGATCGGTTCGTGACCCTTCCCGAATGGAAAGTGCGTGAGACACAACATCAGAGTCGGACCATCGCGACAAAGCCCATAGCGCGCCCTTCGTTTTTGACGTCATCCGGCCGTTTTCTTTAAAGCACCATGTGCGACAAGCATTCAAAACAGCTTCGTGACCATACGGATCATAAAATGGGTGAAAAACATGTGCCTTATGCCAACGAAGCGACCCTTTCATGGCCTCATTCAACCATGGTTTTGGCACGACCCCAAATACTTCTTCAATCGGTTTTCCGATGAGAGTTTTTCCAGATTGATAACAGATGGTAAAGTCCATCAATAACCCTTCGTCCATCCCTTCTTCTTTCACCTTTACACCGATATCTTGTTGAAATGTGAGCACGTATTCGTAAGACGGAAGAGAATGCGGTTTTAACACCTCATCTTCTAATACGAACACAAGCTCCAAACCTAAACCTGGAGGAACCAACCTCTCCTCAGCTAATTGGTCGACCAACTTCAGTTTCACAGAATCTTTAAGCGGACGGTCCACAATGCACATCACATCCACGTCGCTATTCGTCGGAATCCAATCGTCCATAACGAGCGATCCACTCAAATACACCCCTGTGAGTTGTTTTTTCAACAATGATTGCAACGTTGTGGCAAGGCGGTCCAAATAATCGTCAATCTGGTCGTCCATATCCAGCATCTTCCCCCATCCATGTTGTAATGATGTAATGATACTTATCAATATCGTAATCGATTGTCGTTCCACTTGCAATGGGAAGTATGTCATTTGTCATACAACAGATAAAAAGAACGGAGTCAATGACCCCGTTTCAAAAGTTCCGTTCAATGTGTTGGAGGGAATTACATGCCATGATTACAGACCTGGGAGGTATGACAGAGCCAATCTTTACAAGCAAGACGTCCGGCGGATGACGTTTTTGCTTGCCTTATTATTCTATGATTATCTTTGAAAAACTAGTAATGGTCTTACCTATATCTAGCGAAATTCCATATACAACTACTTTAATCACACTCAACAATAATAGACCCTTTTAAGCGACTTCTCGTTTTCCGTTTTTTGTCTGGTTTTGCCTTTGGTTTTGCCTTTGGTTTTGGCTCTGGTTTGCCATTGTACCACGAAGGATACCACGGCGGGGCAGGCTTTTGATAGCCACTATGATAGCAGGAACTTCCCTTATCCGAATGCTTCTTTCGACAAGAACATCCTGTCCAATAGTGTCTTGATTGGTTCATATTTTCATTTCCTTTCTTTCGATCCTGTAAAGGGGAAGCAGTTATAAAACTGCTTCCCTCACGTCCTTATTAGTCGTCGCACTCGATTTCAAACTTAATGCGGCAACGCTCTCCACGATCTTTGTCACATTTGTCTTTCTTTTTGTAACAACGGTCATAATCATAGTCGTAGTCGTAATCATAGTCATACTTGTCTTTACATCCACATCCGCGACCTCTGTCACGTACTTCTCTACACTCGCACTCAAAACGCTTGCCCCGTCGGTTGCGGCCACCTCGGTTACCGCCACAGCCAAACAGATAGTCCCAATGATTATATGACATTTCAAACTCTCCTTTTTTCCTCATAAATTGTCTTACATTAAATCCTATGTCAACTCTCACATTCGTTGTAATGACATAACCTAGCTATCGACAAAAAAGAGGGAGACGTCTATGAAATTGGGTAGTTTCACTGGATCGCAAAAAATAAAACTACTGTGCATAATTCCTCTTAACGTGAATTACATTGTATTAATGAAGGAATGCAGGTGCTGCAAATGACAGAAGTGTTACGTGTTCTCTTCGAACATCAGCCGGACTGGGTATACGGAGTGACTGGTTTTCTCATCATTGCGGGTGTGCTCGTTCTTTTTGTATTAATCGGACGCGCCGCGATGAAGTATACGGAGAAAATTGATAAAGAATTAGGATTCCAAAAAATTCAACAAGAATTGTTTACATCCAAAACCGAAGCTTCCTTACAAAAAGACATCTCGCTGCAAACGACACATGCGATGCAAAACGCAGAGCGATTTCTTGCGTCTCTGTCCAACTTAAAGGAACAAGAGTTACCCGTCACTGAACGATTAGAAGCGTACGAAAGCTTAATGATTCAACTCGTGAACACACTAAGTACCGATATTAAGTTCAAACCAGGCGAAGAACATTACTGCGCTATATGGATTGAAGAAGAAGAAATTGATCGGCTCGTGCTATTTGCAGGTAACACCCGTTTTGATGAAGGCGATCAAAACGACCAACTTCCCATTCATGAAACGATTGCCGGACGTTGTTTTCGCAAAAAAAGAAGAGAACACGTCCAGAACATTTACGCGGATGTTGATTATTACCCAACCGAGATGCTAAGAGTGGATTCCAAAGCGCTTCTTTGCTTCCCTTTATCCGAATGGGGAGTGTTAACCATTGATGCCCAGACGTCGTTTCAAAAAGAAGTGATTCCAATTGCCGCACTATATAGCAGATTTATTGAGCTGGCATTCATTGAATATAGTCAGACGCTTGATAATCAATTTGTCGATCAACAATTAAATGAGACAGAATACGATAGAAGCAAGGGAGGTTGATGCAATTTGTCAGGAAAAGAACTGCTAAAAAAAGCCGCAGCGCGATCGGCAAAAAAGCGTGGCATTCTATCTGAATCCCATTATCACAAATGGCTGAGAACGCAAAGACAGGCCGCAGCCAAAGCATCCACTTCCGATTATTCGGAGGCAAAAAGACAACTGTTAAAGCGACTGTAAATTGTCATTTCCGATATCACACGTTCGTCCAAGTTGGGCGGGCGTGCTTTTTTAATCCAACGTGTGCAATCTAATACCTTCCACTTACTCATTAAAAAACCGCCAGACTCCAACGTGTGGAATCTGGCGGTCCTCTTACCAAACTGCTCAGTTTTTTTATTTTTCATTGTCGTTTTTGTTGCGTTTGACAATCGACTCAAGAAGGTCGAGCAGTTCATCTTTACTTAAATCATTCGTCTCACGGTCTGTGGACGTGTTATTCTCTTGTTTCTCTTCTTCTTGGTACTCTTCGTTCTGTTCTTCTGTCATTTCTTCGTGTCGGTCTTCAGCGTCTCTAGGCTCCGGATCAGCCGGCGCTTTTTCATCATCGACTTCTTCAATGTCCTCTGCTTGTGTCGACTTGTACGTTGAAGGACGCCCTGCTTCGTGTGCGGGTAAATACATGCGTCGCTCTTCACCTGATTCATCGTAGTCACTCACAACTACATATGGCGTCCGGCGTGAGCGTGTTTCTTTATCAAACAAGCTGTACATGACCGGAATAAACACGAGTGTAAGCACTGTACTACTAATGAGACCACCAATTACAGCAATCGCCATTGGCTGCTGCATTTCTGCACCTTCACCCATACCAATAGCAATCGGCACCATACCTAGAATTGCAGTGACAGATGTCATCACAATCGGTCGTGTTCTTAACTTCACAGATTCAACGAGCGCATCGTAGGTAGACAACCCTTTTCGCTTCTGTTGATTCACGAAGTCAAGCATGACAATTCCGTTGTTTACTGCAATACCTACGAGAATGATTACCCCGATAAAGGTCGTAATTCCGATAGCGGTTTGCGTTGCTGTAAGAGCAATTGCAACCCCGATAATAACGAGAGGAACCGTTAGCATCATAATAAATGGCAACTTAAATGATTCAAATTGTGCAGCCATAATGAGATAAATGAAGGTAACCGCAAGCACAAGCGCAAGAACCATGCTCATCATGGCATCATCAAGGATTTCTTGCTCTCCGCCAAAGGAGAAGTTTGCTCCATCTGGCAACTCAACTTCATCAACAGACGATACAATCGCATCTGACACATCACTGAGTACAGCAGCAGTCGTATAACCGACTGTAAATTCAACGGCTTCTTCTTGGTCCGCTCGTTGAACGGCTGCAGGGCTTTCTCCTTCAGTGATCTCGGCAATATCATTGAGGTTTACCGTTTCACCTTCGTTATTTCTAATCGTTAAGACTTCAAGTTCATCTATTGAATCGGTAAAACTTGCATCGAGACCAACGACAACTTCATACGTCGTTGTCGTGCCATTTGTATCCTCTTCTTCATCATCATCAGGAATTTGGACAGTTGCAACGGTCTCGCCTTGGGTCGCCTCATTGACTTGTGTCGCAACTTCTGCTGGTGTTAGACCGTTGTCAAGTGCTGCCTCATCATCGACTTCGATAAGAATTTCTGGCACCGTATCTTCAATACTTAGTTGTACTTCTTGAATGATGGAGTAATCGAGCAACTCATCTTGTAGCTCTTCTGCGAAATCATACAACTCGCTACGCTCTGAGTGAGACACGATAAACGGTACCGTATTGGCTTCCCCGCCCATCGCTGCGGTCATTGTATAGGCTCGCAACTCTTCAACACCGTCATCTGCACGTTCCAGTTCACGCGTAATTGATTCCACAAACTCCGCATCCGTCATTGATCGCTCATCCATCGGAATCATCGATACGATGATTTGGGCAGTATGAGATTCACCTTCCCCACCCATATCCATTGACGATCCTCCAATGGAGGCCGAGTAATGGTCGATTTCTTGGTAGTCATCCAAAACATCTTCGATTGCCGTTACGGCTTCATCTGTTCGCTCTAAACTCGTACCAGATTCCATTTCAATATCGACGTTAAATGACGATTGGTCAGCTTCTGGGAGAAGCTCTGTGCCGACTGTAAACAGTCCACCAATACCGCCAAAAAGAAGCAATAACGTAATCGCGATGACAGACTTGCGATGCCCGAGCGACCAGTGCGTAATATTTTCAAGTGATTTCATTGTTTTGCCTTGGCGGCGTTTTTCTTCAATGTCTTCTTTAGGTGCTTTTAATACACGGCTCGCAACCATCGGAACGACCGTAATCGCAACGAGGAGCGAAGACAATAAACTAAACGATACAGTTAAGGCTAGCTCACCAAAAATGTCTCCAACAATGCCTGTAATAAATACGATTGGCAAGAATACAGAAATGGTCGTTAGCGTTGAGGCTGTAATCGCCCCCATCACTTCTTTCGTACCTTCTCTCGCTGCCTCTTTTGCGTCTTTACCTTTGGATAGGTGGCGATAAATGTTCTCAATAACAACAATCGCGTTATCAATAACAAGACCAATTCCTAGGGCAAGACCCCCCAGCGTCATGATGTTTAATCCAATGTCCAAAAAGAACATAAACGCAAATGTAACAATGACCGAGAAAGGTATGGCCAAGCCAATGATAAATGGTGTCTTCAAGTTTCTTAGGAAGAAGAACAACACTGTCATCGCCAGCACACCACCGAGTACGAGTGCAGAAAGTACACTGTTAATCGCTTGGTTTATAAAGTCCCCTTCATCATATAAGGAGATAATACTCAAGTCTTCAAAATCACTGTCATTCATTAATTCGTCCAACCGCTCATTTACTGCATCAGATGTTGATGCCGTATTGGCGCTAGATTCTTGCATGATCGATAACATCATGGCATCTTCTTGGTTGGCTCTTGTAATGACCGTTTGATCTTCGGTAACAATGTCTACGTCCCCGACATCATCAATCGTAATTTGATCGCCCGATTCTGGATCAACACCTACGACTAGCTCGCGAATGTCATTCACTGATGTGAGTTCGCTAACGACCCTTGTCGTTAAACTCAGATCATCCTGGAGCACAGTACCACCAGGCATGGAAACGTTGTTTGATTGAATGGCTCCACTAATGTCGTCTTGTGCGACGTTGTTATCATCCATGAGTTCACGATCGAGGTTCACTTCTACAATTTCTGTTAGACTACCTGATTCATCAACGCTTGCTACACCGGGTATGTTTAACAGTTCTTGTTCAAGGTCTAGCACATCATCTTGAAAGTCAATGATGTCATCCCCTGATGTGACCGCAAGTTGCATCATCGGGAACATCGATGGGTCAAATTGCAAAAAGCTCGGTTCATCCACACTATCAGGCAAGTTCACCTGCCGTAGCGTATTCATGATGTCCAGTTCAACATCTTCGATGTCTGTTTCCCAATCAAACTGCAAAATAATCATTGACGTGCCTTCAGTCGTATTCGACTGAATGAGATCTAAACCCGTTGTCGTCGCTAATTGCGCTTCTAACGGTTCAGTTACTTCGGTTAGAACTTCTTCTGGCCCTGCATCTGGATACGATGCAATCACCGCTGCTACTGGAGGATCAATATCTGGAATTAATTGTAGCGGTAATCTCGTAGAAGAAACGAGACCTACAATTAAAAACAAAATCATGACGACGATTGTAAAAACCGGACGTCTGATCGAGAAATTTGTCATGTGTAAACCACCCCTATGCCCTATCAATTTTTATGTATTTTTTACGTATGGAAATGCACTTCATTAGCATACACCGGAACGATGAACTGATTATGAACCAACTTCACATTCTTACCGTTGTCACAAATTAGTCATAACTTATGGAAGGCATGATCGTCACAGTGAACGTCGACCCTTCGTTTATTTTGCTCTGAACATTGATTGAAAATCCATGTGCATCAACAATTCGTTGAACGAGGGGAAGTCCGAGACCATTGCCACTCTTTTCAGGCGTTCTTGCTTCATCTACCGTATAAAAACGGTCAAACACATAAGAAAGGTGTTCTTCAGCGATCCCAATCCCTTCGTCTTCGATAACCAATTTGATCTGTTGGGGAAGCACAATGACATTCACCCATATAGTGCCGTGACTGTGCGAGAATTTAATCGCATTCGTAAACAAGTTCATCCATACTTGTTCCATTAAATCTTGGTCTGCCTCAATGGTAATCGAAGGCAACTCAACTTGAATATCGATATGCTTCTCTTCCCAAAGTAAGCGCGTAGATAAAATCACCCTACGAATTTGCTCATCCAAAGCATATGAAGTCATTTGCAGTGGATGATGTTCTGATTCTAACGAAGCGAGTTGCAGCAAGTGATCACTAAGCCGGGATAAACGTTGGGTACTCGACTGAATAATCGCTAAGTACTCTTCCCGCTCATTTTCTTTCACAACCCCGTCTCGAATCGCTTGAGTGAATCCATTGATCGTCGTCATCGGCGCCTTAAACTCGTGAGAAACATTACTCACGAACTCTTGTCGCATATTCTCCACTTTTTGCAACTCTTTGGACATGTAGTTGAAATTGTCCACTAGCTCGCCAATTTCATCTTCCCTTTTTTTCTGAATGTAAACCGAAAAATCTCCAGTTGCCATTTTTTTTGCTGCTTTTGATAGCAAGTTAATCGGCGAGACGATCGGTGTGGAAGCGATGAGAAACAGTATGCTACCTACAATAAATACGACGAGCAATGAAGCAATGATAATATCACGAACAGCTTGTGATTCTGCTGACAAATCAACTTGATAGACGAGCGTATGCAACTCTCCATTAATCGGTCGCGCGATCGCAATCTCAAACAACTCTTCCGTCCCTTTAAAAACAAAAGAAGATTCACCTTCACTTAGAGATGAGAAATTGTTGATGGAAGCGTCTGATATGGGTTGTGCGGCTTCACTTCTGTATTGCAATTGTTGCTCTTCATCCAAAACAGTCAATGTTGCTTGATGTTCCCTCGCATTCGCTTCTAAATCGGCGATCGACGCTGCTTCTTCAGAAAGAAGCAAGGCATTGATGCCATCTTCAACTGTTGAAAGGGATTGTTCAGAACGATGATGTTCTGGGTAGAAGACGTATGTAAACATATAGGCGGCACATAGACTGATGAGCAGCACGACGATAAACATCGTGACGATTCTCGCGTGAAAGCTTCTTCGAAAAAATAAGATGAGCATTATCCATACTCCTCCATCGTATATCCCAACCCTCGAATGGTCCGAATCGATAGCCCTTCAAACGGGCGAATTTTCTCCCTTAATCGTTTAATATGCACATCGACCGTTCGATCATCCCCTTCATAGTCATGTCCCCATATGAGTTGTATCAATTGATCTCGAGTGAAAATCGTGCCTGGGAATTTCGCAAGATGAAACAGCAGTTCGCATTCTTTTCTTTTTAACGCGACCTCCGTCCTGTCACTCGTCACTTTAAGTTTATCCTTTTGAATGACGTACGGACCAATTTGAACTTCTTGTGCAGTGAACAACTCGTAGCGGTTTAGTAATGCTTTGACACGTAATACGAGCTCTACTGGATCAAACGGTTTAACAAGATAATCATCGGTCCCTGCGTTAAATCCTTCGATTTTATCACTTGACTCGCCTTTTGCTGTCACGATGAGAATGGGCAATGTATAAGATTGGCGAATGAACCTCGTCACTTCCCATCCGTTTACTTTCGGCATCATCACATCGATAATCGCTAAAGAAACGGGTTGTTCCTTCATTTTTTCTAGCGCTTCTTCTCCATCTAATGCTTCGATTACACGGAATTGATCATTTTCTAAGTACAAACGGATGAGTCTTCGTATGTTCGCATCATCATCAGCGACAAGAATGGTTGTCATACTTTCACCGCCCTTTCTCTGCAGTATACCCCTCGTGTATGAACTGAGGATGACATCACAAAAAAACCTTTCGCTTCATTATAAATCAATGAAGCGAAAGGTTCATCTCTATTCATTTACTGGTTGTTTCTTTAAACCAGCACCAATTTTTTGCTTTTGAAGAAGTGGGTATAGTTTCAAAAATACTGGAACAAATACCGCACCGACGAGAATGCCTTTCATTAGATTAAATGGCAATATCCCTGCGAGAACCATTGTCATCATAATTTCAGGGGTAAATGGCATTTCCACAAGCCATACGTAAGCGGGTAAGAAAACAAAATAATTGAGTACGCTAAGAATAACGGTAAGTGAAAATGTGCCCACACCTACGCCAACAACGAGGCTGCGCGTCGTCCGGTACCGACGATAGATATACGCAATCGGCAACACAAATGCTAAGCTTGCGGTAAAGTTCGTCACCATACCGATCGGGTCGCCCGCCCCCATAAATAGTGTATAAAGAGCGATTTTAATACCTGCGACGGCAATGCCTGCAACAGGCGAGAACAGAATGGCCGCTAACAACACAGGAATTTCACTAAAATCAATGCTTAAAAACGGTGTAGCTGTTAGAAACGGCAACGGAAAGCTTAGAAACATAAACGCGGTACCTAGTGCACCAAGTATGGCATAGCTTACCATTCGGAACGTTTTCGATGATTGGTTGTTCATAATAATTGCCTCCCTTCTCCGGTAAAAAAGGGATAACAGAGTTGTTCACTTTGTTATGTTCGTTGTTTTTCATTAAAAAAGCCCCTCGACAGTAAACTGCGAGGGGCTTGAGCGATCAATAACAAAGCGTTCACCTAAACAAATCGGCCGCATGATAAACATGCTACCCATCGAGTAGGAACGACTTTCTCTGCAATCTTCTCCCATCCAGACTATACTGTCGGTTCCGGAATCACACCGGATCAACCACTTTAAAATAAAAGTGGGTCACGGACTTGTTACAACGCGCGTAACTTACCGTCGGTCGGGAATTTCACCCTGCCCCGAAGATTTATATTAGATTATGTAACTTAGTGTATCGGATGATGCGCAAACCGTCAACCATTTGTCCTCAATGTTTAAGATTACGCGCAATGGGTATGCTTTTTGAGACATCCATTCACTACCTTGGGAGGCCTACAATGCACATCCGCTTTGGTTTTGTTGCCAATGCCCTTGACCTTTATGAAGCATCACCTGCAAAAACAGTTACGTTTTCTCGTTATCGCCAGCTTGGCGAGAAAGAAGGTAAAAAGAAATTGCATGACGTGACCGAAATGAATTTATTACGCACGAAACGGATTATCCATTACTTAATTGCCCATGAAATTCCGTTATACCGGTTCTCCTCTTCACTCGTTCCACTTGCAACACATCCTGAAACACAGTGGGATTATATAACGCCCTTTTCTCATTTATATAAAGAGATTGGCACTCTTGTTAAAACCCATCAATTACGAACGAGTTTTCACCCGAATCAGTTCACCCTGTTTACGAGTGATCGTGATCACGTCACTGAAAAAGCCGTTGAAGATTTGGTTTATCATTACGAGCTCGCAAAAGCGATGGGTCTACACGAAGAGATTCGAATTAACATCCACGTTGGAGGCGCTTATGGCGATAAAGAGAAAGCGCTCGAACGGTTTCACAACAACATAAAGAAGGTTCCCGCTCACATCTTAAAACAACTCACACTTGAAAATGACGATAAAACGTATACGACGACGGAAACACTCGCTGTCGCCGAGCAACACAGCATTCCGATGATGTTTGACTATCATCATTACGTGGCAAATCATACCGACGACGAAGAGCTAACAGAGCTACTTCCTCGGGTTTTTGCGACTTGGGAATCCACCTCTCAACCCGCCAAAATTCACATTTCCTCGCCAAAAAGCAAAACCGCTTTTCGGAGCCACGCGGATTATGTCGATGAAACATTTCTCGAGCCGCTGCTCGACGGTTTGAAAACCATTCGAGAAAATGTGGATTTCATGATTGAAGCAAAAGCAAAAGATCGTGCTTGTTTGTCTCTCATTGATCGCCTCTCCAAAAAGCGTGGCATGAATCAAGTTTCAGGAGGGTCCATAGTTATTCGTTAAAGACGGCCACAGCGCGAACCGGCGAACCATCTCCACCTTTAATATGTAGTGGCAATCCTACCCAAAGAAACGGCTTTCTGACCGGTACACGGTCTAGGTTAACAAGGTTTGTGTACGTGACAATCCCGTGCCCTAACAACGCTTTTTCTAAGTCAAAATCAATTTCACCTGCGGCAAACGGCGGTGCGGCTTTTACAATCGCATCAAAGTGCTCGATGCCGACGTCTTGTCGGAATACAAGCCCTGTTCGCTCTGGAAGATGATGGACATCATTAACGAGAACCGCAACGTGCACGAAAGTCGTGAGAGGGATCTGATCGATCGTTTGCTTTCCGGCATGCATGTGCGAAAACGCATCCACATGAGTGCCGGTATGAGATCCTAAACTTAAACGACGGACTTCGAATCCTTGCTGCTCAATTGTCGTTGCAACGTCTAGGTTTACTTCCGGATCGCCTGGGTAGACCGTCATTCCTGATTCAATCGGTGCCGTTAAATCAATGATTTTCATTTTTTCCTCCTTTGGATCATCTCGTCATCCCATCGATTATTAAAGATCATTTGTTGTTCGTGTTTTCTTTCAATGCAATATATTTATCCTATCGGCCAAAAACGAAAGAAAATAAAGAACCCCAAACGTGTGTTTATACACGAACGTTTGGGGAGTTTCAAATCATTAGACTACACGACGTCATATCCTTGATCTTCAATTTCTTCTTTAATCTTATCCAATGTTACTTCGCTATCGTTAAAATTTACATCGACTTTGTTTTCGTCAAGGTGTACAACGACAGACGCCACACCGTTCATTTCCCCAACACTTGATTCAATTGCCTTCACACAGTGCCCACAAGACATACCTGTTACATTTAGTGTCGTATTCATTGCGATCCACCTCCTTCGTACACTGCTCCATCTCCATGAAATGTTCGTCATTCAACCGATGATTCTCGGACATTTACTACATATCCTACAAGTAAAATCTTAACATAGAGAAGTCGGAAAATAACATTTCGTTTTACGATGATTCATGCTCCTCACTTAGCATTTCAAACGTTTATAGACGCAATGCGTTCTGTAGCGGAGATTAATTAAGAATGAATTCCTGTTTCTCATCGTCTCGACGCTGACGTGCAACCCGGTAGTACTGAGTAATGACGCTATTGCTGCTTTTAACTCCTCATACACTCATTTCTACATGTTGGTCATCCGCTCGTGCGCCTTATGCAAAACATGTAAATGCGAGTCTTTATTCAGTATACATTATAGCTATAAACAACGCGCTGGAGGAGATAAGCAATGATTCAAATAACAGGAGTTTCCAAATCATATAAGAACAAAAACGCCTTACAAGCCATTGACATTGATATTCAACAAGGAGATTGCTTCGGTCTTGTTGGACCTAATGGTGCAGGGAAATCTACACTAATCAAAATATTAACGTCGATTTTGCAACATGACCGAGGGAGCATCACGATTCAAGAACGCCCGCTCCAAAAGACGAGTCAAAGTATGATTGGATACGTACCTCAAGACATTTGTTTAGAAGAAACACTCACTGCTGAAGATAACTTAACCTTTTTCGCTCGAATCCATCATTTAAAAGGAAAAGAAAGACGAGAAAGAATGGATGCTGTTCTCGAACAAATCAGCCTCACGAATCAAAGAAAAGACGTTGTATCTACATTTTCTGGAGGGATGAAGCGTAGACTGAACATCGGCTGTGCACTCTTGCACGACCCAGATGTTCTCATTATGGATGAGCCAACGGTCGGAATTGACCCCCAATCTCGTTACAATATCTATTCACTTATTCATCGTTTAAGACGTCTTGGCAAGACGATCATTTATACGAGTCATTACATGGAAGAAGTCGAACAGCTTTGCAATCGAGTTGCCTTTATTGATCATGGTGAAGTGGTTGCGTGCGGTTCTCTTTCCCAGATTGCCAATCAGCATGCCAAGTCTGGGGTCTATGTTGAATTCCAATCTGAGCAACCCGACATATTGAAGCCATTTGAACATGTAGAGGAAAAAGGAAACGGGTATCGCATTCTTACAGAACAGCCATTGCAACTGTTAGAGAAGATGGCCCACCAATTTGAGCGAGATCACATCCCGATTGCTCGGCTTGAAGTATCGCAACCAAAACTGGAAGATATCTTTATTCAATTAACTGGGACTGCACTGCGAGAGGGGGACGCTCAGTAATGATTCCAATGTATGTACTGGAAATGAAGAAAAACCTCAAAGACAAAGGATTAATTTTTTGGACATTACTTCTCCCGATTGCCTTTATCGTTGTGTTCGCATCGATTTTCGGATCAGACACAACAGATCAAGAATTGACATTGCATTACGTTGACACCGATCAAAGCGATGAATCTGCTGAACTATTGCAAGAAATTTCCACACTTGAAAACGTCGAATTAGTAAAAGAAGAGAGCTACGCAAACAGTGTAGAACAAATTCAATCCGGTCAGATGAATGTGCTATTTCATCTTCCTGAAGGCTTCTCAAATGACGGGAGCGCGCATTTATATTACGAACAAGTGCGCGAAGAAGTGGCTGCACCAATGATTGCGATGTTAGAAAATTTGCGATACGGATTACAAGCAGAAGAGCAGTACACATTGGCACAAGAGGAGTGGGAAGATGCTGCCATGGTCGCTGAATTTTTCACGCCACCGTTTGATATTTCTTATGAAGCACAAGATTCAGGTGGAGAGGTTGATGCAATCACTCATCTTATCCCAGGTTATGCCGTCATGTTCACCTTCTTTATTATGATTTCAATGGTCACCTCATTTATTAAAGATCAACGATCCGGTATGCTTTCGCGGCTGGCAGCAACACCGCTTGCCCCGCTACAATACCTAGGAGGAAAGTGGATCGCTTTTATAACAATCGTTTTTTTGCAAGTCGTCATTCTTCTCCTTTTCGGTTACTTTGTGTACGATATCACCCTTGGAAATGTGCCCGCGATTACCGCTGTTTCCCTACTCCTTGCCCTGACTGCGACAGGTCTTGGTCTTGGCCTTAGCCTTGTTGTACGTACAGAGAATATGGGAATCGCACTCACACAAGTGATCGCTCTTGGCGGCGCGATTGTGGCTGGATTATGGATGCCTTTAGAATTTATGCCGTCCTTTATTCAAACCATCAGTGTCGGGTTACCCCAATACTGGGCGCATCAAGCATTTCTTGATGTGATGTCACGCGGGGCTACGATCGTTGACATTTGGCCCTCACTTGCAATGCTTCTTGGGTTTAGCATGCTTGGCGCATTTATCGCTTGGCTTAGCTACGGGCGTTACGTGAAACACGCAAACTAGCGCATAGCTCAATAAATTGACGGGAACCCTGAAAACACGACTATAGCGTATATGGCATTGCTAGGCTATACTAGAGAGAGTGAACGATACATGTAAGGGGGTTCATAAAATGCAGGAGGATACCCTGATCGAACAGCCGGACAAAAAACCGGTTTCTCCACACACAAATGACGATAAGGAACGATTGTTGAAACGACTGCGTCGCGTAGAAGGTCAAATTCGTGGCTTGCAGAACATGGTTGAAGATGATCGATATTGCGTCGACATCCTCGTTCAGATTACAGCTGTTCAAGCCGCATTGAAGAAAGTCGGCTACTCGTTACTTGAACATCATACGAAAACGTGCGTCGTACACGACATCCAAAACGGCAAAGAACAAGAATCCATCGATGAGCTGATGAAAGTCATTCAGCAATACGCCAAATAAGTACAGGCGAGACGGTTTCATTTGCACAACGGGTGGGTATATATGAAGTAACCTTCAACGAGGAGGACTTCAAAATGGGAAAAGGAAGTAAAGATCGTCTAAAGGGACTCGGCAACAAGATTAAAGGTTCTGCAGAAGATGCCGCAGGCAAAGCAACGAATGATCCTGATTTACAAGCAAAAGGGAAATTCGATAAAGTTAAAGGTACAGCCCAAGAAACAAAAGGCAAACTAAAAGATACGTAATGAATTAAAAAACGCAGATCGTAAATCGATCTGCGTTTTTTGCTATGTGGCCGAGGGGTCAGTTCTTATGAATTGACGCTCATCTTCATTTAACCCACATGCCCCACATTGGATGCGGTTGCTCGGTCCACTATAAGGCAGGTGAAACGGGTCTAATTCTGATTGCTGGTATTCTTCGACTACATCCCCCGTTTGTGGATTCAGTTTCACCGCATGCGGAGACTGTTCAATAATGTGAAAACGTGTTTTATTCGTTTTGCATGCTGGGCATACATAATGCGTCGTCATCAAATCCCTCCTGTTTTACGATTATCGTTCCCTTGAGCTTGTTTCTTTATCCAGAAAAAAGGATGACGCATACAGCGGCATCCTTTTTTGCTTATTCTGGTGCAACAACAACCCCACAACCAATTCGGTCTCCAGCGTCTCCTGCCTTCTTCGTTTCTTCATCCGCACCCGGTGCATCTGACTCTGAAGATTGATAACGGTCAGGAATGTTCGCAAAGTTATCGGCACCTTCATGAATCATCACAGAAACATCCGCATCAATTAACTCTTCTGCACCAAATCGGTCCATCATAAATGTCGCTTGTGCAGTGCCATCTTCATTCACATACAAGGATGGCATGTCTCCAGCATGATGATCATGAGAAACATCTTCAGGAGAGTAATGTCCACCCGCTGTCGTAAACGGACCGTCAGCCGCATCCGCTTCACAAATACCCTTTTCATGAATATGGAACCCATGAAATCCTGCAGGCTCTAACCCTTCGACTTTCGTATGGACAACCGTCTTCCCTTGACTGTCTTGGTAGAAATTCGCCTCGCCAATGACGTCTTGATTTACATTTATAATTTCTGCCATCGCTGACGGTTTCAACGGCGTATTCTCATGTTGAACGGCATTGACTTCTTCTACTTCATCCTCGCCAGGGGTTTGCTCGTCTTGCGCACAGCCGGTAGCTAAAATCGCAACCATTGCCACGATCATATACTTTCTCAATTCCTACACCTCTTTTCTATTTACATGCTAGCTTTGCCAACATGTTTCTTCTTTCATACATGAAAGATCATTCCAAAAAATAGGTGTAGGATCGTTGACTTTACACAGTAGGTTCGATTTTTTCTCCATTAATCCATGTGCTTAAATGCGTGGATGCATAATGGAACGGGTGGCCTGTCCAGATCGCAAAGTCTGCGTCCATCCCACTAGCGAGGTGACCGATTCGATCCTCTAGACCAAGATGTTTAGCCGCATTTGATGTAACAGCTTTCATCGCTGTCTTTTCACTTAGCCCAGCAGTGATTGCTTTTGATGCACTTACGAGCAAATGCTCAATAGCAATGACAGGATGATCCGTCGTAATCGCAATATTAACCCCTCTCATCTCAAGCTCCATTAGCGTGTGCCAACTTTTTTGACTCGTTTCGATTTTTGATTTTGGTGACATCGTTGGGCCAACTGACACCGATACATCATGCATCGCCACATGATCAGCAATCAAATGGGCTTCCGTCCCGTGTTCTAACGTTAAATCAAAATCAAACTCCTTCTTTAATCGAAGGACTGTAACAATGTCATCTGCTCGGTGCGCATGAATGCGGAATGGAATTTCTTTTCGCAATACTTTCGCTAACTGCTCATAACCAAGCTTAAAATCTGTCGTCCCGGCTTTTCGTTTTTCCATATACTCTTTCGTACGATACATTTCTTCACGAAAGATTGAGGCAATGCCCATACGTGTAATCGGCTTTTTCGTACGAGAACCATACACACGTTTCGGGTTTTCCCCAAACGCCGCCTTCATACCCGACGGGGCGGCAATTGCCATGTGATCAGCAATACTTCCTGATGTTTTCACTGTGCACATTTCTCCACCGATCACATTCGCACTTCCTGGCAACACTTGCACCGTCGTTACACCCGTCCGGATGGCATTTTGAAATCCTTCCTCTAAAGGATTGAGGCCATCAAGAGCGCGGACTTCTGGCGTGACCGGGTCGCTCGTTTCGTTGAAATCCGCCCCTGCTTGCCCGATCCCCTCTTCACTTACACCTAGATGCGTATGCACATCAATAAACCCAGGGGTTATATACCCGCCGCGAACATCAACTTTCTCCGCCTCAGACGGAATGTCCCCTTCTTTTACAATTCGTTTCACTTTTCCGTCTTCAATTAATAGCGCTTTCCCTTCGTATTTTTCACCGTCTCCATTAAAGATTGTTCCATTATAAAAAGCTTTCACTTATGACCACTCCTTTCAAACAGTGTAACAAAAGACGATAAATCTGGACATCGATCATGCTCAATAGCAAAAAAACAACAAAATATTATTGACAAAAACGAACAAATCAGCCTATAATATTGTTGTCGCCATTACTTATACGTTCCGTTAGCTCAGTTGGGAGAGCGCCACCTTGACAGGGTGGAGGTCACTGGTTCGAGCCCAGTACGGGACACCATTTATAACGCTACTCTTTTAGGGGTTGGACGTTTTTTTGTTTTTGTAAAAATATTCAATCTTTCGTATTTGGGGCTTATTTTCCCTTGATTACACTGTTGATACTTGATCTCCACTTCAAGCAGATGCTTGTAGTCCAGACTTCAATTGCAACATCGGTGGACAATATTCAGCCACAGTGTTCTCTTTACCCTCCGGGGTGTAAGTGCGGCATCACCTCTCCGCCTCGGTGTGCGAAAAGAGGTCCAAACGCCTTATGCAATCATTTAAGTGACAACTGGTAAAGAAAAGTCATTATTTTAAAAGTGGATCCGCACATAAACGGAGCGGGCGGTCACAAATTGCGATATATGCGCCCGATTTGAGAGCTGACTGGTCACATAAGTGACGGGTAATAACTTTCCTTGCGCCAGGTGGGGACCAGCCGTCACGTCTTTTTTACCCTTCAATACTCGTTTTCCGTGTTGTCTTCAACTCTTGCAGTGACGAACAACGAGCGGCATCATAGTTGTCGAGGTGAAACGAGATAAGCTTTAACAGTCAATATGTAGGTATTCACCCGTAAAGAGCGATCTCGATCATAGGAGTTCAACTTATATAGATCATTTAAGTATGCCATACTGCTCGGTTCTACTGGATAGACTAACAGCATTTATTGATAGTAACAGTTTATCTATATTCGTTACTATATCCATGAAATTATTTGCATTAAGAGCAGCGCCGTCTACAGCACATGAATATTAATCAATCGAAAGTTCACTTACCCAGCTGAGCGCTAATATCCATTTTTGTTCGCTTGTTTGTTATAGTATTCGTAACTATATGTTAGGGGATGTATACATGTTGCATAAGAAAACTCCTTATAGTATTCGCAAAGGTAAACTAGATGATTCAGATGAAATATTACAACTGCAAAGTTCAGTAATTTCTGAAGACAAATTTTTAATTACCACTTCTGCTGAATTTACTCCCAATTTTGCAAATCAAAAAGAATGGATGAATAAAATATTGGAGAATGATCGGGAAACGATCATTGTTGCTGAATTTGAAGCTAAAGTAATTGGATGGATAATATTTCAATCACATGATAGAAAAAGGTTACAACATACAGGCTCCTTTGGAATGGCGGTAAGTAAAGCACATCGAGGTACAGGTGTAGGTAAAGCTCTTGTAGAAAGTTTATTACTATGGGCAGAAAAGAACACATATATCGAAAAAATTAGTTTAGGAGTGTTTTCTACGAATCACAGAGCCATCTCATTATATAAAAAGATTGGTTTTATTGAAGAGGGCCGCAAAGTTAAAGAAATAAAAATTGATAATCACCAATATATTGATGATATTATGATGCACAAGTTTGTTTAAAAATTGACAGGAATTACGAGCACTAAATTCACTTTGAAAATATATCTATTTCAGTTTATCTCTTAGTAAACCTATCCTTAAAAGTTCATATAGCACATAATCACTTAAGTGCATTTTGGTACTTATAATCATCGGAATATTGAATGAGCGTTTATCATATATAATAAGCGCTTTGATTAATATTACTAAGAGAATACAGATATTCAAATGCCTTATGACCCCACTCCTAAAAACAAAATTGAAAAGCAAAATACTTTTCCTGAAAAATATATTTGCCTTTTTCTTCTACATTATATAATTGTTTCCGATATTATAGTAATATATAATCATTACTTTAGTATTTGGAGGAATTTGATGGCAATTTTGTTTGGGTTATTCGCTTTTTTTGCGGCATTTGCTTCTTTCGGTCTATTGGTGGTTGCTTTTATTCTCTTTTTTACGAAGCGCGAATATTTTAAGCGGACGATGATTGCAAGTGTTGGTTCTTTTGGTGCGATGGTTTTATCTTTTGTGATGATGGGGGTTTTATTACCTAACGATTCGTCGGAAGACGTCGCTCGCGCAGATGAAGAGCCTGCTGAAGAAGAAGAGGTTGATGAGGTAGAAGAGTCTGAGTCTGAAGTCCACTCTGTTGAGTTAGACGCAAGTATAAACTTTGATTCGACTGAAGACGAGATACACATATCTGGAGACACAAGCTTTGAAGATGGGGTTACTGTTACATATACGATTTCAAATTTAGATCACATGGATGAATTTATTGAAGGAGATATCGAAGTACAAGATGGTGAATTCGCTGCTAAAGTAGATATTTCTAGTTTTCAAGACGGGGAAGTTCATGCTGTTTTAGGGTATTATCCGTTCGCTCAAACTGAAGATATTACGGAGAAGTACGGTTTTGAAGGGGAATATATTGGTCACGATCATATTGATGATTTCGGTGAAATTCGTTTTGAAGAAACCTTTGTTCGCTCTCACCCTGTTGAATTGAGCGGAAGTGGTGATACCGCCACTGATTCATTTAGTCTGAATGCTGGATTTGCGGTTATCAATGCAACACATCAAGGGTCAAGCAATTTTGCTTTGTATTTAAAAGATGAATATGGTGGCCAAGATCTTTTAGTGAATGAGATTGGCAATTATGACGGAGAAACGTTTGCTGTTATTCCTCAAACTGATGATTTTTATTTGGAAGTTAAAGCGGATGGAAGTTGGGAAGCTTCCGTTTCACAAACGATTCCAGAAGAAGTGACTAACGAAGATGACTCGATTGAAGGAACCGGAGACTCCGTCGTCTTTGTGGATATGAGTAGCGGTAATAAACGACTTTCCTTCACCCATAGCGGGGATAGCAACTTTGTCGTACGATTAAACGGGCAAAATTTACTCGTTAATGAGATTGGGCATTATGAAGGGACCCAAACGTTCATGTTTAATGATGATGATGTTTATGCGTTTGAGGTTCTTGCTGACGGAAATTGGCGTATTGATATTGACTAAAAAAATAAGGAGACCGCAAACGTTGGTGATGCGGTCTCCCTATTTTTAGCGATACTGAATGAAAACTTTTAAGGGGCGCATTTTCCGTTCGGCTAGTAGGTGAAAACATTCAATCAGCTCAGATTGTTCAATGGTTTGCTCAAATAGCTCATAAACGTAAGGTGTGCCGCTTACTTGTCTGAAAAACCATTCGAAGTGTTCACGATAATCCCAACCATCACTCGAACGAAAGAGCGTAAGTTCTTTGCAAAAGTAATCATCGGTTAACTCAAATCGGTCGCTATTTCCATCAGACAGCAAACAAATGCTTCCGTTAGTGCACACTAGCCGCTGTAATTGGCCAAATGCGCGATTGGAAGTTGAACACTCAAGACCGTAATCGTAACAACCGTGGAGCTTATGAGAACCTTCATCGACATGTTCTTTTGCTCCGAATGTTTTGGCGAGTTGCATTCGATCTGCGTTTGGCTCGATTACATCCACGTTCCTCACACCGTAAAATAGTTTCAAATAATAGACCGTCCAAAGCCCGATTACGCCCATGCCTGAAATAACGACACGATCTTCTCGGCGCGGCGCCAGTTTTCTGACCCCCTTTGCTGCATCGCAACTGAGTATGACGAGTATTGCGGCTCTCTCGTTCACATGATCAGGCAGCGGGATGACTTGGTTCTCTTTGCATAGCTCGATATTCTTGTGTCCGTAAAAGGCAACAACTCGGTCTCCTGGCCGTACCGCGTTAACCTCGTTACCTATTTGAACCACTTCTGCGACGTTTTCATAACCTGTTTGTATTGGGTATGTGTTCACAGCACCAAAGTAAGCAGACAGTTCTGCCCCAATGCTAATGCTTGATGCCAACGTTTGGACGAGCACTTCATCGTGTTTAGGTTTCTGTATCAATTCCGTTTTCCATTGTAATGTTTGTTTATCTATTAACTGCAATTCACTTTGTGCGAACATTCCGAACCCCCATTTTTGAAAAAAGAAGCAGGCTGTTACCTGCTTCTTTTCGTTTGCTAATGGTTTAGCTCTCCAAGTTAGAAACGGTTCCCTTTCTTTTGTTGAAGCTGTTGCATTTTATTTTTGATTCGGGATTCTCTTCGTTCTGTTTCCTCGCGGTCTTGCTGAATGTGTGTGACTTGATTGTCATCAATCGTAAGTTGAAGCCATTCCCCTTCTTTCACACCGTCAGGAAGAGATTGTACAGGAACAATTCTTTCTATCTCGTCTTTGCCTACAAGTAACACAGCATTTGTTTTGTCTTCAATGCGGTCAATTACTGCTTGAACGGTTTGCATCATTGCCTCCTATTCAATAAAGCATACACTGTTTTCTGATTCGATTTGTTCTAATCGTCGCTCTCCAATACCTTCGATTTGCATAAGATCATTATATGATGAAAACGGCCGCAAATCTATCATTTGCTCCGCACGCTCCGGTCCGATGTGCGAGATCTCTTGAAGTTCTTTGGCGTTTGCATTGTTTACTGCGACTTGACCAGCTTCACAAAGAGATTCGGGTCCTTTCGCACCGTCCCCGGTACGCACGACGTAGTCCCGGCCATTTGTGTAAACTGTCACAACCCCATCGGTATCGGTTCCGTACACATCAGCTCCTGTAGCTGTGAGGCGTTGTAGTGCTTCTTCATGGGGATGACCATGCGAATTTTCCTCACCTGCTGAATAGATGGCTATCTCCGGCTGCACTTCTTGGAGAAAGCTTTCTGAGCTTGAACGATTTGATCCGTGATCGGCGACTTTTAGAATGTGTGAAGATAGGTCCATCTCTCGTGATACAAGCTCACCTTCTGCGTCTTCATCTAGATCGCCAGTAAACATCATGCTCACATCACCATAGTTAAACTTTACGACGAGGGAGTTGTTACTTTTATGCTCGCCAAGTTGTTCTGGATGCAACACGCTTAACTGCCCTCTTTCAAGCAATGTGCTGTCTCCTGCTTTTGGTTCATGATACACCGCACCAGACGATTGAATTGCGTCAAGTGCTCGTTCAAACGTTTCAGTTGTCTCAGCATCTCCGTTCATCCATACTTCGTGTACGATTAATTCCTCTAGAATCTCTGGAAGCTGGCCGATATGGTCGTCATGAACATTGGAACCGATAAACAAATCAAGCTCTTCAATATCCCGATCATGTAGAAAATCGATGACAGCTGTATCATCATGACGACCAGCATCAATAAGAATATTGAATTCTTCAGTTTCCAACAGTACCGCCTCTCCTTGACCCGCATCGATAAAATGTGCCAAAAGGTCTGGCAATTCATCCACTTCTTTGATTTGCTCATCTTGTGGATCGTTGTTCGCTAAATGTTGTATTCTTCCTAGCTCTTCTTCTGGAATGGCGTTGTTTTCACCATTCATACTACAAGCGGTTATGAGTGCGAAAAGTATAATAAAGCATGAATACAATCCCGTGCGTTTCATATCCAACCCCCTTTTCTTTTTTGTAGTATAAGGAGTTGGTGAGCGATTTATCCGAAAAAGAACAACAAGCGATGAGTGAATTGGACAACGTGCAGCCGGATTGTTTGATCAAAAATCCGACAGAACTAATTTCAAGGCCACCGGTGCTGTGTGAAGGTAAAAATCCCGCCAAAGTTCACTAAATGTTTATTGTGCGCTGGCGCAAAAACCGAACAATCTACCGTTCGTCTTGTGCGACTGACTTGATGAAAAGATGCGATGCACTAAAGAAATTCGTTGATTCTTGAGGTGGTTTTGCTGCATTAAATTTTATCTCTTATACGCTCGGCATAAGAAATTCCATTACTCTTTTCGGTCACTAAAGCCAACATCACATGAGCACAAGGTATATGAAAGACTGTATGGTTTTTCTTCGGCACCTGATGTGCCGATTGTTACTAGCTCATGAGGTTCATGTGAATAAATCGACAACTTCGCTGCCGATTGTTGGTCGTCACTGCGAGGGTTGCGAGCACCACAGAAAATGTTTGCCAAAGGGCATAAAGGCGTAACCGGTGGTCACTACCTGGCGCCAGGAATGTTATGGCCTGTTACTTATGTGACCATTCAGCTCTCAAACCGTGCACTTTCGGCATGCAACGGTCACAAAATGCAATATTTGTGACCGTTGACTTCGTTTATGTGCACATTCACGTTTAAAATCATGATTTTCCTTGCTCAAGTGTCACAATAATGAATATATGGGGCATTTGGACTTCTTTCCACACACCTTAGCCAGGAGGCAGAAACGTGAACCGATGTCGCCCTTGTGCTCTGGAGTACAAGCATCCGCCTGAAGTGGAAAGCAACAACAAACTGTGCAATCAGGAAAATGTTAAGTTCATCCTATATAGATCGTTTCGGACGTGATCTATGTAAGTTGAACTAAAGAATCTCTTCAAGAACCAATGGGGAGCTTGCTAAGATGGAAACTGTGCTCGAGTTGTGACCGAACTGTTCTCAAGTCGTGAAAAATCGCAGGAAAAGCGATATTTTCTCATAAACTAGGGAACAGAATGAGCAAACTCGGGAATAGATTAAAAGTCATGTGCACATCCGCGCTCCGAACCGAGTCCGATTTGGCTTCGGCCGTGTTCAGGTCGAAAGGGTGTTCGCTTATGGGCATTGAATCTGCACTCCAGTTGGAAACTGCGCAGGAGTTTAGCTGAATGAGCGCCAAAATCGTTAAACTAGGCAAACTTGCGCGCAGAACGTGTAAACTTGCGCGCAAAATGGCACCCAGCACCGCGTTACCCCTCCAACCCAACACCCAACAGCGCAATCAGGAAAACCTTAAGTTCATACTATATAAATCATCAAATTACAGTATATTCCAGATCTACAGGCGCTATAAAACCACATAATCCTTCTCCCCCGCAACATAAAGATGAGATATTAGTACCGGGTGCGCTTTAAAGATTAGCTGTTTTTTAGTGGCTTCTCTCGCCCTGACGAGGCATCCATTTTGTTTCTTTTACTTCACTGCGCGTTGTTTTCTTTTAAGAAGATCTTGAAACTTGGCGTCTAGCTCTTTTTTCTCTTCTTCAGTTGCTGCGACGCTGAGCTTACTTAGTGTTTCCGTAATTTGCAATTCAATCGCTAAAAGATCTTCGTCTGTATGAGAATGAGCGGTTTGTTCGTCTCTTGAGATTGGGCTGACGGTCGGCACGTTGTTGGCAAACGACAATTCATCGTCAGCGACTTCGTCGACGAAGCTACGATCATGGCTAACAAAAATGATCGTACCAGGAAATGAGCGTAACACTTCCGTAAGTGCTTCTTTTGTTGTGAGGTCTAAATAATTGGTCGGCTCATCCAATAGCAGAAGATTGTTATTATGCAAGAAGACGGTCGCAAGCGACGCGCGCACTCTCTCGCCACCACTAAGGACTGCGATCGGTTTATGCACATCTTCTCGCTTAAAACCAAGTCGTGCGAGCACGTTTCGAATGAACGTTTCTTTGTACGGGCTTTTTGCCGTCACATTTTCTAAAATGGTCTCATTTTCATTTAAGTTCTCTTGCTGTTGCGAGAAGATGCCTAGTTTTGCCGGACCTGCAACAGTAAGCGCCGAATCTCGACTTGCAATCATGTTAAGAAGTGTCGTTTTTCCACTGCCATTTGCTCCGGTAATGGCAAGTTTTTGACCAGGTTTGATGGCTCCAGATACTTGTGATTTGAGCGAACGGTTGCCAACTTTCACCTCACAATCGTTAAATTGAACAGCATAACGACTATGAAGCTTAGGAAATTCTGCAATATCAAACACAATCGCCTCATGCTCCATTGGCTTTTCTTTTTTTTCAAGCTGATCGATTCTGGAGTGCATCGTTTCTGCAGCCCGGTTCAGCTTCGCCTTCGTCGCTCGAGCACTTCGCTTGTGCAACCTTGCTTCTGAATTACCCATACGGCTTGGCGCCTTTTTTACACGATCTGATTTTTGCTGAACATTTTCAATCGCTGATTCCAGCCGTTTTTTCTCTTTCGCATACGTTTCGTAATCTTTATTTTGCCGAACACGAGCGGCTTGTTTTTGTTGTTGATACGCATCATAATTTCCTTCGTACATCGTGACGGTCTGATTTTCAATCTCCCAAATGGTCGTACAAACCTCATTGAGCAACTGCTTGTCATGGGAAGTGAGTAGCACTGCACCCCGGTGCATTTTGAGGGTACGCTCAAGTCCTTCAATGCCTTGTATGTCCAAGTGACTCGTCGGCTCATCGGCGATGATTACGTCAGCTTCTTCGCCGAGTGCGCTCGCAATCTTTTTCCTCGTGCGCTCACCCCCGCTCATCTCTCTATCGTCCTCTGGCACTCTCCATAGTGAGGCGAGCCGTGCATTCGGTTGGACGTCCCCCTCGTTGAGTTGTGGGATATAGACTGCATTCCCATATCTTTCAACCGTACCTGAATCCTCTTTGAGTTCCCCCGCCAAAATGGAGAGTAACGTCGACTTCCCTGCACCGTTGTCACCGACGACGCCGATGCGGTCTCCTTCGTACACATAAAGGGAATCGACGGAGAACACTTCCTGTCCTTCATAATTTTTTGATAGTTGTCTAGCGTGTAATAGCACGCAAAAACCCCCTCTAAAGACATTTAGAGAGGGTCCGCAAATCGTTCTACTGCTTATCTATTCACACACGCACAAATAAACATCACCGAACGGGCGTGTGTGTAGGCAGGTAAGTACGAATGGACAGACGAATCCCATCTCTAAACATCTTCAAAATGATGTTCAATCTCATTGAACGTATTCTGATTATGTTTGTTGATAAGATTAGTTCCACATTCGCGACAGTACCTGTACCTTTCTTAGAATTGAGATTATCATCACATACGTTTTCAAAAATGTCAACGCTGTCTGTTTTTAATGAGTAGTACGAACCGGGTCGCATGTAAAGCGACAGTAAGTACGTAGAAAATAAGAATGATCATATCGACAACGAGCGGGTTTTCGAAATCTACATATAACCAGACGATGAGCCCTCCCCCGAGTAGCAGGAAGAGGTTGAATCGGCCGAATTCATTCAAAAGTTTCATCGTGCTTCTCCTTACATTCAATTAAAGGTTTGAAAAAACGAAAAAGGATGAGATAACGAGCAATACGAACGCAACGAGCAGCAAAGAGATCGCATTCATAATCTTTCTTCCTCCCTTAGTGTACTGTTTCTATCGTATCTCGCTTCTCCTTAGAAACGAACCGTTCTTTCTTGCGATTTTCTTACAATTTTGTAACAAATCATAAAAGAAAAGTGCACTCAATAGCTTGAGTACACTCTCCAATCGGTTCGGTAAGGTTTTGCCATTTCTGTCTTTATTCCGTCTGCTTCACTTCTTAGTCGGCTTAAATCTTTCTTTATGTCTTCAATCTCTAGTTGGACTTTTTTAAGCTCCTTTTTCATCGGATCCACTTAAAGTTTTGCCCCCCAATAAACACTCTAGATCTTGTGCTATCTGTCATTATACTAAAGGCAGGGTGGCAGAAACATATGATAAAAGTCAGAAATCTACACGTTTACATTCGCTACGAAGGAATCATTCTCTGTGTTTTCTATAGGTGTGGTGCTCTTTTGCTAAATGAAGCGTGCGCATAAGGTCACAAATGATGACCATCGTTGGATTAAGAGCGGGCGTGATCTTTTACTTGTTCTCGAAGCGCTCGCTTTAGAAACTTTCCAACAGAAGTTTTCGGAAGTGCTTCTAAAAACAGCACCTGATCAGGTACCCACCATTTCACAAATTGCGTCTCAAGATGTTGGAGCAGCTCTTCTTCGGTCACGACCGAACCTTCTTTGCGAACGACACAAGCCATTGGTCGCTCCTGCCATTTTTCATCTGGCACGGCGACAACAGCGGCTTCGAGCACTCCAGGATGGGCCATAAGTGCATTCTCTAAATCGACGGAAGAAATCCATTCCCCACCACTTTTGATTAAGTCTTTCGTTCGGTCAACGATGGCAATCGATCCTTCTCGGTCAATCGTGACAACATCTCCGGTGTATAGCCATCCGTCTTTGAACGTTGCCTCGGAGCGATCGTCGTTATGATATGCATCGGCAATCCATGGACCGCGAATGAGTAGCTCTCCCATTTCTTTTCCGTCCCACTTAATCTCACCATGCTCATTCACGGCCTTCAGATCAACGAGAGGTACCGCCATTCCTTGCTTGGCTCGAATGTTCAATTGCTCTTCCTTCGAATCTTTCAATTGATGACTCTTCAACTGAGAAACGGTTGCCAGAGGTGCAGTTTCCGTCATCCCATACGCGTGCAAAAAGTCAATGCCGTACACATTTTCAAACTGCTCGATCATCCCTTTTGGTGCAGCAGAACCTCCACAGAGCACACAACGCAAACTGCTCGTGTCATACGACCCTTTTTCTAACACTTGCAACAGACCAATCCAAATGGTCGGAACCCCTGCAGTAATCGTTACTTTTTCTTCTTGGATAAATTGTGCAATGAGCTCGGGGGTGAACTGTGGACCTGGGAGCACTTGTGTTGTTCCAAACCAAGTTGCCGCAAACGGCATGCCCCATGCATTCACATGAAACATCGGTACAACCGGCAATGCCGTATCCTTTTCAGAGATCGCTGTTGAATCGGTTAACCCTAGTGAGAGGCTATGCAACACAATGCCCCGGTGCGAATAGAGCACTCCTTTTGGCTTGCCTGTTGTCGCTGACGTGTAACACATTGCGACAGGTTCATTTTCATCCAAATCGGCGACAAATGAGAAGTTCTCATCTCCTTCTTGAACGAGATCTTCATATGAATACACCGGTGAGAGAGAGGTTTCAGGGAGTGACGGTTTATCTGTCATGATAATAAACGCTCGTACCGTCGTTAGTTGATCGGCCACACGCTCAATGAGCGGTAAAAGATCTTCATCGACGAGAACGACACGATCTTCAGCATGATTCATTACGTATACGAGGTGCTCTGGTGGCAGACGAAAATTAACCGTATGAATTACCGCTCCGACACCAGGAATGGCAAAATACGCTTCAAGGTGGCGATGGTGATTCCAAGCAAGTGTTGCAACCCGTTCCCCGCGCTGAACGCCTAATTGCTTAAGGGCACTTGAAAGCGCGCGTGTTCGTCTGCCAATATCTCGATACGACATTCGCTGTACATTGTCCAATGTCCTGGAAATGACCTCTTTGTCTGGAAAGTATCGTTCTGCTCTTTCTAGCATTGGAGGTATCGTTAATGGCGTGTTCATCACCTTAATCAAACCCTTTCATGTTTAGATGCAGCGCTCTCCACACCGGTTTGTTTTTTTATTTCGGTGGCATACGAACCGCTCCGTCGAGACGAATCGTTTCTCCATTTAACATGACGTTATCGACAATTGATGCGACCAGTTTCCCGTACTCAGACGGGTAACCAAGTCTTGACGGGAATGGGGTCATCTCTTCAAGTGACTTACGTGCTTCTTCTGGTAAACTTTCAAACAACGGCGTTTCAAATAAACCTGGAGCAATGGTGACAACTCGTATGCCTAATGAAGCCAAATCACGACTTATTGGTAGTGTCATCCCTGCTACGCCGCCTTTGGACGCACTGTATGCCGCTTGTCCAATTTGCCCATCGTATGCGGCGATCGATGCGGTGTTAATGATGACCCCTCGTTCCCCTTCTTCATTGGTCTTATTGTCCTTCATTCGTTCTGCTGCAAGTCGAATGACGTTAAACGTACCGACAAGGTTGATTTCAATCACCTTTTTAAAAGACTCCAGCCGATGCGTTCCTCGTTTTCCGGTCGTTTTTTCCGCAGATCCAATACCTGCGCAGTTTACAACGGTATTCACCTTACCGAACACACGAACGGCTTGATCCATTGCGGTCGTTACACTCTCTTCATCTGTGACGTCTGTGACGTAAAACTCCACGTTTTCACCTAGCTCACTCGCCAGCTTTTCTCCTCTCTCTTCGTTCACATCCAAGATGGCAACGTGCGCTCCATCACGAACAAATTGCCTAACGGTCGCTTCCCCTAATCCTGAGGCACCACCTGTTACGACTGCTTTTACTTCATCTCTTTTCATCTGTACATCCTCCAAGTTGTAAGCCTTTTCATTTTTTCCTAATGAATCGATTCTCTCATTGCTACATTTCGCTGAATTTCGCTATTTTCCTGCTAAAAGAAAAAATTACCACTTATAAAAGAACGTATGTTCGTGTATACTCATTGTGAGGTGATCCACATGGCAAACAAACTTACTCCCGGTTCAAACATGCGCTGGGAATCAAGTCGAATGATTTTACCTGAACACCGAGAAGCTTGGCTAACCCATCAACAGGACACAACAAAGGTGAAAAAGCCCATCCTCGATGAACAACGCTGGCTCGAATTTGAACTCATCTTAAGAGAAGCGATGGAATATAACGAGCCCCTGCTATTCACATACTGGAAGAACGGATCATTCTTTGAACTCACAGGCTACTGCCATTACGTCAGCCATGACCAGAAGCAATTCCACATCGTTTGCACAAACGATGATGTGCACTACCTGAAGTTCGATGTGGTCATGAATGTTGAACGTGCGTAAGCGTGAATCAACGACAAAGGGCCGTCGCTGCCATGTGCCATTGGATAGCTTCCGCGCAGTAACCAGCCTGTTAGTCGACCGTTTTCTACTGCTCAGCGGCTTTGGGCGAGTGGATAAACGAGCACCCAAGCCACAAAAGTCCCGATAAAAGCAGACAGCGTCGCTGGCCATAACACAGAGCCAAGCTGCCATTCGGTAGTGATGGCTGTACATACGGCCATCACTACCGCTGCTCCCCCAGCCATCGTATAGCGTTTCATATTGTTCCCTTCCATGTCTGCCACCTTTCTATGACGCATTTCATCGCGCGTCATCTCTTAACATCCGTCGAGTTGATTAAAGCTGATTTTTTTCGCGTGTGCAAAGCATCTTCTTTGTTATATCGCTTGTGATTAAAAAGTCAAAACGACGTCCTACCAGCGCTAAGGAGAGCGGTAAAAAGCTAGAAACTGGACCTTCAACAGAATAAGTAGTATTCATCGGTAAAAATCCGAAAACAATCGCCTACACACCGAGCATCACCGTCACTACCCATACTAACACTCGAATGTTTTTTATCGTTTTCAACTTCATAAATCTACGTTCATTACACTCAACGATTTTGATTTAACCATTGGTAGAACGACCTCTCTTCAATCACATTCAGAATGCAGTCGGTGCCGTATTCGTTCACCATGCTCTCTAGCTCATCAGGGAAAAGGTGCTCCACATTCATGCGAATGTACGGCAATTTTTCTTGTGCCTTAATTGAGCGCAGATTTTCCGCTTTCGCTCCTGCGAAAACACGCTGGAGGTTCAGCTCATCAAAGGCAAATTGAAGAATTTGTTTTTTTGCTGCGGCGTTCATTCCCTGCCCCCAATACGGATAACCGATCCACGTACCGATGTGGCACGAACGCTTGCTCAAATCCACCTGTTTCAGTGTAATCACACCGACGATCTTGTTTTCGAATACGATCGCTCTTGAATACATGTTTCCCTTTGCCTCTTCTGCATTGACGAAGGAGATGAAAGCACGAGTGCCCTCCACCGACGTTTGTGCTTTGCTGAGGCCTAGTGCCCCGCTAATTTTCTCGTGTGAGGATAATGCCGATACGTGTTCAGCATCTTCCAGTTGGTGCGGCCGTAACGTAATCATACCATCCCTTCTCTCTATCTGTTCGGCAATCTTACAACTGCTCGTATTTCCTGTAGGTGATGACGATCATGTTCCGCAAGCCCTATAAAATATGCGGACACGGTCAGTTCGGTATCCCCAATGAAGATGGGGCGATTCCAGTCTGTTTCATGAATGTCTCGAATGGACTGTAAAAGATTTGTCCTTATGTTAGTGAATTCGGCGATGATGTCGGGTTGTGCGATACACCTTCCACTTTCAGCTGCTCGGCTGTTGATCCCTTCACGCTCTGGTCCTTTAGGAAGTGGATGCTGCGAAAATAAATAAGGGAGGCGTTTTTGCAAAACGAAGTCGCCCCAAGGAATAAGATGGGCAATAACTTCAGCAACCGTCCACCCGCCAAGCTTGACGGGTGTCCTCCACTCATGCTCATCGAGCCTTTGCAAAGATGTCACAACGGATAAGACGCGGTTATGGTGGGCGATAATTCGTGCTTGGTGTTCTTCCATCGTACGCTCCTTAACTTAACGTGAGTTGTCCATTGATAGCCCGAAATACTTCTCGATCTTACTCACTTCTGCCATCGTCCGTTCAATACCTACCGCTGACTGAAACCAATTGCCTCTCGTAATGCCAAATCGGTCCACACACGGAGAGATGAAGAAGGTCGTTTCCGCTGGAAACACTGATTGGTAGGAACATAACACCCTTCTTGCATGACACGCCTTACATACAATGAGAACGGCCTTCACTGAGATTTGCTCTCTTTGTAAAACCTGATAAGAAGACCGAGCATTGTCAAGCGTGTGAGTCGCTCGGTCTTCTTTTAAGATACGAGCATCGGGAATACCATAGGCGAGACCGATCTGCCGCAAGTACTCCCACTCGGTCGTCTGTAAGCGAGTATTGAAGCCACCAGAAGGGAGGATGAATGGCGCCAATCCACGTTTGTAAATCAGAGCTGCCGTTTCCATCAACTGACGATGATCAGCACCTGGAATAAGGATCACATCTGCATGACTCACTTTCGTTTCAACGAAAATAAAGTTCGTCATCTGTTCAATGAGTTGAGGTCGGATCATTCACGATCAACCTTTGCCACGTACGTATCGTTTTCTGAGGCGCTATGAATGCCGTATGACAGTGAAAAATCAAAGTCATCTGGACGGGCATTTGGCAACGCCTCTATTGATTCCGATGAACGTGTTCCACATCCGGCAAATCGCATGAACAAGCAGACGTTCTCCGCGCGATGTCGCACTTCTCAGCCTCCTCACTTATTCCTTCACTGACGCATTACGATGAACCCACCCGTGCTGAATAATCTGTTCAGTATGTTCCCCGAGCGCAGGTGCACCCGTTCGGACTCTGGCTGGTGTCTCGGATAAGCGGATCGGCTGGGCAATGGTTCGCCCAGAAGGTGCATCGTCCTGAATCATCTCCCTATGGACGACTTGAGGATCTTTTGTCATTTCTGCAAATGTTGCCACTGGTGTGACACAAGCATCCGAATTAGCAAAAATCGCGGACCATTCTTGAAAAGAGCGTTTGTGGAACTCTCGCTGCACTTCTCGTTTTACTTCACGCTGAACGGCAGCGTCGCCCGTTTGCCTACTGATGAGGTCCGGTCTATCTATTTGTTCACAGAACAAACGCCAAAACTTAGGTTCTAACGCACCGACAGCGAACCAGCGATTGTCTTTTGTTTCATACGTTTCATAACAAGCGAGACTTCCACTTAATGGCAACTCGCCCCGGCTTTCTTGCGCACCACTTGAAAGATACTGCGGCAAGCTCGTTTGCATCCAGGAAAGGGCGCCATCTAACATAGAAATATCGACAAACTGGCCAACGCCAGTACGATCTCGCTCATGAAGAGCAATCATAATTCCCGAGAAGGCGAGTAATCCCCCGCCCCCAATATCCCCAATTTGCGCAGGAGGAATGACAGGCTTTTCACCGGCATGTCCAGATAGGTCTAACATTCCCGCACGACTAATGAAATTCACATCGTGACCGGCTTTCGTTCGATCAGGTCCAGACTGCCCGTAGCCAGTGATTGCACAATAGACAAGTCGTTTATTTTCAGACTTGAGGGTTTCATAACCAATGCCTAAACGGTCCATCACACCTGGCCGAAAGCTTTCAATGACTACGTCCGCTTCTTTGACAAGTTTGAGAAAGTGGTTGCTGCCTTCCGGTGACTTTAGATCAAGGCAAAGGCTACGTTTGTTCCGATTCAAACTATGAAACATTGCTTGTTTCTCATCGGAGATGAGAGGGTCAAGACGAGCGGGGTCTCCATCAATACTCTCAATCTTAATCACATCTGCTCCAAAATCAGCAAACATCATCGAACAATAAGGACCAGGTAGTAGCCTTGATAGATCCAATACACGCAAATCATTTAATGCCAAGATGAACCCTCCCCACTAGAAACGATTCTTTCAATAATGGTTGCGTTCGCCATGCCATTTCCTTCGCACATCGTTTGTAGTCCGTAACGTCCTCCAGTCCGATCCAACTCATCCATCATCGTAATCATTAGACGCATACCACTTGCGCCAAGAGGATGACCAAGCGCAATTGCCCCACCTAACGGGTTCACTTTGCTCGGATCTACACGAAAAGCATCCAGCCAAGCAAGCGGTACCGAAGCAAACGCTTCGTTCACCTCAAAATGATCGATTTGATCAATCGATAACCGTGCTTTTTCAAGCACTTTTTCGGTCGCTGGAATTGGACCGGTAAGCATGAGCGTTGGATCAGAGCCGACTACCGTTCTTGCTACAATCCGAAACCTCGGGGTAAACCCTAACGCTAACGCTCGTTCTTTTGACATGATGAGCATTGATCCAGCCCCGTCACTAATCTGACTAGAGTTACCGGCAGTAACGTTTCCTTCTGGATTAAACGCAGGGGATAACCTAGCAAGCTTTTCAAAGCTCGTATCCTCTCGTGGCCCTTCGTCTCGGTTGACAATGTGTTGTTGACCGTCTGCCTGTGTGACAGTGACGGGCATAACCGAGCGATCAAAATATCCGTTTTGCAATGCTCGAACCGCACGGCGGTGACTTTCAAGGGCATATTCATCCAATTGTTTCCGCGTCATTTTCCACTCGTCAGCAATTCGGTCGGCTGACAACCCTTGATGCAAAAGTTCATAACGTTTCGATAACTCCGGACTCGGTTTTACTCCTTGTACCGTTGACCCGAGAGGCACTCTTGACATGTTCTCGATTCCACCAGCAATGACAACGTCCATATCCCCACTCTGAATCGCTTGAGCCGCAAAATGGACGGCCTGTTCACTTGAACCACATTGCCGATCAATTGTCGTTCCAGGCACTTCCACAGGTAAACCTGCAATTAATGCTGCGGTTCGCGCAATGTTTTGTGACTGCTCACCAACTTGACTTACACAACCAAGGATTACATCCTCAATCTGATGTGGATCCAGCTGCGCACGCTTTACGACTTCGCGAATGACCATACTTGCAAGCTCATCGGCTCGCACCTGACTTAACTGTCCATTCCGCTTGCCAACAGGTGTACGAACAGCTTCTACGATGACGACTTCTCTCATCTCATTCAACTCCTAACTTTTTGTAAAGGCTTCGAATCTCTTCTGTCGGTTGACTGGTGAGTGAGGGAATCGAATGCCCCGCTTCAATAAGCGCTCGAATGATACACATTCCGTAAAAGTATCCGGTCCTTGGAATGACCGCGTCCGGTTGCGCCATAAAGTACGCGTTCATTCGCTCCTTCGTTAACGGCAAATCAAATTGTTGGTCCAATTCTCGAATAATGTCACGTTTATGTTTGTTCATTTGTACATACGTAGCGGAACTACAAAAGAGCATACGTTGTAAATTCCCGTCTGTCATCGGCTCCCTATCCAACTCAAGAGCGGTGAGCAAAGCTAATCCCTCGGCAATCGCTAACTTTCCGACCGTCCATATACGTTTACCATATTCATCCAACCGGGAAAATCGAACGAGGTGATTCATTTCATGGGCGATGAGAACAGATCGGTCCGTATGTAAAAGCCGTTCAATACCCAAATAAAGAAACGGACGAGTTGTTCTTAATGCACAACCGTCAATATGACCGAGGCCAACGAGCAAATACACATCAAAATCTTCATCAAACTGAAGGAAACGAGCAGCGTCTTGTGCTCGACGACGAATGGCATGCTCATCTACACATGCAACACCTGCCCGGGCGTCTCGAATCAGCTCATTGGCATTAATGGATGCAAATAACGCACGCTTCTCCTCAATTCCTACAATCTGATAAAGCCGATCAAATATCGGATCAAACACTTGTTCATAATCTGAAATGTATGCCAGCCACGAATGTTCATCCACTGGAGGTGACTTCATGAAGTCGCGATAACCATGTATCACATCCATCGGTCACACCGAATCCGATACCAATTTGCCGTAATAGACGAGATCCAAAAACGCCCCGTCTTTATGCACATGTTCTCTTAACACACCTTCTTTTTTCATTCCGCACTTTTCTAATACCCGACCTGAAGCGGGATTGAACGTCATGTGACGCCCGTATATCCGGTGAAAACCTTTGGACTGGAACCCCCACTCCAACACAGCACAAGCCGCTTCGGTCGCATAACCCCTCCCCCAATACGGTTCTCCCAACCAATAACCGATTTCGCCATGACCGTGTTGCGCGTTTTCAGAAAGTGACATCGAGCCAATAACCTTCTTTGCGTCCTCTGTTGTGATCGCCCATCGATACGTATTCTTTGTCTCATGAGCGATCCAAGCTTTTGCATCCGCAACCGCATAAGGAAAAGGCAAGTGAAGTGTAGATTCGTAAAGCTTTTTATTGTTGCAAAGCGTCGCCACCTGCTTGGCATCTGCCATCCGTAACGTCCGTAACACTAAACGCTCAGTAACGATACGATATTCATCAACCGCTTGACACATCTTCACTGCCTCCTTTTGGTGAACTCCTCAAAATTTTCCGATATCGAATTTTCCACTCGTGTGAAAGTGACTTGAGTTCGAGCATTGATTGGATTTTTGCAAAGTCTTCACGTTTAAAATAAACATCGCTGCACATCCAAACACTCGGCGAATTGACGGTTCGCTCCATAAGCTCAAGGGTGTCTCCTTCTTTTATACAGCCTGGCTGCAAAACCCTCGCAAAAAAGCCAGAGTAGCGGGTTTCAATAAAGCGGGCAAACACTCCATTCACATTCAGTTTTCGGTCGATCGTGTTGCACGGCACTCGCCCTTGGCTAATCTGAACAGTCGCACTGCCAATCGTGTAAATGTCCCCAATATAAACATCTCGCTCCAGCAAGTTCGTAACGGTTACATTTTCGCCAAAAGCTGGGGCTGTAAGGGAAAGGTCAAATTCTTCCTCCCACATCTGATAGTGTTCAAACGGATAAAAACTAATGGCACGATCTCTGCCACCGTGGTTCTTCGTATTGCCAACACCGTCTCCTTCAAAGCCGTCGTATGTCAAATCAACAGCTTTTACAGGTTGCTTTTGAATGCCTGTAACGATTGACTGATCCACCAACTGACTGTTCATTTCCTTCGGCAAGCCGATGGATAGTGTATGAATGCTTGGATGTAGCATGCGGTTTCTCCTTTACGTTACAAGTAATCAATGGTTGTCCATATGGTCTTGCATTTCCTCTATAAACCGAACGTTGCGACCGTTTAGAACGTTCCAAGTTCAGCGTAACACATTCTTCGTGTGCCGACGTAAAAAAATGGGTAAAGTAAAAGAAATTGGATGTTGAGGTGATTGAATGAAACACAATGAAAGCGACGTTATTATCATCGGAGCAGGGCTCACTGGACTTTCAGCTGCGAATCGGCTCATCGAAGATGGGTTTCACGTAACCGTTCTTGAAGCGATGGAGCGAGCAGGTGGAAAAGTAGAGTCTGTAGAAAAAGAGAGCGGATGGTTTGAACGAGGACCGCAATTCGTTAATGATGATATGTCTGAAATGGTCAAGCTCATTGAACGAGCGGGCCTAACTTTAGCCGAGACGACGGTCGCT
Organism: Geomicrobium sp. JSM 1781026; assembly: GCF_041949955.1. Lineage (NCBI taxonomy): Bacteria > Bacillati > Bacillota > Bacilli > Caryophanales > Geomicrobium > Geomicrobium sp. JSM 1781026. The sequence goes on along the minus strand of NZ_JBHFQF010000001.1, from coordinate 266,033 downwards.
GACAATGCAGTGATGATTCATGCAGAAACTAAAGAAGATGCGGATCAACGAACGGAGCCACTCGTCCCGAAGTTATTTGCCACCCGTTTAACCGACGATATTCCACTCGCTCAATTGTATGCGAATGCGGGCATGAATGATACGAGCCTTTCTATTATTCGTAGCATGCAAACAGAACTCGTTACGATCGAACCTGATCAATTGAGCGCTATCGCACTTATTGATACGAATAACCGCTACCCATCAGAAAAAAGCGATCTTACCCACCAAGCTTCTGGTCCACTTGGAACCGTCGTTACGTACTTAGCGGACCGACTTAAAGATCGATTGATCTATGAGGCACCGGTCACACACGTCCGGACTTCAGAAAAGATGTATACCGTTCATACGAAAAACGAGCAGTACACTGCCCCTGCAGTCATTGTTGCACTTCCCCCTGCTGTGGCAACCTCTCTAAATTATCCAGAAGAGGTTGAGTCCCAGTTTCGCGACGCATTATCTAGCTACACGAACGGCGCGATCGTTAAAGTAACTTGGCAATTTGATCAGCCATTTTGGAACGATTTGCATGCCAAGAATACAGAGAAACCGATGGCAGGTCTAGTGTATACAAACCCTGAAGGCATTACCGTTTCTGTATCAAGCAAAGCAAATGGACAACCTCGATTAACGATGTTTATCGGCGGAAACGAAGCGAAGCGCTTTTCCACTATGAACGAGAAAGAACGTATTCACGAAGCCACGCGCTTACTCGCTATGGGTGTCGGTTCAGCTGCCTATGACTATACGGATGCGACTGACAGCGTGTGGGTGGACCACCCCTATTGTGGAGGTGGCTACGGAGCAAGCGTTCATTTCGGTGGGCAGCCGGATGCGGCAGAACATTTACGTCTACCATACGAGCGCTTTTTGTTTGCGAGCAGTGAAACCGCGACCGAATTCCCGAACTTTATGGAAGGAGCGGTACGTGCAGGGATCCGCGCGGCGATGAATATCAAATAAATGATCTATGACCCAATCCCCACTTGGGAATTGGGCCACATCTATTCGCTTTCCTCTTCTTCATCATGTTTTGTAATACGAACTTGGCTAATTTTCTTCTCATCCGCCTCCAGAATTTCAAACCTCAAATTGTTAAACTTGATGACTTCTCCTATTTCTGGCAACCCGCCATACTGAGCCAACAGAAAACCAGCAAGGTTATCCTCGTCTTCGGGGATGTTCGTCGAGAACACGTTATTTAAACGGTGTAATGTGAGCTTACCCTCACAAATGATCTCATGATCCGTTTGTTTCACAATAAATGATCCGTACGTGTCTGTTTCATCTTCAATGTCTTGTCCGATCATCGCTTCGATGAGATCCTCATGGGTAACAATGCCTTCAGTGCCTCCGTATTCATCATGGACGACAGCAAAATGTTTCTTTTCCTGTAGCATCTTCTTGAATACGGAGTTTACCGCCTGAAATTCATGTACGTAAAGCGGACTCAGATCAGAAACTTCGCGCACGGTGCGGTCTGGCTCCGTAATCCATTGAAGAGCAAACTTCGAATGAAACACACCGACAATGTGATCGATGTCGCCTTCATAAATTGGATAACGCGTGTATTGGTTATTGCTTAAAATTTCTTTCGCTTGTTCAAACGTGTACTCTACAGGAATGGCTTGGATATCTATTCTAGGCGTTTTTAAAATGTCTGATACGTTCAGTTTTGTGAAATCCAACATCCCTTTTAGCCGTTGCATTTCATCTGGAGCAAACGTTCCTTCCGTATGACCGATATCTACCATCGCTCTCATTTCATCTTTGGAAAATGTTGCTTCGTCCTCATTTCCTCTACCTAACACCCGAATAACAAAACGTGTAAACATGTTCAACAAGTATGTAAACGGCTTTAATACTTTGAGCAAAATGTACGTAAACGGATACACAATGTGAGAGACCCGCTCCGGATACGCTGCTGCAATTGATTTCGGCAACACTTCCGCAAAGATGATAATCATTACCGTTAAAACGGCAGTTGCAATTCCTACATTAATGCCATATTCTAGCGCCACAATCGTCACGAGTGACGGCAAAATGATATTAGGGACATTGTTTGCAATCAGAATACCCGATATAAACTCCTCAGAGTTCTCGACAAGTTTCAATAAGTTTGCCGACCGTTTGTCCCCATTGGCAGCTTTAGATTGCAATTTAATTTTGTTCGTAGCAGTGAGAGCTGTTTCGCTTCCAGAAAAAAAACTGGATGCGAGAAACAGCAAAAATATCGCGATAATCACAAGACTTCCTCCACTCAAGATATAAACGTTTGTGTATACAATTTCCATTTCTTGTTCTTATTATAACGTAGTTAAAGCTCTTATGCTTAGCATCGTATACCTCTCAATAATTCGTGCATACTACACGTAATTTAGGAGGGTAAAATTTATGAGCCTTTGGGAAGAAGATTACAACATACCGTCGTTTCCCGCAGTTCCCGCGGACGACTCGGCAGACGTTATTATCGTTGGGGGTGGCATTACTGGCATTACAGCGGCATACCTACTTACAAAAGCGAATGTGTCTGTCATACTTATTGACGCTGATCGGTTAGTAAACGGAACGACCGGCCATACGACCGCAAAAATTACTGCTCAGCACGGCCTCATCTACGATGAACTCATTCAACATACAGACAAAACGAAAGCAAGGCTTCACTATGAAGGGGCTACTGATGCATTAAACATGATTAAAGAAACAATTGAATCCTTGGCAATCGATTGCGATTTTGTTGATAAGAACGCTGTTCTCTACGCAGAGAATGACGTGTACGCTCGTAAATTAGAACGAGAAGCTATGGCTTACAAAACGTTAAACATTCCCCATGAAACGATCGAAGGCCCTCCAGATCTACAGGCGGTGGGCGGCTTGCGTATGCCGGACCAAGCGGAGTTTCATCCGATTAAGTACCTATCTTCACTCGTCCATTATATCACTAAACACGGAGGGCGCATTTATGAGCAGACAGTAGCAACAAACTTGTCTAAAGATGATCGTCCAGAAGTGATCACACGCGATGGCCATCGCCTGCAAGGGTCTCACGTGATCGTCTGTTCACATTTCCCTTTTTATGAAGGCAACCAATTTTATTTTACAAGAATGTACGCCGAGCGCTCCTACATTCTTGCCATCAAACCGAAACAAATGCCCGCAGAAGATGACATGTATTTAAACCCAGAAGATCCGGTCCGCTCTATTCGCAAAATGTCCTTCAGAGGAGAAGAACTTCTACTTATAGGCGGCGAACAGCATAAAACTGGACAAGGTCGTGCGACAAGCTCTCATTACGAAGCGCTTGAAACATTTGCCAATAAACATTTCGGAATTGAACGCATCGTTGACCGTTGGTCTGCCCAAGATTTAACAACGATTGATAAACTGCCCTATATCGGCAGGATGAGTGATGCACATCCGAACGTATATGTGAGTACCGGATATCGCAAGTGGGGGATGACGACCGGCACGTTAGCCGCAATGATCCTTTCTGACGCTGTCCATCTCAAGCAAAATCGGTATGCATCATTGTATTCACCCAACCGGTTTTATGCAAACCCTAGTATCGCGACCTTTCTTAGAGAGAACCTTAACGTTAGTAAACACCTATTACTCGGGAAGCTGGACTTGACGAATCAATCGTTAGATGATCTGAATACGAATGAAGCGATTGTGTTCAAGCATAATGGTCAAAGAAAAGGTGCATTTAAAGATACCGAAAATCACATCCACATCGTTGATACAACGTGTACACACCTTGGGTGTGAAGTGGCATGGAATGACGGTGACCATACTTGGGATTGCCCTTGCCACGGATCAAGATTTTCCTACACTGGAGACGTCATTGAAGGTCCAGCCGAAACCCCTTTACAAACACATGATCATAGTCTTTTTACGAACCTCGACACGAAAGATGATTCGTCTGGTTGGTAAAAAACAAAAAAGAACTCGTCGATGTTGTTGACGAGTTCTTTTTTGTTTAGAGTAACCCTTTTTCATGGATCGCCTGCGATAACGACGATCGAACCGAGACTTCATCAAATTGTATACCTAGTTGTACTGCCGTTTGCGCAATTTCAGGACGTAATCCAGACAAAATCGTATGTACGCCTAATAGTCTTAGCCCTTGAATAAGCTGAAACAGTTGTTGCGCGACCATCGTATCGACAATCGGCACACCTGAAAGGTCCATAAACAACGTGGATACTTGCTTTTCAGCACATTGTTGCAATGTGTGCTCCAACATTATTTTCGCACGGTACGTATCAATATCTCCTACGATCGGTAAAAGAGCGGTATGTTTCGTGAGCAAAAGAACAGGTGCACTCAACTCTGCAATCGTTCTCTGTTGAGCAAGGTTTCTGCTTTCAGCAATTTCGTCATACGCTTTTGCAAACATTTGAATAACGGTGTTCATCGCTTCTGAAATGGCTATCGTCCAATCAAGCTCATCTCGTTCACTCCATTTTTCAGGAGATTGTTGGATATATTCATCCAATAACTGTTCATAGAGTCGTTGATTATGCGCGAATTCACGAATAATCAGATGAATGGGTGTGTTTTGATGATACTCATCTCGAGCAATTTCTCTTACCCAAGGTTCAAGCGTTGACTGGAACTCATCGATGGTACTTTTAAAGATCGTAAAGAAACGTGGATGAAAAGCATGATTCTGTTCCTTTAATTGATCAATTACTTCTTGATTCCTCGAAGCGTACACGCCTTCATTTTTGTCTAGCTTTTCGTACCAACGCTCAGTAACCGTTCTGCTATTCCTCATCATAAATTCATACAGACCGTCGTTTTGGCTCATAATCTTCTCTCCTGTTCCATATATATTTCTATCATAGAACATTTGTGCACAATTGTCTTGCAAAAATGGGGGTAGAGAAATATGTCGAATCAAGATGAACAGGTTGTGCATCTCATAAAAGAAGTGGGCACACAAATTGTACAATTAGAAGAAGAGTTAAAGCAGCTCAAACGGATGATCAAAACATTGGAAGAGAATGAAAAAAAGCTTCATGAGCAGATGGAAGAATACGAACAGCTACACCGTTACGTTCACAATAAAGTATGCGAGCATGATCGAGATATATTTTTGCTAAAGCCTAGAGGTGACCGATGAAACAAGAATGGTATTACCTCGTAGATGATGGCAATCAAATCGGTCCTTTCTCTGCAAAAATGATGGTGCAATTATATGAAGATGAGAAAATTCATAAAGAAACGTACGTATGGGATGGAATCATTGATGGGTGGCGCTACTTCTCAAGAACACAACTTTATGAACAATGGAAGTCCTATTCCATGCGTCATGAAAGGACAACCTTACAAGAGCCCGTAACTCGTATGCATAAATGGGAGGAAGTTATTGAAAAACGGGTGCTGCGAAAGCAATTCTTTGCTAAGATCTTTACGATCCATTCTTGGCAAGAAACGAATGATGTGTTATTCGCTCACCACCCCGTCCAAAAACCTGTACAACCTTGGGTGTACACGCGCGTCATGTTGTTAAGTCTTTTTTTCTATTTACTCGCGTTCACATTGTCTTTTTTCGTAGCCAATAACCCGCTTTCCATCCCATTTGCCATAGCAGGTTTGCTTCTCCCTGGATTGTTATGGATTGTATTTCTTTTAGAGATTCAACGACACGTGCAATTGCTTCCAATAATCTATACCGTGATTGTTATTCTTTCGGGTGTTGTTGCCATGGTCGGCTACGCCACCGTTGCCATCACCGGCATCTCATTTATACTGTTAGTTTTCTTGATCGGAAGCGTTGCGCTTTATATGCGATTGTATAAGCATCAGGACCTTCCCCACGCCCTGTTTATAGGTGCGCTAATCGCCGTGCCATATGCAATCATTGAAGGGCAGATGCTCCTAACATTTGCTGGGAGTAATTTGACGCTTTTCTCGTTGTACGGCACATTCCTCACTTGGGGCATGCTCATCGGCGCAAGCTTGTCAAAGCATTGGAACAAGTGGCAAAGCATCGGATTGTTTTCTTTCGCCATTCTTTTGGCTGGATTCTACTACACCTTCCCTATCACTTTCGTCATCGTTCTCGTTACGATCGTTGGATTAATAGCGATCCTCATGCTAATTTATGTACAATTTATTAAGACAGAGCAAAAAACAGGCGAATAGAACCACTCGCCTGTTTTAAGATTTCTTTTTATTTTTATGGATGCCTAAACGCGTTCGCTCACTTCGTACGTCAAACCCAAACTCATCCATACGTTTAATCATATTTAAGTACAACTCGCCATTTTTTCTCGTATCCATTCCATCAAATAAAGAAATAAAACGAACGCCTTGCTCGCGTAGCTTTGATAAGTTGTCGATCAGTTGTTCACTCGATGATGCAAAACAGGAAAGCTTAATGACAACGATTGTGTCTTTCGGCTTTACAGTGTCCATTAGCTTCTCGAGCTCAACTGGTTCATCCGCTTTTCCAAATTCTTGTTCTTCAAACACAAAGTCTACACCGTAATTTTTAAGCATTTGTCGCTGAATAAAGCCCTTTTCATCGCGACTATAAGGATTTACATATCCATAGATCAATTCCGCATACCTCCTTTAGTCTATACTTCTGTCTCATACCTGTTTCTCGTCCTTTTCAAACGCCCTTTAAAAAAGCGGAATCTGCACATGCTCTGCTTCTTCAAGATTAGAGACAGTAATGCCGAGTAGCCGGATCCCTTTTTCTGCATCCCCTAACTCTGCCCATAATTCTTCAGCATATTCATATATATCGTCAGAGGCTTGCACGTGACGGTTGCCACTCACTCTTCTAGTAATCGTTTCAAAAGAATGGTAACGAACTTTAAGAACAACCGTTTTTCCTTTCTTACCATGCCTAACTAATGCGTTCATTACCTCATCGGCTAAGCGTTGAAGCTGAGTTAGCACTTCAGTTTCTGAGTACAAGTTTTTAAAATACGTATGTTCTTTACCCACTGACTTTCGTTCACGTTCAATCCGAATCGGCTTATTATCGATGCCACGAATCTTTTTATAGTAAGACATGCCCGCTTTACCAAAAAGACGGATCAATTCCATCTGCTCTAACTGATACAAGTCATCTCCTGTATAAATTCCAAGTTCGTGCATACGTTGCGCCGTTTTCGGCCCGACACCCGGAAACTCCTCCACGTGTAATTGGCGAAGAAACCCCTCGGCTTCATCAGGAATGATGACCGTTAATCCCGCTGGCTTTTGCTGATCAGAAGCAATTTTAGCAATGAACTTATTATAGGAAACACCCGCTGAACTCGTCAGCTTTGTCTCTTTCCAGATGTCTCGTTGAATCATCCGTGCGACGACCGTCGCACTTGGAATGTTCTTTTTATTGTTCGTCACATCAAGATACGCTTCATCAATGGACATCGGTTCTACGAGGTCTGTATACCGAAGCATAATGTTTCGAATTTGTGCTGATGCCTCGCGATACGCTTCATAATTGCCAGACACAAACACACCGTGTGGGCATCTTTCATATGCTTCAAAGGCACTCATTGCCGAGTGTACACCGAACTTACGCGCTTCATAGTTCGCCGTTGATACGATGCCCTTTCCCCCGGTTTGGTGAGGGTGCTTCGCAATAATGACGGGTTTCCCTTTTAGCCGTGGATCGTCTCGTTCTTCAACAGAGGAGAAAAACGCATCCATGTCGATATGAATAATCTTCCGTGAAATATCCCGATAAGGTTCTGGAAACTGTATTCCTGACGACACGGCTACTTCCCCCCTACTTTTATATACACTTATTATAGCGAACGTATGATCGTTCTTCAAGTGACGAGGGAACTTCACATGAACATTTCACTTCCGGTTCTATATCGTGTTAACTTTAGATTTTTTTAATTCACGCTGTTGGATTGGAGGGGGAGCGCGGTGCTAGTTTGCCTAGTTTTTCGCTTTTGGCGCTCACTGCGCTAAACTCCTGCGCAGTTTGTTCCAACTGGAGAAGAGATTCAATGCCCATAAGGGAGCACCCTGTCGGTCCCAGCACGGCCGAAGCCAATTCGGACCCGGTTCGGCGCCGCTCGTACCGACAGCTTGTTGGGACTTCGGGGCGGGGATGTACACATGACCCGGTGATCTGTCACCGAGTTTACAATATTATACCGCTTTTCCAACGATTTCCCTTAACTTGAGAACCGTTCAGCCGCAACTCAAGCACAGTTTCCACTTTACGAAGCCACCCATTGGTTCTTGAAGAACTTCTTTCGTTCAACTTATATATAGAACAATAACCTAACATTTAGTGTAGATCCGAAAAAATAAGCGACCCCGATTGGGGTCGCTTATTCATTTATTCCTCATCTTCGTCCTCGTCGTCAGAGTCCTCATCACTATCTTCTTCATCAACTTCTTCATCTTCACGCTCTGCCTTCTCATCAGCACCCGCAATTTCAATGTCGCGACCGAGCGTATAATCGACGCCTTCAGTATACGAATTACCCGCATTCCAAAGGAGGAACTCGTAAATATCGTTGTCATACAGCGCTTGAATTTGCGCTTCAACTTCAGCTACCCCGTAGTTCATATAATTGCCAGATCCAAGATAGGAAGCTGTAAAGTCTTGAAGCCACGGTCTCGAAACCGGTGGGTTATCCAATTCACCTAAAACATCGTTTTCCAATTGTGAAAACCAATCCATAACATTGTATGGCTCCAGATCTGGAATTGGAATTCCTTCAATATGCCCAACACCCCAGTGACTTGGATAAGGCATGGCAGAGATAATGTCAACGTGCTCTGCAATTCGTTGATAATCTTGACCAATTGTTGGTGCACCGTCAGGAAGACGAACGGGTTCACCGAAAATATCTACAGAAACTTTCACACCATATTCTCTTAGTTCTTCACGAGCGTATTCAACAAAATCTGTAACCGCTTGGAACCGCTTCTCAGAACTCTCAACGTCCATATCGCCGTATTTACCGTAATCAAAATTCAAGCGATCTTCATTAGATGCGAGGTTTTCTGGGAAACGAATATAATCAAATTGAATCTCTTTAAATCCAGCCTTAGCAGCCTCTCTAGCTACTTCAACATTATACTCCCAAACTTCTTCAGAGAATGCACTAACAAACACATCGCCATAGTTTTCCCACATTGAGCCATCTGGCTCGGTATAGGAAAGTTGAGGTTCACTTTCACCAAGTACACGGTCTTTAAAAACAACAACCCGTGCAATCGGGTAGATCTCTGAATCTTCAAGCGTTTCCATCATCCCATCAACATCAGAAATAATGGCTTGTGAGTTGTTTTGGATTCGCTCATCTTCGGAGTCCGTATCAATAGTAATATTTCCGTGGTCGTCTTTAATATCAATAACCATTGAATTCAATTCGGTGCGATCTAGTAAATCAACTAACGTTTCGAACCGGTCCCCGCCTGCTGAATATGCGGTAGAATACACACCTCTCACACCGTCTTGAGGGTACTCAATCTCAATGCCACTATCGTATGTAAATCGATCAGGTATTAAGCGTGGGAGAAACAAGAGTCGATCTTCTTCTGATATAACATCAAACAATCGTTCTTCTTCTGCTGCTTCATCTTCAGCTTCATCACTGTCTTCTTCTGCATCGTCTTCTGTTTCTTCTTCAGCATCTGCATCCGTTTCTTCAGCCTCTTCTTCTGCAGATACGTCAGTCACCCCAATGCTCAGTGCAAACCAGCCAGCAAACAATAAAGTTGATAGTTTCAAAGGTTTATTCATGAATTATTCCTCTCCCTCTTCTTCCTCAACGTCCATTTCAAAGTCTGCGAGAATTTCTTCAATCGTAAGTAACGCTTCTTCTAGCTCGTCCCAAGCTGGAAGTGTTTCGACATGAGAATCATTTAATGTTTCAATGCCATCTGCCAACATTTGAAAATCGGCTTCTTCGCTTCCTAGCCCATCAAAATATTGTTGATGACGCTCTAGATTGGCACTATATTGTGAGATAAATGAAGAAATACCGCTTTTAGCATCTGCTAAACTCGATGCCGTTTCTTCAAGATCACTCGGAAGTTCTTCAGCATTCCCGTTTTCTAAAACGAGTTCAACGGTGGACAAGTCAGATTCCATTTGAGCGTATGCCGTTTCAATTTCATTGAAGTACTGCTCACGAGTGCTTACATTCTCAGCAACTTGCCCTGAACCTTCTGTCAATGCACCGTTTGCGTCATCTGCCAAGTCTTCTTCAAAATGAATTTGCAAGTCTCTTTCTTGTTCCAAAATGTTATGAGCTGCATTGATGATCGTTTCGTGTTGCGACTCTATGCTATCAAATGCCGTGCCTGCCTCTTCTGTGCTGCTCGGCTCGTCCGTGCCATTACATGCAGCAAGTAAAAGTGCTGTACTAGCAGCACCAAGCACCAAGTTCATCTTTTTCATTTGTTTCTCCTCCCTGTTTCTACTCCTGAGCGTTATCGACAATGTTACTAGAAATGCGCCTGATTTCCTAGATCTTTTTTCCTCTATTGGCAAAAGAAAAACCGGCACGTAAAAATTGCCAGTTTTAGAAATCATAAACCATATTTATTATATCAGCACCTTCGTAAGAGTGGAAGAGTTAGATGTATGATTTTGTCAATTATCGTAGAATTATGAACAAGGACAAATGCATAGAGAGCGGTTATACTAGATGGAACGCTTTCGTTTGAAAGGAATTCGAGTATGAAACAACACCAACAAGATTTCACCCAAGGCCCCTTGTTTAAGCCGTTGTTGCTGTTTTCTGGGCCCATTATGCTCGCCAACTTACTTCAATCCTCATTCCAGATCACTGACAGCTTATGGGTCGGTAACTTGCTTGGCGCTAATGCACTCGGTGCTGTCGCCGTTTCCAGTACGATCATCTTTACCGTTCTCTCATTCGTCATTGGTTTGAACAACGCATCGTTAACGATCCTTTCTCAACAACGAGGCAAAAATGACCAAACCGGCTTAAAACGATACTTAAACGCATTTGTTGTCGCTATGACCCTCATTGCCCTGTCTGTAGGTGCTGCCGGCTATTGGTTTAGTGAGCAGTTACTCTTATTAATCGGCACGCCTGAAGCTATGCTCGCATCAGCAGACGCTTATTTGCGCATAAATTTTCTAGGCATTCTCTTTCTTTTTGGGTATACCTTTATTAGTACGATCTTACGTGCGCTCGGCGATAGCAAAACGCCTCTTCGCATCGTATTGCTCGCGGTTGTTTTAAACATCGGTTTAGACCCGTTGTTCATCAGCGGATTTGGCTGGGGCATTGAAGGGGCTGCTTATGCGACGCTTGCCTCTCAGGGTACTGCCTTTTTGTTCGGTGTTATGTACATCATCAAAAAAAAGCTAGCACCATTTACTATGCCACACTTGCCCTCTAAACAAGAAATTGGTTTGATCTTAAAACTCGGCATTCCTTCAGGGTTGCAAATGTCGGTGATCGCGGCAGGTGTTGCCGCCATTATGAGCGTGGTGACGAGCTTTGGTAGTGATGTTGTTGCCGGATTTAGCGCTGCTCAACGTTTAGACAGCTTAATTATGCTTCCCGCCATGGCCCTTGGGACGGCTGTGAATAGTATGGCAGGTCAAAACATTGGAGATGAACAGTGGGATCGCGTAAGAACGCTCGCCAAATATGCGGTTCTTTATAATCTCGTCATTATGTTTGCCATTGCGACGTTTATTGTGCTGTTTGCGGAATACGGCGTGCGTTTATTCATCCAAGATCCAGATGCGGTTTTGTTTGCGACTCGTTACTTACAAATCGTTGCCTTGTGCTATCCGTTTCTTGGCATAAACTTCGTATTAAATGGGATCGTAAGAGCGTCGGGAGCTATGTATCAAGTTCTTGCATTGAACATCATCTCCTTTTGGGTATTACGATACCCCATTACCGCGCTTTGTTCCTCGTTATTCGGGGAAATTGGCATCGGAATTGGGATGGGAATAAGCCTTCTCATCGGTAGTTTATTTGCCTATCTGTACTACCGCTACGGAAAGTGGGACCAAAAGCGGATTTTTGCTGAAGAATAAAGAGGGAACAAGAAAGCGATGAGATTCGTATTTTGCGAATCTCATCGCTTTAGCTTTTCTTCACATCCGGCACTGTTAATGTAAACTGAACTCCCGCATCAGTATTTCCTAATTTGTACGGGTAGGACAAAGCTTCAGCCATTTGTTGAACGAGATACAAGCCAACGCCACTACCGCCACTGTTTTTGTTTCGGGACTTTTCTACACGGTAAAACGGGGCAAAAACAGCCGTTAAGTCTTTATCTGAAAGGGTTGCGCCTGTATTCACAATTGAAATGTCCCAAGCGTTAGGAACCTTTTCAGCTCGAATGACCATCTGCTCTCCTTGAGGAGAATACATGAAGCCGTTATGAATGACGTTATACATAATCCTGGATAAGAGTTCTTCGTTTGACTGAACCCACACGTCGTCCTCTAGCTGACAATCGACCGTAATCTCTCGTTCTGATTGGAAGTACTCCAGTCGCTCCAACGTCTGATTGATGAGGGAAGCGAGTTGAATATCTTGTCGTTCGATACTCGTCAGGCTTCTTTCTAATTTCGACAGCTTCATCATATTTTGCAAAAGACTCTCCATCTCTTCGGTCGTCTGAATCGACTTAGCCAAATACACTTCTCGGTCTTTGTACGGACCGATTTCGTGTAGCATGCCTTCAAGCTGTCCTTTTAAAATTGTAATCGGTGATTTCAGTTCATGGGAAACTGCAGAAAAATACTCTCTTCTCTTCTCTTCGATGGCCCGCTCTTTTTCAATATCAGTCTGCAACTGCTCATTTGCCGACTTTAACCGTTCCAACGATTGTTCTAAGTTCCCAGACATATGATTAATACTTTGAGATAATTCACCGATCTCATCGCTCCGCTTCATGTCAATTTTTTCGGTGAAGTTCAGCTGTGCCAGCGATTGAGCGGATTGATTGAGCTGAAGAAGCGGTTTTGTGATCTGTCTAGAGAACACATAGGCAAACCCAACAGATAAAACAATCGCAAACACAATAATGTAGGGCAAAAAGAGAAACAGTGCTTCAGTCGCCTCACTTACCGGCTGCAAAGAAGCGTTCACGTACAAGTAAAACGGCTGCCCTTCGATTAAAATCGGTATCGTCCGTGAATACCCATCGGAAAAGCCTTCAATTTGCTCAGGGTTGGCTAAAATGCGTTCACGATAGTTTAAGCCCCCATCGATCTCAATGGAACGAGCATTTAAGGAGAGTAGCGGTGTATAGTTTTCGTCGAGCAGATGAAAATGCACATTCTGATTCCAACTAATCTCTTGCATCCCTTCATAAATCGATTGAAACGGGCTTGCTTCTGCTTGCTCGACTAATTCGTCAACCGCTTCGTCAATTTGTGCAACCTTATACTGTTCATAAAAACTCGGGAGAAATAAATAAAGGGCTACATAAAACACAAACGCAAGTGTAAGTAATGTACCTGTTGAAATTAGAAACAGTTTGCCCGTAATTCGATTCGGTGACAGTTGCTTAATGAGATTAAACATCCAATTTATAACCGACGCCTTTCACAGTTTGAATCGTATCAATGCCTAGCTTTTTTCTAACGTTTTTAATATGTGTATCAATCATTCTCGTCTCTCCTAAATAGTCATAACCCCACACTTGCTCAACAATTTTCTCTCTTGTCAGTACAATGCCTTGATTCATGAGCAATAACTTTACGATCTCAAACTCTCTCGTTGTCAGCGTCACCTCGCAACCATCAACCCACACTTGGTATCGATCAGGATCGAGCTTGATACTACCAAAATGCAACGTAGTGTCTGGTTCCGATTGATTGGCTCTTCGTAACAGCGCCTCGACTCTCGCTGTGAGAATTCGAAAAGAAAACGGCTTCGTCATATAGTCATCAATGCCGGTTTCAAACCCACGCACTTGATCCTCTTCTTCACCAAGTGCCGTCAGCATAATGATTGGGACGCTCGAATGTTGGCGAATCATTTTCACAAGTTGAAGCCCATCAATGTTTGGCATCATCACATCAATGAGACAAAGATCAAACGAATGATTTTTCATCCATTCATACGCTTCTAATCCATCCGATGCAGTCGTCACATCATAGCCACCAGCGATAAGAAATTGTTTTATAATTTCTTGGATCTCTAAATCATCTTCTGCAACAAGTATTCGGTTCATAGACGGTCCCCACAGTTTCATAGTATACGCTCATTATAATCGATGCCGACACCTCTCTTAAAGAAAAGATACTTCATCAACGAATTCCTGAAGATACACTTTCTAACAGAATTGCCTATTAGAGCATTTTTACGAACAAAGACAACGTAACACTTCCATCTTCTTATAGAAGCGCAAGATCCCAACGTAGAAACACCTACGCTGGGATCTTAATGGATTTTAGGTTAATTTTGGCTGCAATTCCTTGATTAGATTTTTGTCAGCACATCTGTCGTCAATGTGGAATTTATGAATTAATCAACCGTTCACCCCGGTATGCTTCATTGTCCCTCCTTTATATGAATAGATTGTCATCAGATTCTTCTGCTACGTTCAGCATCAGCTGGGGGGCAGCTTGCTGTTTACATATTCTAAACTACAGACCCCATCTGTAGTTTGTGTGAAGTTCACTTGAAGACTGGATGAGGATTCACAAATCTTGTGATTCCATTCTTCTACACTTTCTATTTACACCATTCTTTCGTATAGTAGCAGTGAGGTGATGACGTGCAAACAACCGATAACGATTGGCAAGCCATTGTTGACAATGATTCGACCTTTGATTCTGTATTTGTATATGCGGTTCAAACGACGAAAATCTATTGCAAACCGTCTTGCCGCTCCCGCCAACCGAATCGTTCTCACGTACAGGTGTTTCAACGTGCTGAAGACGCAGAACGTCACGGTTATCGACCGTGTAAACGCTGCGAACCACAGGAACGATTAGAGCCAAACGCACGGATTGCACAAACAATGACTACCTTGCTAAGAAATCATTTAGACGAGCCAATCACTTTGAGTTGGCTTTCAATGAAACTTCATAAAGACTCTGCCCACCTGCAAAAGATCTATAAAGCACAAACAGGGGAAACGCCAAAACAAACACTCACATACATGCGTATACAAAAAGCAGCAGAACTACTCGTTCATACGCACAAATCAATTGCTGAAATTGCACGCACTGTCGGGTATACGAACCGTTCATCATTTCAGCGAACGTTTGAAAAAGTTATGCACAGTACACCACAACAATTTCGAAACGAGGAGGGGAAACGATGAATGTTTACTACACGAACATCACAGTTTCAAAAAACAGCCATTGTGATTTATTAATTAGCGAATATGGGCTTTGTTATGTTGGAGCTCCTGCCGACTCCTATTCAACAACAAAAGCTTGGCTGGACCGGAACTTACCAGACGCAGTATTGACGACTGACCCGCTCGCGACAGAGCCCTACGAGAATGCTTTGCAACACTATTTACTTCAAAAAACGAACACCATCGATATTTCGATTCATCTCGTTGGAACCCCTTTTCAAAAACAAGTATGGAATGAATTATGCCAGATTTCATATGGGCAAACGAAGAGCTACTCAGACGTGGCACGTGCACTCCACCGACCAACAAGCGTTCGGGCTGTGAGCAATGCCATTGCGAAAAATCCCGTTATGATTGCCGTTCCTTGCCATCGTGTGATCGGTAAAAATGGTAAATTAACCGGTTTTCGTGGCGGTTTAGCGATGAAAAAACAACTTCTTCAATTAGAAGAGGGGGTGTTTACATGAACCTAGACGTGCGACACGTCCAATCAAAATCCATTCTCACGCGAACGTCTGGGTTTTTAAATGGTTATACACATTCACTAAACCCTTATACGGGTTGTGCTTACGGGTGCAGTTTTTGTTACGTGAGGCAAATGCCGATTGCCCTTTTTCGAACAAAGAGCTGGGGAGAGTATGTCGATGTGAAGCAAAATGCCAATGCACTACTCGAAAAAGAATTAGTACGTGCAAAGAAAAAAGAACCTGTCTTCATCTTCATGTCTTCCAGTACAGACCCTTACCAGCCCATCGAAATGAAAGCAGAAATCACTCGATCGATCCTTACTACCCTCATCGAAAACCGTCCAGCTTTTCTGTTCGTACAGACGAGAAGCCCAATCGTGCAACGTGATCTTGATCTATTCAAAGAACTTAAAGACCAAGTGTTTGTTAGCATGACTGTTGAAACCGATGACGACCGAATACGGAAACAGTTCACCCCGAATGCGCCTGCGATTCGCGGCCGATTAAAGGCATTAGAAAAACTCGCAACAGCAGGTATTCCTACTCAAGCAGCCGTTGCCCCACTATTGCCTAGCACCTCCCACTTCCCTAAACTTTTGGCAGATTATGTGGAGCGTGTTTGTATTGATGACTTCTTTTTAGGCGATGGAAGTGGAGGAAAACGAACCTCACGCCTTAACATCCGGTCCTTATACGATGAAAAACACGTCCGAGATTGGTACGACCCCTCCGCCCGCGATCGCCTAAAAAAACGCTTTTTAACAGTTTTTAAGGACGAAAATGTGAGGATGAACCAGGATGGCTTTCTGCCACCTGCACATCTTGGATTGAATCGGTAATCCCAAGTGCAAGCCGTAACCGATCACGCCAGGCGAGAAGCCCATCCTCATCCTCGCTTCCTCGATTAAGTTGTGTATACGCCAATCCGTCAGATTCCACGTAACCGACCACTCCACTCCGTTTCTTTACTTGCAGTGGCCAGGCGGCGTCATTCATTGAGAACACGTTCTCATGCATGAGTGTTCGTAAACTCGCTATATTCATCCCACAAGAACCAGCGGTCACATCCCAATACTTTTCTCCCATTTCTTTCGAAAATAACCGATTTACAATACTCTCGGTTTGTTGCCAAGACTCTGGATGACTGCGAAATGCCTGTTCGCTTCTACCAATTACCGTATAATCGTTCTCCTGAATCGTCTTGTGCACAGCGGCCAACTGCTCTTTTGCCGTCTCCAACCAGGTTAATAACCGATCGGTGTCGCAATAATGAAAATGATCTGATTGCGCGTGCTCATCTGCTAAGTGGAGAAGTGAATGTCTAGCAAAAGCCGCCCCTTTTGCAGGAATGACTTTCACCAAAAATCCTAAGCGTTGCAGCTCCTTCTGTAAAACATTCGGCGTCTCGTCACTACACGTGGCGATTTTTTCTGTAAAGTACGCATCTAATTGTTCACCGTGCTCCTGCATTTTCGTAAGCAGCGCACCTTTTGGGTCATGCATTGTGACAAGTAGCACCATATTCAAAACGATTCACCTCGTAATAAAATGAAGGAAGTGAAGATCTCTCCTCACTTCCTCGGCGTTTTAGTTAGCCATGACTTTACATACATCTTGTGTAAATGCGACAGGGTCTTCAAGTGGAAGCCCCTCGATCAGCAAGGCTTGATTGTATAACAGCTTTGTATAGAGCTCCAACGTTTCGTCATCCGCTTGTTTTAGCGATTGAAATACATCATGCTTGGCATTCACTTCTAATACTTTATCTGCCTTAACATCTTGATTATCCGGCATGGACTGTAAGACTTTCTCCATCTCTATCGTAATCTCACCATCAGCCGCCAGAAAGACCGGATGTGTTTTTAGCCGTTTCGATTCACGAACGTCTGTCACTTTCCCTTCTAGAAATCCTTTCATTTTCGCAAAAATCGCTTGGTCTTCTTCTGTTGCTGTACTCTCTTTGTCATTCTCTGACAAGTTAAGGTCTGCACTTGAAACCGATTGGAATTCTTTTTCGTTGTAACTCGCAATCATCTTTAAGGCAAATTCATCAATATCTTCGGTCAAGTAGAGAATTTCATATCCTTGCTCCGCGACCATCTCCGTTTGTGGAAGCTTATCTATTCGCGTGACAGATTCACCGGTAGCATAGTAGATATGAGATTGATCGTCAGCCATACGCTCTACATACTCCGCAAGTGTGACGAGCTTCTTCTCTTTAGACGAATAGAACATTAACAGATCTTGTAGGTCATCTTTGTTCATGCCAAAGTCGCTATACACGCCGAACTTAAGCTGACGACCAAATGCTTCGTAAAACTTCAAGTATTTGTTTCGGTCGTTTTTTTGCATCGTTTTCAGTTGCGATTTAATCTTCGATTTAATGTTTTTGGCAATTAACTTTAATTGTCGATCGTGTTGCAACATCTCTCTCGAGATGTTGAGTGACAAATCTTCAGAGTCAACCATCCCTTTGACAAAGCTAAAGTAATCAGGCAAAAGGTCGCTGCATTTCTCCATAATGAGCACTCCGTTGGCGTAAAGCTCCAACCCTTTCTCAAATTCCTTTGAGTAATAATCAAATGGTGCAGACTCAGGAATATAGAGAATTGCATTGTAGCGAACCGCCCCGTCGACACTAATGTGGACATGGTCTAATGGCGTATCAAAGCCGTAGCGTTTGTCTTTGTAAAACTGTGTATAATCCTCTTCTTTAAGCTCCGCTTTGTTCTTTCTCCAAATCGGAACCATGCTATTGATCGTTTGTAGTTCTTCCACTTCCTCCATTTCATCACTGTCATCCGATTTAGGCTGACTCACTGTAACGTTCATTTTAATCGGATAGCCGATAAAATCCGAATACTTCTTAATGATCGACTGTAAGCGATGTTCATCTAAATAATCCTCATACGTTTCTTCTTCTGTGTCTTCTTTCAGTGTGAGAATGATTTTTGTACCAATCTCGTCTTTCGATGTTTCTTCGATCGTAAAACCATCCGTACCGTTGGACGTCCATAAATACGCCTTTTGTTCATCTACGGAACGACTGATCACTTGCACCTCTTCGGCGACCATAAATGCAGCGTAAAAACCAACACCAAATTGACCAATAATGTCATGGCCATCTTTAATTTCTTGTTCTTTCTTAAATGCTAAAGAACCACTTTTGGCAATTGTGCCTAGGTTATTTTCTAACTCATCATGTGTCATGCCAATTCCTGAATCCGTCAGTGTTAGTGTGCGACTTTCTTTGTCTGTCTCCACTTGAATGTAGTAATCTTCACGATTAAACGTAATGGAGTCATCGGTAAGCGCTCGGTAGTACATCTTATCTGTTGCATCACTTGCATTAGAGATGAGCTCACGAAGAAAAATCTCTTTGTGTGTGTAAATGGAGTTAATCATTAGTTCTAATAAGCGTTTTGATTCGGCTTGGAATGGAATTTTAGTCATGTCTGTTTCCTCCTTAACGATCGTTTAGCACTCCACTCATTTGAGTGCTAACCTACATATTATTTTACCGAATCACCCAAAATCGTCAATGATTATGCGGATGTTTTACACATTTTTGTTACATAAAACCTGTACACTTAATAGAATTGTTAATTTAAGGCGTAGGTACATATTGTATAATGGCACTGAATGAAAATGACGCATATCGTGAGGTGTACGATGTCTGCGCGATTCCATGTTCGAACCGTAGTGCAAGAAGAAGAGCTCCACTCCATGAGTCAACTATATGATGATGTTTGGAATAGTAGTGAATCTAGTACGATCCAAGAGAGAATGAAACTACACTATGAATATGAAGGATTTTTAGGGCTTCAGGTCATTGGCCCAAAAGACGAGCTTTACGGTTTTGTTTATGGCTACACGTCTAAACCTGGACAATATTATCACGAACGGTTGAAGTCCAACTTGCCAAGTCCCGTTTATGAACAATGGCTATCCTCTTGCTTTGAACTCTCCGAACTCGTCGTTCACCCTTCTGCAAGGCGCAAAGGAGTTGCCCGTTATCTTTTAGAACATATCACGACCGTGGTTCGCCACGATACCGCGATATTAACGACGCAGGAAGCAAACAAAAAAGCGAGAGCGCTTTATGAGCAACTCGGATGGCAAACAATATCTGAAACGTTTTACCCCTCCTCCTTACTTGAACCCTATGTCATTATGGGTAAAAATCTCGAAGAAGCTGATGGTGTCCCCTCTATATAATTGAGCGTTTTTATGGCTTTAGCCGTCCCCTCCCGCTAAAGCCAACGTTCATCTTCCTTAATCTACTAACGGTCATTGATTGTGAAATTCGTAGTTTCCATGTATATTTTTAATGAGAGAGATTCTCAAGGAGGAAAACGATGCACACATCCGTGAAATTCTGGATGAAAACTGCCCGCTCCCAAGTGCTACCTGTGATGGTGCTTCCAGTGCTCATCGGTGCAGCTGGAGCGTTTGCTGTTTATGAAACTTTTCATCTCGGACTATTTTTACTCACACTTATTGGTGCGCTTAGCGCTCACCTGTTTAGCAACATGATTAATGATCTATGGGACTATCGAAATGGTGTAGATATCGCTGCTGAAGAAACGGCTGCTGCCATTTCTACCAATTCTCGAGTATTACCGAGTGGGGCTGTTCCCGAACGAACATTTTCCTTCGTCACGTGGCTATTCTTTGTTATTGCCCTCCTATGCGGCGTCGTGATCAGTGCGTTTGTCGGTTGGACGGTTTTATTATTTGCAGCTGCTGGCGGCGCTATTGCTTATTTCTACGTTGCTCCTCCACTTAAATTTGGCTATCGGGGGAAAGGATATAGTGAAGTAGCCATTTTCCTCGCTTTCGGAGTGTTGCCCGTCGTCGGTACGTATTACGTCCTTACCGAGCAATTGGACGTACAAGCCTTCATGATGAGTGTGCCAATTGGAATCTTAACCACTCTAATTTTATTTAATCATCATTTCTTACATTGGCAAGCCGATAAAGCATCTGGAAAAGTAACACTCGTCGTTGTTCTTGGCGAAAAAGGAGCGCTCCGCTTTTCTAAAGTACTCGCTTCTCTAGGATTTTTCTCAATTATTGTCGGCATAGTTGTCGGTGTGTTTCCGTGGTACACAGTGCTCGCCATCCTCCCTGCAATACCGTTATTCAAAGTGTATCCATCGTTTAACGAGACGAATGCCAACGAGTCGTATGTGAAACTGATGGGTGCATCGTTAAAAGCGTCTGTACGCTCAGGCTTGATCATCACGATTTGCCTCGTCATTAGCGGACTATTATAAAAAACAAAGGTGTGAAAAAAATTGACAAACACGCGCATACTCGGAGATTTTCATAATATCATTTCAGAAAACGACACTTGGAGAATTGGAGGCTTCCCACTTCCTGACGGAAGCTTCTGGGAATACCGTGAACCGGAAGCCGTTGTCATTTCCAGAAATGGCTTTCTATATGTACGCGCCCCACTTAGTCGCTCGCACGACCACGTCCAAATTCTTGATAATGCCAAGCATATGTACTACTCAAAAGAACCTGTCACCGTCCCTGAAAACACAAAAGTTAGCTTTGAGCTTCAAATTCGCGCTCGCACGAAAGACACAAATCCAGACGACTTGTATGATGGATATGTATCACTTAACCTCCTTGATTTCTCAACTGGAGCTGCACTGGACTTCTTCACGAACGACAAACAATACGCCTCCGTATACGGCGTGCTTCCGTTCCCTGGTGTCGATGTGCCTGATACCGATGAAACGAAGTATTTCTGTATGTTCAAAGAATCCGATGACCATTTCATCTCGAACGACTTTAATCGATATAAGATCACGTATGACCGGGCAAACAATGAAGTTATTTTCTTTGTAAACGGCCACGAAGTACGTCGAGAGAGCAACGTACCGATTAAATTCAATCAATTCACCGTTGCCCTTGGCATCATGACTGAACAAGACCTCGGTCCAGATGGTAGTGTATCCGTTCATGGTCAAACGGTGATTGGTGAATGGTCGCCAGTAACCGTAACAACAGAAGAAGAATAAACCGAACCTAAGGGAACGATCGTTGCCAAAGCTGAATATGGCGGAATTAGCACGCATAACCATTCAAATTCCAAACACCCCCATACGTGGCTTCAGACCACGTATGGGGGTGTTTGTGCGCAACCTAAACTCTTCGCTCTACGTCTTCTGCCTACGTACTAACGATCAGTTACGTTCAAAACGGCGAAGCATCACATAGCAGTGTTACGGTTTATCTTCGCCACCAGAGGTGCCGACAGTAGCTCGCTCTTTGAGGTTAAGATAAATAAGCAAGGCTGAAGTTCGGCATAGAGCGCTCAGTATGAGGTTAGCTGAGGTGTTCTGAAGTGATCTAGATCACCTCTCTCCTAGAGGTTCCCAAAAACGAGTGGCCGTCGCCAAAGCCGGAGCTGAAGATCGTGAAAAACGATCGGCATAGAACGAACATAAGCATTACCTCATTTACGCTGTTCGGTTGGAGGGGTAGCTCGGTGCTGGGTGCCATTTTGCGCGCTCGTTTGCCTAGTTTAACGACTTTCGCGCTCATTCCGCTAAACATGCGCGCGGTTTGTTCCAACTGGAGCGCAAATTCAATGCCCAAAAGGATCGTTCTCTGAACCCGTTGCCGCAAGGGATGGCGGCATATGCGGGCAAGACGAACGATCGTTCTGCGCTCTAGTTTTCTCCATCTGCGCGCAAGTTTGAGCTTTTCACTGATTTTAGGGTAGATTTCGCCAAACTTGATCGCAGTTTGTTTCAACTTGCGCGCAGATTCCAGGCTGAAGTGCCAACGACACGTCGGCCCCGCCGGGGCCGAAACGAAACCGAACTTGGTTCGGCGCGGTTCGCGCCGACAGGTTGCGGGTACTTGGGGCGGGGATGTACACATGAACTTATGATCTGTTCCCTAGTTTATAAGAATAGAGCGCTTTTCCTGCGATTTTCCCCAATTCGAGCACAGTTTCCACTATACCAAGCTTACCATTGGCTCTTGAAGAAATTATTTAGTGCAACTCATCTATATAGGATGAACTAAACATTCTCCTAATTGCGCAGTTTGTTGTTGCTTTCTACTGCAAGCGTATGCTTGGATGTCGGGGGTTCCCCCCTACCATCACTCCCGCATATTAAGTTCAACAAATATATATTGTCACATGAACTTCACCAACTGTCACAAATCGTATTAGATGGAGCGTTTGACGGGTGAATGATCACATAAAAAGGGCAGAGAGAATGACTGCCCTTTTTCTCTACGGTGACCACTAAACAAACCGATCATGTCTGTTCAAAGTGATCATTCATACACTTCGTAATGCTCCCCTGTTTGTTTCCCTTCCAAAGACTTCACGTACGCTTGTGCGACCTTTTTACCGGGAACGGGCTGAAAACCTCGGAAATAACTGCCAAGTTTTTCAAATGATTCTTCTAGCACTGTTGGACTTACAGCATTAATCCTGATGCTACGCGGCATCTCAATTGCCGATGCTTTCACAAACGATCGTACCGCTCCATTTGCCATCGCAGCTGAAGTCCCTTGTGGTATGGGATCATCCATCATGACTCCGGTTGTGAGTGTGAAGCTTCCTCCATCTGCCACATAAGGAATACCTAAAAGCACCAGGTTAATCTGCCCTTTCAGCTTACTATTGAGACCGACTTCGTTCTTTTCAGGTGTTAACTCGGTAATCGGTGAAAAACCGGCTCGCCCAGAAGCATTAATAACTGCATCAACGATACCGGTTTGCTTATACATCTGTTGGATACTCGCTTCGTCCGTAATATCGACTTGGATATCTGAACCGTTCCTCCCTGCTCGAATGACTTCATGATGATCCTTAAGACATCCATAAATCTCCTTCCCGATCGTTCCACTTGCACCAATGAGAAGTACCTTCATCTAATCAACAACCTCTCCTAAAAGAATTCGCTTCAGTTTACGGATTAACTTAATAACTATGAAAAAAATCCGTCTGTATTCTTCTTTTACCATTATGCGGTAAGATAAACATACAGAGTCGGTGAATAGTATGTGGAAGAACAACACATAAACATCTGAACAACATATATGAATTCTTTTTTTGATGGCGTATAACGCATGGATGAATCAGCATATTCAAGCATTAGTGACAAATAGAAATTTCAAAACGTAAATATCGAAATGAATCTCACAAAAAAATCGAAGTGGAGTGGAGTGGGATTTTGTTTGTCATCACCAAAAACTCCACAACGATTATATAATCCATGCAAATTTCACTGAAAATGGGTTCCCTACTCTTACCCATGTTACGATCATTTTAAATGCATAACAGAATTACCGACGATGTCTTGATGATGCGCTTGACCTTAACTTCAACAAACAAATTGAAAGGTTTGTCAAAATGGCTGTTACGAGAGAGACCCCTAGATATAGAAGAACTGGAAACCACCATGATTGAATGTTCAACCGGTGAGCGATTTGCTTAGCTAAACCGCTCATTGGCAATATCCATGACCATCATTGACGCGGCCATATTGCCGGTAGTGCTAGCCATAAGAAGCGAGGAGGATGCTTTTTTCTCAGTCTCACCAGCAATATGAACGCCAAGTACGTTCGTTCTCCCAAACCCATCAGTAATGATTTCATCTCGTTCATTTCTTTCTAAATGGAGTTGTTCAGCAAAAGGGTTTGCACGCACGTATTCGGGAACGACGAATCCGCCTCGTCGGACAATCTTCTCTCCATTCTGTAATTCAACGGATGATAATTTCCCGTCCTCTCCGTGAAGTTGGCTAATCGGGTTTGTTTGAATGGTCATTCCTTGCTCCGTTAGCGGTTTGACAGCTTCTTTGTCAACAGCTTTACCGTTTGTAAACACGACCAAATCAGCGGACCAATTTGACAACAATTTCGTCAAGTGGAGGATGGCTGCTTCATCATCTGCGAACACAGCAAGTGGTTGGTCACGTAATTCATAGCCATCACAAAAAGGGCAGCCAAAAATGGACGTCCCATAATATGTGCGAATTTGCTCGTGAGAAAACACTTCTTGTACCCCGGTCGCAATGAGAATTCGTTTCGCGACGAAAACCTCTCCTTCTTCAGTTGAGACTTCAAATCTGTCTCTTATTTTTGTGGCGCTTGCTACAGTTGCAGAAATCTTCTTCACCGTCGGATATGCAAGGGCATCAAGCTGCGCTTGCTCTCGAAATGCGACCGGGGACATGCCATCTCTCGTAATAAAGTTGTGTGACTCTCTCGTCACACGATTCCGGTTCGTATCGTTATCAAATAATAACACGTGTTGACGAGAACGACCGAGGGTCAAAGCAGCTGCTGAACCTGACGCACCCCCACCGATAATAATGACATCCACAAATTTCATATTTTTAACACCCTCCAAAGAATATATTAAAGATCTTTAATATCTACAATTAAACCGTTATAAATGCCACTTGAAAGTGGCATTTATCGGACTTGGGAAACCAAATCTTCCAGCCTTGTTTCATCTAGTTGTGCAAAGAATTTCTCCTCTGCAGCTTCAATGGACCGTTGAATAACACAGTTTGGATTATGTGTCTCACAATAATCAAAGATGGCAGGCAGCCCCTCTACCGCACGAATCATTTCTAATATGGAAATCTTCTCCCAGCCTGCTTTTAATTTGTATCCCCCATTTGCACCAGGAACAGAAACAATCATTCTCGCTTTCACAAGTTTTGTTAAAATCTTGGAAAGATACGTGGTTGAGACGTTTTGATGGCCTGCAAGCTTAGCCACACTCGTATGACCCGAATCATCCCCAACAGCTAAATGGAGCATCGTATGCAATGCATAATTCGTCGCCTTGGACAGTTTCATCTTTCGGCTCCCTTAACATAGATAATATGAATCTATAATATCAACGACACCTGCTCGTGTCAATTAAATTGGAATGCAATCTTCCCGTTCTCATCTAGAGTAAGCACAGCTGAAAACTTTTTCTTGTTTTTGCTTACGAACCCTTTAATTTTCCTCGTTTCTCTTTTCGTACATAACATTCGAATTTGATTTTCTGTGAGTGTCTTTCCTGCGATTCGAATTGGAATCACTTGTTTGCACCCTTCTTTATATTTGTCGCAGCCGTATACTCTACCTTTTTTAATCATGGCTCCCCCACATGCAGGGCAATTTGCAATTGATGGGGGTTTCACACGATCCGTTACAGAACGATCTAGCTGTAACTGGCCGACTTGTTGCTTGGATGTTTGTAAAAGATGATGAATGAATTGCTCGATATTCGTTAAAAATTGATCTTTTGATTTCTCCCCTTGTCCAATTCTTTGCAAAAACTGTTCCCACTCAGCCGTCATATCTGCTTTAGATAACAGCGTTCCATCGACAGCTTCACAAAGAATACGGCCTTTCGGGGTCACACGTACGATATTTTTCGTGACTTCAATGTAATTCTCTCGGATGAGTGTTTCGATAATGCTGCTTCTTGTCGCTTCTGTGCCGATACCGGCTGTCTTCTTTAACACCTCTTTGAGTTCCTCATCTTCAACAGACTGTCCTGCCGTTTTCATAAGGTTAATGAGCTGTCCATTCGTATAAGGTTTTGGTGGCTTCGTCTCATCTTCGTGTACGCGTAGGTTTGCATGAACGACTTCACCTTCTTGAACATTCGGAAGACGCTCTTTTTCTTCTCCCTTTTCAAAGAGCAACGCTTTCCAACCTCTCACTCGTTCAACGACGCCTTTCGCTTTGAACTCTAGCCCCTTAATGTCAACTTTTACATGGGTTTCTTCAAACTGATGAGCTGGCATAAACATCGCCAATGTGTTCGTTAAGATTTCGTCATAAATCTTCTTTTCAAGTGCTGGCAATTGATCAATACGGCGGCGTGTAGGCACCCGCTTCGTCGGAATAATTGCATAGTGTTCTTTCACCGCTTGGTCGTTTACGTATCGACGATCCGGCTTTCCAGGTTGAATAAGCGAAGAGGTAGACTCCGGAACAGAAAGCAATTGTTTATATTTAGTTAAGTTTGTGTTTAAATACTTGAATTCATGTTGGGTAATGTAGTTGGAATCCGTTCTTGGATATGTGACTAACTTCTTTTCATATAAAGACTGGACCGTACGAAGCACTTGAGAAGGGCTCATTTTCCATCTTTTGTTCGCTTTCGTTTGAAGTGTGCTTAAGCTATGCAATCGCGGAGATTTCACCCTCTTCTCGACACGATTCACTTCAGCAATCGTTCCCTCTTCCTCCTCCCGAATGCCTGCTTCATAAAATACTTTCTTTACTTCAGGCATCGAGCCGTAACGATTCGGGTGTTTCGCTTCAAATGAGCCCTCGTTAGTATGAATTCGGGCGTAGACTTCCACATAGGGCTCGGGCTTGAAGTGTCGGATTTCTTCTTCCCGACGATGAATTAGGCAAAGCGTAGGTGTTTGCACACGGCCGACACTAAACGCTTGTGATAGCCCACGTTCTTGTAGCAGAAGGCTGTAGGCTCTAGAAGCATTCATTCCAACAAGCCAATCACCAAATTGACGTGCTTTTGCTTCTTCGTACAAAGACAAATATTTGTCCCCTTCCTGCAACTGCGTAAATCCACGCTGCACCTCTTGTTTCTCTAAAGAATTGATCCACAACCGTTGCATCGGTTTGTGTGAGGCACGGGCTTTTTCAATAATACTTCTTGCAATGTTCTCCCCTTCTCGGTCGGCATCTGTGGCAATGATCACTTTTGTTGCTTCAGCGAGTAGTTTCTTCACTGTATCAAATTGCTGTTTTTTATCCGCAGGCACAAAAAACTGAAATTGCTCTGGTAAAATCGGAAGTTCGTCCAACTTCCATTTCTTCCATTCTTTTTTATAATGATGAGGCTCAGCCAAGTTGACCAAGTGGCCAAACCCCCACGTAATGACAGTACGATCGCTAAAGTAATTCGGATCAGTCACTTCAATATAGCCATTCTTTTTCGTCGTTTTTGAAAATGCAGACGCGTAGTCTCGCGCTTGACTTGGCTTTTCAGCCAAAATGACGGTTGTCATGTTCCTCACCTCTACCGCTACATTGTGCGTTCCTATCTTCATCCAATTATCGCATCCTTAACACGTGGTGACTAGCTGAAAATATAATAAAAAGGCATGAAGCACATGGCTCCATACCTTTTATTTTACGGTTCGTAATAAATCGGTGCGTTCGGTCCAAGTTCAACCCCTAGGAAAATCCATGCGATAATCATTACCGTCCAAGCGAGGAGGAAGAATATCGAAAATGGCACCATCGTGGAAATGAGTGTTCCGATTCCCATCTTCTTATCGTACTTCTGTGCAAAAGCGATCACCATCGCAAAGTAAGTCATGAGTGGTGTAATGATATTTGTTGCCGAATCTGATACACGATAAACCGCTTGCGCAAGTTCAGGCGAATAACCGGTTTGCATCATAATTGGAACAAACACAGGCGCCATCATTGCCCACTTCGCTGAAGCACTACCTACAAAAAGGTTTAACAGCGCAGTAATGAATATAAACCCTATAATGACAGGTAATCCGTCAATATTTAAGGAAGTGAGGAGTTCACCGCCGTAAATTCCCATAATTAAATCAAGGTTCGATTCGTTAAAGAATGCAACAAACTGACCGGCTGTAAACGCGAGCACAATGAATACACCCATGGAAGCCATCGTATCCGACATTTGCTTTGCAACATCCTTATCGTTACGAATCTCTCTCGTAATAATTCCGTATACAAGGCCTGGGATTAAGAATAGCAACAACATCACGACAACGAGTGAATCCATAAACGGTGAATTCACAATCGGCATTTCTGGATCATCACCGCGCATCGGTCCCCATTCTGGAACGACGAGCAAACTCATAAGACCTGCAGAAATGAGCACAGATACAACTGCATAAACAAGACCTTTCTTCTCAATCGGCTTGAGTCTTTCTAAGTCCCCTCTGTAATCACCTTTGTACTCTCCAAGGCGAGGCTCGACAATTTTCTCAGATACCCATGTACCGACAATCGTAAGTAAGAACGTCGACGCGATAATGAACCACCAGTTCATCGCAATGTTCATCTGTTCAGCATAAGCAGGATCGATCGTCGCTGCTGCTGCCATTGTAAGCTCACCAAGCATCGGATCGGTTGCAGATAATAAAAGGTTCGCACTAAAACCACCAGACACCCCAGCAAAAGCTGTGGCAAGACCTGCAATCGGATGGCGTCCGAGTGCTGCATAAATGACGGCTCCTAATGGAGGAAGAACGACATACCCTGCGTCTGAAGCGACACTTGACATGATCGCCGCAAACACGAGACCTGCGGTAATTAAACGGTTAGGAATAGAAAGCACAAATCCCTTCAACCCCGCGCTAATTAACCCGCTTCGCTCACACACACCAATACCAATCATCGTGGCTAGCACAACACCCAATGCCGGAAACATAATAAAATTGTCTACCATACTGGAAAAGATATACGCAATCCCTTCGCCAGATAACAAGTTAAACACTTCGACTGTTTCTCCTGGCTCAACAGGATCTTCAACAGATAGATTAAAACTTGATGCGATTGCAGAAGCAACCATTACAATTAACGCCAGAATGACGAATAGCGTAATAGGGTGAGGCAATCGGTTTCCCGCTTTTTCGACGACGTCAAGAAAGCGCTGAAACAAACCCCTTCTCTTTTTGTTTGGATCCACAGTTTCTTCAGACATACGATTTTCTTACCCCTTTTCTATCCCCTTGTCCAACAATTGATGGTTATAAATTATTTAGAAAAAGTATTCTAACAATTGTTGTAGTTGTACTTATGTAGCAAACATATAACCATAATCATGATCGGTATCCATGCATTTGTCAATCGGTAATTTATTATTCCAAAATAATAATATGACCAAGTAAATTACTGACCTCCTTCTTAATAGAAAGAAGGAGGTCAGTATATTCATTATTCAGATATAAATCGAACGAGCTCTTCGTTGAATTTCTCCCACTCATCATGGAAAAGACTGTGTCCACTTTCTTCAAACGGAATCAAGGTGCTTTTTTCAATTCCACGCTCAAGAATTTCAGCGAGCTCGAACGGGCAAACCTCATCATTTCTCCCATGCAATATCGCTGTAGGTACGTGTATGGATGAGAGATCATCACGCAAGTCTGCGTCCCTTAGCGTCCGTGCGGAAAAAATTGTTGCGTGTGGTCCTGCTTCCATAGCGAGACCATGAAACCAGCGATTGTAAGCTTCACTCGGGTCTTTTCCAAAGAATAGACTCCCAAAATCAACGAGCATGTTCGCACGGTCCGCATACGCTCCATCGATTAATCCATTCACATTGTCTTTAGGAATGCCATGTGCAAAGTCATCTCTTTCGGTAAACACTGGGGCGGCGGCACCAAGAAGGGCCAACTTCGAAATCCCTTTTCCCTCATGACGCGCCATGTAGCGCACGGCGATGGCTCCACCCATTGAAAAGCCAGCAAGCACAGCGTCTTCAAGTTTTAATTGATCAATGACTTTTCGGACGTCGTCTGCCATCGTATCATAATCGTACCCGTGTAATGGTTTATCTGAATTTCCGTATCCTCTAAGGTCGATACCAATGAAGCGAAACCCTTTCTCAGGCAACACAGACATTTGATGTTCAAACATCTTATGGTTCACAGGCCAACCGTGCAAAAAGATGACGGGCTTGCCTCTACCAATATCTTCTACAAACACGTTTGTTTTCTCACCGACTTCAATGAAATGACTCATCGTATACACACCTTTCAAATCGTATGGAAATCAATTCCCAAAAGTCTTGCTTTTGAAACTTGTTTATATCCCGTATGATAAGGGTATAGATTACACGTTTCGCCGTAATCAAAATGCACTTACTAAAAGGAGCGATAATTCATGAGATCCGATCTTTTGCATTACATTAACGGAGAATGGACAGAATCTTCGGGCAAAGATACTATCGAAGTGATTAATCCTGCTACAGAAGAAGTGATTGGTACCATTAGTAACGGCACGAAAGAAGACGTTGACCGCGCAGTGAAAGCGGCACGAGCTGCTTTTCCACATTTTTCACAAACATCTAAATCCGACCGCATTGACCTGCTACATCGAATTGCTGAAGAATATGAGAAACGAAAAGATGACTTTGTTGAAATGATTACACAAGAGCTCGGGGCCCCTGTAAAAATGAGCAACAAAGTCCATTACAATATGGGACTCTCTCATTTTAAGGAAGCAGCAAAGCAGCTAGACACATTCGAATTTACCGAAAACCGTGGGTCGACGCTTATCCGGAAAGAATCGATTGGTGTGAGCGGCCTCATTACCCCTTGGAACTTCCCGACAAACCAAACATCAACGAAACTTGCCAGTGCATTCGCTGCTGGAAGTCCAGTTGTGTTAAAGCCTTCCGAGCTCACACCGTATGCAGCGATCATTCTTGCTGAAGTATTCGAAGCTGCCGGCGTACCTAAAGGAGTGTTCAACCTCGTAAATGGATCAGGCGAAACCGTCGGAGATGCCATCAGCTCTCACCCAGACATTGATTTTGTTTCCTTTACAGGTTCTGGTGCTGTCGGACAGAAGATTAGTGAAAATGCTGCTAAAACGGTCAAACGTGTGGCACTTGAACTCGGTGGCAAATCGCCGTTAATTGTTCTGGATGATTATGATGTGAAGAAAGCAGCCAAAATCGCTGTTTCAAATGTCTTGGCCAATTCCGGACAAGTGTGTACAGCTGCAACCCGAACGCTCGTATCCAAAGCAAAACACGACGAGTTTGTCGAAGCGGTTAAAGAGGTGCTTCCGAAGTTCCCTGTAGGCGACCCACGGGATGAAAATACATTTTATGGCCCTCTCGTCGCCGAAAAGCAATACGACCGCGTCCAAGATTACATTAAGAAAGGCGAGGAAGAAGGCGCAACGTTACTTGCTGGAGGTACAGGCAAACCTGAAGGGTTAGAAAAAGGGTATTATGTAAAACCTACCGTGTTTACGAACGTCAACAATGACATGGTTATTGCAAGAGAAGAAATCTTCGGTCCGGTCATGTCGATTATTACGTATGATGACCTCGAAGACGCCATTCGAATTGCAAATGATACCATTTATGGTCTCGCAGGTTATGTTGTTGGAGATGATCCAAAAACGGTGGAATATGTTGCATCTTCCATCAGAGCAGGCAGAATCTCAATCAACACACCTCCTGCCGACTTCTCCGCGCCGTTTGGTGGTTACAAACAGTCGGGTATAGGTAGAGAATGGGGAGACTACGGCATCGAGGAATACCTTGAGATTAAATCTGTTGTCGGGATGTCCTCATAACCGATCAAAGACACAACACGCATGAGGAGCACCAAATATGTTCAAACGTTGGTTCAAAAAGAAGAGCTGCTTCTTTTGCAAGAGTAGCCAAGGGCACATGAAACCGTACTACACACTGGAAAATGAAAAGATCTCCGTTTGTGAAAAGTGTTTGGAGTACGCAGAACGAAGAGCTTTTCGTAAAGGGTGATTCACGGTCTGTTCGTCCTTAACGAGTCGGTTTAGAAGACTCGAGAACATCCGCTAAAAGTAAAGTAGGTTAGGATTATGTTCGCTACATAATCCTAACCCTTTTTATTACACTCGCAGTTCAATAGAATGACCAATAGCACTTGAGTAACCTGTAAATTAGCCACAAACCCACAGATTACCATTAGAGCTGTATAGTGTGAACTTTTCATTTTTCTAACCTGCGCAGTTGCTACTTCGTTCTCATCAGCTTTCCAAGGTCCAAGTTTTGCATCGACACCGGAGGTAGCTACAAAGGTTTTTGTTTCCAAAGAGCTTGGATTGGAGACAGCTATTCAGTGGAGTACGAAGTACTTAAACCTGTCACTATTAATCATTTTGAACGAGGTAATAATGTCATTTTCAGCAACCGTACCAAGGGTAGATTATCGTCAAACCAAGCGTGAAATTAACCTCAAATCCCTTCAAGCCGTTGGTCCTAATTTCCCTATTGACCACTTGGAATCGACAACAAGCATGTCATGAGGTCACGTTGTAAAGCCTTAGAAATTCGATCCGCGCGCAGACAGTAAAAACGAGGGCATCAAGCTCCGACAGCAGTAATGAGGGAACCTTAACGATCAACTTACATCCATTACTTAAAAAAGAGACTGTCAAAAGGTCACTTCATCCCTTTAAACTCAGTCCCTATTCCTGAATACACTATACAATTCAAAAACTTTCATAGAAACAAAATCAAACTGGTCGCCATGACGGCCATACCGAGTACGACACCGTATATGGTCATGTGACCGTCATCGTATTTTCTTGCAGCTGGTAATAGCTCATCTAAGGAAATAAAAACCATAATGCCAGCAACTGACGCAAATACGAATCCAAATGACATCTCATTCAAATACGGCATGAGAAACAAAAAGGCAACGACTGCCCCTAAAGGCTCTGCTAACCCTGACATGAACGATAACTTAAACGCTTGCCAACGACTGCCAGTTGCATAGTAGACCGGTACACTTACAGCAATTCCTTCTGGAATGTTATGGATGGCGACGGCAATTGCAATCGCAACCCCGAGCGATGGATCATGTACAGCAGAGGCGAACGTAGCGATGCCTTCAGGGAAGTTATGAATCGCGATCGCTAATGCGGTTAACGTCCCCATTTTCAAAAGTTCTGGATTATCCCGCAATACACGTGCCCTCGGCGCCCTCATCTCCTCGACCTTTTTAACTTCATGAGGATTCTTCTCGTCAGGCACACACCGGTCAATGATCGCAATCATGAGTATGCCGGCAAAAAAACCACCGGCAGTGAGCCAGCTGCCTGTCTCACCAGTCGTACTCGCCGTTAGCGCTTCATGAGCTTTTGGTATAATCTCCATAAATGATACATAAATCATTACCCCTGCTGAAAATCCTAATGCCCAAGATAAAAACTTCGTATTTGTGGTCGACGTAAAGAATGCTATAAAGCTTCCAATGCCAGTAGAAAGACCCGCAAATAACGTTAGTAGAAACGCCAGCCATACGTCTTCACTCACAGCCCACTCCCCTTTTACACTTCGCTGGTTGTCCTATGTATATGTATGGATATGACGTTCATGAGCAAGAAAGCGTTTGTAACGATTTTCTTGCGAACGCGACTATAATAAAAAGACGGACTTCCAATGAGGAGAATACGATGAAGAAAACATGGTTGTTCATTTTACCCACCCTTATGCTTGCGTCTTGCGGGACGAATCCATCACAAAACAGTGGAGATCAAATTCATATTGGCAATGTTGATGACCTTACTGAAGGTTATGTTTTAGGGATAACAGATGAAACGATTACACTGAACATGTCACCAGCGCATCAAGCTCATGCTCTTGAGGAAGGTCACGAATTTACGGATATGATGCTTCGCTCAATGGATGTCGTTCGGACTGATGAGCTCGATGTGATTGACCGTAATGGATCAGTTATTGAAGATGCTCATATTGAAGAAGGAGAACGGTTACGGTTTGATTTTGACATGGCAGAATTCGATGATATTGAAGGGCCAATTGAGCTCGACTACGTTGTCGTAGATCCTGTGACAGCAGAGGATATTATTGCGGAATATACGCCATCAGAGCCTGGAGTCAACGTCGGCTATGTTTATGATGAAACCGATAGCTTAGATGATTTGCCAGAAGAAGACGTCAATGACTTACTCGATCATCCAAACGTGTTAGATCTTTACTACTTGCCTCAATCAGCCGATGACTATGGCCACAATTACGAAGAGATCTTTGAGATTGAAACGTTACCTGCCTGGGTGTTGTTTGATGAAGATGAAAATGTGACGGTTTATGAATCTTTGGAAGATGTACAAGCCGAATTGGACGAGTATTAGTTCAATTCGGTTTGTATAATTTATATCTGAAAATTAAGATTAAAAAATCTGTTGATCGGGAATTGGACAAGTAGCCGAATGCGGCAATTCTTTTCTGGAGGGATTCGAATGTCAAGCAATCGCGCAGTCGTGTACCAAGGACCTGGTGAAGTTACTGTTGAAGACATTGCCTACCCTGATCTCGTGTTACGAGATGGCCCTGGTGTACCCAAAGCAAATGTAAACCGTAAATGTGAGCACGGGGTAATCTTGAAAGTCATTACGACGAACATTTGCGGCAGTGACCAACATATGGTTCGCGGTCGGACAACCGCTCCGCAAGGTTTAGTTCTTGGTCATGAAATTACAGGAGAAGTGATTGAAGTCGGTAGAGACGTGGAGTTTGTTAAGAAAGGAGACATTGCTTCGGTGCCATTTAACATCGCATGTGGTCGGTGTGTGATGTGTCAGACGCAAAAAACCCACATTTGTACGAATGTGAATCCAGAACGCCCAGGTGCTGCGTACGGTTATGTGGATATGGGTGGATGGGTTGGCGGACAATCAGAGTACGTGATGGTACCTTATGCTGATTTCCAATTACTCGTCTTCCCAGACAAAGATCTGGCAATGGAGAAAATCTTGGATTTAACGATGCTAACGGATATTTTCCCAACCGGTTTTCACGGCGCGTATACGGCAGGTGTCAAAACGGGATCCACCGTCTACATCGCCGGGGCAGGCCCTGTTGGTTTAGCGGCTGCTCACTCCGCTCAACTTCTCGGAGCATCAGCGGTTATCGTCGGAGACTTGAATGAGCGGCGTCTTGAACAAGCCCGTAGTTTCGGGTGCGAAACCGTTAATCTAAAGGAACATGATCGTCTCGGTGAACAAATTGATCAGATTCTAGGAGTACCAGAGGTGGATGCAGCAGTTGACGCGGTCGGGTTTGAAGCATCAGGGCACGGTGAGTCGGGTGAACAACCTGCCGCAGTCCTGAATGCGATTATGGACGTTACCCAAGCCGGGGGTAGCCTTGGTATTCCGGGGTTATATGTGACTGAAGATCCTGGAGGTGTCGACGACGATGCGAAAACCGGCTCTTTAAAAGTTCGGTTCGGTCTCGGTTGGGCAAAAGCTCATTCCTTTACAACCGGACAGACTCCTGCGATGCAATACAACCGGAGCTTAATGAAATCCATCCTTTCAGGAAAAGCGAACATTGCCAAAGCAGTAAACGCAGAGCTCATCTCATTGGACGAAGCGCCAAAAGGGTACGCTCATTTCGATGAAGGTGCTGCCAAGAAATTCGTCATTGATCCTCACGGGATGGTAAAGCGTTAAGAAAAAAGCAGTAAGGGGAGAGCCGACCCCCTTACTGCTTTTCTTTCATTAAATCAAACTAATAATAATGCTCACAACGACGATGAGTCCAATAAGCATGAGAATTGTTCGGATCATAAGTAACCGCTCCTCATTTCTGTCATATGTGTCTATACCTATACGTTGAAGGTTTCAAACAAAAATGAGAAAATTGAGTCGTTTGTGCCACTAGAAAAACCACTAGCCGTGCCAGTGGTCCTACAATTCATTAAAACGTAATGACATTAAAGCCCATGAGCGCAACGATAACGAGAAGTACGATCACACCAATAAAGGCGCCGATACCATTCTCTCCCCGCTTCGCTTTGCCAAGAGCCATTTCCATTAGGCCGATCATAACGACAGCTAAGATGCCTTTAACAATGTAAACGAGCGGCCAGCCCATCTGAACGAGCATACCCACACCTGAAACGAGCATGATGATAAAGAACAGACGAAGAATCATATGAAGAATTTTACCAGGTTTGTTCTTGTGACTCGTAAACAAAAAGTACGCAACGATAAATAGCGCCGCAACAAAGGCCCAAGAGCCTTGATGTGAAGCAAAGAACATATCAAACATTTTTTACACCCTTCCTGTAATCCTACTCTCTTTCATTCTAACAGGATTACCCGAATCCATCACTTTATATCCTTTCTAATCACTAGTTTACTAACGAAATATGAACAGAAGATGAACAGAAAAGCTGTTTCTATGTAGCGTAAAGACGAACTGCCCACATCACTCTTATGATGCAGGCAGTACGGTCAATTCCTTATCAAAATATATCATCAAATCTTCAACATGTAATTATTTCTCTTGTTCTACCAATACTTCAAGGTCATTTACAATTGGAGAATGATCGACATCAAGTCCATCATACGTTTCAATTACACGACCATCCATATCGACAAGGAATGTTTGCGTCGAGTGAATGATATCATCGTTTTCAGGGTGCGCTTGAACAACACTATTAAAAGATGCTGCAGCAAAATTCTCTACTTCCATTCTGTCATAGCCTGTGAGAAAGTCCCAATTAGAGAAATCTGCATCATACTGCTCTCCGTATGCTTTTAACTGCTCTGGCGTATCGTGATCTGGGTCCACCGTAAATGAAATCAAATTCACATCTAGCTCCCGCTCATTTAATTCATCTTGAAGTTCGGTCATGTTAGGGGTCATTAAATTACAAACGGTCGGGCAACGCGTAAAGACCATATTGACGAGAGAGTACTTTCCTTTCAAGTCTTCGTTTGATACAGTCTCGTTATCCTGATTCGTATACGAGAAGTCATGCAGTTCTAAATGTCCCCCGTCTGTCGCTGTTGTTGGTTCTTCAGCATCGCCCGCTTCCGGTTCAGACGAACCACATGCTGAGAGTACGAGCGTAAGCGCGAGTGCACTAATGAACATCCAATGTTTTCTGTGCAAATTCCTTCCTCCTTTAGATTTCGTCTGTGGTTCATGCTTGTTTAAGACGTTTCTCTACTTTGAGGAATATGCACAAGCTTGGCAACTATGTCTAATTCAGGACAAGAATATTTTACAATCTTTCTTGAAACGATCGGAATCGCTAACCTAGAAGGTTTACAACCTCGTCTTCGATTCGTTCAATTGATACTCCAGGACCGTACCGTTCAACGACATTGCCGTGTCGATCAATGAGAAACTTCGTAAAGTTCCACTTTATTTTACTTGAGCCCACTCCTTTCGTTGCGGATGTGAGCCTGTCATAAAGCGGGTGAATGTTTGCGCCTCGAACGTCTATTTTCTTAAAAATCGGAAAAGTTACACCGTGTTTTGCTTGAAAGACTTTCGGAATCTCTTCATCATTGAGCGGCTCTTGATTCATAAATTGATTGCTCGGAAAGGCTAAAATTTGAAATTGGTCGTCTTTGTAGCGTTCATACAACTCTTGTAAACCCGTTAATTGATGAGCAAACCCGCAGCGACTTGCCGTATTTACGATCAACAACACACAGCCTTGATATTTTTCTAGTTTATGCTCCCCGTCAACAAACGACTCTACGGACACCTCGTAAATTTGACTCATCGGAAATCCTCCCGTCTTTCTTCATGTTTACCCGCGCTCATCCGTGTTCAACCTTCATTTGTTGTCAAGCAGATCAAAATCACTTTATAATAGAAGAACATACTTTTAGTCTATTCATCAAGGAGGAAATCAATTTTTATGACACAACCAAAAGCATTGACCATCGCTGGATCGGATTCTAGTGGCGGAGCAGGTATACAAGCAGACTTGAAAACTTTCCAAGACCTAGGCGTATACGGAATGAATGCATTGACGACGATTGTCGCAATGAATCCTAATGGCTGGAGTCACAACGTGTTTCCACAACAGGCGTCTACGGTAGAAGCACAACTAGACACGATCTTTTCAATCGGCGTCGACGCGATGAAGACAGGAATGCTCGGGTCCGTTGACGTAATTGAGTTGGCAGCGAAAAAGATTGAAGAACACAACGTTCAAAAGTCCGTCGTTGATCCCGTTCTCGTATGTAAAGGCGAAGACGAGGTACTTCACCCAGAAACAGCCGACGCATTACGTGAAGTGTTGGTGCCGAAGGCTTACGTTGCAACCCCGAACCTTTTTGAAGCTTCACAACTGGCTCAAGTTGACAAGATCACAACGATTGAACAAATGAAAGAAGCAGCAAGCATTATCCACGACAAAGGTACACAATTCGTCGTCGTTAAAGGTGGAAAGCAGTTAGATTATCACCTTGCCGTTGACCTCGTCTATGACGGAAAGACATTCACATTGCTTGAAACCGAGAAAATTGATACTTCATACAACCACGGTGCGGGCTGTACATTTGCTGCAGCGATTACCGCAGAACTTGCGAAAGGCACTGAAGTCAATGAAGCGATTAAAACAGCAAAAGCATTTGTTTCAGCAGCGATTCGCCACGGCATTCGCTTGAACGAATACGTCGGTGCTGTGCGTCACGGTGCGTATCGCACGTTTGGTGACGAGACGACGATTACTTCAACATCGATCTAACGAAAAAGAAGCCAGGCTCACCGCCTGGCTTCTTTCTTATAATTGCTCGTTTATTCGTTTAACGTGGTTGTATTCTTCTTCGCGTTTCTTCTCTACTTCAATGATCTTCTCAACATCTGCATGATACTCTCCAGTGCTATACCCATGAGACTGGTGCATCGCTTTCTCCATAAGCTCGGTGTAATTCATCGGTTGTTCATTACTCTTCACGTAGTAATCCTCCCAATATTCATAGCCGCTACAAGCGGTCTTACTCTACATTTACCCGAACTGCTGTTAATGAAACGTCAGATTTTCTTTCGTAACCAATCTGCAAATGTGTTCAAGTAAGAAAGTAACGCTTCGTCTGTCTCCTTGTCACTTAACTGCCCATTTGTTTCAAACTTATCTGGGGCTTTGGCTACCTTCAATGAATGATCCTCCATAACCGTTGCACCTGCAGCTTTTAATGTTTGAATCACCTGCTGTTGCGCCCCAGCTGTTCCACTATTGGTCGGGGTTACTCCAATCACACCCGCAAAATGCCCATTCAGCATATTCTCATTCGCATCACTACCCGCCCAATCTAGCGCATTTTTTAACACACCAGGAATGCCCTGGTGATACTCCGGTGTCACAATGAGAACACCGTCACTCTTTTGAATCGCTTCTTTAAAATCGCGAATCTGCTCAGGATCACCGTCATTTTCAAGATCACCGTTAAACAAAGGGATATTCTTAAGTGGGTATTCGGTAATTGCCAGCCCAGGAACTTCTTTCGATATGGCTTGACGAAGCAGTTTTGTATTTAGTGACGCGGATCGCAAACTTCCACTAATACCAATGATATTTAACGGTTTCATATGATAGAACTCTCCTTATTGCTATATATTTGCGAAAAAAAAAAGCAGCTCCGCAGGGGACAGCGGAGCCACAACAGAGGATGAGGGATGCAGGCAGGGCCGGTTGGCATTCAGCGACTCGATGTGTTACAGGGGGGACACACCAAGGCTGATCAGGAGGGCGTAGTTCCTGTATGCGAACGAGGAGTTATGTTTAACGGTCGTCGTCCGTAGACTCCCGTGTGCTGCACGTGTGCAACGGCTCCATGTTCTTTCACCGGTTACCCTGTTGGTAAATAGATACCTTTTATCGGAATGTTTCAAACCTGTTTTTTTAAATTATTTACGAAAAAATATAAGAATTGTAACAGCCTTACTTTTTCTCATCTACAAAGTGGTTTATGATAGATAAGGTAGACAACAATTCTAACGTTTACTACTTACATTCATTATGCACAGGGAGCGATTGAGATGGATTATCGAATTGAAAAAGATACACTCGGTGAAATGCAAGTTCCTGCCGATAAATATTGGGGCGCGCAAACACAGCGTAGCGTTCAAAACTTTCCGATCGGCAAAGAGAATATGCCTAGAGAAGTCGTGCAGGGCTTTGCCATCTTAAAAAAAGCAGCAGCGAAAGCAAACGAAAGCTTAGGCAAGCTGGATAGCGAACGAGCAAATGCCATCGCACAAGCAGCCGATGAAGTACTTGAAGGAAAATGGGACAGCCATTTCCCGCTCGTTGTATGGCAAACAGGAAGCGGAACACAATCCAACATGAACATGAACGAAGTACTTGCTAGAAGGGGTACAGAAATTCTTAAAGACAAAGGTTCAGACACAACGATCCATCCAAATGACGATGTGAACCGTTCCCAAAGTTCCAATGATACATTTCCAACGGCAATGCATATTGCAGCGGTAAGTGATGTCAACCAAAAGCTTCTCCCCGTACTTGAAACGTTGAAAAATACGATTAATAAGAAATCTGAAGAGTTCAATGACATCATTAAAATTGGTCGTACTCATTTGCAAGATGCAACACCACTTACGCTCGGGCAAGAGTTTAGCGGCTGGTATGAAATGCTAAGAAAAAGTGAAATGATGATTTCTGAAAGCATTCAACACCTCCACGATCTTGCGATCGGCGGAACAGCTGTCGGAACTGGGATTAATGCACACCCAGAGTTTGGAGAGCGCACAGCCGCTTTTATTAGCGAATTCACATCTTTTCCATTCCGTTCTGCGCCGAACAAGTTTCATGCGCTAACAAGTCATGACGATACGACGTATGCCCACGGTGCCATTAAAGCATTGGCTGCTGACCTTATGAAAATTGCGAATGATGTACGTTGGCTCTCAAGTGGTCCAAGATCAGGAATTGGTGAATTAACCATTCCTGCAAATGAGCCAGGAAGTTCGATTATGCCTGGAAAGGTTAACCCTACACAAAGCGAAGCACTCACAATGGTCGTCACACAAGTGATGGGTAATGATGCGGCCATCGGGTTTGCAGCAAGCCAAGGAAACTTTGAGCTAAACGTCTTTAAACCTGTAATTATCTACAACTTCTTACAATCCGTGCAATTGCTTACAGATGCGATGAAATCCTTCCACGATCGTTGTGTTGAAGGAATTGAAGCAGAGAAAGAGAACATTGAGAACCACGTGAAAAACTCACTAATGCTCGTTACAGCGCTAAACCCTCATATTGGGTATGAAAACGCGGCTTCCATTGCGAAAACAGCTCATCAAGAGGGACTTACACTAAAAGAAGCTGCATTGAACAGCGGCTTATTAACCGAAGAACAATTCCACGAGTGGGTTGATCCAGCCAAAATGGTTCAACCATCCGAATGATACAACGAACCACCGAGCGAATGATTTGCTCGGTGGTTTATTCATCGTATGTGTAACGAACGACATACTTTTTATTTTTTAAACGAATGACTTCCACAAGCGGACCGACTTCATAGCCCCCGTGCCAGTTATCTTCAAGCTTCGCTTTTATGCAGCTCGCTTGAAACTTCGTATGATACGTCTCTTTCCAATAAATCCAACGCGGTCTATACATCAGGACGTTCCTTTCATAAAGTCTTCAACCAATCAACTCTTCATCTTCTCGAATCTTCATGTCTTTTTTTGCTTTTCCCTCTTGCTTATCGCGAATGCGATGCGCCAGTCGGGCAGATGCATTTGCGGCAATGCTACACACGAGATCATCCAAAAAAGTGTTCACTCGTTCCGACGCACGATCCAAATCTCGAATAACCCCAGTCTTCTCTTTATCAAGATAACCAAATGTAGTCACAGCAATGCTACCGAAACCAAATACTGAACCGAGCGCAATCGTTTCATCCACCCCAAATAATCCTTCATCGGATTCAACTAACGCTTGTAACGGTGCTGACAATTGCTGTTTTTCAGCCAGACAATCAAGTTCCACACCGACGAGAATCGCATGTTGAATTTCTCTTTTCATTAACACCGCATCGACGCTGTCTATACATTCAGATATCGTTAAGTCTTCAGCATATGGGTGTTGTAAAGCATACACAATATGACCGATATCTTCAACCGTAACCCCGCGGTTTTCCAAACGCTCCCGTGCCGCTTTCTCAACAACATCCCCTTTTACAGGTTGGTTCTCTTTCCCCATATGAATTCCCCCTTAGCTAATATACTATCATATTCATGCCATCCCCCAAGCTCCACAAGATTATGATACAATACGTCTAGATTCTAGTTGTAATAAAGGAGATAACGAGATGGAAGGATCCGTTCAAACCATTGCATTTAAAAGTACAATTTTAGACACAGAACTTGATCTGCAACTGTACATTCCACCGAACTATCACGAAAACATTGCGTACAACATCGCCATTACCGGAGATGGCCAAGATTTTTTTAAGTTAGGAAAAATTGATCAACAGATGGAAACGTTCATTTTGGAAGAATCTGGCCCTGACACGATCGTCGTTGGCGTTCCTTACCCAAGAGTTTCAACACGGCGCCTATGGTATGCCCCGCTTGGGGAACAAAAAGATGACTACATTCGTTTTCTAAAAGATGAATTGCTTCCTTTTCTTTCAGAAAGATATCATCTGCTGGGCAGCGCTGAAGGTCGTTTACTTCTCGGCGATTCGCTATCGGCATCGCTCACGTTAATGGCTTGCATTCAGGAACCTGACACATTCCAGCGAGCAGTCATGTTCTCTCCTTATGTAGACGATACACTGTTGTCTCTCGTTGCAAATAGTGACGATTTGCATCGCTTTACCGTGTACCACACCCTCGGTAACAAAGAAAACGAAGTGAAGGCAACAGATGGACGGATATTGGACTTTGTAACGATGAACGAGCAATTACATGCATCGTTAGATGGCACATTGAAACACTATCAATAT
Organism: Geomicrobium sp. JSM 1781026; assembly: GCF_041949955.1. Taxonomy (NCBI): domain Bacteria; kingdom Bacillati; phylum Bacillota; class Bacilli; order Caryophanales; genus Geomicrobium; species Geomicrobium sp. JSM 1781026. Next base: position 222,735 of record NZ_JBHFQF010000001.1, on the reverse strand, counting down.
AAAGTGATCGAAGCGGGTAACCATACATGGTTTACGTGGGCGCCAGAACTTCCACACGCACTCGATTATCACTGGTCATAAGGAGGAATAAAGCTATGGAAGTGACCATCGCTCAAACAGAAGAAGAAATGAAAGGCGTGCAACACGTGCGCTACGAGGTGTTTGTGAAGGAACAACACGTCTCCGTTGAAGAAGAATGGGATGAATACGAGGATTCCAGCATCCACTTTCTCGCTCACGACAACCATACCCCTGTAGGTGCGGGTCGTTTACGTTGGGTAGAAAATACAGGGAAAGCAGAGCGTATTTGCATTCTGTCCTCCTATCGTGGTACAGGCCTTGGACGTTTAATCATGAGCGCGCTTGAAGATTACGTACAATCGCAAAACGGCAAGGAAGTGGTTCTCTCTGCCCAAACTCATGCACGCCCCTTTTATGAAAAAATCGGATATAAGGTAACGAGCGAGGAAGAATTTCTTGATGCGGGTATCCCTCACGTTTCCATGAAAAAAGGTATAGAATAGATGGTAAAACCGCTGTGCAAACGAACGTGCACAGCGGTTTTTTTAACCAAGACCGTCAATTCTTCTTCCTTTGCCCGTGACAAAGCGTTCGGAACGTTGCCGATAATAAAAAGAAGAGGCATAATCATCGGTAGGTTCTTTATATTTTCGGTACACTTCATATCGATGTACCGGCTGTACGCGCGAAGCGGCATGAATAAGATTTGATGGACGCTGGACCCGATTGCCGTATTGGCTGGCTGTCTCATTAACGTTTGCTGGAACATACCCCACTTCAATCTCTCCTTCATAGCGATTACCTTTATAGAACTTGTATACCCGAACTCTTCGTCGTTTACTCCTCTTGTCCGTATTTGTTTACATATCGTTCTAACCCTTGATAAATCAGGATTTTTACGAACTCAAATAAAACTACACACGCTTTAGGGTAAACGTACATACGATATAGCGAACATGAAGGAAATCCTAAAGGAGTGATGAACGTGAGCTGCGGTCGCAAAGACTTTGATACCGGCAACTGCGTATGCGATGCGGTGCTTGCGATTAGTGAAGCACAAGATGCCGTTGATAAAAAAACTGGAAACTGCGCGAATAGTTGTTTCTCTAATCTGCTTAAACCAAACGGGCGGATTAACGACACAATTCCATTCATGCTAAAAGGGAAGACCGGAGAATTATTCTGGGCTACCGGCGGTCTAACTGCTGATTTCCCTGATGTTTTCGAATCTGTATTCTTCAGAGTAGAGAACATTTGTGAGAAATCTTGCTGTGCTACACTATCCTTGCTTCGCCCAATCGGTGACATCTTGTTTACACAATCGTGCTGCGTCGATCCAACGTCTTTATCTGATGTAGTCTCTCTTGAGCGCACAAACTGCTGCATTGAAGTAGATCTAAGCTGCTTCTGCGCAATCCAATGCGTAGACCCAGGATTGGTAGACAATCCAGTCGCACCTCCAGGTCAATAACTGGAGGGCACTGGAAAATGTTAAGCAAACGTTTCGATCGTTAAGTCGACAACGTCCTCGTATTTAATCGTCACAAGATAAGGTAACTGCTGGGTCTGCATCGTAAACTGCTCATCTTCAACAGCGGTAACGTTGCCGACCCAGGTCTCTTGTGATGTTTTACACGTACACACTGTCGGCTGCAAATTTCTCATTTTAAACAACAGATCTACCTTTTCTTTTACCGTTTTTTCGGAAAATGGTTTTTTATCTTTCTTTTGTACAGGCTTTTCCTCTTTACGTTCGCTCACTATTGTCTTCTCTGTACTTACTTTGTCACTAAGTGCGTCCCGAAGAAGCTCGTTCGCTTCCATAGAATTGTTCGATTGTTGCCAATCAAACCCTAAATGCCTAGACAGGTCAAAAGAACGTTTCTTTTGCATTGGGGTTTCCTTCGGTGTTTCTGCTTTTTCTTGAGGAGCTGCCTCTTGTTCCTCTGCCTGTTCAGCTTCCTCGAATAACTCTTGGTTTCTTCGTTTATACAATACTTCTAACTCATTATCTCCTTGTGAAGGTAAAGAATGTTCAGGGTTGTCAATATATAAAAGTGGTTGTACACGATTAATGATCCGCTTTGTTCGCATCATCTGCCTCCTTAACTTGTATTGTTTTCATTGTATTCAGCCGTCTACAAGCTATGCAAATTCTTCTAGTTATTCGCCCGTTTTCCTCTCGTACTCACACCCAACGATACACTGCTGCATAGGTTAGTATGGAGAGCAAAGGGTTCTCTAAAGAATCTATATTCCAGGAGGAATGTTACATGTCAGATTGTTGTCACCAAGGCGGTAACCAAGGTTTAGGCGGATTTGCATTTGTAGTTGTGCTCTTTATTCTCTTAATTATTGTTGGTTCTGCATACTGCTAATGCAAAGAAAACAGCCATCCATAACGGATGGCTGTTTTATCGTTTATTGTGGTACCGGTGTGTCTTCTTGTGTTTCAATAATCTTTTCGATGTGATGACAAGCGGCCATGTGACTATCGTTCATAAGCTCTGTAGAACGAAGTTCTGGCTCTTCTGTTTTACACACTTCTGTTGCAAACGGGCAACGCGTATGGAAACGGCAACCACTTGGCGGGTTCATCGGTGACGGCACATCTCCTTGAAGCACGATACGCTCTCGCTTCTTCGTCGGATCAGGGATCGGAATCGCCGAAAGTAATGCTCGTGTATACGGATGTCTAGGATGATCAAAGAGATCCTTCTTGTCAGCAATCTCGACAATCTTCCCGAGATACATAACGATCACACGATCAGAAATGTGACGTACAACACCAAGGTCGTGAGAGATAAACAAATACGTAAGGTTCAATTCGTTTTGAAGTTTCTTCAAAAGATTCAACACTTGTGCCTGTGTCGACACGTCCAATGCGGATACGGCCTCATCACAAACAATGAGCTTCGGGTCGACCGATAGCGCTCTTGCGATACCAATTCGTTGACGTTGCCCACCACTAAATTGGAAAGGGTAACGTTCCGCTTGTTGCGGCCTTAAACCTACAAGTTCCATTAACTCACGAATTCTTGCTGGACGTTCGCTTTTAGGCACAACTCCTTGAATTGCCATTGCTTCATCAAGAATTTGTTTTACTTTTTGTCTTGGATTGAGTGACGCATATGGATCTTGAAAGATGATCTGCATTTCTTTTCGTTTTTGCCTAAGATCACTTTTCTTTAGTTCCATTAAGTTATCGCCATCAAAGAAAATCTCCCCACCCGTCGGGTCATCTAGTCGCAAGATGGCACGGCCAGTCGTTGATTTCCCGCACCCAGACTCACCAACGATACTTAACGTTTCGCCTGGATTGATGGCGAATGAAATATCATCCACAGCTTTTACATCAGCCATCTTACGGTTTAGAATTCCACCTTTTACTGGGAAATACTTTTGCAAGTTCTTCGCTTCAAATAATGGAGTCGTCATTGATTCGTTGCAACTCCTTTCGTTGGGTTTGAACCATTCCACTCGTCAGTGTAGATCCAACAGCGTGTTTGTCCACTCGTATTTTCACTCTCAACATTGTTTGAAGGAGATGCGAGCTCTGGGTGATTTTCGATACAAAAATCAGTTGCATAAGGACAACGCTCAGCAAATCGGCAACCGTCCGGCATATTTTGTGGTGAAGGTACGGTTCCTGGAATCATTTCCAACTCATCTAAATCAATGTCATGACGAGGAATCGCATTCATCAACCCTTGTGTGTATGGATGCAGCGGTCGTGTAAATAGTGTTTTTACATCTGCTTGCTCCACAACTTCTCCAGCGTACATAACGACCACTTTGTCTGCAGTTTCCGCGATAACCCCAAGGTCATGCGTAATCATGAGCACAGCCATTCCTGACTTCTCTTGAAGCTCTTTAATTAGCTCAAGAATTTGCGCTTGAATGGTCACATCTAGTGCTGTCGTTGGCTCATCGGCAATTAATAACTCCGGATCACACGAAAGCGCAATCGCAATCATGACACGCTGCCTCATCCCCCCTGATAATTCATGAGGATAACGCTTCGCCCGGTCTTCTGGCGCAGGAATTCCAACGAGAGTAAGCATGCGAATTGCTTCTTGCCAAGCCGCTTTCTTATCAAGCTTCTTATGAATTCGAACGGCCTCAGATACTTGATGTCCAACCGTGAACACCGGATTTAATGAAGTCATTGGTTCTTGGAAAATCATTGATAACCGGTTTCCACGGTATTTCGCCATCTGTTGCTTCGTTTTCTTTAGAAGGTCGTCTCCACTAAGGCGAATGGATCCACCTACAATCTTGCCAGGGTGTTGAATGAGTTGCATGACCGATAGTGACGTGATGCTTTTACCAGAACCAGACTCACCAACAATCCCTAACGTTTCATTATTACTTACACTAAAGTCCACACCATCTACAGCTTTCACTTCGCCATCTGGCGTGAAAAAGGATGTACGCAAGCCTTCTACTTCCAAAACAGGTGTCTGTTCATTTGAAGCCAATGTCCATGACCTCCTTCTATATCCAACCGGAAATCATCTTCCGATCATTTAGTTCAGTTCAATTCGTTTGTTCAAAATACGATAGGCAATGTCAACGAGGAAGTTCACGAAAACGAATGTTACCGCAAGGACGATAACCGTACCTTGAACGACCGGGAAGTCACGTTGCCCAATTGCGTCAACAACCAGCCTTCCTAGCCCGTTGATCGCAAATACATTCTCTGTAAGAACAGCTCCACTTAAGAAATAACCAAACTGCAAACCAATAACCGTTACAACAGGAATCATTGCATTTCTGAATGCGTGCTTATAGATGACGAGGTTTTCTTTAACCCCTTTTGCACGTGCTGTTCGAACGTAATCTTGATCAATGACTTCGAGCATACTGGATCGGGTCATCCTCGCAATGACTGCAGCTCCTGCCGTACCCATCGTAATGGCCGGCATGATCACTTGTGCAGGTGTTCCCCACCCTGACGTTGGCAGCCAACCTAGTTGTATTGAGAACCAATAAATGAGGAGTAAACCTAACCAGAAGTTTGGCATTGATAAACCAACAACAGCAATCGCCATCGTTCCGTAGTCACGTAATGTATTGCGGTACGTTGCAGATAAAATCCCGAAGAATAGACCTGCTGTTACAGCAACAACCATGCCCCATAATGCGAGTTCAACCGTTATGAAAAACCGGGGGGCGATAATATCAATCACGGGTTGTCCAGTTCTAACGGACTCACCTAAGTTAAACAATAGAAGGTCTCCAAGAAATCGACCATATTGAACGACTAACGGGTCATTCAACCCTAAGTTTTCTCTCATTTGTTCAAGCTGAGCTTCTGAAGCAGCCTCTCCGGCCATGACTTGTGCGGCATCCCCTGGTACGAGCTGGATAATTAAAAAAGCAACGAGGGTGACACCTAACAGTACCGGAATGAGTTGAAGCAGTCGGCGAATAATAAATATATGCATGTCAAATCCTCCCTACTTTTTCGACCTTGGGTCTAACGCATCACGAAGTCCATCACCTAACATGTTAAACGACAATACGAGAAGCACAATGGCAATCCCTGGGAATATCGTTAAATGAGGATTCTCCCACATGTATGAACGTCCATCATTAAGCATGGCTCCCCATTCCGGTTCAGGCGGCTGAACACCGACACCGAGGAAGGAAAGTCCGGCTGCACTTAAAATCGACGTTGCAATTTGCAATGATGCTTGGACAATAATTGGAGATGATACGTTCGGTAAAATATGTTGAAAAATGATTTTCCCATCTTTGGCCCCAAGAGCGCGAATTGCCTCGACGTACTCAATGCCTTTTACTTCAAGAACAGATCCACGAACTATTCTGGCAAAAACAGGTATGTTGTAAATGGATAGGGCGATGATGACATTAAACATGCTTGCGCCTAATGCACTAACAATGGCTAGGGCTAACAAAATCCCTGGGAATGCAAGCATAACATCTGCTGCACGCATGATAATCGTATCTACCCAACGACCGTAGTACCCAGAAACAAGTCCTAAAAGTATTCCGAATACAGCACCGAAAAAGACAGAAACCACACCGATAAACATCGTCAAGTGCGTACCGTAAATAATTCGGCTAAAAATATCTCGACCGTTTTGGTCCGTTCCGAACCAGTTGTCTGCTGATGGTGGTGCAAATCGATTTAAGATGTCTGTCGATTGGTAACTATGCGTCATCAACAGTGGTGCTAAAATGATAATAAGAATGAAGAATAGTAAGATGATCCCACCGACGAGCGATGACTTGTTGCGGACCAGCTGCTTCATCAGGTTCTTAAACCGTGATTCCGGCGCCCCGATTTCCGCTTTGGCCGTGCTCTCATTAACGGTTGACCCCATGAACTGCTCAACCCCTTCTCTTTCATTGTTCTGATGCATGAACACGTGTATAGTGTGGCTCAAAATCATCATTTTACGCTGTTCGTCTTATTATATCAATGTTCGAAATGAAAACAATATAACCGTTGCAAATTCTTCCTAATCGTCAACGATTCGTAGCTTATTTCGACATTCTGTATTGATTTTTGCTTTTTTCTAACAAATTAGTGTTAGACTTAGTCTCGGTTGAACCTCCTTCTTGATGAATAACAAAAATCAATACTTAACAGCTTACAACAGGAACTATTTGTTGTAAATCGTAAATATTTGTTTCGTTTTGTTAATTTTTTCGCAAAAAAGAGTATTGAAAGTTTTTGATTCGTAGTTTATAGTAACCGTAAACTGGTTTTCTTACAACAAGGGGGATAAAAATTGAAAAAGTTTAAAAAGTCTAGCGCATTCGGTTTAACAGTTGCCGCTGCGTTCGCACTCGCTGCATGTTCGACAGATCCAGAAGAGGCACCAGAAGACACTGAAGGCGGAGATACATCCGAGGACACTGAAGTGTCAGAAGATGATGACGTTTCCGACGATGGAGCAGCCGGAGACGGTGGAGAACTCGTTATCGCATTATCTGCAGATGGCGTCTCTCTTGACCCTCACGGTCAAAATGATAACCCATCAGCGAAGTACCGTTCTCTCATTTATGAAACGTTAATGACGTTCGATCCAGAAACGTATGAATTGGTTCCAGGTCTTGCCGAAGAATATGAACAAATTGACGAAACAACGTTTGAGTTCACTCTACATGAAGGTGTTGAATTCCACAACGGTGAAGAACTTACTGCAGATGACGTTGTCGCGACATTTGACCGTATGCTTGACCCAGACATTGCCGCACCTTCAGTCTTCCTATTTGAAATGATTGATAGCGTAGAAGCCATTGACGAGTATACTGTCCAAATGACGACAGAATTTCCATTTGCACCGCTTCTTTCCCACTTAGCGCATAACGCTGGGGGTATTATCAGTGAGACAGCAATCGAACAAGATTACGCTGGAGAAATCAACCTTGATGTTGGTGAAGGCGAAGCCGGAACCGGTCAGTTTGTGTTTGATGAGTGGAACGAAGGCTCTAACCTCCGCATGCTAAACAACGAAAACTATTGGGGAGAGCCAGCGAATATTGACAGTGTTTATTTTGAAGTCATCGGTGAAGACTCCACACGTATGGGAAGTCTTTCCAACGGTGAAGTGCACGTTGCTGACCTTATTCAACCAGCATTGGCAGATCAAGTAGACGCTTTTGATAACGCAAGTCTTGTGAGTGTTCCAAGTTTAAGCCTTACGTATGTAGGAATTAACACAGAGGTTGAACCGTTTGATGATGTACGTGTTCGTCAAGCGATCTCTCTTGCAATTGATAACGATGCTCTCGTAGAAGGTATCTACGAAGGTTATGGTGAGCCTGCAAAAGGACCGATCAACGATCTCGTGTTTGGTTATGACCCTGACATTGATGACATCGGTTATGACCCTGAAAGAGCTCAAGAATTACTCGAAGAAGCAGGATTGGAAGACGGATTTGAATTCACACTTCTTATGAATTCGGATAACCCAGTTCGTGAGCAAACGGCAGTTTTAATTCAAGATCAACTTAGTGAAATTGGTGTTACAGCAAGCCTTGAAAACGTAGAGTGGGGTGCTTACCTCGACCAAACAGGTGAAGGCGATTCAGAAATGTTCGTCCTCGGTTGGGTTACGGTAACAGGGGATGCCGATTACGGTATGTATTCACTCTTCCACTCTAGTCAACACGGAAATGCTGGTAACCGTTCATTCTATACGAACGAAGAAGTCGATGACTTGCTTGACCAAGCACGCCAAGCAACTGACGACGATGAGCGTTTAGAATTATACAGCCAAGTTCAAGAAATTCTCGTAGAAGAAGCGCCAATGCTTTACACTGCATTTGATGAACTGCGCATTGGTGTAGCTGACTCTGTAGAGAACTTCTACCAAGTACCAAACGGTCAATTTGACCTTTCAGAAGTGACAATTACTGAAGGCGCAGACGTTGGCTACTAAAGTTTAGAAACGCGCGGGGCAAGGGATATTGAATATCCCTTGCCCCGTTTTTACTTAAATGAAATTCGAACCCGTATTTTCAACTCTCATACGCAAACCTGTTTTTTGAGCTGATGTGAAAAGAGGATTAGATAAGTTAAACTTTTGAGTTTTTCATTTGCGCTGGTGATGCTCGATTTCCACCGCCTTTGCAAGGCAGGAGAACCGGTCGAAGTTCACCATAAGCGCTCATGAAAGTTAACAACGCTTTTTGTATTTAAATTGCTTCCAAAGAGCCTCAATTGGAAACAGAATTACTCTGTTACGCCCCTTTGGGCCCGTTTTGCTTCCAATCGATTGACCGTCCTTTATGGAAGCAGATCGAGCCCTTTAAAGAGAAAGTGCGTCAGTCTACTTTCAAAGCCTTCTTCATTCTCCCAATATCTCTTTAACGTTAGCTTCATACGCTTTGCCTCGCTCACAATCAAGACATTTCTCAAACTCGGTCATGTAGCACAACACCTTGAGTCTTTACGACATCTTTCGTTCAGTAAATTTCTCTCGTTCAACATATGTAGATCATTTTATTGAGGATTGGTTCTCTAGAAAAATTGCTGAACGATCGGTGCCGCTCCCCTCTTCATGTAAACAAACGGCTATCATCTTTCAACTTATCAATGACTTCCTTCCATCATTTCCTTGTTAAAATGTTCTCCGAACAGCCGTCGCACGTTTTGTACGCATCCGTTAACTTCATTCACGTTAAGCACGACAGTTTATGAATCATCACTTTTATGGTACACTTCTTCCGCACTATAGAACTCGGTTAGGAGGTGGCCGCATGCAACTAGAATCGACGACGCGATCAAGTCGCTATTATACATATTTATTAATTATTGCTATTTTAATTATTGCATCTACATTACGTTCTCCAATGACATCCGTCGGCCCGCTCATCCCGTTTATTCGAGACGACTTGGACATTGCCAATTCGACAGTTGGACTTTTAAATACCCTTCCACTTATCGCATTCGGGCTTTTTTCGCCATTTGTTCCGAGAATTTCTAGAAAGTACGGCATGGAAATGACACTGCTTTTTGCGATGCTCGTTCTTGCTGCAGGCATATTCGTAAGATCAGTCGGATCGGTGTCGTTACTACTTACTGGAACGGTTCTGTTAGGCTTAGGAATTGCCGTTGGAAATGTGCTCATGCCAGGTCTTATTAAGATGAGCTTCCCTTATCGAATCGGATTAATGACCGGTATTTATTCGGTTTCAATGAATGTGTTTGGCGCCTTCTCATCTGGTGTATCCGTTCCTCTTGCTACGTCAGAACAATTTGGTTGGCAAGGAGCTCTTCAGTTATGGGGGATACTGGCAGTATTCGCGATCGTCATATTGCTTTTACGATTACCAGCCATACTTTCTGAAGAAAAGAAAGTACCAGGTCGTGTTGACAATCAGCCATCCCAAGCTCTATTTAAGTCTAAAATCGCTTGGGCAGTCACCCTGTACATGGGCTTTCAATCGTTTATCCCGTACAGCATCTTTACATGGTTGCCTGATATGATGCTCGTAAAAGGGTTTGATGCAACCGAGGCAGGCTGGTTTATGGCAATCTACCAAGCAGGCTTAATCCCAGCAACGTTTATCGTTCCGATTATCGCTGCGAAAATGGCAAATCAACGGGCGCTTGCTTTTTTATCAGGTGTCCTGTTATTTACTGGATTACTCGGTACGATGCTGTCAACATCCTATCTGATCCTCGCTTTTCTCGTTCTCACGGGAATGGGCGCAGGAACGACATTTAGTCTAGCCATGGTCTTCTTTGTTTTACGCACAAGAACCATTACCGAGTCTGCTCAGCTTTCAGGAATGGCGCAATCTGTCGGTTACTTGATCGCCGCGACTGGACCGATTGCACTCGGTAGCTTAGCTGATTGGTCAAATGGGTGGACATTTCCTTACCTCATTCTTATGTTTGTTTCTGCTTGCATCGCATTATTTGGCCTTGTTGCGGGGCAGAATAAACAAGTCATTGAACAAGCTAACGTTTAATAAAAAGCCGGGTTTACAACGAAATAATCAAACCTCAAAACAACCCAAAATATAAACCGAAGGACTAAAAGCCTCTAAATGAGAGTTCCTAGTCCTTCGGTTTTTCAAGGTCTATAATCTTTTAACCGGACGACACCAATATACATAACGTCTCGCCGAAAAATGGCCGAGCATTAAAAAAGGAGCATGCTTTTGAACATGCTCCTTACTCTCCTTGTAACCGCTCAACTTGAGCACAAATCTCGTGTTGCCAACCATTGTCATTTGTTGCATAGGCTAGATATGACATTGCTTGTAGCTTCTCTTTTTCCCAGAAGTAGTTTTGTAAAAATGTTTTACTTTCTTCTAACTCTGCTTGTTCAGGGCCAGACAATGTGCGAAATTCTTCTTCTAGTACGAGACGAATAAATCGTTCAGCTACTACGGTATACATCGCATTCACTCACTTTGCTCTAATAAGGATGGTGTATGGACAGTATATCCACAATCACCCATTCTTATAAGAACTAGCCCATTCCGATAATATGATACCCACCATCAACGTGAATGACCTCACCTGTGATGCCCTTAGATAGGTCACTCATAAGAAACAGGGCTGTATTCCCTACCTCTTCAGTCGTGACCGTTCTTTTTAACGGAGCTTTTTCTTCCATTTCTTTTAAAACAGTATTGAAACCAGCAATTCCTTTAGCAGATAGCGTACGAATCGGACCTGCTGAAATGGCGTTCACTCGTATTTGTTTTGCTCCTAAATCATTTGCTAAATATTTCACACTTGCATCAAGAGCCGCTTTTGCGACACCCATCACATTGTAATTTTTCACGACTCTCTCACCGCCAAGGTACGTTAGCGTAATGATTGAACCGCCCTCTGGCATCATTTCATATTTTTCAATGGCGTGTGAGACGGCGGTTAAGGAGTAGGCGCTAATGTCGTGAGCCAACAAGAAGCCTTCTCGAGATGTTTCAGTAAACGTACCTTCAAGGTCTTCTGTCTTCGCAAACGCGATGCAATGCGCTAGACCGTGGATCGGTCCGACGTCAGCTTTAATCTGTTGAAACGTCTTATCAATTTCATCATCGTTTGTAATGTCACAAGCATAAATGTATTTTTCCTGATTAATGGACGCGGCTAGCTCCCGCACATTCTTCTCTAACCGATCCCCAGCATAAGTAAATACGAGCGTAGCTCCTGCGTCTGAGAGACTTCTTGAAATCCCCCAAGCGATACTTCTTTTATTTGCAATTCCCATAACGACATACGTTTGACCTTCTAAAGATAATGCCATATGTGTGTACCCCTTTCCATTCCGTTAGATCACTACTTCATTCTAGTACCTGGTCATAATCATACCACACTCTTCTAAAAAAATCACGAATCGGTCACTAGAATTACGGGGGCGAAACTGATATATTTTAAAAATACGCGGGGGTGTAGAAAATGGAAGAGAAATTGGACTTCATCGGTGATGTACACGGGTGTTTTGACGAGTTACAGCTACTTTTACAGCAAATGGGCTATCAGGAAGGTTCACATCCAAACGGTCGAAAACTTGTTTTTATCGGCGACCTTACTGATCGTGGACCAAACTCCTTAGACGTTATTCGACTTGTTTATAAACTCGTGAACGTCACACAATCGGCGTATTACATCCCTGGAAATCATTGTGACAAGTTGTATCGATATTGGAAAGGCAACCGCGTGATGATTCGACATGGGCTTGAAACTACGGTTGAGGAGTATGAGCAGTTGCCGAAAATAGACCAAACGAAAATACGGAGACAGTTCATGCAACTGTATGAGCAATCCCCTCTCTACCAAGTATGGAATGATGGGCAAATTGCCGCTGCCCATGCAGGTATTCGCAGGCAAGATATTGGAAAAAGTGCTCATCGTTTGCGTTCTTTTCTCCTTTATGGAGATGTCGATCACCACCAACAACAACCAGGCAAGCCACCGGTTAGAAGAGACTGGGCAAAACGCGAAACCAACATAAACCCGATCATTATTTATGGTCATACACCGGTTCCTAAACCACGTGTGAAAAACCGCACAATTAACATCGATACTGGGTGCGTGTTTGGCGGCTTCCTAACCGCATTTCATTACCCAGAACGAACGTTCACGATGCAAAAATCAAATGAACCCTTACAAGTAGATGCATTTAATCACGAATTTGATTATGAAACCCTCGATATGGATTAAGAAAGGATAAGATTTTGATGATAAAGAAATACAGTTTACTTACTGCAATGATTCTAATGGTGTTGGCAGGATGCTCAGAGGCTGAAGTGAGCCATGATCCAGAAGAATCAATGATTTACGTTGTTGACGACCCTGCCTCCATGACCGTTAATGCGAGAATGATTAATGAAGGTTCCAGTGATACAGATACACTCAACTTTAATTACGATGTAACCGACGAAGCGTTGCTCGAGTCTATTGATGCTGATGCGCTTTTAGAAGAAAGTGAGGAGTTCACAATCGGAGCAGACAATGCATTTGTACTGAATGTGACCATCCCTCTTAGTGAGCCATTGACTGCCGATGAGCTCAGCGGAGGAATTGAAGGCTACGTTACCGATATCGCTGGAAATGAAATTTACCGATTTTCATTTGACCATATTGAAGAAGCATAATTGTGAGTCATTTAAATGGAAATATTAAAAGAGGTGTGATCTAGATCACACCCGAAACGATCTAGATCGCGTTAATACGATGGGTTTTTCCAGACACTGAGCGATCTTTATGGAATGAACGAAACACTTTCTTGATTTACACTGTTGGGTGTTGGGTTGGAGGGGTAGCGCGGTGCTATTTTGCTCAGTTTGTTTCAACTTGCGCGCAGATTCCAGGCTGAAGTGCCAACGACACGTCGGCCCCACCGGGGCCGACACGAGACCCACATCCTGTCGGCGCAGGAATGAATAGGTGATCCGGTAATCTGTTCCCTAGTTTATGAGAATAGACCGCTTTTTCTGCGATTTGACCTAACTTGAGAACAGTTCAGCCGCAACTCGAGCACAGTTTCCACTTTCCCAAGCCTACCAACCGTTAAAGCCTAAAGTTCATCGACTTTGAGATCGATCATCATCGGTTTCAATAGACGTAGAAAAGATTAGTATCTACTGCTATTGGCCTCCAAAGTGTACGGATCGAGTTGAATGCCAATATTGAGCAACCCCAGTTCAGCGACGTCGTCTATTCAGTACCGTTGCTTGGAACGAAAGGCGGTGACGCCTGTAGAAGTTGGGCCGAGACGAGACCCCGCAGGTCGTTAGACCGAGGAGGCTCGGCCGGTCCTCCGCGGTCAAGTAGACACAGCGAACACAAGCGGCAGCGCCGGGTGAGGTGATGTCGCACTTATACTCCGGAGTACAAGCATCCGCCTGCAGTGGAAAGCAACAACAAACTGTGCAATTAGAAAAATGTTAAGTTCATCCTATATAGATCGTTTTCCTGCACGGACGGAGACGACGGTAGCTCTTTTTTGGGAATTTCTGGGAAATTGGCGACCTAGATCGCTTTGGAACACCTCACTTCATAATAAATTATCTAAGAATGATCGACTGTAAACCAAACTTCAAGAGCTAGCAACCATCGGCACTCTAGATGCCGAAGAAAAACCGAGCGGTCTTCGTCATGACTCTCGTTAATGTCTTTTCGGTCTTTGTGACCGAAAAGAGTGGTAGAATTTCTTACGCCTAATGTATAGGCGAGGAAATTATGCAGTTATCACCTCAAGATCAGTGAATTTCTTTAGTACACCATATATAGATCGTTTTAGCCTGTACGGTATAGATGAGAGTGATACGAATAATCGTTCGGGTTCTGGGACAGAATGGCATTTGGCCTACTCCTCAATCTCACTAATCATCTGCCTCCACAGCACTCATTTAGCAAATACTCAAATGGCTACTTAACAACGCATGGAGGTACTCTCAATCGTTTCTAATTTAAAAACCCCCGAGGTCAACGTTGACTTCGGGGGCTTTTTCTATAATAAGATGCGGTGCTGATTTCCATGACAGCATCAGCTCACGGTTTTTAGGTGTTGTTTAGCTATAGTTTTCGGGGATCATATTCAGCATATCCACCGGTAACGGTGCTTCAATGTGAAGTCGGTCGTTTGTTATCGGGTGCGTAAATGTGTTTGACTTGCAATGCAACGCTTGTCTAGCAATATGGGATGAAGCATTGCCATAAAGTGTATCACCTGTTATCGGAAAACCGATTGATGCCATGTGGACGCGTATTTGATGGGTTCTACCTGTATAAAGTTTAATATCCAGGAGTGTTCGGTCGTGACCTGTCCATACTTTTCGGTAATGGGTCATTGCCGGGTCCCCTCCTGAAGAAACCGTCCGTTCTATTATTGATCCTTCTTTTCGTGCGATCGGCTGTTGAATGGTCTGCTCTTCTGCTCGTAATTTCCCATCCACAATCGCCACATATCGCTTCCCTACTTCTTCTTGTAAACGTTTGTGCAATTGATCGTGGGCAAAACGATGCTTCGCAAAAATCACAATTCCACTCGTAAACTGATCTAACCGGCTTACTGGATGAACGCCCCCATTTTGTTTGGTCTGCTGGAAATAATAAATCACTTGCTCAGCAAGGGAAACCCCTCGTTCTCCTTGACCGGGCAAAGTCTTCACTCCACTTGATTTGTTTACAGCAATGAGGTGGTCATCTTCAAAAAGAATTTCAACCGCCAACGCACATGGTTTAAAATGAGCCGGAGGTGCGATGAATGGATAGTGAATCTTGAGTCGATCTTTCCCTTGCAAAAGACTACCCATGTGCGCACGCTCGCCATTTACTCGGATTTTTCCGCAGCTTTTCAGTAACTTCACTGAGCGCGAAGACATGTGGCGGACCGTTTTTACATATGCGGATACTGTTCCTTGAAAGTCGTCATGAACGGTCCACGTCCAGCTGGCAAACGGCTCGTTATTCACCAATAAATGACTCTTTCACGCGCTTCCAAAATGGAAAAGGGCGAAACCTCGCAAAGCGCACATATTCATCAGCAACACGACACTGGATGGAAGCAATATCTTTACTAACGAGTGAATAATGGTCGATCGTCAATTGCATGCTCACATCATTGAGCGGTTTTAAAAGGCACGTGTGATGCTCTGGGAGAACTAAAGGGGAACCAATTGTTCGATACACCCGGTTGTTGATGGAGGCCATTTCAGAAATCTGCATTGATGCAAGCGACGGATGCAAAATTGCCCCACCTAAAGCTTTATTATACGCCGTGCTGCCAGATGGCGTGGAGATACATAACCCATCGCCACGAAACGTCTCAAACTCTTCTCCTTTAATGTCCACGTTACAGACGAGAGACCCTTCCGTCGTTTTCACTGTACATTCGTTTAAGGCCAAATACCGATCCGAAGAATCACCGTCATGATAACGAACGGTCACTTCAAGCAGTGGGTACTCGACGACTTGAAACGGAGTCTTCGCAATATGGATGACTAACTTGTCCGCTTCATCGGGTCTCCAGTCCGCATAAAACCCTAAATGACCCGTGTGAACCCCGACAAAGCAAGTGTTTTGCAGCCGGTGCTTATGGCGATGAAACGCTTCTAGTAATGTGCCGTCCCCACCTACGGAAATGACAATTTCAGGTTCTTTCGGATCTTGTTCTAATTGATGGCTGTTTAAGCCTTCAACGACGGTACGCGCAATATGGTTGGAAACATCGTCCCCTCTCGACGTTACATCATATTTCATACAGTGCCTCCTGACGATTCGTTTTTAAATGACTCGCGATGGTTTTCTTGTCTTTCTTGGATAATCGTCTGTGCTTCACGTACTTCACCTTGAATTTTCGACATCTCTTCATCCAGATTTGATGCCGCTTCTGCTGCGCGATACAGACGTTCCTTAATATCTTTTGGAATTTCGCCTCTGTACTTGTAATTTAACGAGTGTTCAATCGTTGCCCAAAAATTCATCGCCATCGTACGAACTTGAATTTCTACGAGAATATGCTTCGTTCCTTCAATTGTGTGGACAGGATAGTCAATCACCATATGGTAAGACCGATACCCACTTGATTTCTTTTCTTTTATATAATCACGCTCACTTATAATCGTAATATCATTTCGGCTTTGAATCATTTCTACAATCGCATCAATGTCTGTAACGAATTGACAAACAATTCGTACCCCAGCGATGTCTTGCATGCGATTTTCAATCTCTGTGAGCGGGATGTTTTTTCGTTTTGCTTTTTCTTCAATGCTTGATAACGGTTTAACTCTGCCTGTAACAAATTCAATGGGTGTATGTTTAGATGAGCGTTGGTATTGGACGCGTAAACTGCGAAACTTCACCTTTAATTCCTCAACCGCTTGTCGATAAGGTTGCAAGAATACTTCCCAGTTTTCAATCATGATTCCACCCTCATTCTCTGTTGTGATTTAGAAAATGTTTAGCGACTGCTTCTTCCATCGCTTTTCCATAATTATTATTGTCAGGTATGTTGTCGAGAAGCATCTCTAATTCATCATGAAAGTCCATCAGTTCAATGTCATCATTCCCTAAGTAAACGGGCAATTGTTTTTGATGAATGTCGGCTAAAATCGGCCAAAAAAACTCTGGAAGATGTACTTTTTGGAACTCACCATTGCATTCAATGACATATACGAATGCAAGTCGGTCAGAATCTGCAAGCATTCGCATTGCCGCTTTACAATCGGACGAAAGCTGTTCTTCATTTTTCGGAATCATTTGTGCACGATGTTCAGTAATAAGAATTTGATCAATTTGAATATCGGACATGTTGACCACCTCTTTTTCTAATCTACTATTGTTAACGCTCTCTTCACTGTGCGATAATGCATTCGGAGGTGAGTCAATTATGGCACAGCACCATGAAGAATTTGAATTTGAAGGGAAACGCACACTGACCGAACGTCAGTTTGAGCAATTATGTACAGAACATAAACCCGAAGGCACACCATTCATTACTCAGCACAATCATTATTTTGACACAGCCGACTTCCAATTGAAAGAACGAAACGCAGCGCTACGAATTCGGTTAAAAGAAGACGAAATGACACTCACGTTAAAGATCAAAATGGAGGATGGGGCCCATGAAAAACATGATCGCATTCCTTTAGAAAGCTGGTCCACTGAAACACCACTTTCCGCTTTACCAGATGCGACGGTATTATCTTGGTTGGAAGAGGAGTGGGGAATTTCCAAATCATCGCTTCTGCATCTTGGTACGTTGTCTACTCACCGTGCAACGTGGAATTCTAATGACGGCTCTTATTTCTTAGATCATAGTGAGTACCTTGGGACAAGTGACTTTGAACTTGAATTTGAAGGAAGTTCAACGAGTCATGTGAACCTCGTCTTAAAACAACTTGCAAAAACATACCCATTTTTGTTGCAAAACGATGATCCTTCACCGAAAGTAAAACGCTTTTTTGACCGAAAGAAATCTTTACAGGAAAAAATGTAAATCGACCTACGCTTTCTTCCAACAATCTGCTATAGTCAAAGTATACTATAGATGAGGGAGGATACTAAAATGAAAGTGATTCATCCTTTATCATTGCTACCGGCAACTTCGTCCCTTCCGTCAAAGCAACCCCAGTCAGCAAGCGGTTATGAACATTTTGCCTCTGTGTTGTCGAACGTACAATCGGTTGGTAATGATCGTTTCCCATTTCATATGCAAATGGATCGTTCCCTCTACTTTGATGGGTCTTTCGTGTCTGATTTTGCAAATATTGAAGCACCGGAGCTACACCTCAATCATACATACGCATCATCAACATTACCACCGGGTCCGTTCAATCACCTTATTGAACAAAGTGCGAACGAACATGGTGTAGATGCTCGACTCATTTACTCGATTATCAAACATGAATCCAACTTTAACCCACAAGCAACGAGTCATGCAGGAGCCCAGGGACTCATGCAACTCATGCCAGGCACAGCTAGAGGGTTACAAGTGACTGATTCATATGACCCTGCTCAAAACATTGATGGCGGCACCCGCTATATTAAAGATATGTTACGTCGTTACAACGGCGATGTAAGCTTGGCACTGGCCGCTTATAATGCGGGGCCTGGTAATGTCGACAAACATAATGGCATCCCACCGTTTAAAGAAACGAAGGCTTATGTTCCGAGAGTACTTGATACGTATCAATCTTTTGCATAGTCGTTTATTAAAAAAAGAAGGCAAATGCGCCCATGCATCTGCCTTCTTTTTCTATTCGATAAATCATAGTATTTGCCGTCTCACTGTCTCGTTGCTACAATATGTTTAGAACTGAAATAAGGGGTATTTGTATGGAAAATGTAGGGGAGAAATCCTTATATGAAGAAATTGGCGGTGCTGCAGCGATTGACCGACTCGTGGAGCGCTTTTATGATCACGTCGCAGAAGACCCGCGATTGTCACCAATTTTTCCTAGCGATCTGTCAGAAACTAAACGAAAACAAAAGCAATTTCTGACACAATTTACGGGTGGAGGACCACTCTACACAACAGAACACGGTCACCCTAGATTGAGGGCGAGACATTTGCCTTTTGAGATTACACCTGAACGAGCAGAAGCTTGGCTTGAATGCATGAAGCAAGCGATGGACGAAAGTGATCTTCCATTAGACGCTTCCGACGCACTCTTTCATCGCCTTACACTTACTGCGTCTCATATGGTGAATCAATCACATTAGGGGAAAGGGGATATTCCTTTGCTGACGGCTAAACAACATTGTGATACAAATTCAGGGATTTGCGGTAGTGGTGAAGAGGAGCACACAGAGAAACGAGCATTTAAAAAGCTTGAACTGTATGTTTTTACTGATCCTCTTTGCCCGGCATGCTGGGGAATCGAGCCGACGTTAAAGAAAATTAATATGGAATACGGTAATCTAATCACCCTTAGATACTTTATCGTTCCTACGTCTACAAGTGCGTGGATTCATGAGCAAAACAATCGCTCACTGTCTGACTTATGGGATGTGACCTCGAAGAAGACAGGCATGTGTTGTGATGGAGATGTGTGGCGTGAGAATCCTTTCTCCAACACAGAATTGCCCGCCCTAGCGGTAAAAGCTGCTGAAATGCAAGGAAGACAAAGTGGCATTCGCTATTTAAGACGGTTACGGGAACTGCTGTTTTTGAATAAGAAAAATGTAACTGAGGAAGACGTTCTTGTTGACTGCGCAAAAGAGGCGGGTTTGGATGAGAGAGAATTCAACAATGATTTTCATTCAGGTACAATTTCTCGGGCACTACGTTGTGACATGAGCACAACAGAAGAAATGGGTGTCCAGGAAGTCCCTTCAATGATATTCTTTAACGACTGTATTGAAGACGCTGGTGTTAAGGTTTCTGGGCTTCATAGCTACTCCACTTATGTGGAAGTTCTTACAGATCTACTCGGCTTCAAACCGGAACCAAACACCCCATGTACACTAATGGAATTCCTTGAGAAGTATAGATTTGTCGCTACAAAAGAGATTGCAGAAGTGTTTGATTTAACGACGAAAGAAGCGGTTTCAGAAATGAAGAAACTGCAATTACAGCAAAAAGTAGAATGCGTACCGGTCAAACATGGAGAGTTTTGGAGATATACGAATGGGACTGAAGACTAACAGCTCTTCAGTCTTTTTTTGTGTGGTCGAGCATAAAATAGACAAACTGTTTTTGGAGTTGATAAGAATGAAACAAATGCTGCTGGGCCTCTGTTTCGTATTTGTTTGTTATGTGCTGTTTTTGTTGTCTGTACTTCGCTTCATTCCACTTCTTCTCGCCGTCCCGTTGCTCTTTGTATCGATTTTGTTCACGGTACATTTATTCAACGAGCGCAGGAGATTCAAAGGGTTTTCTTAAAAGTAACAGGCAATCGAGCGTATATTTGTCGATCTTGGCGATGTGCCTCATCTGCAGACTTCGGAAAGGAAAGCTCGAGCGTCGGGAGCAATGTGTCATTGGGCTTCTGTCCATGCAAGCGTTGCAACAGCTGGACGTACTGACTCATAAGACGAATCGCTTGTCGCTCTGACATGCCTAACCATTTCATTACCTCGGCTAACTCGTCATTGATCCATTCATGAAATTCATGTTGCTCGGACTCAATCAATGACAGCCATACATACGTCTGCCAAACGACAGGTGGCTCACTCACCCATACTTGACCTGGAACAAACCATCCACATTCAGCGGGGTGCAAGTAAAGTGGGGATTTATACCGATACAACCTCTCTTGTACGTGTTGGCTGAAAGCCGTTTGCAGTTTCACCTTCCCATAGCGCGATTGTTGTTTATAAAATAGTTGTGCTTTCGGCTCATTTTTTACACTGAGATGATCGTGAATGAGTAGGGAAAAACCGGAAGGAGTTAGAGGAAGGGAAGACCAAGAAGCTATAAATTTCCGTGGAGACATGTACGCAGACAACGTCGCAATGCTCAGTTGTTGCCCAAGGTACATGAGTTGTGGAGGGAACGAACCGGTCTGAAAACATGCCTCTTGTTGCCACTCTTGAATATAGATTGCCGTTGCTGTTCTTTTCATTAATTCTGCTGGTAGGACCCACAGTACTTGAATCGATTGCGACTCATATGCTAACGTTCGCTCGCGAATCGCCATTCTGTCAACAGGAGAACACTGCATTTCGAATACATAGTGCACCCCGCGATAACGAAACCACACATCTGCTCTTCGATCGATCATCGGTAACCATTTCTCAACTTCAACTTCTTCAGCAAACGTCTTCACCCATGCATACAAGCGTTCCTTGCCTTCTCGATGTTCTTTCGTTTCTGCAGAACCTGCACAACTAGAGTTTGAATAATGAGAAAAATGCGGGCGGTTTTTACCTCCTGCCCGATACAAGACCGCTTCTTCACAAATCGGACAATGCCATACCAACTGTTTCATTTGATCATTAGGAACTTCAGATTGGTCTAATAAACAAAACAGCTGTCTTTTTTCATCGTAAGCTGTAAACATCTCCGTTCCTTTCTAACAAGAGTACCCAGCTTATTGTATGTTCTCCACTGACTACCTTAAATCCTTTATAACGACAAAAAAAGCAAATCCTTCGTTAGGACTTGCTCGTGAACGCATTATGAAAAGTACGTTGAAAGTACTTGTAAGCCATTCTCACTCACAACAGTCTTTCCATACTCACTAATACGATGAATGGACATATCTGACTCGTGACCATACTCAAGGACACGGCTTAACAAATTATCTTGATCGTCTTCATCATAATAATCATCAAAAACGATGTGGAGATAATACGTATTCTCCATTGCATACACTTCGTTCTGAACGTGCTCTAACTTAACGGATTTACTAAGTTGTAAAAGATCCTCAAGGTCTTTAAAAGCAATGACAATACTTAATGGCTCATCGCTACCTGCTCCGTCACGGTCTTTCTTGCGTGTGCGAAGCTGCTCATCGAGCATATCAACGATGCTTTCATCAACATCATCGTCACGGTCTTTGCTCACAGGAATCTCAAGCTTCACATTGCCATCGTTCATTTGACCCCGTGTAACAACAATTTCCAAACCTTTATCAAATGCCTGTACTTGGATCCATAGCGGGCCTTCAATTTCGAAATTCTCATGGTCGTGCGCTTCATTAATCATTTCAAAAAAGAACTCTTCACCGCGTTCCCGATTGTACCAAATCTCTTCGCTGTCAAAGCCTCTGTCTTCAATATCTGCATACGTAATGTAAAACTTTATTGTAGTATCATTTATTCTTTCGATTTCCACAGTTTCTCCCTCCTCGGGTTAAAGTGGATCTTCACATTCTTATTCACACCGTTAAGCGAATTTAAACCTTCTTCTATTCTATACGAATCCCCTAAGTTTGTTAAGGATAAGTGTACCCATTCAAGAAAAAGAATGTGAATTCTAAGGTTGTTCATTTATACCATTTATCACTTTTAATTTCAAGAGATTTGCGCTTGAAAAATGGGTGTTTTATTAGTGTATCATCGATTGTTGTCTGTTATGCCTGATTTATTTTAGTCGGTTTGGAAGTAAAAAATGAAGAAAAACTTCTGCCATTAAGGTAGAAGTTTTTCCGTTGTCAATTAACGAGCTTTTGTGCTTCTTGTAAGAAATACGTCCGAATTTGCCTCGGTAAAAAGCGGCGAATTTCCGCTTCATTATAACCAACTTGTAGACGCTTTTCATCAAAAATAATTGGACGTCTAAGCAACCCTGGATGCTCACTGATTAGCTCAAACAACTGTTGCAGCGGGAGTGTATCCACATCCACATTCAACTCTTGAAAGATCTTAGACCTTTTTGATACAATCTCGTCTGTTCCATCTTCGGTCATTCGTACAATATCTTTCACTTCTTGTACAGAAAGAGGTTCCGAAAATATATTTCTTTCTTGGAACGGTATATCGTGCTCCTCTAACCAACCTTTTGCTTTTCGACAAGAAGTACAACTCGGCGATGTTAATAACGTCACCATGTAAGACCCTCTCCCTCAATGTAAGATCAATATTAAACTGATTAACATTCTCAAGTAGTCATGTATACTACGTCTATTAACGTTTCAGCGCACGTTCACTGCTATCGTGTTACATTAATTGTACAATAATAATTCTAATGTAGCAACTGAACGTTATGTGACATTCTTTACATATTATCCTATCCATAATTGAAGTACCCCGAATGAACGAAGCGTAAACCTATAAACATAAAAAATACGCAATATATCATGAGAAAAGCCCTACTCTTCATGACCTAAAATGTCGAACTTGATCGTTTCGGGGTATAATTTACCCCTTCTGTATAATGATTGCCTGCATTCCATAGTAAGTATTCATGAATGTCATGATCATGTAACGCTTGTATTTGTGCTTCCACTTCTTCTTTACCATAAGGAATGTAGTTTCCTTCTCCTAGCCAACTTGCCGTAAAATCCTGAATCCACGGTCTAGATTTAGGCGCATTCTTAACCTGTGCGAGCACGTCATTTTCCATTTGTGCATAGGCACTCGTCAATCGATAAGGTTCTTTATCTGGTTGTTCAATACCAAAGTGTGCTGTCCAGTGACTCGGATAAATCATCGAGCTTATCACATCAACGTGCTCAGAGATTTGCGAGAAGTTTTGACCGATGCCCGCGGCTTCGTCTACAGTCGCTGCATATCCAAAAATGTCAACGGACACATCGATATGAAACGGACGCAGTTCCTCTTTGGCATATTCTACAAAATCTGTCACTGCTTGAACACGCGACTTGTCTCGACTCGTACTTGCGTTAGTATATTCGCCGAAATCATACGTCAACAATTCGTCTCTCGTTTCAAACCCTTCTGGAAAGCGTACATAATCAAATTGAATTTCTTTAAAACCCAAACGGGCAGCCATTTTTGCAACATCGACATTGTATGCCCATACATCTTCTCGAAAAGGATTGACGAAAGCCTCATCTCGATTGTTTTTCCAAACTTGTTTGTCCTCTAAAAAAGACAATTCAGGTTGGTCCATTGCAAGTCGGGTATCTTTGAATACGACCACTCTGGCAATGGGATAGATGTTCTTTTGATTCAATTGTTTTAGTAACTCCTCTGGATCATCAATAATATGCGATGATCGATGTGTGTACGCTGAACCGCTTTCAGGTGTAAACGTGATGTTGCCGTAGTCATCTTTTACATCAATGACCATTGCGTTTAGTTCGGATTCTTCAACAAGTTGAATCAATGAGTTTAACCGTTCACCACCTGCAGAATGGGCAGATACGTATACACCTTTAACGCCATCATTCGCTGGAGCAAACCGTTTCATCTCTATTGGTAACTGTTTACGTTCTACCGCTCCTTGTTTTAGTACTGGATGTGGCTCATTCGCAGCTTCTAAAAAACCGATGTCTCCTGCCAAAAGTATGCTGCATACACTAATGACTATGGCTCCTACTTTCAACAGCTTCATGATTACACCCCTCGGACGCTCGACTCATAAACCTATTGTTCTGTTATTGGATGCATTTATGTACACAGCCCTTCACTACCAGAATTTCTTTGTTAGATGAAATTGTTGGAGTAAGTGGAAGTCACTGCTAAAAACTGAAAAAGTGGGTATACTATAGGTCATCAGTGTTATGCAAAGGATGAATGCTATGGTTTTTATTTGGTTTATTGTTGCGGTTATCGTTACTGTTCTTGCTGCTGTAAAAATTAGTACATACGCCGATGCCATTAGTCGCTTATCTTCTTTTGGTTCCTTGCTTATTGGCACCTTTCTACTCGCTGGGGCGACGTCATTGCCTGAAGTGACGACAAGCATTACAGCTGTTTACCTCGACAACCCCGACATGGCTGTTGGTAACGTACTTGGTAGCAACATATTTAATATTGGTATTTTAGCTACGTTTCTACTTATTTATAGAAAAAAACTCATCCTTTCCAATGTCGATCGTCAACAACAATACACGGCATACATCGGCTTAGCGATGACCGTCATCGTTGTGTTGGCTTTATTCTTCACGATTGAGATCCCGCTTCTCAACATCGGCATTGAATCCATCCTTTTGTTGTTGCTATACGGACTAAATATATGGGTGTTACAAAAAACGTCTAGCGCTGCTAATGAAGAGCTTGACGATCCAAAAGACGATCTTCAAGAAGAAAAATACACACTAAAAGGGGCAATGATTGGCTTCATCATTGCCGCAGTCATCATTCTCATCTCAGGTACAGTGCTCACCTTTGCAGGGGACCAAATTGCCGTCATTACCGGATTAGGGTCGAGCTTTGTCGGTAGTTTTCTTATTGCAACGACCACGTCGTTACCCGAAGTCGTTACCGTGTATGTGGCACTTTCCTTAAACAATCGCAATTTAGCTGCCGCCTCCATACTCGGAAGCAATTTGTTTAATTTACTCATTCTTTCTGTGTGTGACTTCTTGTACGACGGATCAATATTGCAAGCGGCATCCATGACGAACATCGTTACAGGGCTCATTCTCCTCGTCAATAGCATCGCCATTGCAGGAGCGATTTACGTGGCAAGGAACTACCGAGAGCGAACGTGGCCAGCGATTGTCATTATCTTGTTGTACTTTGTAGCTGTCATTCTCATGTACGTGTTTCGTTAAGAATTGTCAAATGCCACGAGCAGCTGTTCTAGGCTTGATGGCCCGAAAAACCGGCTTACTTCTTCACCGTCTTCATTAACCGCGATCGTCATCGGCACCCCAAGTACGCCGTATTGGCGACTGGCTAACTGGTCGGGATCAAGCACTACAGGAAACGGTAATTGCTTTGCCACTTCTTCAACAACACGTTCATTCAGTTCGTCATCTGTCATATTAACGGCGATAAGTGAAATGCCCGCTTCAGAGAACAGTTGTTTGTTCTCAGCCAGCATTGCCAATTCCTCTTGGCACACTTCACACCACGTTGTGAAAAATAAAAGGAGAACTTGCTCACCTTTGTAGTCATGGAGTGCAATCTCAGCCCCATCTGTGTCTTGTAACGAAAAGGCAAATGTTTCGGTGGAGCTGTAACTAAACAAAAGAAAAGCTGCACATAAAGCGACAAATACTCGCCTCGTTCTGCTTTGCAATGGTAAACCCTCCTATGATTCTGCTATACTTATGCTTTAAGGGAGTGGTAGAATGCGGGTGGTTACAATGGTTCTAGCGGTTTGTCTCCTCGTGTTTGTCATCGTTGATTACACAACCGGATACTCACTAAGACCCGTTGCCCTAGCCTTTCTTTTTATCTTGATACCCACGTTCATTTATGACCGATGGCGGAACAGAAAAAAGGGCTAGTCGCTATATGATGTGCGAATGTAGATTGAATAATGTACGGCTTATAGGAAAGGAATGAGCGAGAGTATGAAAACCATTTTTTCTGGAATCCAGCCAAGTGGAATTATTACCCTTGGCAACTATTTAGGAGCAATGAAACATTTCGTTGGCTTGCAAGAGGAGTACGACAGTTACTTTTGCGTGGTGGATCAACACGCCATTACCGTGCCACAAGACCCGGAGAAGTTGCGGGACCAAAAACGAAAATTGGCAGCACTATATATCGCCTCTGGTATTGACCCGAAGCGTTCAACACTATTTCATCAGTCAGAAGTACCTGCCCATGCACAAATGGCTTGGATTATGCAATGCTTGGCATATATCGGTGAATTGGAACGAATGACTCAGTTTAAAGACAAATCTGAAGGCAAAAGCGGTGTATCTTCAGCTTTGCTCACGTACCCACCGCTCATGGCTGCCGATATCCTTTTATATGGAACGGACGTCGTTCCAGTCGGTGATGATCAGCGCCAACATATAGAGCTGACAAGGACGTTAGCGGAACGCTTTAACCGGCAATACAAAGACATTTTCACCCTCCCTGAAACGCTCGTGCTAGGGAAACGAATTATGTCACTTCAAAATCCAGAAAAGAAGATGAGCAAATCAGACGCCAATCAAAAAGCATTCATATCGATGCTTGATGATGAGTTAACGATCGTTAAGAAAATGAAAAGTGCGGTGACAGACTCTGACAATGACGTGCGTTATGATGAGGAGAATAAGCCGGCCATTAGTAATTTGCTAACCATCTACGCTACGCTTACCGACCAAGACATTTCTAGCATTGAAAAAACCTATGTTGGAAAGGGCTATGGCGCATTTAAGACGGACTTAGCGGATATTGTTGTCGACAGCATCCGCCCGATTCAAACACGCTTTACTGAACTATACGAATCAGACGAAATTGATCAAGTGTTGGACGAAGGTGCTGATCGCGCCAATGAACGTGCAACAAAAATGCTACAAAAAGCTGAAGAAGCCATGGGACTACAACGCCAATAAACATATAAAAACCTCTTGATCTTCCCTTGATCAAGAGGTTTTTATTATTGGTTCTTCGATCCTTTTCTCCATACATGACCGACAAACAGGCTGCCCCCGATTGTTCCGACTGCAAAAAGGATGACAAAAATTTGCATGATTGTATACGCCAAACCGTCCATATTACTTCCTCCCTTGTCCGTTAAACCTACGCTTCATTATAAGCAAGTTTTTTCCTGATGTAAACGGAGTCGTAACGATGTTTTAAAAAACGTCTATTTATGCATTTCACTTTCGTGCTGCATGTCCCATAACTTCTCAAAGAATGGTTGACCTTTAATTAACGATTCACAAAGCGCATAATGATCTTCACTCCATCCGCCTCTTACCTCATCATATAACCGGTCCCATGCTTCATCTTTACTCATCAGTTGAATGTCCAAATACTTATCCGGTGACCATTCTGTATACCAATAGCGAATTTCGGCATCAAAACCAGACGATTTTAATTGGTCAATGGCCATAAACAGCAACTGTTTTAACTGTCTTTCTTTTCTCGTTAAACCGTGCATGACCGTAGGGTGTGGAGAAAGGATATGGTAATGCTTATCGATGTCGGTTAACTCATCTGTGTATTGTGGTTCTTGATCTTGCTCGATCGCTTCTAACGCTAATTTTTCTTGGCGTGGTGTTAAACGGCTTTTTCTAATTGGTGTTTCGTATCCGAGTGTGTCTACCGCTAACGAGCTTTTTTTGTTCGTTGCAATAAAGCAATAATCAAGGGGTAACTTTGACATGTTCTTTCTGAGCGCACTTTTTTTATATACGGCGTCCAATAGTTGTCTAGGAATCTCCTCGAGGCTGTTTTCTAGTTGTAGAAACAAGCGATCTGTCACATATACCACTTCTGCTTGATCAAGTACTTCAATTCGGTCTTCGCTTCTCCATTCATGAAAAGGACAAATGTTGTATCCGTTCTCTTCTCCTTCGAACCAATTGACCCACACGTCACGTATTCGGGCCATATGGACTCCCCCTTCCTATACCGATAAAATTGTATCTACAGTATAGTCGGACTGTGAATTTTTTATTCTCTAGTCACTTCTTTTCAATAAGATTTGCTTGTTTTTTCTTTTTCTTACCAGTGAGTGAAATAAATGAAACGAGCAACCCTCCGAGCAATAGATAGAGCTCGGCACGCACGCTAATGAATTCCCAAAACTCGTACAAACTATATCCGGATACAATCAAGTTGGAGTACGCGACCAAGCCTACACCGCCAATTGTTGCTATACTTATACCAAGGATTGCCATTGAAACGCGAAAGACCAAGCCGTCCGCCCCCTTATTTCCTCTTAGTATATGCACGCTTTGCCCTCCTCATGAGGAGGGTATGTCGAAACAGGAGTTGAACTTATGAAGCTAATTTCTACCCATACTCATGCTGACTTTGATGGAATTGCCTCCATGATTGCAGCCCAAAAGATACACACCGATGCTCACCTTTTGCTTCCTTCTCATGTGAGTCCAGATGTGCAACAGTATTTGGCGTTGAATCGGGATGCATTTTCATATTATGAAGAAAAAGATGTAAATAGCGACGACATTCATACGATTATTCTCGTCGATGTCAATGATGTAGGACGTTGCTCAAAAGTACTTCAGAATGCTTCTCCAACGGAGGTCATTGTCTATGATCATCATCCACAGAAAACAATGGTCACAGGTGTTCAAGAACAAACAGGGGCAACGGTCACCATACTGGCCGAAGTGATTTTTGAAGAAGAAATTGCACTAACCGAATGGGAGCGGACGTTGTTTGCACTAGGTTTATACAGCGATACAGGCTCGTTCACTTATGGCTCAACGACGATACGGGATATTTCTGTATTACACAAGCTATTTGAAGACGGAATTTCTCTATCTGTCATTCAAACCTACCACGGTGCGGTTTTGAACGCCGACCAGCAACAGTTGTTAACAGAGCTCATGCAAATGGCTCAAACAAAACATCTACACGGGATAAATATTGCAGTGAGTTGCATGAGCTCAAGTACGTACGTTCAAAACTTAGGTCTAATCGTTGAAAACTGGCTATCATTGTCAACCGCGGACGTCACGATCGCTATCGTTGAAATGAATCGCGCAGTTTTTCTCGTAAGTCGAAGCCAATCTGAGCGGTTCAATGTGCAAACGCTCATGGAATCTTTTGACGGTGGTGGTCACCCTAGTGCCGCCGCTGCTACCGTTAAAAAGACGGATCGGTCCTCCATCTTCGAAACAGTGCTTCATTCTTTAGCGAATTATATCGACGACGCAGTGACAGCCAAAACATTTATGTCAACGCCAGTTAAAACCGTTTCCTCACAAATGAATATGGCAGATGTAAAAGCGACAGCGATTCGTTTTGGGCACTCAGGATTTCCCGTCGTTGATGATGGCCAGCTTGTCGGCATGATCAGTGTACGCGATGCACATCGGGCGACGAACCACGGGTTTGGTCACGCCCCTGTCAAAGGGTATATGACTGAACAGGTAATCTCTTGCATAGCCAATACGCCCATTGAGGATGTAGAAAACCTTATGATGAGACACGATATCGGTCGTATTCCCGTCATTGACGATGAGAAGCTCATCGGTATCATTTCTCGGTCAGATTTACTGAGTGCGTTATATGATGCCAAAAAGTCAAAAAACGTAAATGTATCTGAATGGCTCAATCAAATGCTCGGACCCGCACGCACACAATTTCTTCAGCAGTTGGGCAAGGTAGCAGACGAAGAGCAGATGAACGTTTATCTCGTTGGCGGCATCGTCCGCGATTTGTTTTTGGATATTCGTAACATTGACCTGGATTTCGTTGTGGAAGGAGACGCAATTGACTTTGCCGAAAAGCTTGCTCACAAATTCCAAGCGCCCGTTCATGAACACGAAGCATTTAAAACAGCTAAAGTATTCATAAATGATGAGTGGATTGATTTTGCGAGTGCTCGTGCAGAATATTATGACGCCCCTTCTTCTTTACCTAAAGTACGACGTACAAGTCTTAAAGAAGATTTAGGCAGGCGAGATTTTACAATCAATGCACTAGCCATTCAGATTAATGAAGAGCATTACGGAGCTCTATTGGATCCGTTTGAAGGGGTTGACGATATAAAGAAACAACAATTACGCCCTTTACACAACCTCAGTTTCATGGAAGACCCGACGCGCATTTTACGTGCAATTCGATTTGAACGACGCTTTGGATTTTCATTAACGATGGAAAGTCGCCGGTTCATTAAAGAAGCTGAATTATCCATTCAGGAGCTTACCGTAGATCGTATTCGAAACGAATGGCAAAAGATGATTGATGAAGGGATGGTTACTGAAGCTTATGCCCGGCTGGAAGAGCTTCATGTATTACAATCTTTTTTTCCAGGTGCACGATACAACGACCGTACAACCGAAACATTGGCATGTTTCAAGTCCACAGATCGAGGCATAGTTTCTACAATCTATCCACTCTACACGATCAACTTGCCCGATCTAGAGCGGTTTGCCGTCACGAAGCAAGAGCAACGACTCGTACAAGAATTAAGCACGTTATCTAATTTGAGGTTAGGTGAAAACACAACGTACGGTGATCTGCATCGCTCAGTAAAGCAGATCAGCAATCATGCTTTACGACTCACGGCTTGTACGCATACAGGTCACAAACATTCACTGCTCAATCAATACGTAGAAAAACGAAAAAATCTACCTGCACTCATTCAAGCAGAAGACATACTCGTGAGAGGATTTGAAAAAGGACCGATTATCAAGAATACACTTCAATCGGTTGAAGAATTGTGGTTCAATGACCAGATAGAGACTCGGGAACAAGCGCTCGACTATATCGATTCATTAAGAAATTTGTAATAAGGATTTCATAAATGAAACATTTCTGTTATAATTACTAGTCGAGCAGAGGGGGAAAGCGATGAGGATGCGAAGAGGCAATGCCACCAAGGTTTATTTCCTTCTTGTTCTCACCACACTGCTAGTGGTCATACCAGTCGCTTATCAAGGTGATGGCGAGAATGCGGCTACCCTTGAACTTGAACATTCTTCACTACAAGCAGCGAATAGCTCAACAGAGACATTTACAGAAGAGCCATTCCAAGTATTAATCTTCAGTGAGGGGTCTGAAGGGGAAAAGGAACCGAAGAGCAGTACGATGATGCTCGCACAATTTGATCCAAGTGATGGTGAAACGAGAATTGTATCATTGCTTAGTGACAGCTACGTGTCGATTCCAGGCCATCAAGATGACACGCTCGATGCTGTCTACCATCTCGGGGGTACTGATCTATTAGGGGAAACGTTGGTTGATAATTTCGATCTGTCTGTTGATTACTTTGCGAAGATTAATGAACAAGGATTTCTTGAAATCCTTGACATCATTGCTCCTGAAGGCATTTATCTTCCGAATAAAACGGCTGGTTTTAACAGTGAAGAACTGTTACATTATATCCGTGAAGAAAATGGACAAACCGGCAAAAAGACAGCTCGACAAATGGATCTTATCGAAATTCTCCACAGTCACATGTCCGAACATATGACTGTAGCGGATGCACCAACGATTATTAGTACACTTACCACAAATGTGCAAACCAACGTACCGACAGGAACGTTACTCGAATGGGGAAAAGAATATTTCACGCTTAAAAACCCTACGATCGAGACGATGACGATTCCCGTAGCGGGAAGTTACGATAACACATGGCGAGATGACGAACAAAACAATCGACTCACATTCGATAAAGAACCTAATCGTCAAGCAATTGAGGAATTTTTAGATTCGAATGATGATGAATTTTAAGCCCTTACGGGCTTTTTTTTTACAAAAAAAGGACAAGCACTCTAATGGCTTGTCCTAGAATACATAAATTAATTTTCAAAACGTTTGAATACAAGTGTTGCGTTATGTCCACCAAATCCAAAGGAATTGGACATTGCCGCTGATGTATTGATCTGCTTCTTTTCATTTGGCGCATAATCCAAATCACAATCTGGGTCTGGATCATGCAAATTAATGGTTGGCGGAGCCGCTTGTGCATCTAGTGCTTTTAATGTAAAGATGGCTTCGACCGCTCCAGTTGATCCGAGCATATGTCCGGTCATTGATTTCGTGGAGCTAACGACAAGGTTTTTAGCATGAGCTTGAAACACATCTTTAATTGCCGTCGTTTCGTATTTGTCATTGTAGGCTGTACTCGTACCATGAGCATTAATGTACCCGATGTCAGTAGCCTCAATGCCAGCATCAGTGACGGCTTGTTCCATTGAACGCTTTGCCCCTTCTCCATCTGGTGCTGGAGCGGTCATATGATAGGCGTCTGCCGTTGATCCATACCCTAATACTTCTCCGTAAATATGTGCTCCTCGCGCTTGTGCATGTTCAAGTGCCTCTAGTATAAGAATTCCTGCCCCTTCACCGATTACAAAACCGTCACGATTCGCATCGAACGGTTTTGATGCCGTTTTTGGATCTGGGTTTGTTGTAATCGCTTTAGCTGCTCCGAATCCAGCAACAGCCATACTCGTAATAGGCGCTTCAGACCCACCCGTAATCATCGCATCGGCATCGCCTCGTTGAATTAACTTAAATGCATCCCCGATGGCGTTCGTCCCCGAAGCACAAGCTGTCACCGTGCACGAATTCATTCCCTTTGCCCCAAAGTGGATCGATACTTGCCCAGCAGCCATATCTGGAATCATCATCGGAACAAAAAATGGGCTCACCCGACGTGCACCCTTGTCCAGAAATGTTCGGAATTGAGATTCATACGTCTCCATTCCCCCAATTCCTGAACCAATCCATACCCCGACTCGTTCCGCATTGTCATCATTAATATCTAGACTTGCATCGTCGACCGCCATTTTCGCCGCAGCCATTGCAAATTGTGTGAAGCGATCCATCTTCCGTGCATCTTTTTTGTCCATGTAGTTCTCTGGTTCAAAATCTTTAACTTCGCCAGCTACCTTCGTAGTAAAATGTTCAGGATCGAGCCTTGTCATCACGTCAATTCCACTCTCACCAGAAAGCGCGCGTGCAAATGAGCTTTCCACGTCATTTCCGAGTGGGTTAACCGTACCCATACCTGTGATTACGACACGACGTTTCATTTTCTTTCTCCCCTTTATGATTGAAAATCAGTTATCTTCCCCAATAAAGAGCGATGCCGCCCCAGACGAGGCCAGCACCGAAGCCGACCATCACAACTAAATCTCCATCTTTAATCTTACCATTTTTTAGCTCTTCAACAAGCGCAATCGGAATCGAGGCCGCTGAAGTGTTTCCATACTTGTGTACAGTCGCCGCCATCTTTTCTTTCGGCAGTTGCAGTCGCTCTCTTGCAGCCTCCATAATCCGGATATTCGCCTGGTGAGGGACGAGAAAGTCAACATCATCTTTTGTAAGATTGGCTTTCTCTACCAAATTCATGCAAGTATCCCCCATTTGCCGGACCGCAAACTTGAAAACTTCTCTGCCGTTCATTTGAATAAGCGGGTCAGCTTTAATGTGTTCCGCTCCCGCTCCATTTGCACCTAATTCAAAAGATTGGATGCCTCGATTCGCAGAAACCGGGCCTACGATTGCGGCTCCCGCTCCATCCCCAAACAAAACGGCTGTGTTTCGATCATTGAAGTCAAGAATCTTTGACAACTTCTCGGCACCAACGACTAAAACTTTATCATATGTTCCAGTTTGAATGAATTGACTAGCTGTAACAACCCCATACACAAACCCAGCACACGCTGCACCAATGTCCATAGCTGCAGCATTTTTGGCGCCTAGTCTTTCTTGAATGAGAGAAGATACAGAAGGAAATTTATAATCACCAGTGACAGAAGAAACGATAATTAAGTCCAACTCATCTGCTGGCATGTCCGCATGAGCTAAAGCCTCTTTAGCAGCATGGTAAGACATATCTGACGTATTCACCTCATCATCGGCAAACACGCGTTGTTCAATGCCCGTTCTCGAACGAATCCACTCATCCGATGTGTCCAACGTTTTCTCAAATGCTTTATTCGAAACTTGGCGCCCTTTCGTATAACTACCAAGCCCATAAATCCCCGCTTGTCTCATCCCAGAACCTCCTCTATAAAACATTACACTTAGTATTATGACCTAGTCATAATTATAATGCACAGACAATGATTGTTCAACAAAAACCGTCGCACCCTACATATGACTTACATGACGGTGTGACGTGCACGAGAAAAAACCGCAAGCGTCGCTTGCGGAATCACTCGTTTATCGAAACCCAGGACCAAAGTTCGGGCCAAAGTTTGGACCAAAATTCGGTCCGAAACCAGGGCCGTAATTCGGACCGTAATTCGGTCCGTAGTTTGGACCATAAAAATATCCGGGTGGGCCTGGGGGTCCTGGGGGACCAGGCGGGCCCGGTGGACCATACTTGCCGTAACCACCATAACCACCACCACCAAAACCTCCAAAGAATAACGGACCGACAGCCAAACCAGCTAGAAAAGGTAAAAACGGTCCAAACCGCTCATCGCCATGATGATGGGGAGATGGCGGTCGGCTCCGATCAAAGTTTCGATACTGAGGTGGGTACCAATATTGATTCACTCGCATCGGCTGAGCATACATTCGCGGCATTCTTCCCATCCTTTCTAATCGTTAACTAGTTTATGACCATCTTTAAATTGTGCGCCTGTCCGTGTCTCATGTTCTCAACTTAAAGAAAACAAACTCCGCAATAAACCCTAAAGCTATAGACATGAGCAAGATCGCCCATTCTTCCAACGGTAAAGCAAATCCCAAAATGAAATACGATAATACCGTTACTGCCGCAAAGACGAGTAACCCTACTATTAATCTTTGGTGCATATTGTCAGCCCCGCTCTCTATATCGTTTATATGTCTATCCACGTATTCGTTTATGTAAACTCATATACACCTCAAACGATAATTTCATACTCTATTGTACTGATGTTCTCTTATAAACGCCAAACAAAATAGGCGGTGACAAGTATAACGTTTTTATACAGCCGCAGAAAAGAAGATGAGGGTTTTAAAGATTGAAAAGCACCATTGCGAAAGCATTTACATGTGCGCCTAGCCACTGATTAGAAACCATACATAGAGCCACGCCAACTCGTAAAGATCAACACAAAAAAACGCCCCGAACGCTCATTTCACACGAACATCAGGGGTCGTTTACCGGTCACGCTATACAGTTATGTGGCCGGTACTTCCATTACACTAGTCAGAATGGCCTTTTGAACGTGCAAACGGTTTTCAGCTTGATCAAACACGACGGACTGCTTGCCTTCAAGAACCGAAGCGGTCACCTCTTCGCCTCGATGCGCTGGCAAGCAATGCATAAAGATCGCACCTGGTTGGGCCTTCGCCATGAGCTGATCATTGACTTGATACTTTTCAAAGATTTTTAGCCTTGATTGTTGCTCTTTCTCTGCACCCATACTCGTCCACACGTCCGTATAGATGATGTGCGCATCCGAAACGGCTCGTTCAGGATCGACGACATGTCGGATCGTTGCGCCTGTTTGCTCGGCCTGTTTTTGCGCCGCGTCCCAAACGTCAGCATCTCCTTCGTAATCTTGTGGTGTAGCCATCGTCATGTTCATGCCTAGTTTTGCAGCAATGATCATGAGAGAGTGGGCAACGTTGTTCCCATCTCCTACATACGTAATGTTTAGCCCCTTTAAACGGCCAAACTGTTCTTGTATCGTGAGTGCATCAGCAAGCGCTTGGCACGGGTGATAAAGGTCCGTTAATGCGTTAATAACGGGAACATCACTCATCTCTGCTAGCTTTTGGACCATCCCATGATCATTGGCACGAATCATGATGGCATCCACATAGCGTGACATTGCTCTCGCTGTATCTTCAACCGGCTCACCACGGCCAATTTGCAAATCTTCGCCGCTTAGAAAAAGTGCGTGCCCTCCTAATTGCGTCATTCCAACTTCAAAAGATACGCGTGTACGGGTCGAAGCATTTTGAAAGATCATCCCGAGTGATTTCCCTTTTAACCATTCGTGAGATTCATTGTTTTTTAGTTTCTTTTTAAGCAGATTCGCTTGTTCGAGAAGTTGTTCAATTTCCTCGGTTGTGAAGTCTTTCCATGTGAGCACATCTTTGCCGGTGATGTTCGTTTTTGTTTGTTGCATCTACAGCCCCACCTTTTGTGATTGTTTTCCCTGCCAAATCGAGAGCGGTACACTTTCATGCTGGGCGGACATTGCATTTACAAATGCATCTAGTGTATCCGGAGATGAAAGAATATCGATCCGATTCTTTTTTGCGTGCTCCCGTTCTTCGTGAAATTCTTTCGTGCCAACACTAGGCACACTTATATAGAGAAGTGCATCCGTTTGCTGTGCCCATTTGGAGAAACTAATGTCGGTTTGGCTACTGTCAATAATGGAAAACCCTTTTTGTTTTAGACGATGGACCGCTTCCTCACATTGATGTCGTTGATCTTCTCCAACTTGACAATAAACACTGCCTCGTTGTTCATAAACTTTAGGAATTTGACCATCTTTCCAAGCAAAAGCTTGTGTCATCGCCTCTTGTATCGTTTTACCGAAACTTAATAATTCACCCGTTGATTTCATTTCTGCTCCTAATAAAGGATCTACTCCCGCAAGCTTTTCATTTGAGAATACAGGTGCTTTCACAGAGTAAAAGTCCATGTCCTCGAGCTGTCCGTTCACGTCACCAAATACCGATTGCCAAGATTCTCCCATTAGTAATTGCACTGCGCGGTCAACGAGGTCGACTCCGGTAATTTTTGCAAAGATCGGTACCGTTCTAGATGCTCGTGGGTTAATTTCAATCACATAAAGCTGTCCATCAACATCAACGAATTGGATATTAAACAGTCCAACAAACCCTAGATGATTAGCAATTCTTTTCGCATAAACACTCGTAAGTTCTTTCGTCTTTGTACGCAAAGAAAATGGGGGTGTTACAGCAATTGAATCACCTGAGTGTACGCCTGCTCGTTCCACATGTTCAAAGATTCCTGGTATGAAGTGCTGAACTCCGTCAGTCACCACATCCACTTCGAGTTCTTTGCCTGCCATATAGCGATCAATTAGTATTGGATATTGTACGACCCGTCCTTCGTCTTGCAAATACGCAACCAATTCTTTTTGTGAGGTACAAATACTCATCCCCTCACCACCGATGACATAGGAAGGGCGCAGCAATACCGGATAACCAATCTGTTCGGCTTTTCGGATTGTATCTTCTTCATCCATCCCCGTCGTGCCGGGAATATGAGGAATATTTAAAGACTGAAGAAGTTCATAGAAACGGGAACGGTCCTCCAACTGATCAATAACATCAAACGACGCTCCGAATAACGGCACTCCAGAAGCTTCCAACGCCTCCGTTAATTTCACACCCGTTTGACCGCCAAGTTGCAACAGGACGCCTTTCACATCTTCTCGCTCGGC
The DNA here is from genome assembly GCF_041949955.1 of Geomicrobium sp. JSM 1781026. Lineage (NCBI taxonomy): Bacteria > Bacillati > Bacillota > Bacilli > Caryophanales > Geomicrobium > Geomicrobium sp. JSM 1781026. Next base: position 184,947 of record NZ_JBHFQF010000001.1, on the reverse strand, counting down.
AACATGAATCACATCCTCAGCGGCGAGTGGCTCAAAATACAATTTATCCGCTGTTTCATAGTCTGTGCTTACCGTCTCAGGATTGTTATTAATCATAATCGTTTCGTACCCGAGCTTTTTGAGAGCATGTGCTGCATTGACAGAGCAATAATCAAACTCAATGCCTTGACCAATTCGGATAGGTCCTGACCCTACAATTAAGACAGAAGGTGCACTAGCGTCGCTTGCATCCCCCTTCGTACCCCACGTAGAGTAGAAATAAGGTGTCTCAGCAAGAAACTCTCCTGCGCACGTATCCACCTGATGAAAACTCGGGATAATGCCGAGTTTCGTCCGTTTCTCTTTAATAGCCTCCGCTGTCGTGTTCATCGCTTTTGCAAGCCACACATCTTGGAACCCTGCCGACTTAAACGTACGAAGCGACTCTCTACTCACCGTCTCTAATGAAGCACTCTCTGCTTGTTGCTCTATTTCGATGAGGTAGATGAAATGATCGAGGAAAAACGAATCAATGCCTGTCATCTTTTGCAATTGAGCAGCAGATACTCCCCTTCTCAAAAGTTCCAACACATAAAAGAATCGGCGATCATCGGCGCGCTCGACAAGATCATAAAGCTGAGCAGTATCCATATGACTAACACCGTGTAACTTCAAACCATCAACACGAATCTCTAGCGAACGGACCCCTTTTTGCAAAGCGGCTTCCAAGCTCCGTTCAATCGCCATAACTTCTCCTGTCGCTTTCATTTGCGTACCTAGCACGCGCTCAGCATCATGAAATTTATCAAACGGCCACCGAGGGAACTTCACAATCACATAGTCAAGGGCAGGTTCGAAACTGGCGTACGTATGTTTCGTCACTGGATTTTTTAACTCATGCAAGTGGTAACCCATGCCTAGTTTCGCTGCAATTCTTGCGATTGGGTAGCCCGTCGCTTTCGAGGCAAGTGCTGATGACCGACTCACACGAGGATTGACTTCAATTAAGTAATACTGATTACTATTCGGATCAAGGGCAAATTGAATGTTGCAACCACCGACAATGCCTAATGCACGAATGACTTTTAGTGAAGATGAGCGAAGCATCTGGTAATCGTGGTCGCTAAGCGTTTGGGACGGGGCAACGACGATGGAGTCACCGGTATGAATACCTACGGGGTCAATGTTCTCCATGTTGCACACCGTAATGCACGTATCGTTTGCATCGCGCATCACTTCGTACTCGACCTCTTTAAAACCAGCAATGCTTTGTTCAATTAAACATTGACGAATTGGGCTTGCTTCTAACCCTCCACTAGCGATTGTTCTGAGCTCATTTTCATTGTACGCCTGACCACCGCCACCACCGCCAAGCGTATAGGCAGGACGAACGATGATCGGATACCCAGCACCTTCGGCAAAGGCGACTGCCTCCTCTACTGTCGAGACAATCGTGCTATCTGGTACCGGTTCACCGATGTCGTACATGAGTGAGCGGAACTGCTCACGATCTTCACCTTGTTGTACAGAAGCCATCGGCGTACCGAGCATTTCAACGTTGTATTTGGCAAAAATTCCTGCTTCATGCGCCGAGAGCGCCAAATTCAATCCGGTCTGCCCTCCTACCGTTGCCAAAATGCCGTCAGGACGCTCTTTAATAATAATGTCCTTCAATGTTTCGAGCGTAAGTGGTTCAAAATAGACAACATCTGCACATCGCTCATCGGTCATAATTGTCGCTGGGTTGTTGTTCAGTAGCACCACTTCGCACCCTTCTTCTTTCAGGGCTAGACAAGCTTGTGTACCGGCATAATCAAACTCAGCCGCCTGGCCAATCACAATCGGACCTGACCCTAAGACGAGAATTTTTCTAAGGTGTGTTTTTTTAGGCATAGAGGGTCACTTCTTTCTCTGTTTGAATCATTTGGAAAAATCTATGGAATAACGGGTGACTATCTTTCGGTCCTGGACTCGCTTCTGGATGATATTGCACGGTCATAATCGGCAACTCATGATGTTTCAAACCTTCGATGGATTGGTCATTCACATTCTCATGTGTAACAACAAGAGAAGACTGGTCAATGGATTGTTCATCTACGACAAACCCATGGTTTTGAGCGGTCATATCTACTTTGCCTGTTTGTAAATCGATGACGGGCTGATTCGCTCCTCGATGACCAAATTTCAATTTCTTCGTATCTGCACCAAAGGCTAGCGCCATAAGCTGATGACCTAAACAAATCGCAAATGTTGGGTGATGAATGGCCACTTGTTTATACGTATCCAAGTGCTCCAGCAATTGTTTCGGATCTCCTGGGCCATTTGAGAACAACACGCCGTCGAACTGCATCGATTTTACCGTATCGAACGGGGTATCATATGGCAAAACAGTCACTTTCGCTCCAAAAGCAGATAACTCTTTGACCATCGCATTTTTATGACCAAAATCATACAACCCAATATGAAGGCTTCCACCGCCGTATTGTTCAATTGATTTCGTGGAAACGTCCGGAACATACGAGACGCTCTCAATAGACGAATAGTTCGACCAGTCAACAACGTCCGGGTTTGTCGTAATGACCGCCCCCATTGCTCCTTCACTACGAATCGTTTTTACAATTGCACGGGTATCGACGCCTGTAAGAATTGGAACATCATTTTGATCTGCCACGTCTGTTAGAGATGAATAGGACAGGTGATGATGCCCAACCGGGGAGCATTCCCCGACAATGATTGCTTTTGGTTGCCATTCATTACTTTGATCGGTGTAATCTTGCATTCCGTAATTCCCAATGAGTGGGTATGTGAAAACAACAATTTGTCCCCGGTATGAAGGGTCGGTGACGACCTCTTGATAACCGGTCATTCCTGTGAAAAATACCGCTTCTCCATACACCTCTCTTTGTTGACCAGCCATTTCTCCTGTGAACACATCGCCGTTTTCTAATACGATATACCCTTTCATTGTCTCCATCTCCTTTACCTTGACACTTCTTTCAACACGTGAGTAATCATTTGTAGTCCTTGCTTAAGTTCTTGTGGGTCGATCGTAAGTGCAGGTAACAACCGCAACACGTTTTTCCCTGCAACGAGGGTAAGAATCCCTTCGTCTTGCAACTTTTCGACGATCATGCCTGCATCACAGTCGAGCTCCAGACCGATCATTAACCCGCTCACCCGCACCTCTTTTATGACCTGCAAGTGTTGTTGGGCGGTTTCCAAGAAGGTTTGCACCAGTTTCCCCTTCTCTATAACTGCTGTTAACAGTTGATCATTGAGCAATGACAATGTTGCGTTAACCGCAGACATTGCGAGTGGATTGCCGCCAAAAGTGGTTCCGTGACTACCTGCGCCAAAATAAACCTCCAGCCCTTTCCGGCCAATCATAGCGCCGACAGGAAATCCATTTCCGAGACCTTTTGCTGAAGTAATAATATCTGGATTCATGCCATATTGTTGAAATGCAAAAGGGTACCCCGTTCTCCCGATCCCTGTCTGGACTTCATCAATAATGACGAGTGCTCCATTCTTTTTTGCAATGTTTTCTACCGCTTGCAAAAATGAAGCTGAACCAATATTGACGCCGCCTTCTCCTTGAACCACTTCCAAAAGAATGGCTGCGGTTTCGCTTGACACAATCTGTTCGAGTTCATTGGCATCGTTGAACGTTGCGTACGTGAAGCCTTCAGGTAGCGGATCATAACCTTCTCGTACTTTTTCCTGCCCGGTGGCGGTCATGCTTGCATAGGTTCTTCCATGAAAAGACTGGTGAAAAGAAACGATTTCACTTCTCCCAGTTGCTTTTCTTGCTAATTTAATGGCAGCTTCATTTGATTCCGCACCACTATTTGTAAAAAAAACATTGTGTAAGCCGGACAATTGACTTAACGTATCGGCCGCTCGTTGTTGAGATTTATAATGAAACATATTGGAAGCATGCCAGCCCGCGTGTAACTGTTCTTCCACAGCCCCAATAATTGCGGGATGTCCATGCCCCATATTGACGGTTCCGATTCCGGTCATGAAGTCGAGAAAAACTTGGTCATTTGCATAAATTTTACTTCCGTCCGCTCGATTCCACGTGAGGTCCCATCTTTTATATGTTGGAAATAGATGATTGGTTTCAGTCGTTTGCATGTTTATCTCCCATTCCCTTTAAACTATCGGAACGACGGACTTGTGAATGGATGTTCCTTGTCCGGTTCCGTCTGCGTTAATAATCGTTACCTTTTGTACAGCTCCCGTAAGTGAGGCAATCGCCGCTTGGACTTTTGGGATCATTCCGCCATAAATCGTTCCATCGTCAATAAAGGCTTGCACTTCTTCCTCACTCACTGTAGGAAGAACTGCTCCTTCTTTCATAATGCCCGGTACATTCGTAACAAAGATTACTTCCCTCGCACCGAGTGACGACGCATAATGAGCGGCGGCTGTGTCCGCGTTCATATTCAGCCGACTGCCCTTTGGCCCGGAAACAATTGGAGATATGACAGGCGTTAATCCCCGGGTCGTCAGTTGGTCTAGAAGATCTGTGTTCACCTCAACCGCTTCACCAACAAGCCCTAATGTGTTCTCATCTAACAACTTGGCTTGAATCATCGGTCCATCACACCCTGATAATCCGACTGTTTTTACTCCTGCTTGTTGCAATGCCGAGCACACTTTTGGGTTTACTTTTCCGTTAAAGACCATGTCCGCTACAGCAAGCACTTCTGGTGTGGTACGTCGTAAACCACCGACAAACGTCGATTCCACATTCATAATGTCAAGCATATCGTTCACATCGCTGCCACCACCGTGCACAACAACGAGATGATTTCCTTCTTGTTGATAGCGTTTTAAACGATCATAAAACAGTGGGGTTAGCTCATTAATTGTTGACCCCCCACACTTCACAACAATGTATCGTTTTCTCATGTGCGATACCCCGCATTAATTCGAACATAATCATACGTAAGATCGCAGCCCCAAGCCTTACCGTAGCCCTCACCTACATGAAGATCGATCTTAATTTGGATCGTATCGTTTTGTAAGTAAACACTGATCTCTTCTTCATCAAATGGGACAGGCTCACTTTGGAGGAGCGTTTGACATGGGCCAATTCCAATATCAATCGTATCCGGATTAATCGGAACACCTGCATACCCGATCGCACAAATAATTCTTCCCCAATTGGCATCTGCCCCGTAAACAGCTGTTTTTACGAGATCACTTCCGACAATCTGCTTCGCAACTTTACCCGCACATTCATTTGTTGGCGCGCCATTCACAACGACTTCAATTAATTTAGTCGCTCCTTCACCGTCTTTCGCAATCATTTTTGAAAGTTCTTCGTTCACATGCGTAAATGCACGAAGGAAAGCGTCCCAATCCGGATGATCCGGTGTTAACGATTGATTGTTTGCTTCCCCACTAGCCATCGTGAGCACCATATCATTCGTCGATGTATCACCATCAACGGTTATGCGATTGTACGTTTGGTCGGTCACTTTAGAAAGTGTTTGTTGCAAAACGTCGTGCTCAATATGAGCGTCAGTCGTTACAAAACCGAGCATCGTCGCCATATTCGGATGAATCATCCCTGATCCTTTTGCCACACCAGCAATCGTTACGACCTTCCCATCGATGGGCACTTGCACACACACTTCTTTAGTTCCTGTGTCGGTTGTCAAAATGGATTCTGCAAAGCTCGACGCCTCTTCTTTACTTTCCGTTGGGACGAGTTGCTCCAATCCAGGAAGAATCTTCTCTAGTTTCATACGCTCACCGATAAGTCCTGTTGACGCAACCGCGACGTTGTCTGCTTGCATGTTGAATACGTCCGCTGCTTTTTCCTGAACGGTGTAGGCGTCCACCAATCCTGCATGACCGGTGCACGCATTTGCGTGCCCACTGTTCACGACAACCGCCTGCACATGCCCGCCATCTTCGAGCACTTGCTTCGTCAACGCGATGGGTGCAGCTTGAATTTGGTTCAGTGTATAGACGGCCGCCGCTGGCACCGGTTGTTCACAGTAGATGATGCCTAAATCTTTTCGCTTTCTCTTCACTTTCGTATGAATACCTGTTGCTTTAAATCCTTTCGGCGTTGTGATGCTGCCGTCCGGAATCTTTGACCATACTTGATCAGTTACGAAACTTGTTTCTCCCATTTTTATACACTCCTTTTATGGAAACACAGGTAACATGAAGAGCCCTTCTTCTTCATCATACTTTTGCATAATGTTCATGTTCTGAACGGCTTGCCCTGCCGCCCCTTTCATGAGATTGTCAATCACCGAAACGATTGTCATTCGGTTTGTCCGTGCATCAAACGAGAAGGAAATATCATTAAAATTACTCGAATGCACTTCTTTCGTCGAAGGAAAGCCGTCTTTACGAATTCGCACGAACGGTTTGGATTTATAATATTTTTCATAGATTGCGAGAATGTCTTCCTTTGATAATGACTGGCACGTTGCATACATTGTCGCCATGATCCCTCTTGTCATCGGTACAAGATGAGGGGTGAACGTGACAGGTTGTGCAGCTGGATTCCATTCCGATAGTACTTGTTCAATTTCTGGTGTATGTTTATGCTCATTCACTTTGTATATTTTCAATGACTCATTCATTTCCGAGAAATGTGTCATGGCGCTCGGGTTCTTACCCGCTCCAGTCGTGCCTGATTTTGCATCAATGATGATCGAACTCATATCAAGTACGTTTTCTTTCACTAACGGTGCTAAACCATTCAAGATTGCTGTCGGATAACAACCTGGGTTTGCAATCAGTCTTGCATTTTCAATTTTTTCTCTATTCCACTCACTCAACCCGTAAGCTGCTTCTTGGATGAATGACTGTTTCGCAGCGTTGCGCTCGTACCAAGCTTCGTATACTGAACGGTCTTGAATCCTGAAATCTCCAGATAAATCAATGACGCGCGCGTTACCATCTAGCAGACCTTCCATCAATTCTGCCGCCACACCTGGTGGGGCTGAGACGAAAACGATGTCATAATCATCTGCTAACTGTTTTGTTTCAACACTCTTCAATATGCCTCGATAAATGTCTTGAATATGCGGGTAAAACGCTCCAAACGAAGTCCCTGCATAAGATGAGGAATAGACGGAAAGCTCTTCGACCCGACGGTGCTGCCGGAGTATTCGAACAAGCTCAATCCCTCCATATCCTGTTGCACCGACGATCGCCACTTTCATAATTTCTCACCTCTATTTATATTTATACAATGTGTATGTTCATTATAAACTTGGATAAAAATTAATTCAAGTGTATTTTTATCAGTTCCATTGACTGATTTTCTTACGAATTCTATGAACAAAAAAGCCGGAGCAACTGGCGTACTCAGACTCTATCCACTAGGTGAGGAGAGTATGATTGTGCGCATAAAGAGGCAACGACGATTGACTCTTCTCGGTATACGTATGGGCTTGGCGACTAGACAACACTCACTTCTCTTACCACCACTGCCTAACTTTTTACATTCACAAAAAAATCGGGCCACATAACCGAAGTTATGTGGCCCAAGAAACTGTTATCTTATTCGAATACTATTCGTTTGTGAGTTCTTTTAAATCCTCTACAATGGGTGAAACATCGTCTGCTAACCCATCGTAAAAACGAATCACTTGATTGTTTGGGTCGACGATGAAGAAATACGTCGTATGCATAATATCGTCTTCAGCTGGTTGTACGACTGAATTAAATGTCTCGTTTGCAATTTGCTGGATGTCTTCTAATTCATATCCGGTCAAAAACTGCCAAACGTCGAAGTTCGCAGCATATGCTTCACCGTAATGTTCCAAACGTTCTGGACTGTCAAATTCAGGGTCTACTGTAAAGGTATACAACGACGCATCAATACCTTCTTCTTCAATACCGTCTTGGACCATACCCATATTTGGTGTAAGCATTGTACATACCGAAGGACAGCGAGTAAAGGCCATGTTCACAACGGAGTACTCACCTTCCATATCTGCCTCGGTTACTTCTTCTTCAAATTGGTTAACCGCTGTAAACTCAATCATCTCCAAGTCGAGGTCCGACGTATCCTGACCATTTTCTGAAGATGCCCCTCCAGTGTCATATAACCAACCACAACCGCTAAGTACAACAGCCAGCATGAATATACTCGCTGTTTTTATGATCTGTTGTTTCAAAGTCCGATTCCTCCTAGCGCTCCCCGGTCTTAATGTGTGACGGAATATCACTAATCGTTAACTCGCCATCTTGATGGCTTTCTTTTTGCAGCCATTGTTTGAAGACAAAACCGATCGTTGTCCCGTACACGAGCTCTTGTCCAACTTTCATGGCAACACCGCCAAGTTGCTGATCACTGTATGCGTCAAGTCCACCTAGAACCCCTGGGCCACCAAACATCGATGCAGGAACAGCCGCCCCACCTGGAATACAGTACGCCATCACTTGTGCCCAAAAACTCATATCAGTATAGGTATCATAAAGTGCCGTACCAGAGAAAATAATTAATGCACACGCAGGTGTAATGAGTATCCCATTTCCAAAGATGTAAATAATTCTTCGAAAGTCGTGCAAGTATTGTTTACTCGGCAGTGGCGCAAGCATGTGCCACCACATCATAATTGCAGCAACGAACATGACCATCTCGTATACGCTGTGAACACCCGGGCGTAACATTAAAAAGTCAAACACTACCGGTATGTGATAGATCGAAAAAAGTGCATTAAAAAAGATGAGTCCAATAATTGGATGAAAAATTAACATACGCAAAGGTTGTACCTTCTTGTCCAACCAATTGTAAACGCCGGCAAGAAGCCATTTTGGTAGTGCCAGAATAAATAAAGGTACGGCCAAAAAGTACGCGAAAACCATTTGAATCATATGGATGGAAACCATCATGTGTCCTACACTGTAAAGTGGGCTCCCCCATCCTAAGTACAAACAAACAAGTCCTGTCACAAACATTAAATCTTGCTTAAAGGTTTGCTTGCCTGCACTCGTAAAACGAGTACGCCAACGTCTCGTAAGTAAAAAATATAATGCCCCTATAATAAGAAGCACTGCAATTAATTCAGGCGTCCATAAAGCTCTGAATGACAGCACTTCAAACACTTCACCCATCATACCCCTCCATTACCTTTGAGGTTTCTCTCACAATCTTATCACAAGTCATTCCTACTGTTTTGAACAAGATGTTACATTTTTGTGGGAAAACCGATTCGTTTCTAAATGATCATACCTATGCTATCATAATTGAAGTATTCCCTGGGAAAACATTTCAATGCAATGGGTATTTTGAGGAGGGGTGTCATGAACATTTATAAACTTGAAGAACATCATGATAACGAAACAATTCATCAAGCTGCCGATTTGTTAATGGGGCAAATGGAATCCATCGGTGGAGACGATGCTTACCAGAACATGTACGATATTTTACTACAGACACAGTCCCCTCACACGAACGCTGAACTCTTTATCGCTGAAGAGGATGGAAAAATGATTGGTGCAGCCTACTTAAATACGCAATTCAGTTTGCGTAAAGGTGGCAAGTACATTTGGCTGAATGATTTATACGTACACGAAGGTCATCGTAATAAAGGTATTGCCAAAAAGCTGTTATTGGCCGTCATTCATTGGGCTGAGCAACATGGATTAAAAGGGATCGAATTAGAAACAGGTGTTAACAACATCGCAACCAAAAAATTGTACAACTCCCTCGGCTTCTATGATGTTGTTTCCAAGCGATACGGTTTCCAATTTTGACAAACAAAAGCCAAGCGTATTTACGCTTGGCGTGTAAATGTAACCGGTTGCTGTACCTTCTCTGAAACAGATGTCCCGTTCATTTTTTTGGCAGTCAATTTCACGACTCCTTGATAGGAATGTCCGGCAGATAATAACCGGTTTGGAATTTTTTCTTCATATACAACCTCTTCGCCAGAAGCAACGTACACATCCTCCACAACTTGCATGTACATCCACTCCCGCTCAGACACATACACCAACGCGTTGTCGTCCGCCGAATCATAAAGCCGAACGGACAATCGCTGACTCGTTGGAAAATAAAGGTGCAACGCGTCCTTCGTATCATTTAAGAGCGTTGCTCGAACAACACTACCGGCTGCTTCGTTATCCACCACTACGCTAAAGTTCATACACCCGCCTCCTAGTCATCTTTTCGGAATGAACCTAAGATTTCAGTTGTCGGAACAATATTCGTAAATGCTTCAGGGTCAGCTTCTTCGGTGATCTGTCGTAACGTATAGAGCTCATACCTTGTAATAACAATCATGAGTACTTCTTTTTCAGAAGCATCAAATCCACCTTTTGCAGGCATTCGCGTAATCCCTCGCGTCAAATGCTCATGAATACGCTCACGTAAAATGTCCGCTTTTTTCGTAATAATTAACGCTGTACACTTTACATGTCTTGTGTGAACCATATCAATAATTCTAGACGATGCATATATTGAAACGAGCGTGAAGAGTGCTTGTTCCCAATCGAATGCAAACCCTGCAGACACAACAATCAATGCGTTCAACATGAAGAAATATGCCCCAACTGGGCGATCACTCATTCTCGCCAATACGAGTGCAATAATATCCAACCCACCAGCAGAAGCACCAAACCGAAGTGGCAACGACGTACCGATAGCGACGATAATACCGCCAAACACAGCATTGAGCATAATATCTCCAGTCAGCCCTTGAACTGGGATGATCTCCAAAAAGAAAGACGTTAACGCAACATGCAAAAAACTATAAAACGTGAACAAACGGCCGACCTTTATCCAACCAAGGATCGCAACCGGGATATTCAATACGAGTAACAATACACCTGTAGATATCGGGATGAGCGCATTAACAAACTGTGCTACCCCTGTCAGGCCGCTAGCAAATACGTCTGCTGGAATCAAAAAGAAATTCAGGCCAAAAGCCGCAGTAGCTGCCCCGAAAATAATAATTCCAATTCGTTGCAATTCTGAAATTATCGTCGTTCGTCTTGTGATCACGTACAGACACCTCAAGCTATTATGTAATCAAATGATGAGAAACATTCCGTTGAAGTATACCTTATTGAACCTAAATTAAGCAAGGAAGGTAAATCCTTCCTTGCTTTTCATCCCTTTATTTAGTGAGGTTTAGGTTGGTCTTCGTGCTCTTTGTTGTAATAGTCAACCGAGTACGTCGACCCTTCTGCGACCATTTCATTGTCATTAATATCCATTGGGTCGGGATTCCCAATTCTTTGCTCTAGTGGAATGTCTGAGCTTTTATTCGCTGCTGATCCGACCATCTTATTATATCCAGATTTCGCACGGTCCGCCCATTCTTTTCTTTTCTCAGGGTTACGTACTAAATATGTTGCACCAGCAGCCAAAGCAGCTACTGAAGATGTTAGAAAAATACTTTTCTTACTCATCACTGCGCCCTCCTACAATTGTTGTTATCTTAGTACACATTTTTCCCTTATTAAAAAAGATTAAACTTCGAATTTGCTTATCTCATTGCCATTAGCAGCAACAAAAAACATATAGAATGCGGAAAAGTGGGGTAAGTTCCTATCCAAATGACATCTCCGCATTGATATGGAAAAGGTTGTTCGATTAGCTACTACTCGTGTGATACCTTCACTTATAGACGTACATATAAGGTTTAGTAAGTGGGACAGTGAGGGACATTGGAGGTGTTGGCACCCCGATCTGCGTATTTATTCGAAGAGTGGGGCCAACCATAATAACTACGAAAGAATGGAGTAGTTCATTTCAATCCACGCACTCACATGGAGTGCGATTTCATCACCAAGTTGATCATTATAAAATGAAACATTTCAATCCCCGCACTCACACGGAGTGCGATAGCGGAATTTGCCGTAAAAAAGTCAAATTCCGCCTAAACCTAAAGTTTTTGCTTATACAAATTAGCAAAATCCCCGTATTAGACCAAATCCAATCACACACTTTCACACAATTGATCGAAATACTGGGGCGGGTCACCTAGGGATTTTATGTTCGCTTAGGGTTCGCACTAGTTAAAAGATGAGCGGTTCTTCAATATTAATTGATGGTTTTGCTCCGATGTGTTCTACTTTTGATTTATAGTTTTTGCCTAAGCGATAGATGCGCAAGCTATCCTCATCTACATTGATAATCTCTTCTAGCTTGTAGGTTAGCGCTTTTAGTTGTGCTGTATCGAGTACACATTCAAAGACCGAATTTTGCACTCGCTGTCCGTAATTTTGGCATGCCTTTGATACTTTTCTTAACTGTTTTGGGCCATCTGTACTTGAAGTTTTCACATCGTATGTGATCAAATCGAGCATAGGTCACCTACTTCCAAAGAAATGTTGGATATTCATCTAAATCTCCTCGAATGTGTCTTGCTAATAATAGCGCTTGAGCATAAGGGACAAGTCCCCACGACATTGTTTGTATTCAAACGGCACTGGCTTATACAATCCATCTAGTTGATGAATGAACACTCCATTTGAGTCGCTATGAAACTCAACCACATCACAAATACCGTTCAATTGTAAAGTATGAGATTGAATGGGCATTCCCCGAACAATCACTTTTTCTCCACGTTTTTCTTTTACAAACGGTTGATCTGCTTTTTTGTGAAGGTGTTTGCCTTCAATTGTTTTCACATTCTCTTCCCACTGTTGTTCAATATGAATGAGCGCCCATTGACGTTTGCAAAATTGAAAATGTTGCAAACCTTATAGCATTAAATAGTCTTCAACGTTATTGTCCATGTAACACTTCTGGAGTGAGCCCTTCCAATTCATGTAACTCAACAGCGTAATTGTCTTCATCGAAAGCCGTTGGTGTTTCGGTCTTCGCTTTGATTTGTAGAGAACGGTGCACTTTCGCAGAAGAATATTGTCCGAGTGCTGATGAATGTTCCCACCAGTAGACGTTATGAACTTCCATGCTACCATCAGGACGAGCCGAAGACGTATCGTTTTCAAACAGTGTGACGAGCGCTTGTTTTATTTTTTCAGCGTCTTCATAGGTAAATCCAGTCTTTTCTGCAAGTTGAGTGTTAATGCTTCCTTTGAACAGGTACACTCCGAAGTCAACACGGTGTTTCATCCCCATTGTGTCTGAGCTTTTTTTGTCACCAGTGACAGAATTCACACTTTTGGTGATTTGTGTGCTTACGATATTGACTGGATCGATGCTTATAGCTGGGTGTATCGACACCGGTCCACGTACCCCTACTGATATTTTAGAACTACTAAAGGCAAACACTTGGCCAAAACTTCTTACATCCATCCAATTTTCACAAGCGATTATTGAGAACTGATCAACAGATGCTTTATTATCTTTTAACATTTTAGCTAAATTTTCATCAGATTCAGCTCTTGCTTTTAAACTTTTAAATCCATCATCTTTACGGTCATCTGATTGAACGAATACTGGTTGTCCCATGTCCTGCAAACGATTTCTTATTTTTCTTTTTATAGCTACATCAGAAATTTCACCATACCCCTCATAATTTTGACGCGGTCGATTTCCATTTAATGGATCACCATTCGGGTTTGCCTTTTCTACTGAAATTACTACTGCAAAGTCTATTTTCTTATCTAAATTTTTCAATTTGTATCCCCCTTCTTGATTTGGTTATAAAGTTCGTGACGTTGACTATAAAAGCCAAGTGAAAATAGATCAGATAAAGGTTCATTATTGAAATCTTTAAGCTCAAAATTCTTCATTACTTCTTCTATTCTTTCTAGATGAAAACGAATTGTAGCACCTTTTCTCACGTAGTAAGGTTGTAGCGATTGTTCAATTGTTGACCAAGTCCGCGTGGGGTTGTTTACAAAAGTATTCATATATCTCATGGCATTTGTTGCACGATTCGCTTCTAATTCACCACGTTCAAAAAAATCCGCAATTGCTAATAAGCGACCAAATAAATAACTTCGATCTGTTGTCTCTTTGTTTAGTGCCACATCCCAAAACTCCCCTCGATCCCAATAATTTTTTCGTATTAATGCACAGCTAATACTAAATAATTTTTCCCATTCATAAGATTTACTTGCCTTTGAGTTAAGTGCAATTGGATTTATCGCTCGGTTATACGTACTTCTTACAATATCTATTGGGATTGGCTTCTTATCAACAATGCAAGGAAGTACTCTTTCTATGAAACCTTTAACCACCTTGTCATGTACTCTAGGTCCATAAGCGGCATAAGCAATATCTTCCGTAGTAGGAACACCCCAAAAAGCTTTCTCTTTCTTATGTTCGTCTAAATATATGTGTCTCCATGCACATGTTTTATGCCAGTATATTAGATTGTCTAAATAAAGCTTTTGGTTTATATTCCTGTAATATACTATTGCTACTCTACCTTGAGTAGCAGAATCTAATATTAGGATACTAACTTCACTTTCAGGGTTAAGATTATTGATATATCCAGCAAAAGCTTTAAACAACTTATTAGCGATATGCCCACCGGTTTCTGCTTTAGTTTCCTTCACCTCTTGTTGACTAGTTGCTTGAATTACATCTGTACCATCATTCGGCGCAGGTAATGGTTCATCATTACTTCCCCAAATTATGACCACTCGCTCTTTAAATCTTCTACTTTGTTTTTGAATAAGCCACTTTAATGCATTATGCGCTTTCTGAGAAACATCATATCCAACACCGACAGCTTCATTTTTATGTTTAAACCTTCCTCTAAAACCAATGTTTGTTCCTGAAATTAATTTCCCGCTATCACCAGGATATCGGACTACAGCTGGGTGTATATTACTTAGATTAGTTTCGTTTCCATTAACATAACAAACTCCTTTTTCACCAAGTTGATCATTGTAAAATGTATTAAAGGACTCATACATCTTCTTATCTTTCCATACTGGACTATTTAATTTAGGAGACATTATGTTAAACCTTATAAACACTGAATGTTGCTCATTTACATATTCGAATACTTTAGGCTTTTTACCAAGTATATCTTCATAATCTTTATTCCACTTATTGATTAAAAGGTTATTCTGATCTACATGCAGTACGTTCTCGTCGATTAAATCTTCGATGAGTCTGCCTTTTTTCAGATATTCGTATATATTTTTAACTTGCATCGTCGAACTTTTAGAAAGAGACCACTTTTTCAAATTATCAATATATATTTCATGCGGAGTTTTACCTTTCCCTCTATTTTGACCTCCATACTTTTGAAAATCACCCGCTACATACATCAGCTTGTCATGTAAAGGATGCGGCTCTACATTGCTAGTACGATTTAAAGATTTCTCAGTACAAGGAAGAACAGTACTAACTTTTCCAATCACACTCGCTTCTAGAAAATCCCCCTCATCATCTATAGTTACCTCAATATGTGCTTGTTGCGCAGTATGTGCAATCGGCAATAAAGTAAATTCAGTTCCATCTTTCTTTTCTTCCCACACCCCGACCTGCTTTATATTCCTGTTGTAAGTATCATACAAATTATCTATCCAATTCATTGTTAATTATTCACCTCCAATTTGTTTTGACAATTTCTCTACTGACGTCATATTCTCATTTCCAAATTTTTTTGCTTCCATATCTTTTATGGTCCTTATTAATTTACATTCATGAGGTTTATCAAATTTAATGCGACCATTTATCATATCAACTTGCCATAGTCTGACTTCTAATTGATTCCTACCTGTTTCATCGGGATAATTAAAACCATGCACCATAGTCCCTAATTTGTGAATGCCACTTTTATCATAACTGCCTGCCCCACTTCCAAACTTGCATGGTTCAACATACCCTTGACATTCGCGAGTACCTAGAAAAATATCTCTTCTTCCCCCAGCTTTTAATGAACGTTGTAGTATATTAAAATGTTTTCCCTCATTGCGATCATATTCTAACTCAGGTCGATTGTAGTTAAATTTAAAATGTGCTTTTACTTGATACCGAACCCCTTTCAAATATGTGTAGCTAACCAAATCGTTATCTTCTGTGTAATCAACAGGGCGAATCCCTTTTGACTCCATTTCAATTACATTCATGACTCGAACTTCATCAATATAATAAATGATCGTTGGTTTCCAATAAATGGACATGCATATCCCTTTGAGTGCTTCATATGTGGGAACGCTATAGGACAACTTTTCCCCTCCAATTTTTGTAAGTGGATCAGTAAAAAGCGCATAGTCACCGTAAACTTCAAATTCTATTTGATTTTTCATAACTCACCTCTTATTCCAACGCCTTTTAAATAATAAAGGCGTTGGTTAGATTAAAACTTGATAAAGCGCCAAATTGACTCTCCCACTACTTTAATCAGCAATCCCAGTGTAATTTTGCCTAAAGTATGCTTAATACCTTTATTCAATAATCAACCTCCATTTTGTTGTTCTCAATACATCTAATGTGTAAATAGAATATTTGTGCCGATTACTTTCATTAAATTAATCATATTAATTCTTGAACTTGTAAATACATTTAGTTCTTAATTTTTATGGCAAAACATATTAATGTCACATCATTATTTCGTACCTTATTGGTACGTGGATTGAAATAAGAATTAATATGACTAATTTTAAAGTTTTTGTTTTGTGGGTAGTTGAGGTTAGTACATTAATTCTCTCAACTCCCCATCACCTTTCAAGTCAAGACCATACTCATCACTGTACCAATTCTCACGTAATTCAAAGAATGCTTCGTTAAGATGAGGTATAATTGCATTTCCATTTTTCAAAATTTTTAATTCATATTCCGAAACATTGATTGAGTATTGTTGCGATCGCTTTAATGTAATTGCCAATTCATCAATTTTTTTACTGCCTCCTAAATCAGCTATAATTCCTTTACCACCAGCACTTTCATTTCCATACGGAACTATGATTGAAATTGTTTTTTGATTAATTGCTTCAAAATTTTTAGCAGCTGTAGTCATGCTACTTTTCTGGATTAACGGAAAGCTCTCTATATTATTTAAATTATATTCATTAATAAACCCATTTAAATCGGTATTAATTGTAATGCTCGTCATTGTTAATTCATACTTTTTTATAGTGTAGTTAAAAACCCCTTTTCTTTCTTCATAAAATTTCTCAAAAAATTCTCTCATTGCTATTTCCCCAAACAAATTATGCTGATAACATGATGGTCGCTTAATATAATACCTTATCATTCGTTTAGAAATCGCCTTACCAACTTTGACATCGATTAACTTGTCTAACTCTTCTTCCGAATGGTCAATAACAAAAACATCTCTACTATCATCATTTCCATTTCTATTACAACGACCTGCTGCTTGAGCAATAGAGTCTAAGCCTGTAAGAGATCGAATAACACACTTGAAATCTACATCCACGCCCGCTTCTATCAGAGCTGTTGTAACACATACAAACGGAGTATTATATTCGAGCATTTTCTTTATTTCTTCTAACTGATCTTTACGATGTGCTGGACACATTGATGTACTTAGATGAAAGACTTGAATGTTTTCACTTTTTAACTTTCCATATAATTCCTTAACTACGCGCTTAGTATTAAGAATGATTAAAGTACTACCCCAATCTTTAATGCTTTCCCTTATCCACACTACGAGTGATTCGTTATTCATTTGCTGTTTAGTCTTATCCACTACATTAACGCGTTTAAAAGATTCTTCAATCGCTGGTGAATTATTTATGATTTCATCATTTTCATTTTTCATCAGTTTATATGCAATGTCTCCCAAAGTCGGTTGGGTCGCCGTGCAAAGTAAAATGCTAGAATTGGCTTTTTGATGCAGAAAATTAACTGCTTCATTAAATAATGACAAGCAATGTAAAGGGACCCTTTGAACTTCATCAAAAATAATAATTGAGTTGCTAAAATTGTGTAATCGCCTCGTATTTCGATTTCCTTTCGCATAGAACACATTTAAAAACTGGACCATGGTCGTAAAGATAATCGACGCTGAGAAATCTTCGGCAGAGAGTTTAAGCTTCTGTTTTTTTGTTAAGTGCCCGTCTTCAAATTCATCGCCACGGTCACCTGCATCCCATACGGATTCATCAATAAGGTTTGAATGGTATTCTAATAGATCGTCTGTCGCATCAAGACGGTCTCGAACTTCCTGAGCATTTTGTTCAATAATCGTCGTGTAAGGGACGATGTAAATGATTCGATCTTTTTTAAATTGCATAGCATGTTTCAACGCATAACGAAGGCTTGCGAGTGTTTTCCCGCCACCGGTAGGAATGGATAGTGTAAAGATTCCAGAAGGTTTCCTCGCGTACTCATCACACTGATCGGACATTTCTCTTCTAAGTACATTAATGGGCTCATCCCCATTGTCTTTATGTTTGAGCGATTCAAGATATTGCATCAACGTATAGTAATAGCGATTAAACTCTGGATTTACATCTGTAGTTATCGTTGAAGAAACACCTAGTTCAAATTCCCTTGTGTTCGTCCGGTCCGCATCGACCAAGCAACTAAAAACAAACTTCGTAATAAAAAAGCTTCCGTCAATCGCATATACGCCAAGTTGCTCAAGTTCTTCTACAGCTTTTACCACATAAGCCTCAAACTCAATCTCGCTCATCACTTCTTCATAGAAACGTTGTTTAACTTGTTCGTACTGAGGTAACGTTTCTTTTGTAATGCGTTTTAAAAATTGGGATTCATATTCAGGCGTAACGTAATCATGAAGATTACCATGATGAGAAATAATGGCATTTCCAACAATTTCTACAAGCAACTTTTCGTGAGATGAGCTTTCTTTTTGGTAATATTTCTCATAAAGGAGTTTTCCACCTGCGGTTGCATGATCAACGTCCCCTCTTTGCAAAATTGATTTCTCAGGTTCAAAAACCGCTTGATATAAATAAAGTTGAAAGTCATCACTATACTTCCCTAAATCATGAAGCAGTCCGGCTAAACCAGCCATGTATTTCATGTGTAACTTCGCCCCATGAGCTTCTGCTAAACCCTTTGTTTCCATTAAATGATCTCGTACGCACTGATCTTTTTTATCTGTTTCTCGATAATGAGCAACGAACATCGAATCCTCCGATAATTCTTTTGACCTATTAACATGGTTCTGTTTTTTTGGCATAACACCTCCTAAAATTCTACAATTTATTTTAATTTTTTATAAATTACGATGATAGTTACGTAACCAGCGTCGAGAAAGCCGGTTACGTAAACACCACTTGATGAACCTACACGCCCCCGCTCTTTCCTTGCAAGTAACCTTTCCAACGGTGAAGTGTGGTTTCGAATTCATCGTCTTGATGGATAGAATTGAGTGCTTCTAGTAGATGAATATGGGTAATGTGATACCCCCACTTTGCAATGTTTGGCGCTCCTGATGCGGTGGTATAGTGGGTCAAATCGTAAGCGGTACGGTTTCCTAGATCATAAAGTGATAGCATACGTTTGAGTGTACGCATTCCCGACTGAAACAGGTGATGAGCGTCTTCTTGATTGGAAGCGGTATGCAAATCATAAAGCCCAATTAAAGAGAACATGAACCCATTTAAAATAAAACTTGATGGCGTTGTGGGGCACTCTTCATAAAAGTCATACGTTTCCTCAAACTGAGCGCGCACACCGCCTTCAGCAACGGTTTTTTGAAAGAATGGAACGACGCGCACGGCTGCGTCTAAAAACCGTTTATCATTTGTCAGAAGTGTTGCTCGGCTTAACACGGACAATGCCATCCCTAGACCAATTGCAGAATACCACGGGTCACGAAGGGTAGAGACGCGATGAGGAAGAAAAGGATGGTCAAATGTATACGGCCACCCTCCAAGCTCATCTTGACGGTCGACGAGCCAGTTGGCAACGAGTAAGAATCTCTCGCGGTATTCTTTGGCGTTGTTCAGTAAATACAAACTGTAATTTTGTAGTCCGTACAATGAGATTGTTGAAGGATTGTACACCGGTTTACTACCGTGACTCGTTGTCGGTATACCCGTTTCATCAAAGGTTACTGCCCAATTTTCAACCCGGCTTAAGTCGTATCGAAAGTAGTTCCCTCTCGTTTCATAAGGAGCAATCGTTCGTATTTTTCCGTTCGTTAGACGGATGTCGAGCAGTCGTTCTCGACTCCAAAATGTTTTTTCTGTATTAAATGCTTGTTCGATCATTTGATAAGGCAAATAATATTCTCCATCAATGAACAATCCATCTGCTTCCCATTGCTCGTGTATTGAAACGCGAATGTTCGCTTTATCGGCCATAACAAAAACCCCTTTCTAAATAGCATACGCAATCAAAGGGGTTGTGGACGTGCATTCGTCAGGGGAGATGAACATATTTCTTGAAAAATGGGTAAATTACGTGTGCTTCTTCACCCAGTCAGCGCACGCCTTGATGCCATCTTGGAAGGTGGTCTTTTCATAATCTCCAATCATCGCTTTAAGCTTCGCTCTTGAACCACGGTGGTCCCTCACATCTGCTTTTCGATCTGGCTTTTTTTCGATCTGTCCTGAGTAATTCATTACTTCCGCTATCGATTGAATGACTTCTTCAATCGATAATTGTTGGTCAGTAGTAATGTTCACCGTCTCTCCTGCTTCAATCTTTTCGTATACGTTTAGGACGAGTTGAACTGTATCTTTCACGTACACAAAGTCTCGCGTTTGTTTACCCGAACCGTGAATTTCCGGCGCTTCATTCAGCAATATTTTTCGGATGGTTAACGGGATGACACCAGCGAGAGGGCCGTCAGCATTTTGTCTCGGCCCGTAATTGTTAAACGGGCGGACGATAAACGCATCCAAATCAAACATCTGTACATACGATTGGATCATAAGGTCTGCAGCTGCTTTTCCAGCAGCATAGGTGGTCGTTGGAAGAAGCGGATGTTGTTCATCCATCGGTTCATATTGCGCAGTTCCATAGGCTTCAGAAGAAGAGAAATGACAAAGCGTCTCAAAAGCCTGCTTTCGTTGAAGTTCTAGCAGACTTTTAATGACAACAACATTCGTTAAATACGCGTTGGCAGGATTCATAAATGAGTAGTTTAATGCTTTCGTTGCACAGTTGAATACGATGTTAATTTCGTGTTTTTCAATCAAGTACTCCAATGCTTCTTGGTTTTCTGCGTCATCGATGACAAACGTTGCTCCTCGTTTGATGGCCTGTTCGATGTTTGCTCGTTGTCCAATAAAAAGATTATCGATAATGACAACGTGTGCCGCGTCATCTAGTAGACGATCAACAAGATGACTGCCGATAAATCCAGCTCCTCCGACAATGAGAATATTTTTTCCGATTAGTGGTGCTCTTATCATACTTTCACTTCCTTTCAAATATTTGAACGAGATTGGCCCCCATCAACAGGGATCGTATTTCCGACAATCCAAGTGGCTTGTTCAGATGCAGCAAATAGTACGACACTCGCAATGTCAGGGGGCGTACCGATTCTTCCTGCCGGGATTTTCGCTTTCGCATAATTTTTAAGGAAGTCTGGATCGTTCGTGACCCGTTTTGTCCATTCCTCATTTGGGTGATACACTGCGCCTGGAGCGACGCCACAAACCCGTACGTTTTTTGCGATTGCTTCGGTACTAAACGCTTTTGTAAAGCTAATCAACGCTGCTTTGGCTGCATTATATGACGGGTTTCCTCCTGATTCTCTACCGTAAATTGAGGCCACATTCACAATCACTCCACCACCGTTCGTTTCCATCTCGCTCGCTGTGAGCTTTGACAGATGAAGGGGTGCGATATAGTTGATTTGCAGCGCTTGTTCAAAAGATTGCACGGGCGTATTCATGACCGTACTACCGATGCTCGCCCCTGCATTATTTACGAGAATATCAATGGTCCCTTGCTCACGATTAAATGTTTCGATTAAACGTTCCCGATCGTCATACGACGAAAGGTCGCATACATAATGAGATGCGCCGATATCCTTCGCAACCGTTACTAAGTCTCGCTCGTTTCTTGCCGACACCCCGACAGTTGCCCCTTCGTGTATAAATGCTTCGGCAATCGCTTTACCAATTCCGCGAGAGCCTCCGGTTACGAGTACTTTTTTTCCTTTTAAATTGAGTTCCATATACACCTCTCCAAAAACGTAGTCTCATGACTATATGATGAGCAGGCTTATTCCATACAACGGACGAAAAAACTAAAGGAATGCTTCATTAAAATAGACATATATTTTCTACAGAGAATCGAGGTACGGAAAGAAATTGGAGGGCGATTGTAGTGAAAATTATGACGGTCGTTGGGGCAAGGCCTCAATTTATTAAGTCCGGTGTGTTATCGCGCTTATTGGAACAAGATGAAGACTTTCAAGAAATCGTTGTTCACACTGGTCAACATTATGATCCGCTAATGTCGGACGTATTTTTTAAACAGCTCGCTTTAAAAAAACCGACGTACCAGCTTGCGATTGGTTCAGGAATGCACGGTGCGCAAACAGCAAGAATGATGATTGAAATTGAAAAACTCATGTACCGAGAGAAACCTGACATGATGCTCGTATACGGAGATACGAATTCTACGCTGGCAGGTGCGGTGACCGCCGCGAAACATCACGTGCCAATTGTCCACGTCGAAGCCGGACTTCGCAGTTTTAATCGGCAGATGCCAGAAGAAATCAATCGTGTCATTACCGACCATTTATCCACGCTGTTATTTTGCCCGACAGATGAAGCGGTGAGGTTGTTGAAAAAAGAAGGCATTACAAATGGGGTTTATCAGACCGGTGATATCATGTACGACGCCGTGCTTTATTACAAGGACGATGCGGCAAAGTCCGACGTGCTCGCTCTCCAAAAGCTAAACGCAGGCAAGTATTATTTAGCAACCGTACACCGTGCAGAAAATACCGATGACCCTAAGCGGTTAGCGGCGATTTTGGATGCGTTTGAAACCCTTGATGCACCTGTACTCTTTCCGCTACATCCACGAACGAGAAAGAAAATCGACAGCTTAGGTCTGCGCTCTTGTGAGCAACGGAAAAACATGATTGCCATTCACCCTCTCAGCTATTTCGATCTCCTACAAGCAGCTGCATCAGCTAAAGGAATATTAACGGATTCAGGTGGTCTTCAAAAAGAAGCCTTTATGCTAAAAGTACCATGTGTGACGTTACGAGAAGAAACCGAATGGAAAGAGACGGTGACAGCAAAATGGAACACACTCGTCACCCCTGACTCACAAACGAAAATATCCGAGGCGGTCTCCCGTTTGCAAAAGCCTGCGAAACACCCGAGTCTCTATGGAGAAGGAAATGCCGCCGAGCAGATGGTGCAACATATGAAGTCATGGACCCAACACGGGTAGCGCATAAAGGACAAACCGCTTCTCATATACATGAAAAAGGATTGAAGCCAGTAGAAACAGGGAGGAATTTGCGATGTTATGGACACTCGTCGGCATCATTATCATCTTGTGGCTTCTTGGGTTTGGATTTGAGGTTGGTGGGAATCTCATCCACATACTTCTCGTTGTTGCCCTCGTCGTCGCTTTGTTTAACCTCATTGGCGGACGAAGAGTTTAGCCGCTTGAAGTTGGGAGACTTGCCGTCATCGGCAAGTCTTTCTTTTTTGTTAGAGTGATTCGTACACTTGGATGTAACGATTTGCTACAACGTCTGGATGGTGATGGCGGACTACATAGTCACGTCCCGCAACCCCTAATTCTTTCCAGCTGTCTGGAGCTAATAGAAGCTTCTCTAACTCTTTAGCCAACGTGTCAGGATTGGCGTTCACAATTGGAAAATCATCGGGGTAGTGGTCTCTTACATCCGATCGAATGAAACAAATGACCGGTTTACCAAGAGCCATCGCTTCTGTCGACAAATAACCCGGTGCACCAATAAGCAATTGATCAATGACAATGTCTGCTTGAGCAAGACGTTTTTTTGTGTCTGCATGGGTCGATCCTTCTAACAGTTGAAAGTCAAAATCAAAGCCTGCTTGCTTGAGCTTCTCCATTGTCTCCATCACAACCGCTGTACCTTTCAACACACGACTCGTCGGAGCATGCACAATAAGAGGACGTTTTTTGGCTGAAGGGTAGTTCGGCGATAGCAAATCCGTGTCCAATGTATGAGGGACGACATGCACATGGGGGTACGTATTTTGAATATAGCCTTTTAACTCGTAATCTTGCACGAAAGCGTGGTCGATATATTCAGCTAATTTCTTCGTGTTGTTCTCGATTTTTTCTTCTGTCCATTCTGGCTTTATTTTCACATAAGGATTGTTTCTTTGAGCTAAGGAAGCTTTGCGAATATCCGACCCGTGATGATGAACGACCATCTTCTTTCCAGCTGCTCGAATGAGCTCCAAATCACTGCGGTCCTGAAAAAACGACTCTCCAAAATGGAAATGGAACACATCAAACTGTTGTATTGCCTCACGTAAATAGTCCGCAATACGTGAACGGTGTGTGTCCCTGTGAGTGTTTTGCAACTGCAAACATACATCCGGCTCAAAATGAAATGGGTGACCTTGAAAATGGCAAGATACCGCTTCAACACCTTTTCGTTTTAGTGCATCGCAAAGAGCAATCATCGGATATCCATACGGAATGTGTAGCACACGCATACTACTTAACCTCCTCGTTTAAAAGTGACCGATAAACCGCCAATAAACGGTCTTCCATTCTTCCCCAACAAAAAGACACTTCCATGATGCGTCTCGCATTTTCACTCAATTGATTAAGCATTTGTGAATCGTTATACAGCTGAAGAAAGGCATCGCGGTAATCTTCTGCAGATGCTTGTTTTTTGTGAATAACGGTCCCACATCTGTACTTTTCAAGAAAAGCCGCAAGATCATCACTTTCATTTACAACGACAGGCACCCCGTTCGTTAAATAGCTAAAGAATTTATTCGGCATGGCATATCGCTCATTCAGTGACGCATCGAGTCCATCTGAGTCAATCCAACCGATGTGAACATCTTTCATGTGCTCATGAATGTGAGCATAATCAACCCAACCTGTGAAGGTAATCACATCTACAAGATGACTAGGAATTTCAAGATGCTCATTAAATCGCGTGCCTCCTAATATCTTAAATTGAAAGGGCATCTCTTTTGCACAAAGTTCAGAAATGGCCTTTATTTTTTCCCAATTGCCTTTTCGGTTACTTAAATTGCCTTCAAAGCAGACCGTTAATCGGTCGGTCACCTTCGTGTTGGCAGGAGTATAATCGGTAAGCGGGGGAGAATTATAGATCACTTCTACAGGCACAGTCGGCTTCTTTGATTGATACCACTGCTTAATGGAATCCGATACGGTAATAATTTGGTCGACCTCATCCAACATCAACAGTAGCTTTTCATAGAGGTTCTTCTTTGTCGCTTCAGGATAGCGTTCACTTAACGGGTCCGGTGTCAGCTCATGGCTATCGTAAATGAGCTTAACCTTTTTTCCTTTATGTTCAAGCATTTTCCGCTTAATCCCTACCCCTGCAAACAGTGACAAATATTCATGAACATGATAGACGTCTGCATTCTCTTTGAGTGCGCGTTGGGTCAAGGGGTTTTGAAACGCCTGGTCCCAAACACTAGCGTCCTTTAATACTTTACTTAAATAATGTTTGCAACTTTCTGCATGATAAGTGACGATTTTGATTCCTTCATACGTGAACACTTTGTTTAAGTAATGCTTTTTATAAGGCGTTCCATCCACACCAAACAAATACCCTTGTTTCCGCGGGACGATCATCGTTACTTGATAGCCTTTCTTTTGCAAACTCTTTGCTTCTTTACGAAAAACTCGGGCATCTTGAAATGGATGTTCGACAACAACCATGCACACTTTTTTCATACCATTCTCCTTCTCTCTATCATTCAATATCTTCGTTCTCCTTATCCTATGGACTTGTTCTGTTTTTGCATCCTCATTGCTCCTATGTCTTTTAACTATTTTTTTGTAGGGGGAAACAGCACCTTCCAGTCGTTTCATGAGCCCCTTCACCAACCCATTAAAAAACGAGCTCGTCGTAATGAACTGCCCCCTGTCAAGTAGACAGTGGAAATAATAAAAATAGGTTAAGCGGCTTTATTCCTATATTCCATAGGGGTAAGGCCGTTTAATCGTTTCTGTAGGCGTTCGCAATTATAGAAATAGATATAATCATCGATTGCTTGTTTGAGTTCATCGAACGTTTGGAACTTATGTAATCGATACTTCTCACATTTTAGCGTTCCCCAAAAAGACTCCATCGGTCCATTATCGATGCATCTCCCCACGCGTGACATACTTGGTTTGATTTTTGCCTCTTGAAGCAGTCGTTTGAATCCATGTGAAGTGTATTGAAAGCCACGGTCACTATGTAGAAGTGGCTTGGCTGCAGGGGAGGATTCGGTCGCCTGATTCAATGTTTCAAACACTAAACGATTGTTGTTGGCCCTGCTTAAGACATAGCTAACAATCGATCCATCGTACAAATCCCGAATCGCACTAAGGTAAGCTTTTTGAGATGAACCATATTTTAATTCGGTGACATCAGTGACCCATTTTTCATTTGGATGGTCTGCTTTAAATTCCCGATTCAGCACATTTTCAGCGACGTGTTGCGGGTTTGACTTCACATAGCGCTTTTTCTTTCGCCGGATCACGGATTGCATCCCAGTGAGGCCCATTAACCGGTAGATCCGTTTTTCATTTAAAGGCATCTCGAAAACTCTTCGCATATTCATCGTCATCCTACGATAACCATAAATGCCCTTGACGTCTTCATGGAGCTTACTCATTTCATCCAGAATCGTTTGGTTTAACTGTTCGTTGGCCGAAGGTTTTCGGGTCTTCCATTTATGGTAAGCCGAGCGAGCCCTACCCGCAACTTCACATAATAAGGAAATCGAGAAGTGTTCGGATTGGTGAAGCTCTTGAATGGCTAAATAGATATCTCCCGAACGAACTTCACTTATTTTCGCCTCCTTTCGATCTGCTTCAACTTTTTTAAGAGCGCATTCTCCGCACGTAACCGTTCATTTTCTCTCTTTAGCTTGTTCGTCTGTAATTCCGTTTTTTCTTGAGGTGTGATTTCTCCTTCAGTCTTTGTTCTCCCACGCCGATCACGAAGAGCATCTTCGCCCCCTTCTTCGTGTTTCTTCGTCCACTGGTACACTTGTTGGTAGGAAACGTTATAATGTTCAGCGATCATTTGATAGTCTTTATCACTCTCGATACAATCTTTCGCTATAAAGATCCGTTCTTCGTGTGTCGTTGCTCTTCCCTTGGTCATTGGACGATTCACTCTTTTCCCCGTGGATTTCACGTCTTTTTGACCATTATACTGCTGGATCCATTTTCGTAAAACGGATTGATCTGAGATGGCATAACGGATGGCGATTTCCGTCAATGAATAGTGCTCAGAGAGAACTTCATGAACCGCTTGTCTTTTGATCTCTTTGGTGTATGTTTTTTGACCCTTTGCAGGTTGTAAACCTTCCAAACCGAAGTGCTCGTACTTTCGTCTCCAACGTTTAAAGGTCGCTACACTGACCCCATATTGTTCCGTGACTTCTTTTATCGTTGAATCGCCTTCTTCAATGGCTTGAATGACTTCATACTTTGCTTCCGCATTAAACTTACTTTTCGCCATAAAAATACTCCCCTCAAGGTAAACAGATTTTTTATTTCATCTGTCTACCTTTTGGGGAGCATATCATAAGACGGCTCGTTCCCTTTACTTTGTATTACTAAGTGATTCGACGAACTGCTGAAGTTCCTCAACTTCTACTGCAGGATCTTCTGGATACAAACTATAATATAGCCCTTCTTCCTCCCAAGATAGTGCATACCCTCCAGGAATTTCCCAAACAGAAATTGGAACAAACGATTCAAATGAATTAACTTGGTCGTTTTCGTGAAGGTACTCATCCTCTTCTTCTGCAATCGTTAAAATCATATAGGGTGATAAATCAAGGAAATATTCTAGTGTCACTTCTGTAGAATATTGATACATCTCTCGTAAATCAATCGCTTCATGATCCGAATGGATGCGCACAGGTTGCCCAAACATCGCTTCTACTTCATCCTTTGATATCGTCTGGTCTGCTACATCGGTATAGATGACTTCAGCCGTATCTGGATACTGCAGATCAAACGGATCTTCATCCCAATCTGGGTTTTCGTCATAGACGAGCGCTTCTGTTTGTAAACCACCACGTTCCCAACGTAGAATCACCCACGTCGACTGATCCACCCATAGTCTAAACGATTCTTCTCCATCCATTTGCAATTCGTATGTATCCCGACCGAGAATCGTTTCTTCTCCAGCGACACGAAAATCGAGCTGTTCAATGTCCTCTAAATCGTAAACATCATTCAAGTAATTGACCTCAGCTGGAGGAGATCCTTGGTTTTCGGAAATAAGAACTAACTCTTCTTGTTCCATATACGTAATGCTCTCGTCGGCACTTTCAACCGTTTTACTCACACCTAGACTTTCATGTATATCCATTCGATATGCTTCTTCATTACGCCACTCTTTGAGAAGAATCGTTTCCTCGAACTCATCCATCGTAAATGTGATTTCTGTTTCTAAATAGTAAGAAGTCGGTGTTTTGCTACTGTCTGTTACGTTGGACAATATCTCTTGTGGGGGTGTAACTGCACAACTGGCCAATAAAAATGATGGCAAAAGTGCCACGCTATACACGAGTTGTTTTTTCATAGGGATTCCTCCTTTTTTTCGAATGTGGAAACGAGCATCGTCCCGTACCCATCTACAGGAATGAACTTGATCTCGCCACCGTGTTGCTTCGTAATCATACTTGCGACACTGAGCCCAAGTCCTGAATGTTGACCTTGTTCTTTCGTACGACTCGAATCGCTCTGATAGAATGGCTCAAAAATCCGATTCGCTTCTACCATGTCGATGGTTTCTCCTTCATTTTGAACAATGAGCACACCAAAATGTTGAAAATCGATGTCAACTTGCGTGAAAAGCCACTCCGGTAGTTGACCGGCATCTTGAAAAAGCAGATGGATCTCTCCTCCTATCGGGGTATGGCGAATCGCATTAGAAACTAAATTGTCGACGAGGCGCATCATATGATTCACATGTACGTCGTATGATCCGCTCATATTCACTTGTTTGTTTAGTGTGATTTGTTTGCTCGCACAAAGTTCATCGTAACCGTCGGTGAGCATCTCAAAAAACTCATCACCGTCTATCGTAACTTTGCGTTCCTTTACTGTATCGCTTTTGAGCAAGTTAAACGTATGCAAGTCTTCAATCAGCTGTTGCATATGAAGGGACTTCTTTCGAATCGTAGCCAAATACCCCTCTTTCGTCTTAGGCTCTAGTTCCCGCTCTTGAAGTGATTCCGTGTAGGCTAAAACCGATGTGAGTGGCGTCCTTAAGTCGTGAGAAAGTGCTGCAGTCATCGTTTCTTTCTCTTTTTGCTCTTGCTGCACCCGTTTACGCGCTTCATACGTCTCTTGCTTCATTTGTTCAAAATGCTGAATGAGCTCTCCAATTTCATCTCTTTTCTTGTATAAAATGCTTTCGGAGCTGTCCACATGTTTGGCAAAGCGATCCATATCCACTCTAAGCGCTTGAATTGGCTTGTTTATTCTACGATTCAACACGAACCAAATGAGCGCACTCATGAATAAGACAACAACGACACTCGCCCCAAATACGAGCGTTGACCGAGATTGAACGTAAGCAAGACGCTCCGTTCTTGGGATACTCACCTCAAAAAACCCAACAATCTCATCATTAACAAACACCGGCTCTTTCATATGAAAGTGTGAATACGTCATCTCTGCGTCGTATAAGCCTTCATAGATCGAAGGCATCGCTTCTCGTTGTGTACCCGCGCGCACAGGGTTCGTTTGATGGACAATATAACCATCCTCTCGATACAGCGTGATGTCAGCAACCCCTTCAACATCTTCTTCAATCCCCTCATGAGCACGGTAATCAAACGTGTACAATTCCGGATCTGTCAAATAGTCTCGCACATCCTGATACTGTGAAACGAGTTCCAAATATTCATTGAGGCTTTGCTGTTCATTCCAAGCCGTAAGAATGCTATAAATCGCATAAATAACGACAGCAGGCAAGACCATGACGACGAAAAAGGACAAGAAGAGCCATGTCCTAATTTTCATTCTGGACGTCTCCAACGAAGCGATAGCCACTTCCCCAAACCGTCTCAATATATTTCGGATTTTTTTTATCTTCGTTCAATTTATCCCGAAGACCTTTCATATGAACGGTCACCGTTTGTTCATCCTCACACTCTTCGTGCCAGACGAGCTTGTAAATTTCTTTTTTCGTAAACATTTTGTTTGGAAATTGCAAAAACAGATACAGAATCTCGAATTCTTTCGGCGTTAAAGACACAACCGCACCATCTTTAGTTAACTCATTTTCCTCAGGGTACAGCTTATAGCGCGTTCCGAAACGAATATACGCTGGAGACTTTTGTTTGCGCCATTGTCGGTGTCTACGCAATTGCGCTTGTACGCGAGCGGATAATTCATGTAATGAAAAAGGCTTTGTTATGTAATCGTCGGCACCTAAATGTAAGCCGCGAACTTTATCATCATCTTCTGCTTTCGCACTAAGAATAAGGAGTGGGATATCGCTTTTAAGACGAATGCGTTGACAAAGGTCAAACCCGCTCAGCTCTGGGATCATAAGGTCAATAATCGCCAAGTGATAGTCCCCTTGTTCAAAGTCTTGTAAACCTTCCTTACCCGTTGAAGCAACCGTCACATAGTGCCCTTTGGCTTGCAGGTGGTCGCGTATAATAAAGGCAATCTCTTGGTCGTCTTCTACGACTAGAATGTTCGTCTCCATCAATATCCTTCCTATCTATAGCTTTGTTTCGCCTATATATTATACGACATTTTCCAACATTCAACATCCATTATTTAGAAGTTTTTTCGTGTTAGAACAAAAAGAAAAACATCGCATTCCACTTGTGCGAAATGCGATGCGCCTCTACAATCATGTGCGATATAACTCTTTTGTTTCCTTAATTCGCTTTTCTTCTCCTGTCTTTAACTCGCCATCCCAAGTGAGCATACCCCCAGAGAAGTTGACGACACGTTCAAAACCATTTTCCCTCGCAAATTTCGCGACATTTTGGCTACGTCGACCGCTTCGACAGATGAATACGTGCGTTTTTTCCTTGTCCATTTCTTCAATACGCTCAGGTACTTCCGACATTGGCAAAAGCGGCACACCAGGAATGTGCCCTTCCTCATACTCATCAGGTTCACGAATATCAACAATAACGGTTTCTTCATCTTTTACTGCTTTTTTCATTTCTTCAACGTCCCATTGAGGGATGCCTTCTTCTTCTGTCCTCAAATTACTCAACTCCTTATATTAGTCATCATGTGCTTCTTTGTAACGAAGACGCACTAAACGATACGTATGGCTCACAATTACTTTAAGCACAGCGTACGTCGGAACCGCGAGTAACATCCCAATTAATCCCGCGAAATTGGCTGCAATTAAGAGAATGAAGATAACGGTAATTGGATGTAACGCAAGCTTTCTTCCCATCACTTGTGGGGATATAAATAAACTTTCAAACTGTTGAATCAAAACGACTGCACCTACGACGAGCAGTGCCGTGAACCAGCCGTCAAACAAAGCAACAATAACACCTGGAGCCGTTCCAATCCATGGACCAATAAACGGTATTAAATTCGTAAGCATCGCAATAATGGCCAAGATGAGCGAATACTCTACCCCAATAATGACATAGGCGATATACACGAGCACCCCAACACAAAAGCTTACGATGATCTGTCCTTGAATAAAATTCGCAAGCGCACCGTCCATATCAGAAAGCACACGCTTTCCTTCCGTTCTCTGTTTAGATGGAAGAAAACGAAGCAAAAATTGTGGTGCTTTCTCTCCCTCTTTTAACATATAAAACAAAATAAAGGGAACGAGACCTATGACAATGACGGCGTTGGTGATGGCACCTATAAAACCTACCACATTACTACCAATATCAGAGAGCTCATTCGTCAAGTAATTCCCTACATTTTGAATGATATCTTCCAAATTAAACGAATTGTTCTCGTAAAATCTCTGCATCAAATCACTTTGCATAAAGTCATTGTAAAAGTTTTGGGCCTGATTAATAAACCGTGGCAGCATATCAACTAAGCTATTGAACTGCCGTTGAATTTCTGGACCAACTAAAATGACTGCGAGGGTCAACAGACCAATAAACGCTAAGTAAATAATCGCAATGGCGAGCACCTTCGGCATTTTTTTTGCCAGCAACTTCACGACCGGTCGGAATAAATAGAACAGCACACCCGACAGCGCAATCGGTGCAAAAATGGTTTGGACGAGAATGACCAACGGTGTAAAAATAAAATCAACGAGAGTACTTAAATAAATGATCAAGAGAATTAGAGCAACTGCATAACCAATGCGAAAATACTTACCTGTAGGCATCCCGGCCATCACTCCATTTGCTATATAAGTATCGTGGCTCACTTGTTCTACCATTATACGGAAAACCGACTAGCTTCACAAACATTTGCTAAGTCTGAGTCCGACTTATTATATTTCTAAAACTTTGACAATAGTCGCATTTTTTGATTAAATAGATAAGGATATACAAACATACAATCATAAATAGGGGGATCTTAACATGAAGAAATCGAAGCGTATTTTGGTTTCAGGTGTTTTCGTATCTGCACTTGCTTTTGCGGCAGCTTGCGACAGTGACATCGATCCAGATTCAGTAGATGAAGGTGATCTTGACGGTGGCGCTGAAACCGATGATTCAGAAACAGATGATGACACCGATGATACTGACGATACAGAGGAAGCAACTGGAGATGGAACAGCTCTACAAATCGGGACCGGTTCAACTGGCGGAACGTATTATGCGCTTGGTGCAGAAATGGCAAACGTCATCTCTGACAATGCTGAAGGCATCACAGTCAACTCTGTAACCACTGGTGCATCGTTAGAGAACATTGCACGAATTGAGCAAGGCGAATTAGATCTTGGTATGAGTGTACACATTCCAGCACTTGACGCCATTGACGGTGTTGGTGATTTCGAAGAGCCTGGTCCGCAAGAGGATTTCGGCTATATGGGGTATATTTATCCTGAGACGAATCAAATCGCAGTAGCTGCCGATAGCGGCATTGAGACGATCGCTGACTTGGAAGGCATGACCGTTAACATTGGCCCACCCAACTCTGCTTCTCAAGCTGCTTCCCTTCTAATTCTAGAGGCTTATGGTCTTGAAGAAGGTGACTACGAAGCGTTAGAAGAAGGCTTCGGTGACGGTGCGGATATGCTCCAAGACGGCAATATTGATGCAACATTCGGTTTATTAGGACTACCGGCTGAGAATATTGAAGAACTAGCCAGTCAAATTGATGTAGACCTTCTTTCGATTAGTGACGAAGCACTTGATGCGATTGAACAAGACAGTGCTTATGAGCGAATTGTCATTCCAGCTGGAACGTATGAGTTCCAAGATGAAGACGTTAATGCCATTGCAGCTTATGCCGTTCTAATCGGTTCGATGTCGAACCTAGACGAAGACACTGGCTACGAAGTGACTCGAGCACTTTACGAGAACGCATCTTCAATCACCCACAGCCAAGGTGAGCATATGGAAGATGAAGATAACTTGTTGTTAGGTAGCGAAGGTTTACCAATGCACCCAGGTGCTGAGAGATACTTTGAAGAAGCAGGGTTGTTAAACTAATCATATGATTTAGGGCCGAGCAAGTCTTTGCTCGGTCTCTCTTTATACTTAATGCATATGCACACGAAGGTGGTGTCCATAATATGTCAACAGATCAAGTTCAAGGCGATGTAATTGATGAAAAGCAGAAACAAGAGCTTATCCAAAAATACGACCGCGAATCGAATGTGCGTCAAAACCTCGGAAAGTGGATATGGATTGCCGCCATCATCGGGATATCACTCACTTCATTTCACTTATACACCGGTCTAAGAGGAACATTTGGTTCTTTAATGCAAGGTGCGGTTCACCTCGGTAGTGGACTCGCACTCATTTATATTCTTTATCCGATTAACCGTAAAGCAAGTAAAAAGATTGGCGTTCCGTTTTATGACGCAATACTTGCACTAGCGTCTTTATATTGCTGTTTTTATATTGTTTGGAATTATGATTACTTAACGTCAGCAGTGCTATTTGGCTTTTCCACTCATGACCAAATTGTTGCACTCGCTGCCATTCTCTTATTGCTCGAAGCGACACGCCGGGCCGTAGGAATGCCGATCGTCATCATAGCAGTGCTTGCCATGCTTTACGGTGTGTACGGTTCTGCGAGTTGGCTCGGAGTATTCTCTCACCCTGGGTTTACGTGGGAGGCAATGGCCACACGACTCTTCTTTACGACCGAGTCTATTTTTGGAACACCGATTCAAGTATCTTCCACGTTTATCTACTTGTTCCTTTTGTTTGGGGTTTTACTTGTTAGAACGAATATCGGTCAGTTCTTTAATGATATTGCTTTTCGTCTAACAGGGAGATATACAGGAGGGACTGCAAAAGCCGCTGTTGTTGCGAGCGGTATGCAAGGAATGGTGACGGGTAGTTCAGTCGCCAACACAGTTGGGTCTGGATCTTTTACGATTCCAATGATGAAGCGAGCCGGTTTCAGACCTGAGTTTGCTGGTGCTGCCGAAGCCTCTGCATCAACCGGTGGCCAAATTATGCCACCGATTATGGGGGCAGCTGCCTTTATTATGGCTGGGTACGTTGGCATTCCTTACAGCGAGCTCATTATTTACGCGCTCATTCCAGCACTTCTCTATTTTCTTGGCGTATTCTTAGGCGTTCACTTTGAAGCGAAGAAACAAGGGATCGTTGGGTTACCGGTTTCGGAACTGCCGACTGTTCGTTCCTTTATCACTCGAATGGATATGATTTTGCCGTTAGTTACCATTATCGGCTTGATGCTCATTGGTTACACCCCTACATATGCTGCACTTTGGGGTATTCTTGCTGCGTTTGTCATTAGCTTGTTACGAAAAGAAACACGCCCGACACTGCTCGGGACCCTTGATATTATGGAAAAAGCAGCTCGCACTGCCGTGCCCGTTATTGCCGCATGTGCGACTGCAGGGATTATCGTTGGGATTGTTGTTTTCACAGGGCTTGGGGGCGTTCTTGCTCGCGGTATTCTTGTACTTGCTAGCGGCAACTTCTTCCTCGTTCTTTTCTTGACGATGATTGCTTGTATTATTCTCGGGATGGGTCTACCGACGACGGCGAACTACGTCGTTACAGCGACAGTTGCTGCTCCTGCAATTCTCTTGTTTGATGTTGAGCCGATTGCGGCACACATGTTTGTGTTCTATTTCGGAATTGTTGCAGACATCACGCCTCCGGTTTGTTTAGCCGCCTATGCCGGGGCCGGTATCGCCAGGGGGAACCCGATGCGAACCGGTGTGACTGCCTTTAAGTTAGCAATTGCAGCCTTTATCATTCCGTATGTCTTTGTCATGAACCCGGTATTATTGCTCCAAGATTGGACATTCGCCACGTTGTTGCCGCCGTTAATTACTGCCATTATCGGTATGGTTGCCATCAGTGCAGCGATCATGAATTTCTTTATTGATCGGACAAAGATTCTAGAGCGATTTGCTCTTGTAACCGGTGGAATTATGGCTGTGTATCCGAACGATATTTGGATCTCGCTCGGGGGTATTGGCATCATTGCGATCATCGGTTTGATTCAGTATTTTAGAAAGAAAAACAATCAAACCCCAGGTCAAGCAGACACTGCTACTGCATAAAAAAATAACCAGTCGGATGGATGTCCGATTGGTTATTTTTTATTTATGAAACACATCAAACGCGTCCCACAATTCTTCTAAACTCTCTAGTCGTCGTTCTACTTTTTCATGTTCAGATCTCGTTACTGCTGTTATCAGGGCACTGACGATGCTTTGAGGTGCCGAAAATGAGTCAATAAAGGAGTTAATTTCTGTAGCTGCAAGTAATTTACGATCCCCATAGGGAACTAGAGGAGATAGCATGTGGTCGGTGATGACGACCGTTTTTGCATCCTTTTGCTTTACATATTTCAATACTTCGACCGTACGCTTCGTATAACGGTTAAACCCAAATGCAATGACAAGGTCATCTTTTTGGATATCAATTAAGTGTTCTGGCACGCCGTCAGCGGAGCGAATCATCTCTGTGTTCTGCAAGACGAGATCCAAATAAAATTCCAAAAATAAACCGACACTCATTGCACTTCGGTAGGCAATGATATAGATCCGTTTTGCTTGAATAATGTCTTCAATGACCGCTTCAAATTCCTTCACATCAATTTGTTGTAACGTCGTACTCAAATTGTTAATGTCATCGGCTAACACTTCACGTAACGTGTCCACAGGCTCGTCTCCGTGCTCGGTCGTTGAAGCAAACACTTCTGCTGATGTCCATTTACGTTGAAGCGCCTCTTGCATATGCCGCTGTAAGTCAGGGTACCCTTTGTATTCTAAAAAAAAGGCGAAACGCACGACTGTCGCTTCACCCACTTCTGCATTCTTTGCTAATTTAGATGCTGTCAGAAAGGGCGCTGTTTCTTGGTGATCAATTAGGTAGTTGGCGATCTTTAACTGTGATTTACTCATTTGATTTTGTTTGCTGATCATTTGTTCATATACATCGGCCAATACGCTCTCCCCTTCTTTTTGCAAAGCGCCCCCTCCCCTAGCGATCCATGATCGTTGGAAGAACTCTTTCATAAGCTTCCAGTGCTTGTTGCAGTGCATCGTCATCGTGAACGACTGACATGCTGTAACGATTGCCTGGTTTTACATAGACCCCTTCGGAGAACAACGCGCGATCCAAGTCATTTCTAAATGCTGTATTTAAATGTTTTAAGCTTCGATAATTGGCTATGTCTTCTACATCAGTAAATAATACACTAAACATTGCACCTCTGCCAACTGTTTGGGCTGGAATGTTGTAAGACGCAAACAGTTGGCAGAGCGCTTGTTTGAATGTTTCAGTACGCTTTAGGAGACTGTTATATTGTTCATCAAGGACGTCAAGCGTCGCCAAGCCAGCTGCTAAAATCATTGGATGACCATTGTACGTACCGCTATGAAAGAGCGCCTTTGACGAGCGATCGGCATGTTGGTCGGCAAAAAAGTCGAACCCTGAAAGAGGAGAGGACAATTCCATAATCTCTGCCTTTCCACCTACGACGCCAAACGGAAACCCACCGCCAATTACTTTCCCCATCGTTGTGATGTCTGGTGTGATCCCGTAAACTGCTTGCGCACCACCCATACTTGAACGAAAGGCTGTTTTTACTTCATCAAAAATGAGGACGATGCCGAGTCGATTCGTTACTTCTCGCAGTTTCTTTATAAATTCGTGATGAGGCTCGATGATGCCGCCTTCAATCGGCTCAATAATAACCGCACCTAACTCATCTTTATGTTCAGTCAAAATCTGTTCGCAACTAACGGGATCATTGAAAGGGAGAACGATCGTATCGACGAGCCGCTCGTGATTCATGCCCCCAGAATCCGCTACAGAAAGAGGCGATGTGTGCGCACCTGCTTCACTTTCCGTAGGACTTACACTGACGAGCAAGGAATCAATTGCTCCGTGGTAATGACCTTCAAACTTGGCCACCTTATATTTGTTCGTGTACGCCATCGCTAGGCGTAATGCGAGGAGGTTGGCTTCTGTTCCAGAATTCGTATAGCGGACGCGTTCAACGGAGGGGAAGTAATGCTGTAGTCGCTCAGCAAAAGCGGCCTCCTTATTGTGGGGGGTGCCAAACAGCCACGTGCCGTCCTGTAGAAGTTGGTTTTCTATTGCTTTCTTAACTTGTGGGTGACCGTGACCGAGCATTAACGCACCGTATCCCATCAGAAAATCGATATATTCATGCCCGTCAAGGTCATACAGGCGGCAACCGTTCGCACGTTGAATCGTAATCGGATACGGAGCATAGTGTTTAATGTTTGCCGTCATTCCTCCTGGCATGACTCGTTTCGCTCTTTCCATATGCTGTTTAGACTTTTGTGTTTGTGCTTCATACGACAATCGTTCATTTGCAATACCCATGATCGTCCCCCATAACAAAATAATTTCATAAACAAAATAAAATGAATGATTTATTTCATTTTAAGCGATAACCGCAAAAATGTGAACCCATAATTTCATATGTTTATGATTTTTGAAATATTCATTTCAAAAATAAGGAAGTATGCAAAAGGTTTGCGATGATTCAAAAGGTAAGCGATTGTCCATCAACGTGGTTTGTAGTCACTATTTAGGTCAATAAATTCCCCTTCACATTCGTTGTCACTGTAGACATCTTCATCATGAAATTCTACTTTCACTTTTTATTATTTTGAATTTTTTTATTCTTTTTTGACCTTTAGAATGACTCTTGTTATACTAATTTCACTGTATTTCACTACTAGAATTGGGGGATGTTTATGGCACAGCCGAAATATATTACGAATATTGATAAAATTGCAGAGATTCCCGAAGCAGAACGAGAAAAACTTAAAAAGATTACAGACAAGTTTGTTTTCCGTGTTAATGATTACTATCTCGGTTTAATTGATTGGCAAGACCCAAATGACCCAATCAAAAACCTTGTCATCCCTAATGAACAAGAACTTTCTGAGTACGGACGCTGGGACGCCTCTGATGAGGATACAAATTACGTTGTCCCGGGATGTCAGCATAAATACGAAACGACTGCACTCCTCATTTGCTCTGAAGTGTGTGGGGCGTATTGTCGGTACTGTTTTAGAAAGCGCTTATTTAGAAATGATGTCAAAGAAGCGATGAACGATGTTGATCCTGGCCTTGAATACATTCGCAATCACCCTGAAATTAACAACGTGTTGCTCACAGGTGGAGACCCAATGATTCTTGCAACGAAAAAGCTTCGGTATATCATTGAGGAGCTTCGAGCAATTCCACACGTGAAGATCATCCGGATTGGTTCGAAATTGCCAGTATTCAACCCGATGAGAATATATGAAGATGAAGAACTACTCGCACTGTTCCGAGAGTATTCAACGCCAGAAAACCGCATTTACGTTATGGCCCACGTGAACCACCCCCGCGAGATTACTGAGGAAGCTAGAAAAGGGTTCCAAGCGCTTCATGATGCTGGTGTAATTGTTGTGAACCAAACTCCAGTACTTAAAGGTATAAATGACAATCCTGACGACCTTGCCGAGTTGTTGGACAAACTTTCATGGGCGGGTGTCACCCCGTACTATTTCTTTATTAACCGGCCAGTTGCTGGAAACAACGATTTTGTGCTCACGTTAAAAGAAGCGTATGAAGCGGTGGAAGAGGCAAAAGCACGAACGAGCGGTCTCGGAAAGCGCATCCGTTTATCCATGAGCCATACATCTGGTAAAATAGAAATTCTAGCGATTGAAGACGGCAAAGCCTATCTTAAATATCACCAATCTCGTGACGGAAATTATGGGAAGTTTATGGTGTTAGATTGCCCTGACAACGCAGCTTGGTTTGATGACTTACCAGGGAACGAAGATTATTGGGAAATGCCGAAGAAGAAAGTATCGGAAGTCGCTTCTGTAAATGACATGTCTGACATGCCTGAACAGCGAAGAAAGCGTGTCCGCTCATCATAACGACGAAAAAGACGAGAGAAGGTCATCCTTCCCTCGTCTTTTTTTCATTTATCGAATCATCGTGTTTTCGAGTGTTCCAATGGATGGCAGGTGAACACTTACGTGGTCGCCTTCTCCTAAAAATTTCGGGGGGGTCATGCCCTTTCCAACGCCTGACGGTGTACCTGTAGCAATAATATCACCGGGCAGTAACGTCATTCCTTTAGTAATCACATGCAACAATTCAGGAATATCAAAAATCATATCCGTTAATGGGGCCTGTTGTCGAATTTCACCGTTTACCTTTGTCACGATGGTATCTTGTAGCAGCGCTTCCCGTTCACTGCTAAGTAACACTGCTGGGCCCATTGGACAGAAACCGTCAAGACTTTTCCCTAAATAAAACTGTTTATGTCGAGCTTGCAGATCACGAGCGGTGATGTCATTCAATAACGTAAATCCAAACACGTAGTCCCACGCTTCTTCCTTTTGAATAGCATGAGCTTTTTTGCCGATAATGACGGCAACTTCTCCTTCATAATCTACTTGATCGGTCACTTGCTCATGAAGGGGCACAGGTTGTTTGTGCGCGTTGATCGTATTTTCTGATTTTGTGAAGATCAATGGATGTTCAGGGATATCTTTAGCAGAACCCATTTCAATCGCATGAGCCGCATAATTCTTTCCTACACATAATATATTCTTGGGTGGGGATTGGATCGGCGCTAACCACTCAAATTCTTCGTTTATCCAAAAGTGACCGTCTAGTGTTTCATTTGCTTGTCGTAACACGTCAGCAGTACGATCAATAAGTGTCTCACTTTTATGAATGAACTGAATCAAATCATTTGGGCACTCTTCTTCAGGTGCAAATTGTTGGAACGCCGCTTTCAATCGCAACAAGCGATCTTCGTTCGCCACTTGAACGACAAGCTCACGCTCTCCTTTATACGAAACCATTGCATATTTCATTACACATCCCCCTTATCACGAAACTTCTCAACATATCGCCTGACGCTTTCGAGCATCTCCTCGTGTTCGTCTTGGTCGGCCTGGACAACATATCCTAAGTGTAAAGGCTCTACCATCTTAAATCCACAAAAATCAGCGATACTTGCTTTCACAATTCCTTCTACACATGCTTTTTCTTTTTTGGCCCATGATGATGTTGGTGAACCCGTCGTATAGATCATACCTAGTGGTTTTTCATTCATTTTTGGGATGGGCGTTTCTCCGTCAAGTTCATACGCAAATCCATAAGAGAGAACCCGGTCAAGATACCCTTTGCCGATTGCAGGAAAGCTGCCCCACCAGATTGGATAGATGAGTGTAACAGCGGTGGCGCTTCGCCACAGTGCGTGTTCTTCTTTCATCTCTGCCGGATAGGAAGAAGAAAGGGAGTTCGTGTACTCTTCAAGACCGAGAACGGGGTCGAACGATTGTGCATATAAATTACGTATGACGACGTCTTCACCCCGTTGTCTCCATTGTTCCTCGTACTTTTGTAGCACTTGCCCGTTAAAGCTGTCGGTTGTCGGGTGCATGTAGACAATGAGTTGCATCGCTCACTTCTCCTTTTCTTGATTTTTGTTTCAATTGCTTAAAAAGAGGTTATAGATATACTACCTAACTGCGGTATGTGGATAAGTAAACACAAAGAGGTGACTCCCATGCATAAGTTCTCAACTGCACTTGCGGTATGGGCCATTTTCATTTTCTTAACAGGACTGTTGTTCCCTTTAGAGATGACAAGTGGCGCGGGTCAAGTGACGCAAGTGTTACACAGCTATACAGTTTATGGGTTCTTTTCGATGATCCCAATTGTGTTTTACGGCGGTTTTTTGTCATTCATGGCCGACTGGATTGCCAAGCATTACAACCACTTCCAAGAAACCATTTCACTTAGCATTCATATGATGGGCGGTTTCTTTGTTTATGTATTTACCGTGAACATTGACATTACGATCCTCGCCGTAGTCGCGACAATTCTCTTTTTTATCGTTGACCGTGCTTTGCTTTTACTTGAGCACCGGAATGGGGGCGTACAACTCGCAAACGGATTATCCTTGTTTGTCGGTTGTAGTGGTGTAATGACGATGATAATTGCAAGCACTCTATAACGGCATATTTCCATGGTTCGTCGCTGGTCTTTTTTTATTGCGTAACACTCGAAGCGCCTGAGCGAGTGTGTCTGGTGTATCCATTGGATCAATAATGTCATCCACTTGACCTAAAAGGGCAGCATAGTAAGGATCCATGTACTCCTCTTTGTACGCCTTTATCTTTTCTTCGCGTAATTGCTCTGGGTTTTCAGACTCGCTCAACTCCCGGTGGTAAAGCACTTCTACGGCCCCTTCAGCACCCATTACAGCCACTTCTGCAATCGGCCAAGCGTATACAAGGTCCGCACCAATCGCTTTACTGTTCATTGCTACATACGCACCTCCGTAAGCTTTTCTAATGATGACTGTCACTTTAGGCACACCACTCTCCGCATAAGCATACAGCAATTTCGCCCCGTGACGTATGATTCCAGATTCTTGTTGCTCAACACCTGGAATAAACCCTGTCACATCTTCAAACGTAACAATTGGGATTTGAAAACAGTTGCAAAAGCGGATAAACCTTGCCGCTTTGTCCGACGCATTAATATCGATGGCCCCGGCTTTCACTTTTGGGTTGTTCGCAACAATACCAACGGTTTCCCCTTGCAATCTAGCAAAGCCAACGACCATGTTCATCGCGAACTCTCGTTGCACTTCCATAAATGAATTCGCATCAAACACCGCTTGGATGACAGATTTCATGTTATACACTTTTTTTTGATCCACAGGGACAATGTCACGCAACTGTTGCCGGACCCCCGTTTTTCTCTTAGCTGGAGCGCTCGGGCACGGTGACGTGGCGTTTTGCGGTAAATATGCGAGTAACTTACGCACTTCTTGTAGACACTCTTCTTCATTATCAGCAATAAAGTGGACGTCGCCACTACGCTTCCCATGAAGCTCACTTCCACCAAGATCATGATGATTGACTTCTTTGCCTCCGACCGATTTCAGCACCTTCCCTCCAGTTAAAAACATATGGGAGGTTCGTTTCACCATAAAAACAAAATCTGTTAATGCTGGAGAATAAACAGCACCTCCGGCACAAGGG
The DNA here is from genome assembly GCF_041949955.1 of Geomicrobium sp. JSM 1781026. Taxonomy (NCBI): domain Bacteria; kingdom Bacillati; phylum Bacillota; class Bacilli; order Caryophanales; genus Geomicrobium; species Geomicrobium sp. JSM 1781026. The sequence goes on along the minus strand of NZ_JBHFQF010000001.1, from coordinate 142,288 downwards.
CCCATAATGACAGAGATTTGTGGGATTTTCCCAGAGTATTGAACATTTCTATAGAAGAGTTGCCCGTACCCTTCCAATGCACTAACGCCTTCTTGAATACGCGCTCCTGCAGAGTCACACAAGCCGATAATCGGACAGCTGACTTGCATCGCTAAATCCATGAGTTTCGTAATCTTTAAGCTATGCATCTTCCCTAATGACCCACCGTTAACAGTAAAGTCTTGGGCAAACACGCACACATCTCTTCCGTGGATTTCTGCTGTACCCGTAACAACGCCTTCAACTCCGGAGTTTTGATCAGAATGAAAACGATACAACTCATGAAACGTCCCCGTGTCAACCAGTTGATCGATGCGTTCTCGAGCCGTTTGCTTCCCGCGGTCTTTCTGGCTTTTGGCTCGGGACTCGCCACCCCCTGCTTCAATAAACTGTTTGCGATTATTTAATTTGTCTACCGCGTCATTCATCTCCATTGTACACATTCACCCCGTAATGTCGGATAGAAAAAAGAAGCGACAGTATGTCGCTCCTACGTATAGTGTACAAATTCTTCTATTTTTACCCATTTACGCTTTTACAAGAAATAGAGGTTGTCCGTAATCTACGAGTTCGCCGTTTTCAACGAGAACCTCAACGATTTCACCAGACACTTCTGCTTCCAATTCGTTCATGAGCTTCATCGCCTCAACGATACAAACAATCGATTCATTGTTTACTGAATCCCCAACTTTGACGTACGGTTCGGCATCAGGAGATGACGCTCGGTAAAACGTTCCAACCATTGGCGACGTAATTTGTTCGGTGTTTTCACTCACCGCTGGTTTTGTCGGCTCTTGTTTTTCCTGTTGGTCAGTACTCGGAGTCACAACTTGGTCACTGCCCCCGCCACTTTGCTGGACGCTCGGTACATGGGACACGACAGGTGCTTGTTCAACCACAGTCGTCTGTTTTCGCAGGGTAATAAACGTGTCATTATCAGACTTCAGCTCAAGCTCCGTTAAGCTCGACGTATCTACTGCCTCAATTAGTTCTTTAATTTCCTTGATCGTATACATGGTCGTGCTCCTTTTGTTAGACTGTATATTTTTCTAAGAAACTCGTATCAAATTCACCTGATTTAAATACTTCATGATCCATGAGATTCAAGTGGAATGGGATGGTTGTGTCGACTCCCTCAATAACAAATTCTGAAAGCGCACGCTTCATTCTCTGAATTGCTTCTTCCCTTGAATTGGCGCGTACAATCAGTTTGGCAATCATTGAATCATAGTGAGGAGTAATGGTGTAACCCGTGTACGCCGCACTATCTACTCGGACGCCAGGCCCTCCAGGTGGTACACACATGGAAATCTTTCCTGGTGAAGGTCTGAATCCTTTCTTCGCATTCTCTGCATTAATTCTACACTCAATTGAATGGCCTTGAACACGGATGTCAGCCTGCGATACCGAAATTGGCTGCTTATTCGCAACATGCAGCTGTTCTTTAATCAGGTCCACTCCGGTCACCTCTTCAGTGACTGGATGTTCCACTTGAATTCTCGTGTTCATTTCCATGAAGTAAAAGTTTTTATGTTTGTCCAACAAAAACTCAACCGTACCCGCACCACAATACGAGACCGCTTTAGCAGCAGACACGGCTGCTTGGCCCATTTTCTCCCGAATGTCTTCGTTTAATGCTGGGGAAGGAGCTTCTTCAATCAATTTCTGGTGCCTGCGCTGGATTGAGCAATCTCTTTCGCCGAAATGTACGGCATTGCCAAAACGGTCCCCTACAATTTGAATTTCAACGTGCCTTGGCTCTTCAATAAACTTCTCAATATAAATACCGCCGTTTCCGAAGTTCGCCAACGCTTCCCGTTTTGCCATCGCCAGTGAGCGCTCTAACTCTTCTTGATGATAGGCAACGCGCATCCCTTTGCCACCACCACCAGCGGTTGCTTTTATGATGACAGGATAGCCAATTTTCTCTGCAATCAAAACAGCTTCATCATCATCCTCAACAAGCCCATCACTACCTGGAACAATCGGGACACCTGCGTTTCTCATCGTATCCCTTGCCATTGCTTTGTCACCCATTTTATTGATGGCATTTGGAGACGGGCCAATGAACACGAGACCGTGATCTTCACAAATCTCGGCAAACTCCGCATTCTCAGCGAGAAAGCCATAGCCAGGATGAATGGCATCACACCCTGTTTTCAGCGCCGTCGCAATAATATTCGTCTTTTTTAAATAACTTTCTGCTGCAGCATGTGGACCAATACAATACGCTTCATCCGCCATCACCGTATGTAACGATTCGCGATCGGCTTCCGAATACACCGCTACCGTTTCAATGTTCATTTCTCGGCAAGCACGAATAATTCGAACCGCAATCTCCCCGCGATTCGCTATTAAGACTTTATTCATCATACTCATGAAGCTCCCTTCTAGTATCGGACCGGGTTCAATTCGTCCGCTGCAAAAAGCTGAATAAAAGCTCTTTGCTTTTATGGCACCTGATCCTAATAACAACTGCCATTACTTAAAGTGTAAAAAAATCCGACACAAACGTCAATGTCATAATTTATTCCTTGATTTTCATTCATACATTGACTTTGTTCAGACGTTTACATAAAATAGATGAGTAATTGAAAATGATTATCAATTGATAAGGAGGCACTTATGCTTCGACGTTTTTTTACCTACTATCGGCCTTATAAGAAGTTATTCATGATTACCTTTATAAGCGCGATCTTCGTATCGTTGCTTGAGCTGGCATTTCCGATCATTGTCAATCAAGTCGTAGACCGACTTTTACCTCAAGGGAATATTACGGTCATTATTATTGCTTGCGCAGTTTTGTTCTTGATTTACATATTTAATTCGGGTGCTCATTACATCGTTACATACTGGGGACATATTCTCGGGATTAACATTGAAACAGACATGCGAAGAGATTTATTTCAACACGTTCAACAACTTTCATACAGTTATCATGATAACAATAAAACTGGACATTTATTGTCGAACCTTACGAATGATCTGTTTGAAATTGGTGAAGTTGCCCACCATGGCCCTGAAGATGTCTTCACCGCACTCATGACATTGTTTGGATCATTTGGGGTTATGCTCTACATCAATTGGCAATTGGCTGTCCTTACGTTTATTGTCGTACCGTTTCTCGCTTGGGTCGTCATTTTTTGTAATCGAAAGATGTCAGGAGCGATGCGCGTCATGTTCCACAGGATGGCTGCCTTTAACGCACGAGTTGAAGACACACTCGGCGGCATCCGACTCGTACAAGCTTTTGCGAATGAAAAACACGAACAAGATTTGTTTAAAGAAGATAATGAGAATTTCAAAGAAGCAAAGATTCGCTCCTACCGCATTATGGGTATTAATAATTCCTTAAGCTACATGATGATGAGAATTATGACCCTTTTTGTACTACTCGCAGGCGCTTACTTTATGCTACAAAACCAGCTATCTGTCGGTGATTTTATGGCATTTATTCTTCTTACGAACATCTTCTTTCGACCAATTGAGAAGATTAATGCCATCATTGAAAGCTACCCGAAGGGATACGCCGGATTTAAACGTTACATCGCCATTATGGACACAGAACCTGAGATTGACGATCACCCAGAAGCAAATGACCGGTTTGGGTTAAAAGGAAACATTGAATATAATGATGTGAGCTTCGGCTACACTAAAGAACAACCTGTTCTTGAAAATATAAACCTGACAATTTCTCAAGGAGAAACGATCGCCTTTGTTGGGCCATCCGGTGCAGGTAAAACAACGCTGTGCAGTCTGCTCCCTCGATTTTATGAAATTGATTCTGGTTCAATTTCGATTGACGGTCATGACTTGAGCGCCATTACGTTGGAATCACTTCGCCATCAAATTGGCGTGGTTCAACAAGATGTATTCATGTTTTCCGGCAGCCTTAGAGATAACATCCGATATGGAAACCTTGACGCATCTGATGAAGAAGTGATGGATGCTGCCCGTCTCGCAGAGCTTGAAGAGTTTGTCTACTCACAACCTGACGGATTAGATACGATCGTTGGTGAACGAGGGGTTAAATTATCTGGAGGACAAAAACAACGTCTTTCCATTGCTCGCATGTTTTTGAAAAACCCTCCTATTCTCATTCTTGATGAAGCAACTTCTGCCCTTGATACAGAAACTGAAGCTGCCATTCAACGAGCACTACAACGACTTTCTACAGGTAGAACGACGCTAGTCATTGCGCATCGATTGGCAACCATTCGTCATGCTGATCGCATCGTTGTCGTCACAAAAGATGGGATTGCTGAAGAAGGCAGTCACGAACAGTTGTTGCAAAAAGGCGGTCACTACAGCCGCTTGTACCATGCACAACAAACCCTTATTTAAGAGGAGGTTTGTTCCCTCCAATGGATTGGGTATAGACAAGTAGTCAATCACTTGGAGGTGCTTTTTGTATGAGTACAGCAAAAGAACAAGTTGCCCAGTTAAATGGCTGGGAGTTACAAGAGGAGACGATCGAGAAAACGTACGGGTTTGACGCTTACTTGGTCGGCATCACGTTCGTATCGAACGTTGCCAGATATGCCGAAGCCGTTCAACATCACCCACATGTCACAATCGATCACACGAATGTAACCGTAAAATGGACAACCGTAGACCAGGGTCAACTTACTGAGAAAGACATCCATGCAGCCCAAGCGTCTGACAACTTGTACGCCAGTCAAAACGAGTAGGAGGACACTGAATGAAAAGGCTGCCAGATAAAGAACGTAATCAGCAAGAACAGGAAGAAAAAATCAAGAAACTTGAGCGATTAATTGATAAAATGGAAGAGATGACGACAAGCGCTCGCTTAAAAGATATCGCCTATCATTTTAATGACAAAAAAGAAGTGATTAAGGTAAACATCATTGCAGGGGTAGCCAGAGGCGTCGGACTCACGCTTGGGACCGCCGCTGTCCTGGCCCTACTCGCCTACATAGCCACACAAGCAGCGAGTTGGCCTCTTGTCGGACAATTTATTGCTGATCTGATTAACGAAGTTCAGCGTCACATGCCAAGTACATGATGTGAGAAAGGAGAACAGAAATGGATTTACTAGGAATTGCAGCACTCGTTGCCGCTATCGCATTTGCCGTGTTGGTCATTTTTCTTGGAAAAGTATTATCCAACTTAAGTGTTGTGCTCCAAAAAACAGGAGAAACGGTCGGGAAGCTCCCAGACCAATTGGATGAAATTAGTAAAGAAACCGGCATTATTTTGCATAATACGAACGAAACCATTCTCGACCTAAACGAAAAGATTAAGACACTAAACCCAATCTTTGGTATGGTCCAAGATGCTGGTGAGGCGTCCCGCAAATTATCCTCCAGTCTTGTTGATATGACAGAGAGCATGAGATCACAAACGAACCAGGCAGCCAAAATGACAGACAACAAAGACTTACGAGGCATGTACGGCCTCGCGGCATTCGTCTACTACTTGAACCAGAAGCGTAAAGAACACAAAACGACCGACTCCAATTAAAAAATGAGAATGAGCGATGCCTATGGTTTCCATCCGTTGGAGACCGTAGGTTTTTTTGTGCTCCTCGTCCGTTCTCCTCTCCGCCCTTGTTCCTTTTCCCCATAAGACACGGACAACATTTCGCCTTCTCTCCACAAATGATGATGCACAGTTACATGTTTTGCATACACTGCTCTTAGAAAGCATAAATTGTAATCGCTTTCACTATTATCTTTTTGTTTATTTATCGTTTTTAATGGCGAGAATATATACGGCTTGTAAGTACGGAGGAGGGAGTTGTTCTTGTACTCATATATTGATATTGGTGAGCGTAACAACGATGTTCTTGTACTTGTTCACGGTCTTGGTAGCCGCAAGGAATCTTGGAAATACCAATTTGAACTATCGAAAAACTTTCGTGTAATCGCCCCTGACCTTCGCGGACATGGAGATTCATCATTTGATGATGACATTACGATAAAAACATTTGCACGAGACATCATTCATTTACTCGAACAACTGGACATATCCGCTGCACACTTTTGTGGATTATCACTCGGAGGCATTGTCATCCAAGAAATCGTCAAAACGAAGCCGGCGATCGTCCAGTCACTTATTCTTAGTAACACCTCTTCTTACATTCCGAGAATGACAGGCCTTTACGCGCTGTCAGAAGGAAAGAAAAACCTCGCCAAAATGAGCGATGATCTATATGAGCAGCATATGATTAAACAATGCATGTACGATGCCAAAAATGAGAAACTTTTCCACGATATTCACTCATTCTATTTTAAGCTTAACCGCAAAACGTATTTAAAAGCAGCGAAAAGCGGTGTAGGCATTAATTATCTCTCGACGTTAATGTTCTGTCCGAAGCCAATCATTATTATCGCATCGCTTAACGATCGCATTACCCCCTATTTAAATGCAACGACGATGAGTCTAGCCGCACCCTTTTCCAAAATGCATACGTTTGATCAATGTGGACATACGCCTAATGTAGAGTGTCCAGCTGAATACAACCGTGTTCTCCTTAACTTTCTCAACGAACATCGCAGCAATAAAGCGGCCTCTCAATAAGTGAAGACATCACCATTTTCACACGTTAACGCCGCGGCAGTTTGACTTGTGCAGAGAAATTATGAATTTTCTGTTGCAAATTGCAGCGTGCTCTATACTCGAGAATAAATTTAGTCTCTAACCTACACATCAATAAACCAGCCCCTTGTCTACCTAACAAGGGGCTGGTTTATTCTTATTGTTTAATTTGAGCGTTCTGCAAGCCAATCGCCTACAGTTGGATACGTCATATTTACCGCTTTAGGTCCAAAGATCACGCTCACATGCCCTGTTGGCATTTCTTCATAACGCTTATCTTTACTAGAGATCTTGTTCATTAACGCCTCTACTTGAGCAGGTTGGGCAATATGGTCTCTGCCCGCGGAAATGTTGAGCACATTTGCTTTAATGTTCGACAAGTCGACCGTACGGCCTCTTACTTTAAGTGTTCCTTGAATGAGCTTATTTTGTTGGTAAAATTCACGTATCCATTGCCGGTAAGCCTCTCCAGGGAAAGGAACCCCGTCAGCTACCCACTTTTGCATCAATTTCCAACTTTGGATGAACGTTTCATTGTCCGCACGATCAACGAGATTCACATACGGTCCGTAGAAGTTGGCGATTGGCTTCGTCATCTTATTGCCAAAGTCAATCATCTCGCCAGGCACTAAACCTAATGTTTCAACGACATGATCGACATCAAAATAGCGGTCATCTAAAAATGAACCGTACAACCCTGTATCAGAAAAATCAAATGGACTCGTCATAAAAATAAGGTTTCGAATCGGATAATCATCGTATAGAGAAGCAAAAATTGAGGTCATCGTTCCCCCCATACAATAACCGAGAATCGAGCACTCATCAGCCCCTGATTTTTGAAGCACTTTTCGGACAGCTCGCGGAATGTAGTCGACAATATAATCATCAAGCTTCATGTGTCGGTCTTCCATCCCTGGCGTTCCCCACTCCAGCAAATACACATCAAAACCTTTGTTTGTTAAATATTCAACGAGACTATTTCCTTCTGTAAGGTCTAAAATGTACGGTTTGTTAATCAACGCGTAAACGAGCAGCAACGGAACAGAATGCTCTCGCTCTACAGGGGGTACGTAGCGATACAATGTTGCTTTGTTTTTTGTCCAAATGCTCTCCTTAGGAGTTGGACCGACTTGTGGATCCGCATCCGTTGTGAGGACTTCAAGGGCACGTTTAAATCGTGAAAATGATGCGGGCATTTGGTCCGTTAGCCATTGGTTATTCTCTATAGTCATTCGATCACCCTTTCCATAACAGCGTTTCTAGAACATTTACATGTACAAGCCACCATTAATGTTGAGTTGTTGACCTGTAATATACTCTCCGTCTTTGCACAGGAATACTACACCTCTTGCGATCTCTTGCGCTTGGCCTAGTCGTTGTACTGGCACGCTAGAAACGATTTGATTGAGCACCTTTTCTGGCATCTCTTGCACCATTTCTGTCTCAATAAATCCTGGGCACACTGCATTTACTGTAATGTTCTTTCGGGCAAGTTCTAACGCAAGCGACTTTGTATATCCAATCATTCCTGCTTTTGCCGCTGCATAATTCGTCTGTCCAAACCCACCTTGTTGCCCGATAATCGAGGAGATGTTAATGATTCTTCCTGACTCAGATTCAAGTAAGTGAGGCAAGGATTTTGACACCGTATTGTACACACTGTTCAAGTTTACGTTAATGACTTCTGACCAATCTTCTTCAGAAAGTTTCTTAAACGTTGAATCACGGGTAATTCCGGCATTGTTAACAAGTATGTCTAGCTGACCGAACGTATTCACGGCCGCTTCGACAATTTGGCTGGCATCCTCTACGTTTGACACGTCACCTTTGACGGCCAAAGCCTCTCCACCCGAGTCATTAATTTCTTGCACGAGTTTCTCAGATGGCCCTTGGCTCGTATTGTAATTGATGACGACCCGAACACCGTTATCTGCTAATTCTCTCGTAATGGCTGCACCAATTCCTCTTGCACCGCCCGTTACAATGGCTACTTTATTTTTGAGGTCTGCCAAAGATCTTCATCTCCTTTAATTCAACTTGAACGTTGTTTAGGATTTGCCTGAAGTTGCTGCTGCTTCACTTGCACCGGATTGCACATGCTTTAAGATCGTATCGAGCTTTTCATCTAACCCTTTCATTTCTGTTTTAAGTTTCGTAATTTCCCTCTTTATGTCTGACTTTACTGCAGTCAGGTTCATATCTTGCAATTGATCATCCAGATGATCCACTTTTTCATCTACGTTAATAATCAATTTAGAAACCTTGGATAAATCATCGACACTTGGGACATTCGCTTGTTCCAAGTAACGACTCATCGTTTCATCCATCATTTTCTTGTACAAAAGATTCATTTCAAGCGTTGTGCCCATCCATTCTGAAAATTGCTCTTCTCTCATCTTCTCATCCAGGATGCCACTCCAGTAGGAATCATACTGTTGATACAGGTTCTTCCACATGTCAAAGGGATCAAATCCGTTTTTATCCGCCATTCTCCTGCCTCCTTAAATTCAATTCTTCGGTAAGGAAATCTCCCATCAATTTCTTTCTATTTATAATTATAATTATTTTCGGATAATTTGTCGGATATTGTCACCTCCTGTAAACGGCGTCAGTGTTTTCTATTCCTAAGGCATCCATACACCCTCTTGTACGTATAACTTTCGACACAAATCCTTCAATCCCTCTATAAAAAAATAAGAAATAAGCATTTTGCTTTTTCGAACGATTTCCTCAATTCCTCTTGACATACTTTTCATATAGGTGTAAATTACACTTAAGTGAAAAAGTTAATTGAGTAGGTGTTCACATGACGGAAAAAGACAAACGAGAAGACAAAGTAAAAACAAATGCACCTAAGAATTTAATGGTCCCCATGTTACTGCTAAGCCTTCGTGGCTGGGATTTACACGGCTACAAGCTTATTGAGCAACTCTCAGAGTTTGGTATGCGTTCTGTAGACCAAGGGAATGTGTATCGGACATTGCGACAACTAGAAAAAGACAACATGATCAAATCGGAATGGGACACGTCAGCGGGAGGCCCTGCCAAACGAATCTATTCTCTCACCGACGCGGGTGAAGAATATTTATCATTATGGGCAGACTCATTGGAACAATATCAATCAATGCTCGATCGCTTCTTTTCAATGTATACAAATATGATCTTTCCCCCTAGACAAAAAAACGACGACGATCAGTAGTGACCCTGCAGGATGACCTGCATCACAATAAAGAGAAATTTTATAGGAGGAGTAAATAATGGCTACAACGGCTAAAAAGCAAACCGAGAAACCTGTTGCTACGTTCATTGATGCAACATGGGATGCATGGAAAAACAGCATGCACATGGTGTATTCAACGCAAAAGGAAGCAGAGAACTTGACGCTTCGCGCAATGGAACAACAACAAGATTTATGGAAATCATTCCAAACAAACATGAATAAAGTGCAAACCGAGCAAAAAGCGTGGGCTGACGAAGTGAACGACCAAGTAAAAGAAAACCTGGCTAATACGAGTGGCGATGAAGCAAAACGTGTGTACGAACAATGGAATGGACGTTTCGAAGAAGTTGCGAATCGTTTTGGGCAGTTAACGTATACGCCGTATCGTGAAATGTTCACATTGTTTACACGCTCACAAGAACAAATGCATGATGCAATGAAGAAAAGCGTGTCGCAACAACAGAAGAATCGTGAAGACCTTCAGCCTCTTTTTGATGATTTCACAGAGCAAATGAAAAAGACACAAAACGGCTTTTACGATGTATCAGAGAAGAATCACCAATTATTTGCCAACTATTACAAAGCATAAATAAATGAACGAGCATGAAGACCTCAGTTCTTCATGCTCGTTTTTCGTCACAAAAAACGGACAGCCATCCATTTATGTAAACGCTTACCATTTCATCGGACGATAGGAGGAGTACGATCCTTATGAAACTATTAAACAAAACAACGATTATTACGGGAGGCGCACGAGGTATTGGGAGAGCGACCGCTTTAAAGTTTGCCAATGAAGGGGCACGAGTAGTGATCGCCGACCTAAACGCCGCTGATGTGAAATCTGCTGTACTAGAACTTGAACAGACAGGCGCTGAAGTACTTGGTGTTCAAACCGATGTGTGCAAGTATGACAGTGTGAACAATCTTATGGAGCGTGTGCTCGAGCGGTTTGGCTCAGTTGACGTCGTTATTAATAATGCCGGTATTACTCAAGACGCCCTGCTCACTAAAATGACGGAAGACGAATGGGATCAGGTAATGAACGTGAACCTAAAAGGGGTGTTTATCGTTGCTCAAGCAGCGGCGAAGATCATGAAAGCTAAGCAGTCTGGCGTGATCTTAAATGCCTCTTCAGTCGTCGGTACATTTGGCAATTTCGGACAATCCAATTATGCTGCAAGTAAATGGGGTGTGAATGGGATGACGAAAACGTGGGCAAAGGAACTGGCGCGCTATAATGTTCGCGTAAACGCGATTGCTCCTGGGTTTATCTCAACACCTATGGTTGATAAGATGCCTGAAAAAGTGCTAACTAAAATGAAAGAAAACGCCTTGTTAAAACGACTAGGCAGTCCAGAAGACGTCGCAAACGGCTATGCTTTTCTTGCTTCTGATGACGCAAAGTTCATCACCGGCACAATTTTAAGTATTGATGGCGGCGTTACATTGTAAGATGTAACGACCGCCATGTGTCTTATTTCAATGTGAACCCTTGATCTTTTAGGAAGGTTGTCACTTGTTGACGTCGGGGCTTGTTTAGATAGTTCGCCATGTTCTCTCCCCAACCTTCGGTACGTTTGCCGTTGGTCCTATTTTTATAGTATTCGCTCGTCTCTTGCTCGTATTGGTCCAATCCTTCATGGATGCGGGATGCTTCATAACGATCTTCATGAAGTACGACTTCAACAGGAAACCTCGGTTTTTGCCCTGGATCCTGGTCTGGATAGCCGAGGCATAATCCCATGACTGGAAATGTGTACGATGGTAATTCCAGAATTCGCGCCACTTCATGAAGGTCATTTCTTATTCCGCCAATCATCACACCGCCGAGGCCATACGAACGTGCGGTGAGCAACACGTTTTGTGCAGCCAATGCGACGTCCACGGCTCCGACAATCACATTCTCGGTCTCTTCCATCTGCATCGGCGCTTCCCATTTTTCATTATTCATCTTATGTTTGTGCCAGTCTGCGGTAAAAACAAGAAATACCGGAGCCGCTTCCACCCACGGTTGTCCCCCTGCGACCTCTTTTAGTGCTTTTCTTTTCTCATGGTCCGTCACGCGAATGATTGTGTATGCCTGTACATGGTGAGAACTTGGTGCCCAGCGAGCGGACTCGATTAAGTCTTTAATGATGGCATCGTCTACACGTTTATCTTCATATTTACGGATCGATTGATGAGATTGGATCAGTGCTCTTGTATCTTTCATTTTGCATTCCTCCTCGGAGTTACGAGCGTGCCGGCCGGTGTACTGTCTACAATTTCTCCATCTGCCATTACCGTTTTTCCGCCAATAATCGTGCGCACCGGCCAGCCCGTAATCTCACGGCCGTCGTAAGCAGATATCTTGCTTTTACTATGCAAGTGTTCCTTGCGGATAGTGTTCGTCTTCTTTAGATCAACAATGGTTACATCGGCATCCGTTCCTGGTTGAAGAGTGCCTTTTTGATGCGAAATGCCATACAGCCTTGCTGGATTTTCGCTCAAAAGCTGTACGATTTGGTTGATCGTCAACCGTCCAGTGTTTACTTCGTTTAGCATGAGTGGAGCTAACGTCTCCACTCCACACATCCCTGCAGGAATTTCACTCAGTTTCCCTGCGTACTTCTCTTCCGCTGTGTGCGGAGCATGGTCTGAACAGACGACTGTAATCGTTCCGTCCTGAATTCCTGCCCAAATGGCGTCTTGATCTTTCTTCTCTTTAACGAGTGGAAAGATTTTCATATCTCGTCCTACCGATTCATAATCTTCATTCGTTAAAAACAAATAATGAGGACATGTTTCTACAGTCACATGTTGCCCGTTTGCTTGTGCTCTTCGCACCGACTCGACACTTTCTTTCGCCGATACGTGCAAAACATGAAAATGAACCCCGCTCTCCTTGGCAAGTGTAATGCCTGTATCAACAGTAAGCGTTTCTGCAACTGCTGGTCTGGACCGAAGCAATGCGTCGTATGATTCATCTTCAGGGTCTTTCTCTTCGCTTAATTGCCGGATTAACTCATGGTTCTCTGCGTGTACAGCAAACACTTGTCCCGTTTTTGCGGTTTCTTTCATCATTTGATACACCTCGCCGTCATCAAACGGCTGGATAATCGACTCATCCGCATCATCAACATTGTAGAGAAGCTGATACGTCTCCTGATGAATGCCGTAACCCCAAAAGTATTTAAATCCAATTACACCTTTTTCATGCATATCTGGAATTTGTTCGCGGTTTAGCGGTCCGAGGCAAATCCCCCATAAACCAAAGTTAATAAGTGCTTTGCCCGTAAGATTCTCTACTTGCGCGTCAAATGTCGGAGCATCTTTTACCGGCGGTGTTGTATTCGGCATTTCAAACAGTGTTGTAATTCCACCTGCTGCAGCAGCTTGTGTAGAAGTGAAGAAGTCCTCTTTATGCGTCGGTCCTGGATCTCTGGAGTGAACGTGTGTATCAATGAGTCCTGGAAGTACGTGATGACCTGTGGCATCAATAACTTCTCCCGCTTCTCGCACATCATCTGGACTTGTGACTGCCGCAATCTTCTTATCACTTATGTAGATCGTTCCCGGAAAGGTTTCGTTTCCGGTGACGATCAGGCCGTTTTCAATGCGTACATCATACATATTCTCATCCCCATTCTGTCAGATTTAAGAAAAACCGCTTCATCAAGAAGCGGCCATCCTTTTTAGTTAATATCTTTGTAAACACGGCTACCGACGGCTTTTCTTTGTTTCTGATACTTTCCGTCATATGGAGACGCTGCATTCTGGTCCATGCGAGCAAATACGAGTTGTGCAATTCTTCGCCCTGAGATGAGGCGAATGGGCAAACGGTTTGCATTGAACAACTCTAGCGTGATCTCCCCTTCAAAGCCCGGGTCCACCCATCCTGCATTTTGAATAAATAATCCCATTCTACCGATCGAACTTCTCCCTTCAACAAACGCAGTTAAGTCGTTCGGGAGCTTTATGTACTCTCGAGTTGTTGCGAGTAAAAATGAGTTCGGGGGGATGATTACTTCGTCTGCTTCAAATTCAACATATTGCGCGGGAGTATCTAAAGAGATCGATTCAATGGCATTCTCATCAATCTTCAAATAGTGATTTCCAAGACGGATATCGACCGACGCAGGCTGAATTTGCGCATCGTCAATGGGCTCAATCATTAGTTCTTGTTGAGCCATCATATTCTTAATGGTTGTATCTGATAAAATCAACGGATTCTATACCTCCTGAGGACACTTCTTCTATTATTAGTATACTAGATATTGACGCGAAAAACAAAAAACCAGCAGCTGAAAAATCAGCCACTGATTGGAGGTTTCCCGTCTTCGAAATTACATTCTAATTCGTACCCATGCTCGGATATTGTGTTACCTGTCTGATATTTAACAATCCATTCATTATACTTTGTTGTGAGTGTCGTAAAAGCGTCTTCATCTTTTTGATCGAGAGCTTCATCAATGAGTCGTTCATAGCGAGCCTTTGTAAACTCATATACAGAATACTCCAACATCATACGTGCGTATAGCGACTGTAACACTTGTCTAGGTGCCCTGTACCCCTGACGGATCATTTTCAGTTTCTCAAAGAGTTCATTCTCGTAAGTTGAACCTGCCATTGCTGCTCCCTCCCATAACTCATCGTATTATTTACGTATTATGAAGCGTTCGTCCTTGAGAGTCAATACCCGAATTTTGACAATTCCAAACGTTTATTGAAAAACGTTTCTAGTATCTTATTAAATTCTTTAAGAGAACATTCCGATCAACCGAATGCTTTTTTTCTTCTTCCTGCATTTTCTTGTTGTAAACACGAACACACATTCGTATACTGAGCATATACTCGGTTTAGGAGGTGCGATGATGCCTGTCACTAAGGATGAGCTAACGCTGATTCATTATGCGGTTATTTTGCCGCTCGTACGCAAATCTTTTCAACGCTCTCGCATTCAGGCAGAGCAGTCTCTAAGCTTGCACGAGCCCTACTTGACGCTTATTGATGAAGCACTGGCACTTGTGCATGAAGATTTACGAACATTAAAGCAAGAACAACAAACCCGATCGATTCGCGTCTACAAAATTGACAGTGACTTGACATTTTCCGAATATGGTTACGTTTGCGGACGCTACGAAGGACAAAATCGCTATGTGAACACGAACCTAAAGCGACAGACGAGCGCCTGCATGGAACGCTATCTTCACGGCGAACGGGTCGAACCGGATTTCTTTAACAACTTGTAAACGCCATACATGATTAAGAAGACGACAAGTGACACCGCTTGAAGCACAAAAATGTAATATGGCCACGGCCCAAACCAATCAAAAGGTGACGGACTTGGAGGTTTTTCCATCAAGTACATGTAATTGGCGTACGGAACAAACCAGTTCACCATAAACACACCTGCTGCATACACGTTCAAATACACCCACACTCGAAATACAGATCGAAGAAAAACATGCTTTCTATGCACGAAAAGCATATACACGACAGCAACAATGACGAGCGCATGCGTGGAGAAGAAATGAAAAAATCGAAAGTGTGGAAATCCAAAGTTCCCAACATCAGGTGTAACTAAGGTTAAGAGAGCACTTCCGACTCCAGCAAAAAATGTAATTTCGAACCAGCGCTGCCCTGTTGTAAGAAGCATCACCACAGCTGTAATCCACGTAATACTACTCAAATGAAGAGGCAAAGCAAAGTGCGCACCCCATACGCCATTCACGACGTACCACATCTGATATACGGCCTCAAGTAGAACAAACAGCGCAACGAGACCGTAGCGAAAACTTGCATCGACGGTCGGGCGACTACGAATGGCACGCCGAAAAACAGCGATTATTACACAAACGAGAATAAGCACGCCAAAAACGGCGATGTGTGCAGGGCCGAACAAAACAAAGTCCGGACTGGGTTGTGAATAGGAAAATAAGGACACCTTAGAACCTCCACATCTAGGGAACTAGACTTTAATCTGCAGGTCTTCTTCCTCCTCTACTTCAGCAAACAGATCCGTCATAATTTGCATTCCTTTCCCGATCTGTTCATCGGTTGCATGTGTATAATTAAGCCGAAGTGTATTGTATTGAGGCGTGCCCGCATAAAACGGCGCACCAGGCACGTAGGCAATACCGCGACGAACAGCCTCCTTTAATAAGGAATCGGTGTTAATACGCGGGTCTACTTCCAACCAAAGAAACATGCCACCTTCAGGATCAACAAATTCCGCTGTCTTCAATCCAGATGAACGAATGGCATCGACCATTACGTTTTTTCGATGTCCGTACAGATCACTAATCTTTTGGATATGAGCATCTAAATCAAAGTTCATACATAGCTCATACAAGGCTTGATGGGCTAACGAATTCGAATGCAAATCATTGGCTTGCTTTGCTTGCGCCATCATGCGAATGATTTGGTAGGGACCTACAATCCAACCTGTACGCAGCGCTGGAACAGCTGTCTTTGAGAAGGTGCTCGTGTACACAACGTGAGAGCCATCATCCAAAGCAGCCATCGGCGTGTAACCCGCATCATGATATTGAATATCTCCGTAAGGGTCGTCTTCAAACACGATAAAATTCTGCTTGTGAGCAAGTCGAACTAACGCTTCTCTGCGTTCCAAACTCCAAACTCTACCACTAGGGTTTGAAAACGTTGGAACGACGTAAACGACTTTCGGTCGGTATACTTTCGCTTTTTCTTGTAGATCGTCTAAGTCCATACCATTCGCATCGCAGCGAATTGGTACGATCTTTGCTTCATATGATTGAAACACTTGTAGAGCGGCCAAATACGTCGGTTCTTCAGTGAAGATGACATCTCCTGGACCAATCATAATTCGTGAAAACAAATCGATGGCTTGTTGCGAGCCTGTTGTAAGCAATACATGTTCGGGCGTAAACCCTTGTATTCCCTTGTTTTTCATCCGTTCAATGATTACTTCCCGAAGGGGAAAATACCCTTCAGTCTCCCCATACTGCATCGCCTTCTTTCCTTTAGATAATGCTCTGGAAAAGGCATCCTCAATCGCTGCTACTGGAAAAAGATCATCATCAGGCAGCCCTCCCGCAAACGATATGACATTGCCTTGGTTGACAATTTTCAAAATGTCCCTCACTGCTGATGACTGTAGGTGTCTTACACGTTTAGCAAATGCGTATTTCATCTCCGTCGCTCCTTAGTTGTGTTCTCCCTATGTCTTTCACAAAATGTTTATAAAAGTCCTTCTATTTTAGCTCATTTCACAAAAAAGTCAATCGATTCACACCGTTATCAGCCACCAAAAAACGTGCAGGGAGTATCCCTGCACGTGAATGATTGCTATAGAAATTGAAGTAATGTCGTTGCGATTGAGAAATAAATCGTAATGGACACAATATCATTAAATGTCGTAATAAACGGACCAGATGCAATGGCTGGATCTAGCTTAAATTTGTTAATGATAAGCGGAACAACCGAACCTACCACCGCGGCCATTGCAAGAGAAATGAGTAAGGAAACACCAACAATTCCAGCTAGATAAAGGCTATCATCGAAAAAGAACGGGATAATAATTAAGAGCACAAGCGCACAGGTAATCCCAATTAACAAGCCTGTTCCAAATTCACGCCCAAGTGCACGTACGAGACCTTTCTTCTCGAAGTTGCCGAGTGCCAAGCCACGAACAACGATCGCAAGAGACTGCGTACCGACGTTTCCTGCAGAGCCCATTAACATCGGAATAAAGGCTGAGAGTAACACAACTTGCTCCAACGTTTCTTCAAATGAACCGATAATACCTGCAGTTAGCATTCCAAATAACATGAGTAGAACGATCCAAGGTGTACGCTTTTTCGCCGCTTGAAATGCAGAAATGTTTACGTCTGTTGCCCCTCTCGTAGCAGAGAATTCGGCAAGGTCTTCCGTCGCTTCTTCTTCAAGAACATCCATCACATCATCGACGGTGACAATTCCAAGCAATACCTCAGTGTTAGAAATAACAGGCACAGCTAAGAAATCATATTTCTTAATGAGTTGTGCAACGTCCTCTTGGTCTTCATTAACATGAACAGAGACGACTCTCTTGCTCATCACTTCCCCGATCGTTGCATCGAGGGAAGCGACCATCAAGTCACGTAAGGAAACAACACCTGTCAGCTTTTCAGCTTCATCAACTACATATAAATAATAAATCATTTCAGCGTCAGGGGCTTCATTTCTTAAACGCTCAAGCACGGTGCTCACTTGCTCTGTTTCATGCAAGCTGACAATTTCTTTCGTCATGATGGCACCGGCGGTTTCTTCTTCATACGTTAATAATTCTTTTACATCTTCAGCATCTTCATCGTCCATGGATGTAAGGATGCCCTCACGCTGATCTTCGTGTAATTCACCTAAGAAATCGGCTACATCATCAGCATTCATATGGTTGAAGACATCACCCATCGCACTGTCTTCCCAATTGCTTGCGACCTCTTTTTGCTCTTCAAGCTCTAA
This sequence comes from Geomicrobium sp. JSM 1781026, assembly GCF_041949955.1. NCBI lineage: Bacteria > Bacillati > Bacillota > Bacilli > Caryophanales > Geomicrobium > Geomicrobium sp. JSM 1781026. Next base: position 124,002 of record NZ_JBHFQF010000001.1, on the reverse strand, counting down.
CTCCTCAAAAATATCCGCCAATTCCGAAGGCGTCATGAGCGTATAAAACTTCTCTTTCGCCGTTTCATCCAGCTGTTGAAAAACTTCCACTTGATCAACAGGGTGCAGGTCAAGAAACTTTAATCTAAAAACAGTTGTTTGATCTTGTTCTAATAACTCAAGTAAATAACGGCTGTAGGCTGCGCGTGTTTCATCGTTTAGTTTTACCATCGCTTACTCCTCCTGTTCAGCCGTCAATCCTCACCTTTTGATGAGGGACAGCTATCCAATTTACCGGCTTGCACCTATCATATTCGTCTGTACTCAAACTGGGATCCATGTCGTCCCTCACCTCCCGTGTTACCTCTTGTTATTGTGGCTCGGCGTCACTACGCCCATACGAAAAAAGAGCCGTCTACGAGAAGACGGCTCACTAAAAACAAAGCTACCTGTATCACAGAAGCTTCTTTCGCTCATATCGTCTCCGTCGTAGAGCTTTAGCACTGTACGGCATAGGCATGAATGCCAGCTACATTAAAGAGTACCTTATCTCGATAATCTCTGTTCACCCATTGGCGTCTTTGGACATTTTTGGGCAGCAGCGTATCTCCGTACAGGAGCCTCACCTAACGAGGTATATTCGTTTTGATTTCGTCTACGACTATACAGCCGTCCATCTGTTCTGTCAACCATTATACTCGAACGCTTGCATCCATGCATGACGATTCAAGGCTTCGAACATAATAACCGTGACGTAAAGGAGTGAGCAAAACAGATGAAGCGTACGCTTTCAGATCGTTATGAAGAGAATACAGAACTGTTAACGAAAGAATTGAACGTTGATAAAAACTTCGACATCATTAAACACGAGTTTCAGTCTGGAGGCGTCCGCCTTTGCCTTTTTCTCGTTGACGGCTTCGGGAATGATTTGTCCATCATTCATATGCTCGAAAACCTATCGAGACTGGAGAAAGATCAACTAAAAAAAGATCCCCTCTCTATCCTGCAACAGCGTATGATTCCTAATGCAGAAATTGAACGCAGCCAAGAAGTAAAAGAAATCGCAACGATGGTATTAGCCGGTCAGTCGGCGCTCATTGTTGAAGATTGCGATGAGTTATTGCTCATCGACGCAAGAGAGTATCCGATCCGCTCACCTGAAGAACCTGATTTGGAGCGAGTCGTACGCGGTCCACGGGACGGGTTCGTGGAAACACTTGTCTTTAATAGCGCACTCATTCGCCGTAGATTACGCGACCCTTCTTTAATGATGGAGTACTTACAAATCGGAAGAAGATCTAAAACCGATATCGTGATTGGCTATATTGGCTCGATTGCCGACCCTGAACTCATTCGTAGGCTTAAGAAAAAGCTAAAGGGGATCGAGATCGACGGCTTAACAATGGGAGAAAAAACACTTGAAGAATTCCTATTTAAAAAGATGATGTCGCCATATCCACGAGTTCGCTACACCGAGCGTCCGGATACGGTAGCCTCCCACCTACTGGAGGGGCACGTTATTATTATTACTGACGGTTCGCCAAGTGTCATGATTTTCCCAACGACTTATTGGCATCATATGCAACATGCTGAGGAATATCGTCAAGAACCGATTGTCGGTGCTTTCCTAAGATGGGTAAGACTCGTTGCGGTTTTTGTATCCATCTTTTTATTGCCAGTTTGGTTTTTATTGGAGGAGAATGAAGCACTCGTTCCTGAGGCTCTTAGTTTTATTGGCATAAGTGAGTCGTTTAGTGTACCTGTATTCATGCAAATCCTCATTGCAGAATTCGGACTCGAAATTCTTCGCATGGCAGCGATACACACGCCAAACGCACTCGCAACGGCCCTCGGTCTTGTCGCCGCCATTCTTATTAGTGAAATCGCAATTGAAGTCGGGGTATTTACAAGTGAAATCGTACTCTACACAGCGGTTGTTGCTATGGCTGGCTATGCGACACCTAGTTATGAGATGGGACTATGCAACCGTCTCATTCGCCTCGGGTTAATTCTAAGCGTAGGTTTTTTTGGTCCGATCGGTTTTTTCATTGCTCTAATGGCTTTCTTTTTAACACTCGTAAAAACAAAAACGTTAAATACTCCATACATGTGGCCGTTTCTCCCCTTTAACGGGCGCGCAGCAGCGGATTTTCTCTTAAGAATCCCTCAACCGTACAAAAATAATCGGCCTTCGATCGTTCATCCAATTGACAAAAAAAGACAGCCGTAATGTTACCGACGCTCGCTTGCATCGCTCAAATGATGCAAGCGAGGCATTGACATAAAAGCATGAATAACCATTCTTCCTGAAAGCTGACAGATGGAATGGAATTCTGCTATATTAAAGAAGGAATACGTAGAAATGAGGCTGTACATAATCTATGAAACAACAACAACAAAGAATTGAACGGATTCGAAAATGGCTCATTGTTTTCTTACTGTTAACGACGATTTCAGCATTCGGTGTCGCCATTGCCAGCATCTATGAATACATTACGCTGTTGGACATGCCTGCAACGGCGAGCACAGAGGAGATCCCTGCTGAAACAAGACAATTGCTCGGACAAATTAGTATTGGGGCGTTTATGCCGCGACTGTTGTTTTTTCTCATCACCGCTGTCGTTTTTTTAATATGGACGTATCGACTTTTTGACGGTGCAACTTCAGTACTTAAAGACGATTCGCTCAATAACCCTGGATGGGTCGTTAGTTTCTTTATTATCCCATTCATGAACTTCTTTTTGCCATTGCTCTCGTTTCTTGACTTATCAAAGAAACAATCGGTGCAACGGTTCGGACACAAAGAAAGAAAAAAGTCAGCGCTCGTAATTAGTTGGTGGGTGTTCTTTTTATTCTCTTTGCTCGTGTCCATGACGACCGGTTTTTTTGTAACAGAAGACGCGACAGTGGGCATGTTACGCAATGATGCACTGTCTACGAGCATTTCAGAATTCACGCTAACAATTGCTGGTATATTGGCGGTTCTCGTCGTCAATATGCTCACTCGGCAACAAGAAGCAATCATTGAGGAGGAAAGCACATGAAACATGTCATAATTACAGGCGCTTCCAAAGGCTTAGGGCTCGCACTGACCCATGAATATCTAGCTGAAAACGCCTTCGTTCACGCGCTTTCAAGGTCATCCATGCAAGTGAAAGACGTACACCATTACGAGATTGACCTTACGAACGTAGACGCACTCAATGATACGTTCACTGCGATCTTTGAACAGATCGATGCCTCTTGTACAGAGCTCATTCTCATTAATAATGCAGGGATGGTGGAGCCTGTCGGCACGGTCATTGAGAACACCCCTGCCTCCTTGGAAAAAAGCGTAACCTTGAACTTAACGGCACCGATGGCAGCATCGAGCTTATTCTTACAGAAGAGTCAACACCTTAACGTAAAGAAAACCGTCTTGAACATTAGCTCTGGTGCCGGGAGAAGCCCGATGGAAGGGTGGAGTGCTTACTGTAGTGGCAAAGCCGGTCTGGATATGTTTACGAGAGCCGCAGCTGCAGAACAGAGCGAAGAAACCAACCCTGTGCTCTTTCTGTCCCTCGCTCCAGGAATCATTGATACGGGTATGCAAGAAACGATACGCAGCTCAAGTGAAGATAGTTTCAAACATGTGGATACATTCAAATCGTATAAAGCAAATGGAGACCTTGCTAAGCCCGAGACAATAAGCGGAGCGATCGTTCACTCGTTACTCAAAGAAGACCTTGAAAACGGAGCCCTTCTAAGTATCCGTGATTACCTTTAAATAACAAAGAGCGAGAAGACCACTTAAGGCCTTCTCGCTTTTTGTTACTCTCCATCATTTCGGTTTTTACGATCATTACGTTTTAAGAAATAGACGGCAACACCAGCAAAGACTAGCGCGCCAATCATCGAGCTCGTAATCATAACGAGGTAAGGAATTTCGTTTTCATCCTCATCTTGAGGTTCAGCGACCAATTCCATAAAACTACCGTCTAACGAAAAAACGTTCATCACTAAAAATAACATTACCCACTTCAAACGATCGTTCCTCCAATCAATCTCTCCACCTTTATGTCAACCGGTGGGCGATGACAAAATGCAAAACCGTGCATGCATTTGTCGGGTTTATATATGTATGTGGCGAATTGCCCATGAAACGAATTGTATCATAACGAGCGAGTTCGTATTCATGGTCTTGTACACTAATCTTCAATGTTCCCTCCATTACGGTGACGTATTCAACAACGCCCGTGCGATGAGGTTCAGATTGATACTCCGCATTCGCTTGTAAATACGCTCGGTACATCTCAATGCCATTTGTTTGGAACAAAGGCTCGGCGCGAAAATGTTCATTCCCACTAGAAAGTACCATCCCCTCACCCCTTCTAGCAATCTCCACATCTGAATCGACAGATAAGAGAGACGATATCGGAATGTCTAAAGCATCGGCAATTTTCCAAATGACAGCAAGGGTAGGATTCCCTTCTCCTTGCTCAATCTTCAGCAATGTCAACTTACTTACACCGAATTGTTTGGCCATCGCTTCAATGCTCATTTCCTTTGCCAAACGAATGCTTCGTAAATTTTCACCTAACCTTTGGACAGGAATCTGTTTTCGTTGATGATCCATAATTCCTCCTAAATTACTCATTATATCGGTTTTCGTTATTGTAGCATACCTTCACTTGCTGGTATAATTAAATAAATTTATAGTTTATTATAACATACCAAGAGGTGGTAGAATGATTGACAAACTGGCCATTAAACAAGGTTGTATCGATGCTTTTCCTTTAGCGATCGCCATTGGTGCATACGGCCTTTCATTCGGGGTGCTTGCCATTCAAGCAGATTTCACCGTTTTCCAAAGCGTAATGATGAGTGTGTTTGTATTTTCAGGAACGGTACAACTCGCATCGGTAGCGATGGTCGCCTCAGGCGCTTCGCTGTTAAGCATTCTTGCCGCCGCAACTTTACTGAATCTTAGAAACCTTCTTTACGGAGCAACCCTTTCAAAAGGATTTCGAAATGTGAAGAAGAAATGGCGCTTCTTACTCGCGTTTGGCGTCTCTGATGAATCGTTTGTCCTCGGTACACAGAAGTTTAAACGAGACGGACCTGCTCCTGTATATTTTGCGACTGTTGCCTTATTTTTTTACATGAGTTGGATCATCGCTACGCTAATTGGTGCACTCATAGGGGATCAAGTTGACCCGTTACAATTCGGGCTTGACCTCGCGTTCCCAGTAACGTTTGCGGCATTACTTGCACCATCGTTAAAAGAAAAAGCCTCGATTACGACGGCGATTTGTGCACTCATCATCGCCACGAGCATGGAAGTCATCTCACCTGGAAATGAGTTTACGATTGTCGTTACCGGTCTCGTTGCCCCATTCGCAGGCGTGATACTCAACAAAGGAGGACACTAATCAATGATCCAGCAATGGCTATTAATCATTGGGCTCGCCATATCCACATACATATCACGGCTCATTGGGCTGGAAGCGATGGCCCGGATAAAGGCATCTCCACTTGTCGAACTGTACTTTCGATATATTCCAGCAAGTATGATCACCGCCCTCATCGTTGTGCAAATTATGAGCCCAGAAAATGGACACACGTATATTTCGATTCCCGTCCTTATTGCTAGTATCGTCGGGATACTCACGATGTTGAAGTCGAAATCGCTACTCTTGTCCCTCGTCACCGGCATTCTCTCAGGAATGGGCGTTCGGTATTTCTTATGAGAATTGTAGCGAGCGAAGCATGTCTTCGTCAGGAGCTTTTCAAAAACGATTAATAGAGACGTTCCATCAGACGGTCACAGAGGCTCCGCCTTTGTAAAAAAAACGAAACAGGCTGACGACACACCATTTTATTCCGGATTGCCCACCTACCCGGGACAATAATATTACGAAAGACACTACCTTTTGTTCCGGCTAGCCATCTTTAATGCACTCATTCTGTCTTTTATACACGACTAAATCCGCCCGTAAAATGGATTATGGGCGGATTTTTTGTTGTGATGACTAACCAAGTTATCATCGTTCAGGGTTTTTCTACGTGCTCGCTGGTGTATCTTTGTTAGTTGATCGTTTTCGTTTGACGAGCTTGATCAACAATGGATACGAGAATGATAGCAATGTGAGTAGAGCCAATACAATTGTGATTGGTGAAGCAAACAACATATCGACGGGTTGGTCATAAATGACTAATGACCTTCTTAAGTTCTGCTCCATTTCACCGCCGACGATTAGTGCGAGAATTAATGGCACAATCGGATAATCGAGCAGACGCATGAAGAGCCCTAGTACACCCGCAAAAATGAGGATATAGAAATCAATCGTACTATACCCGAGCGTGTACGCACCGATAAAGGACAAGATGAGTACGATCGGGTACAACACTCTCGGTGGAGTTTTCAAAATCTTGACGAGAACACCAACCATCGCAATGTTAATGATGACGAGAATGATATTACCGATAAACATACTATTAATAAGTGTCCAAACGAGATCTGGACTGTTCTCAAATAATAACGGTCCAGGCGTAATGCCGATCATGACAAGTGCCCCTAGCATAACGGCTGTAGTTGCTGAACCTGGTATTGCCATCGTAAGCATCGGAATGAGTGAGCCTACGGCAGCGGAACTGTTTGCCGACTCAGGAGCAACCAGACCTTCAACCGCTCCTTTTCCGAACTGTTTTTTATTTTTTGATATTTGCCTTTCGGTACTGTACGCCAATAATGACGAGATCGTTCCTCCAGAACCTGGTAGCACTCCGAGAAAGAAGCCAATCGGACCACTACGAACGATCGGTGCAATGGAACGTTTCCATTGATCTTTAGTAAACCATTTACTCCCGATACTTTTGCCATCAACATCTTTCGGTTGTTTGTTAGCAAACATATTGTACAGCACTTCGCCAATAGCATAAATCCCGATAATGATGACGACAAAACTAATGCCCTCGGTAAAATGGGGAATATCAAACGTGTGGCGGTGCACACCGGTTTGTAAATCAATACCAATGGTACTAATGCCAAGCCCTAAAAACATCGTAATAAATCCTTTGACCATATTGCCGATGGAAAGGGCGACGACGGCAGAGAGGGCAAAGAAAAACAGAAATAAGTACTCAGCAGGCCCGAAATTCAACGCAAAGTTTGCCAAGGGAATGGCTAAAAAGATAAAGCCAAAAATCGCCATTACACCACCGATCAATGACGCGATGGCGGCAATGCTCATCGCTTGGCCTGCTTGACCATTCTTTGTCATCGGATACCCATCGAATGTTGCTGCAATCGACGAACCGTCCCCAGGGGTATTAATGAGAATCGAACTTCTAGAGCCCCCAAACAAAGCACCGTAATAAATCGCTGCCATGAGAATGAGTGCACTCACAGGTTCCATCCCAAACGTTAACGGAATCAGCACCGCAACACCTGTTGCCGGTCCTAACCCAGGAAGAATCCCTACAATTGTACCGAGAAATGCTCCAAGAATGAGCCATAGGAGGTTAATCGGTTGAAGCGCTGTCCATAAACCATCTAACACAAAGCTTAAATCCATACCGACTTCCTCCTTACGGTAAACTAATTTCTAGCAAATAGCTGAACACGTACCAACTGCTTCCTGCCACAACGACCGTTACAATGAGATTGAGCAACCACCGTTTCTTTCCGTTAAGGAAAAACATGAGCGCTGCTAAAAAGACCAATGTGGAAAGGAAGAATCCTAGACGTTCAAAGATCAATGTATATAGCAAACAGAGTGCCAATATAATTCCTAGCGTGTATATGGTTTCTTTTTTTAGTAATGCTTTTAAGTCGTCATTCTCTGTATCAAAATGTTGTCGTACCTTGACAAGGTCGATGACAGAAAAAACGAACAACCCTGCGCTCACGACGAGCGGGAAATACATCGGCCCATACGGATTGCCGAGCTGTGCATGAGGCAATTGCAACGTGAGAATAGCAAGTGCTATGCTAATGACGATAAAAAATACAGGTAAAGAAATTCGAACGGCATTCATGGCGGCTCCTTTCTACGGCGCTAAACCTGCCTGTGTAATTATTTCAGCGAAAAACTCTTGCTGCTCTTCAAAAAATGCACCTGTTTCATCGCTACTCATATAAAAATCTTCGAGATCATAATTATCGAGTACGGTTTGCCACTCTTCTGTTTCCACCATCGCGCTCAGCCACTCGTCCCATTTTTCAACTTCATGCTCTGGCATATCCTGAGGGCCCATAATGCCACGCCAATGGGGAAATACCATATCGATGCCTTGTTCCTGCCAAGTTGGTATATCTGGAAAACTATCTAACCGATCCGGCGATGTGACCGCTAAGATGTCGACTTCACCAACTTCATACTGGTCTGAAAGGTCAGACATCGAGTTGCTCGTTACATCGATATGTCCACCGAGTAGTGCATTCATAATGTCTCCCCCGCTGCTATACACAAGAAATTGCAGTTCTGTCGGATCTACGCCTGATTCAACAGCGGCTTGTACAAATGAAAGGTGATTTCCACTTCCAAGCGACGGACTTACACCGATGGTTAAAGATTTCGGATCTTCTCTTAATTGTGCCATCAGTTCATTCCCATCAGTAAACCCAGCATCCGCTCGTGTTGCGACCGCTAACCACTCTGTTGATAACATCGCCAATGGGGTGAAATCTTCATGTGTGAGTTCACTTTGCTCTAACAAATTACCTGTAACGAGTAAACTTGAGTTCACCGCTGCAAAATGACCATCTTGTTGATTTAAGTATTGCCAGCCAACTTCCCCGCCCCCGCCTGGCTTATTCACGACGGTAATATCTTCTTCCACTGAACCTTCAGCATCCATCGCTCGCTGAATCGACCGTGCTGTCATATCCCAACCCCCGCCTGGTGTTGCCGGCGCAATAATTTCAATCGGCTGATCTGGAAATGTATCTGCCGATGAAGAAGAATCCGAACACGATGCTAACAGAAATGCAACACCGATCATCGATAACTTCTTCCACATATGTAACCCTCCTTCACATAAGTAACCGTTTTCAATGTTTATGAATATATCATTCATCATTTCCAGAAACAATATTTAGAATTTTTATTTCTTTTTATCCTTTTTGACCATCCTTTTTTTGTCGATAAAAAAGAGGAACCCAAAAACGGGTCCCTCCTCAGTTACACATGTACATATTTTCTTTCAGGCCGACCGATGACACCGTAATTCAACTGTGTTCGTGCATGACCTGAAGCGACCAAATGCTCTAAGTATCGACGGGCTGTCGTTCGAGAAATGCCGACCGCTTGGCACGTATCTTCAATCGTTACACCGTCAGCTATATGTTCTAATGATAGCTGAACTTTGTAGAGTGTGATGGAATCAATTCCTGATGGGAGTGACGGCTCTTCGTAGCCTCCACTACCGGAACTCGTCAAAAATCGGCTAACATCCGCTTCTGTAAATGCAGACGAGTGAAGAAACCAATCTCGGTGCTGTTTATATTGGCGAAGCGTTGACTCAAATCGTTCTTTCGACACCGGTTTTACGAGAAAGTCATACACACCAAAACGCTTCGCTATCAAAAGATCTTGTCGTTCATCAGAAGCAGAAATCACGATGATGTCCGTGTCAGGATATTCACTACGAATGTGCATCAAGAGATCTGTTCCCCGCTCATCAGGAAAATAAATATCTAACAAAATTAAATCGACATCGGCTGCTTTTAGACTTGAGCGTAGTTCTTTACCGTTAAGCGCTCGGCTAATTACCTGAAACCCTTCAACAGATGTTACGTAGGCTTCGTGAATCCCTGATACCCGAAAATCATCTTCGGCAATAATAACGTTCATGAGCCGGTTCCCCTTTCGTTTTTGGTAGGATAATGGATACACAAGCACCTCCAAGTTCTGAATTAGCAATTTCTAATGAACCGTTATATTCACGCAACGTTTTTTCAACATTGTATAAGCCATACCCTCTTTTGGATCCTTTTCGAGAATAACCTTGCTCTACAACGAGATGTTGCTCTTCACGTTCAATACCTACACCACTATCCTCAATTTCAATAATGATGTCATCCCCAACATCCGTCATAAAGATACCAATATTCTTTTGTTTTTCATCTTGCACAGCCTCGATTGCATTGTCAATCACATTGCCTAGCATGATCGTCATTGCGGAAATCGGGATATGCGTCGGTGATAGAGATGAGCGATCTTCGATAACCATATGAATGTTCTTCTCAGCCGCCTTTCCCATACTAGCAAGAAGAATGGCTTGAATGCCTGCATCTTCAATACGGTTTAACTTAGGTAAAAATTGATCGGTAACAATCGCTTCCTCTTGAACAAAACGAATCGCCTCATCATATTGTTCTAGTTGCAATAAACTCATAATGACATACAATTTATTTTTGAATTCATGAGTTTGAGCGCGCAGCCCGTCCGCATAACTTTTCATTTGATCCATCATCAGTTGAAGTTGTCTCATGTCTGTTTTATACCTGAAGCTACAGATCGCTCCAACTAACCGTTTATTCGTATACATCGGACGGAGATTCGCAATTAATGGGTAGCCGTTAAACGTCCGCTCTTCATCATATACGAAGTTCTCCTTTTGAATCACATCATGGAGACCGAGTGCTTCTGTAAGAAGGATTTCGTCTTCTTCGTGATGAAGAAGCAACCGCGCCGACGGATTAATGAGCGTAATCTTTTTATCGGTATTAATCGCAAGTATGCCCTCCTTCACGGATTCCAACATCGCTTCTCGTTCAGTAAACTTACTCGCAATCTCCACCGGCTCCATCCCTAACGTATCTTCTCGAATATTCCGAGCAAACAAAACGACACCCGTACCGAGTACCGCCAAACTGATCAACGCAACAATTCCTAATCGAAAAAACTTATCCGCAATCGAACTCATCAGCGTTTCCCGAGGATACTCAACGCTCACAGCACCAACCAACCGCTCCCCATTGTCAGCCATTTGTTGATAGACCGGGGCAATAATTTGGATGCTCATTTCATCCAATTCAGAATTATTCTGATAAGAACCGAACATAATGGTCCGGTCGTATACTTCATCTGGCAGCGAGGGCTGCGCATTCAGATCAAGTGAATGATACACATCATTCTTTTCGTCGTCCACAACAGAAACGATGGGTTGTTCAACTTGTAGTCGAATCCGGTCAATATGTCCTTCAAGCTCTTTTTCGTCTTGAATGGCTACCGCATCAGCGATTGCCGGCATATACCCAATGGTATTTGCGGTTTGTCTAGCTAATTGTTCATATTCACTTCTCGTATTATCAACCTCTATAGAAGCGAAAGCGATAATAAAAATAATAAATAAAAATGAAGACAGCAGTGTAAAAAAAACAAGCATACGTGTCCGGATTTTCATTTTTTTCATTCACATGTTGCCCCTCTCATCCATCATTCGGATTGAACATGACGATTGGCTGATGTTTTGCGTAAATGCCAGCCAAGAATTGTATTGTAAAGGGCATGGGCAATAACTGGGGCGAGCAAAGACCCTGTAAAATAAAATAAAAACGCTAGCCAAAACCCCATGACGAGGATTGTTAGATGCATGAAGGGCTCTCCTCGATATTGAGGGATATGTAATGCCATAAACAACAGGGCATTTAGAAGGAGCACAAGCCAGGCAGGAAACGTATCAAGAAACAAACCGACGAGTGCTCCCCGAAACAAAAACTCCTCAGCAAAGCCCGCACCCAAACCGACTGTTACGAGCCCTCCAGGCATTCGAATAATTCTTTCCAATATTCTCGTCATCTCATTGTCAGGTAATTCTGTCCCCGTTAACACGAGCACTCCGGTGACGACTAGCGCCATGACTAGTCCACTTACTACGCCAATTCCGATCACAAACAACAACGATTGGTTGTCGATGGTAAACAACTGAATGAGAAACGGCAACGTCTCACCCCATCGAAAAATAATCATGAGCACAAGGGCGGCCACAATCATTAGACCAAAACCTTGCCATATAGCAAAGAGCAGTTGCACATCAGATCTTTTCACATCGTCACCTCCAACAACTTTAACGCCAGGCGTTTTCTATACTGCGCTTAGTTCTTCGTTTAGATACGAGCCATAAAAGAAAGGCTGCACCTATTAGGAAGCAGCCGGATCAATCATTTCCATGAAATTTTCAACATGCTCTTGGCTCATGCCGCCTTCACGTTTTAGTACAACTTCCCCGTGTTCATCAATTAGGTATGTTGCTGGAAGTACGCCGACACCATATGCGCCTAACACGTCACGATGACTGTCCATAAGTATTGGGAAATTCAATTCATGACGATTCGCGAAACGGTCAATTTGTAGCTCACTCTCTCCTACATTCACCGCAAGAATTTCTACATCTTTATCTTTATAGTTTTGCCATTCTTCTTCCATATACGGCATCTCATCTTCACATGGTGGACAGAATGTGCCCCAGAAGTTCAAGAATACGCCTTGCCCTTCATAGTCAGCCAGCTCAACCCGCTCTCCATCCATGTTGACGAGCGAGAAGTTTGGTGCTTGATCCCCTTCACTCACTACACTAGCCTCTGCCATAAAAAAGTTGGTCACGAATACATACCCAATGGCAGCGACAATGGATAAGAGGATTGCGGTACGCATGAACATTCTACGTCGTTTACGTTTAACTCGATCTTGTTTGTCCATGGATTCACCTCTATCTTAAGTAAATATCACGATACAGATAGCATCTCATATTCTCAGAATAATAATCAAGTCACAGCAATCTTTGTAACGAATTGTTTACATTTTACTAGGATCACACACGAATTTCTACTGAAACATCCCCATGTAGGTCATGTGATGGCCCCGTTCTTAACCTCTAATAATTTATAGAAAAGAAACCTACACTTGATCACCTCCACTCTCTTTGATTAATCCCAGCAATCACTTGCCAACCTAAACGAGACTATTTCACGCTTAAAAGCAGGTATGAGCAGGTGATGGCTGCTTTTACAGTACATCTAAAAAACTCAAATCCCCTTTTATTGTTGTAGTAACTAAGATAACAATTTTAATCCGACAGCTGAGGCTAGAATTAATGAAATGGCAAAGATGCGCTTCACGTCTTTACTTTCATTAAACAAAATCATCCCGAGAACGGCTGAACCTGCTGTCCCAATGCCCGTCCAAACACCGTATGCGGTTCCCATTGAAATATCATTCATTGCATACGTTAACAGTGCAAAACTAATCCCGAAAAATAAAACTACATAACCAATCGCATGCCATTGTTTCATGGCCACCTTTTTTAAATTGATTACCCCAACGACTTCAAATAATCCAGCAATGACGAGGGCTGTCCAATACATTTTACGTGGCCTCCTTTATCACTTCTGATTTCTTTTCTTGGTCATCACTTAACAACTTCAATGAAATAACACCGGTTAATAGCGTACCGATTAAAAGAATTTTCAACGCACTGAAGGGTTCTCCGAAAAAGAGAATTTCAACGATAACCGTTCCTGCAGTTCCAATACCCGCAAATACGGCATAGACCGTCCCAATTGGCAGTTCCCTCGTCGCTAAAATAACGAATGTAAAACTAATGCCTATTGCAACGATAGTTAAGATCCATTGCCATAAGGCTGTAGAATAATTTAGTCCCGCAACCCAAAAAATCTCCAATAAACCTGCGAGTAATACGAGCAGCCAATTACGATTCATTGATGATCACTCCAAACATGCGATTACTAACTAACGTTAGTTAGTATAAGTAAAACACGCTTTGAAAATGGCGTCAATGGTAACCATCGGAAATTTCCGTTTGACTCGTGCCATTTACACCACCGCTTCGATGCGTGATATCGCCCATTCATATATAATGTAAGAAAAGACGATGGAACAAAAGAAAGGAAGGTAATCATCATGACTACAGCGCTACTCGTCATTGACTACACGAATGATTTTGTAGCTGACGATGGAAAGTTAACGTGCGGAGAACCAGGACAAAGGATTGAACAGCGGATTATGGAATTGATAAAACAATTTCATGACACGCGCACTTCAATTGTATTTGCTGTCGATGTGCATGCAGAAAACGATCCGTATCACCCAGAAACAAAACTCTTTCCAGCTCATAATATTGCAGGCACTAATGGACGCGAGCAGTTCAATAGCATTCAACACTTTTTAGATGGATTCAAAGAAAAATTGCCGGAACACATTCGCATGATGGACAAAACGCGCTATAGTGCGTTTGCTGGAACCGACCTCGCCATTCGCTTGCGAGAACGTAACATCTCTACAGTTCACCTGACCGGTGTATGCACTGACATTTGCATCTTGCACACAGCTGTTGATGCTTTCAATTTAGGGTTTTCCATTATCGTTCATGCTGATGCTGTTCAAAGCTTTAATCAACAAGGGCATCATTTCGCACTCCAACATTTTAAAAACTGCCTCGGTGCTGAAGTTGTCGAATCGTCAAACGTGCACAAAATTGGCCAACAGTAGACAACTTTCTTTTCCACAATAAACGGGGAATGTGGCATCATGCACACTCCCCCCCCCCCTTTTTGTGAACGGCTCATTCGTCCTCTAGTTCTTCTCCTTCTCGAAGTACAACCATCTCGTTGTAAAGCAAACGCTCTCGCAATTCATGCGCTTCTCGGATCGCTAAGTGACCCGCTTGGATTTGCTCATCTATAAACACCCTTCCTTGCTGGATGCCTGCTAAATGAATGCGTTTGATTTCTTTTACATCTTCTTCTCCTTGTTCCGGCGGTGCATACAGTACGTGCAGATGTTGGTGCTGTTCTTCTTTTACATACATCACTTCTCGTCGGTTGTGTGACGTCTCTTCATTTGTCAGCCTGTTCATTACGTTCGGATGAATCACATCTTCGATTTTCTTCAATTGCCTAATCTCATGAGTAGCTCCTACGTGACCACGGGTAAACTGCCGTGATTTAAGCAGACCTAATTTCACGTTGAACCAATATCGTTTTAGTACCGACATGCGGATGTAAGAATCGACCTTACTTCGATACGCCGAATAAATTTGCGCGGTTCGTTTCTCCACCGTCCGTTCGTCAATGAGTACTTTTAATGTGGTTCTTTCAATATCTTTGACAAGATCTCGCAACCGGTTGATCTCCTGCCGAGAATGACCAAGCTCGACCCCTCGCTCCACATAAATTAATTGCTTTTTAAATCGAGCAATGACCGTATGATATAACAACATATCCGTCGTCGTTACCTTTTTCTCTAGTGATGTCACGATTGCTTCTATCATGTGTGCATGAGCTTCATTCACTGACCATGAGCGCTGCTTATTCCCCTTCTCTCTTTTACCCATCATCGGTAAAAAGATCGTCGCTGCAATCATCGAAATTAACACGACGCCCGCTGCAATAAACAGTACAGTATCCCGCAATGGAAAAGCAGTTCCATCATTTAACTGATCTGGGATTAACAGCGCTGTTGCCAAGGTGATTGTACCGTGTATGCCACAGACTGCTGCAAACAATGCATAATAACTTCTGGAGAACTCAGAGCTGTCGTTGCCTTTTGATTGCTGACGTTCTTCAATAAATAACAGAGACTGTGTAGGTGAACCTGAGAATAATGGATGCCATACGTACACCCATACGTACCGAATGATGAATAAAGCGATGGCAATACACACGGTTAATAACGTAATCCAGCCGAGTGGGTATTCCTCACTTGCTGTTAGCCCTTGCCATACTTCTGGTAGTAAAAATCCGAGCAGTACGAAAACGAAACCATTTAATAAATAACCGACAATCGACCACGTATTGTTGGCAACCACTTGCATTTGCATCGATGTTTGTTGGAGTTTATCCCGTTCAATGCCATACACCACACTGGCAGTGACGACTGCAAGAATTCCCGAAACGTGAACAGCCTCTGCTAGAAAATAGATGACAAATGGTGTGAACAATTGAATGGAAACTAACGAATACACATCTTCAAACCCAAATGTGCGTAACATGATGCGAATCTGAACGATAATTAGCGCCCCTAAAAAACCGACGAGCGCTCCTCCTAACGCAACAAAAACGAAGTTTGAAGAGCCTTCCCAAATTGAGAACACTCCTGTAATCGTTGCCGCTAAAGCGATTTTAAATGATACAATCCCCGCAGCGTCGTTTATGAGCGACTCCCCTTCTAGAATGGTCATTAACCCTTTTGGCAGTTTCATTCCTTTTGTAATCGACCGCACTGCGACCGCATCTGTCGGTGATAAAACTGCGGCGAGGGCAAACGCAACACCTAAAGCCATTTCTGGGATCAACATATGAATAATGAACCCAAGACCTGCAACGGTTATAAACACAAGACCAAAAGCCATGAGTAAAATGGGCCAACGATACGTCCAAAAAGCCGTTCTTGAAGCGTGATACCCATCAAAGAATAGAATTGGTCCAATGACTGCCATCAAAAATAATTCCGGTTCAAATTCAAATGTTAAACCAGGAAGTAGCACCCCTAAAACAGTCCCTAAAAAAACTTGAAATAATGCCGCGGGAATTTTTGAAAACTGCCGGTGCAAGATTGTGCCAACGACAACAAGAATTAATAACATGAGAATTGATATGAATACGTGCATAACGTTCCCTCCACTACCTAACCATTGTTGCCAGTTCCAACCTTTTCCATGCAAACCAATCTGTCACCATGAGAAAAATAACAACAAAGCCTATTGTCAGAATGATTTTCTAGGTAAAAGAACGTCTGCCATGCCCCGCCCATACACTAGGTTTATGCCTGCGTATGAGCTCATTCGAATTTCTATTTTTGGATTGACATTTATACATGTGAAGTGTAGGATTACGTTATAAGTTGCACTAAGGCAACTTTCATAGCTTAAGTAAATTTGTTTGTCCTAATCAAATATTTATATAGAACTTGAGGAGTGAGAGAAATGAAAAAGAAAATGATGATGTTTGGAACAGGAATTGCATTGGTTGCCCTTACGGCCTGTGGTACAGAAGAAACGGAGGGAGATGCTTCCTCTTCAGGTGATGACCCGATCCAGGTCGTTTCGACGATCGGGCAGCTTGATGACGCGGTTACGAATATCGGAGGTGACCTCGTCGATAACCATGCACTAATGGGCCCTGGAATTGACCCACACATGTACAACGCGTCTCAAGGCGACGTTCAGCTTCTCGACGATGCGGATATTGTTTTTTATAATGGACTAAATTTAGAAGCGAATATGGAAGATATTTTGGAACAAATGGGTCAAGGTAAGCCCGTTTACGCTGTCGGTAACAATGTTCCAGAGGACATGATCAAAGCAGATGAAGAAGAGCAAAACATGCCTGACCCACACATTTGGTTTGATATTGACTTGTGGTCTTACGCTGTAGAAGAAGTCCGCGATGGCTTAATCGAGCTAGACCCTGATAACGAAGACGTCTATACTGAAAATGCAGAAACCTACTTGAGTGAGTTAACCGAAGTTCAAGAATGGGCATATAGTGAAATTGAACAAATCGAGCAAGACCAACGCGTACTCGTGACCGCCCACGACGCATTTCAATATTTTGGTGATGCCTTTGACTTTGATGTATTAGGTCTTCAAGGGATTTCAACTGAAGCTGAATACGGACTAAGCGACGTTCAACGCATCATTGATGAAATGATTGAGCGTGACATTACGGCGGTATTTGGTGAAACAAGTGTATCTGACAGTGCCATTGAAGCTGTGATTCAAGGAGCTGGGCAACAAGGACATGATGTTGAGCACGGCGGTGAACTTTATTCCGATGCTATGGGTGAAGAAGGAACAGAGGAAGGAACGTACATTGGTATGTACCGTGCGAACGTTTCACAAGTGGTAGACGCCTTGAAATAATAAGGACAGATAGGAGTATTTTTATGTACCCGGTATCCGCAAGCAACATCACCGTGGCTTATCACCGAAAGCCTGTGCTTCAAAACGTCAGTTTTGAAGCACCAGAGGGAAACTTGATAGGAATTGTTGGTCCAAACGGTGCCGGAAAATCGACACTGATTAAAAGCATTTTAGGTCTCGTGCCAAAAGCTTCCGGAAACGTGACGATTTTTAATCAACCGTACAAAAAACAGCGGCAATTAATTGGCTATGTCCCACAACGCGGCTCTGTCGACTGGGATTTCCCGACAAATGCTTTGGACGTTGTTCTGATGGGGCGATATGGAAAGATTGGGATGTTTAAGCGACCGAAAAAAACCGATATTAACAAAGCGATGCATTGCCTAGAACAAGTCGGGATGGAGCGATATGCCGACCGCCAAATTAGTCAATTGTCAGGTGGGCAACAACAGCGGGTATTTCTCGCAAGGGCACTCGCTCAAGACGCTTCTGTCTACTTCATGGATGAACCGTTCGTCGGTGTTGATGCAGCGACAGAGCGAGCGATTATTACATTATTAACCTCATTAAAAGCACAAGGTAAAACAGTTCTCGTCGTTCATCATGACTTGCAAACGGTCGAAGACTATTTTGATTGGGTGATGTTACTCAACATCCGCAAAATTGCATTCGGACCGACGGGTGACGTCTTTACGAAAGATAATTTACAAAAAACGTACGGTGGGCGCCTCTCCTTTTTAGACCAAGATCAAAAGGGAGTGAGCCCCCTTGCTTGATGTGTTATTACAGCCCAATACCCAGTGGGTACTTCTCGGTACGATGCTGCTCGGTATGACGAGCGGCGTGCTCGGAAGCTTTGCCTTACTTCGCAGGCAAAGCCTGATTGGAGACGCCATGAGCCATGCCGCGCTACCCGGCATTTGTATCGCGTTTATCATTGTGGGCTCTAAAGAGATGATTTTCTTAGTACTCGGAGCCGGAATCACCGCCTATTTTGGCACTTTTTTGATTCAGACGTTCGTGAAACATTCACGCATAAAGACAGACACAGCAATTGGTCTCGTCTTGTCGGTATTTTTTGGAATCGGCATCGTGCTTTTAACGATTATAAATCGAAGCGCCGGTGGCAACCAGGCCGGTTTAAATGAATTCATTTTCGGTCAAGCAGCCGCCATGGTACGCAGTGATGTGTATATATTTACAGGCGCTGCCATCCTATTACTTGCCACTACTTTTCTTTTGTTTAAAGAACTGAAGTTAATTACCTTTGACCGGGAATTTGCTGAAGGTCTCGGTCTTCCTGCAACGCTAATTAACGGAATTCTCATGACGATGATCACCGCTTCGGTCGTTATTGGTCTTCAAGCTGTAGGTGTTGTGCTCATGGCAGCCATGCTCATTGCACCGGCGATAACTGCTCGCTACTGGACGAACCGCTTAAGCGTGATGATTATCCTCTCCGGCATTTTAGGAGGATTCTCAGGAATTATTGGCACACTTGTTAGCACGCAGATTTCTGGAATGCCAACAGGACCGCTCATTATCGTCTCGGCTTGTTTACTGTTCTTCCTCTCACTATTTATCGCGCCTAAAAAGGGCCTCATCACAAAAGCGATTCACTTATACCACTTGAAGAAACAAACATCTGAAGCGCAAGTGATGCAAAGTTTATATGAACTTTACGAGGAGGAACCGCGCGCCTTTACGTCGGAAGAAATTCAACACGCCAGGCCGTTAACCCCAATCATGTTTCGACGGACAATTAACACATTAATACGAAGACAATGGATTACGACTAAACACGATAACAGCTACCAATTGACGAGCAGTGGACAAAAGAATGGATATCGAATCACATTGAACAATCGCTACTTGCAACTGTACTCCATGTATGAGCTGCAGTTTGCTCACTTACCGATGGAGAAAATGAATTGGAACTTCTTATCCCTACCGAAAGAAGACCTTCAACCTTTCGATGAACTGCTCAAAGAACACGACATGGAACCCTTGTTAGAGAAGGGAGGCGGTCATCGATGAGTTATGCCGCTTGGATTATTATGACTGCTTCTCTTGTCGGGATTACGTGTAGCATAATTGGCGTGCTTTTGGTCCTTCGCAGAATGGCAATGATCTCTGACGCCATTAGCCATACCGTACTTCTTGGCCTCGTCTCCGCGTATTTGGTCACAAACTCGTTAGACGGCCTTGCCATGTTCATTGGCGCTGCGATTACTGGGGTGCTAACTGCCGTCTTCATTCAATTGTTGAATTCAGCAGGCGTGCAAGCAGACGCGTCGATTGGCATTGTGTTTACCTTTTTATTCGCCATTGGTGTCATTCTTGTTTCCATGTTTGCTCGAGATGTTCACATTGATACAGAGCATGCAATTATGGGAGAGCTTGCCTTTATTCCGTGGACGACAGTGGAATGGTTTGGGCTGCCGCCCATCCCGCAAGCCGTTTGGGTCATTGGCATCGTTCTTGTCATTAACATCGTGATCTTGGTGTTATTGTACAAAGAATTTAAATTAAGTTCCTTTGACCCAGAGCTTGCTGCTGCGCTTGGATTGCCCGTCGTCTTCCTTCATTATGTCCTCATGGGAATGACTTCAATTACCGCTGTCGCAGCTTTTGATGCTGTTGGAGCCATACTTGTCGTCGCCATGATTATCGCCCCTCCTGCAACGGCTTATCTTTTGACTGAGCGGTTATGGATGATGTTTGTATTGAGTGCGGTATTCGGTGTTATTTCTGCTGTGGCAGGATACTATACCGCCGCTTGGCTCGATGCTTCCATCTCTGGCATGATGGCTACAATGACTGGCATTTTGTTCATACTCGCCTTTTTGTTCTCTCCAACACACGGCATTATCGCAAAAAGAATCAACAACCGACGTATTCGCCCTGAGTCATAAGCTCAGGGCGTTTTACTGTCATTTTGTTTTGAAGGATCCCGTGATATGATTATTTATAAACCTACATACTAGATGAGGGGCAAAGAAATGATAAAACATGCATTCATTTTCGTTTTGTGCTCGTTCATGCTCTTTGGATGTGCCCAAACCTCATCCATACATATTGATCGTGCGTC
Organism: Geomicrobium sp. JSM 1781026; assembly: GCF_041949955.1. Lineage (NCBI taxonomy): Bacteria > Bacillati > Bacillota > Bacilli > Caryophanales > Geomicrobium > Geomicrobium sp. JSM 1781026. Next base: position 103,064 of record NZ_JBHFQF010000001.1, on the reverse strand, counting down.
ATTGCAGGAAAAGCCAATCGCTATGCCTGAGAAGTCGTTTACGAATCATCAAGCCTTTGTAGAAGAACGTTCCCCAACGGAATGGGGAGAACAAGTGACCGGTGTGATGACACGTTTAGACACGAACGACCCAGTAGTTGCCCTCACGTTTGATTTGTGTGGCGGCCCACACGGGAAAGAGTTGGATGAAGAACTGTTAGACTATCTCATCAGAGAAAACATCCATGCAACTCTTTTTGTGAACTATCGATGGATTCAAGACAATAAAGAACAATTTCTAGCGCTCAATGATAATCCTCTATTTCAAATTGAGAATCACGGTACTGAACATCGCCCCCTTTCCGTAAGTGGACAAGCCGCTTGGGGAATAGAAGGTACGAATAATGCTGATGAGGTTGTTGCAGAAGTGATGACGAATCAAGAAGAAATCGAACGTCTCACAAGCGAGACCCCTACGATGTTTCGCTCTGGAACTGCGTACTATGATGACGTCAGCGTGGAAATCGTCGAAAGTTTAGGTCTCCAAGTGGTGAATTTCGATATTGCTGGAGATGCAGGAGCCACATTTTCTGCCGACCAAATTGAACATGCACTCCTACAATCACAACCGGGAAGCATTGTGCTACTGCATTTAAATCAACCTGACAGTGACGTAGCAGAAGGTGTGATGCGCTCACTTCCACAGCTTGAAGGTCGCGGACTCACTTTTGTCCACCTTGATGACTACACATTAACTTCATAAGAAAGGAACATCGGTATGAACATAAGAAAAGCTTTGGCAACACTCGCTGCAGGTGCAAGCGTGGCTATTGTGGGTTATAAAGCCATTCAAAATTGGAAAGCTGCCACGCTTTTTTCTGAGCACTCACGAATTGAACGATTTCAACATATGAACGAAGTGATGCCATCTAACCTTGTAAAGACATCAGAAACACCGAGTCAAGCTTTTGAGAACGCTACCACTCAAGTTAATAAAAGCTATCTGTATAAAGGCAAAGAACAAACCCTCGATCATTTCTTGAACAAAACGACAACGACCGGCTTTATCGTCATAAAAGATAATCAAATCTTGCTCGAAGAATATTTGCACGGCAGCGACGAGCATACCCGCTTTACGTCGTGGAGCGTTGCAAAATCAATGGTTTCAGCACTGATCGGCATTGCCGTTGACGAGGGGAAAATTCAGAGCATTCAAGATCCAGTCGATCAGTATGTGCCTGAACTTGCAAACAGCGCTTATCGAAACGTTCCGATTGAACATGTGCTTTTAATGGCTTCGGGAGTGCGATTTAATGAAGACTACAGCCATCCGTTGTCAGATATCCGCAAGCTCTTTTATTCGACGCTCGTATTCAACCAGTCCATTGACAATTATGTTCAGAGTCTTAGTAGCAACCGGCTATCTGGCACGATGTATCGTTATGCTAGTGTCGATACCCAAGTACTCGGCATGGTGCTCCGAGAAGCAACGGGTGTACAGCCTTCAGAATATTTCTCTCAGAAGATATGGAAGAAAATAGACGCTGAGCGAGATGGGTATTGGAATACCGATCGCAAAGGCAATGATCTCTCTTTTTGTGGCTTCAGTGCGACACTTAGAGACTATGCCCGTTTCGGGCAGTTGTATTTGCAACAAGGAAAGTGGAATGAAGAACAAATTATTCCTGCCGATTGGGTTTCTGCTTCTACACAAATCGGTGACACTTCTCTTCGCAAACAACCGTCGCTCGGATACCAATATCAATGGTGGATTCCTCATCAAGAGAACAAAGATTATCTTGCGATGGGTGTATGGGGGCAATTTATATACGTTCACCCAGAAAAACAGACGGTAATTGTGAAGACGAGTGTGGATCCTGATTTTGAGAAACACGAAAAAGAAACGATCGAAGTGTTTCGGCATCTCGCTGAAAATATTTAACCAAGACAAAAACGAGCACAAGGTCATTAAAACCTTGCGCTCGTTTTATTATAAGATTTTACTTAAAAACGATTGTGTACGTTCATGTGACGTATGATCAAACACTTCACTTGGCGTACCTTCTTCAAGGATTAAACCTTCGTCCATGAAAAACACACGATCCCCTACTTCTTTTGCAAAGCCCATTTCGTGGGTAACAACGACCATCGTCATCCCTTCGTTTGCAAGGTCTTTCATCACTTGCAACACATCACCGACAAGCTCAGGATCAAGTGCTGACGTTGGTTCATCGAAGAGCATAATTTTAGGATTCATTGCGAGTGCCCGCGCAATCGCAACCCGTTGCTTTTGCCCACCTGAAAGGCTGGATGGATACGCCGATGCTTTATCCTCTAGGCCGACCTTTTTCAAAAGCTCCATCCCTCTTTGATTTTGGTTTTCGCCTTTTGCCTTTTTTAACTTGGTTGGGGCTAACATAATGTTTTCCATGACCGATTTGTGAGGAAACAAATTAAAATGTTGAAACACCATCCCGACGTCTTGACGAACGATGTTAATATTCACTTCCCGATTGGCAATGTTTGTGCCATCAATGATGACTTCTCCAGCTGTAATATCTTCCAAACGATTCAAGCAACGAAGAAATGTACTTTTCCCCGAACCCGACGGCCCAATAACACAAACGACTTCTTGTGCATCAATCTCGGTCGTTATGCCCTTTAAGACTTCATTGTCTCCAAAGGATTTATGTAAGTCGTTCACTTTGATCATGATTTATCGAGCCTCCGTTCAGTGTAACGCAATAAAATAGATGCAGGTATAGTTATCATGAGATAGAAAATACACACCATGAAATAGGTTTCAAACATGTTAAACGATATACTCGCAAATTGCCGGCCTTGATACATAAGTTCTGCAACCGCAATCGTTGATAGTAGCGACGTATCTTTAAGACTAATCACAAATTGATTTCCAAATGGTGGAATCATGACTCTTACAGCTTGTGGCCAAATAATGTAGCGCATCGTTTGTCTACCATTAAGCCCGAGGGATCTCCCGGCTTCCATTTGCCCTTTATCGATGGACTGCACACCACCACGAACAATTTCAGCGATATACGCCCCTGAATTAATCGCGATGACGGCAACCCCAGTAAATAACGGGTCAAAATTGTAATTAAACAATGCAGGAATACCGAAGTGAACGAATAAGATCTGTGCGAGGATAGGCGTTCCACGGATAAGTTCTATGTACGTAATGGCCATCCATCGAACCACTTTGAATCTCGCAATACTCATGAGGCCAAACATTGAACCTATAATACAACCAATTGCCACACCGACAAATGTGATAATGACGGTATACCATAAGCCTTGAGCAAGGTAAGGCATCACTTGAATAAATGCATCTGGATTTAAATTCATGACTGGCTCCTTCCAAAAAGAGAATGAAACTGCTCATACAATGGCTGTATGAGCAGAACCTGAATGATTATGTGCCCATCGGGCGCTCACCGAAATAGTCTTCATAAATATCATCATAGGTTCCATTCTCCATGAGCACTTCCAGTGCATGATTAATCGGATCAACGAGCTCATGACCTTGTGGCATGCCGATTCCATAATCATCAGCTAAAAGTGTATCACCCACGGTTACAAGCTGACCTTGTGCTTGTTCCTCAACATAATACAATACGTTTGGTTCATCGTAGAGCACAGCATCAGAGTGTCCTTGGATAACGTTCTGATAGGCTTCAACAACATCTGGTAACGCTTGAATGCTCGCATTCTCAAGGTTTTCATCGAGATAATCGTGAGAAGTCGATCCTTGGTTAGTGGCAATTGTAATCCCGTCTTGATCCAATTCTTCTAACGATCCCCATTCACCTTCGTTATCCGCAGCGACCGCAACGATAATCCCTGCATCTAAGTAGTATGGATCAGAAAAATCAATCGTGTCTTGACGTTCTTCAGTAATGCTCATCGCATTAATGGATGCATCATATACGCCAGACTGGATGCCAGCGAGAGCTCCTTGGAATTCCATCGTTTCAAAGTTCACTTCAATTCCCATTTCATCTGCGAGTGCTGTCATCAGCTCAATATCAAATCCTGATAGTTCATTTGTATCAAGATCCATAAACGCGAAAGGAACGAAGTTGTTATCTGTAGCGACCGTAAACGTTTCGCCTGCTACGTCAGCATACGCGTCATCATCGCCACCAGCTGCTGCATCATCGTCACCTTCGGCGTCTTCATCACCATCTTCATCTTCCACTTCTTCCGTATCTCCGTTTGTGTCATCTACCTCTTCATCCGCTCCAGTATCGTCATCACCACATGCGGCTAACGCGAGCATAGATGCTCCTAAAACACCTGTAAGTAACAAATTCTTCTTCATCTTTTCTCTTCTCCCCCTAATAAATCTAAAAATTAGTAATAGGAAAATCTACCTTAGTGTATCATAACTACGGAAAAACACAAAAAATGTTATGCACATTCAGAACATTTCACGTATTCATGACAGGAAATCTCACACGTTATTTGAGGGGGATACAGCCTCACAGCCATCCGCCTCAAAACGTAAACCTTCCAAACCGCAAATTGTGGAAGCGAACTATTCGTTGAAGATGGGAGTCGGTCTTAAAAAATAAAGGGCCTAAGAAAAACCGAGGCCTTCTCCGCAGGTGCTCTCTCTTTAGGGTGGTTGCTTGAGTGTTTTGGAAGCGATCTATACATGTTGAATGAAATAAATTTACTGCGCGTTATGGTCGAGATTGAATTAAATCTTCTTTCCGCAGCCTTGCAGCGGGCAAACCTACAGTTATATACTGCTAAACACATAAAATATCCTGTCCGAGCTCTTCTTGTTTCACTTTTACACCTTTGGTGCCGATGGTTGTGGGCAGTTGTAACACTTTTGATCATGTGTAGAAAGACGGGAACTGTGGTTATCAAATAGGCCAAGGATCGTCACTCTCTCTGACTGTTCTTAGTTACCATTCGCCATTCAATAGGTTTTCTTTCAAATACTCACTGCATCATATATTTCATATTGTGACAGTTGGTGGCGTTTATGTGATCATTTAGGTGAAGTGTGATGCCTTTTCCTTAACTGATCGTCACTAAAAAGGGTTTTTGTTACGATTGGAGCCTATCTTTAAACCCCGAGTGAACTGGGATCGATGGCACTACACAGACCTATATAAAAAGCCGGTTGTTCCATAAGAACAACCGGCTTTTTATATAACTTGATTAGAGCATTTTCTTTTCAATTGTCACCAACTCTATACAAATACATAGCACTTGCAACGCCGTCGCAAGCTCTTCCATGCTGGGATACGTTGGTGCGATACGGATGTTTTGATCATTCGGGTCCTTTCCATATGGGAAAGTTGCTCCTGCACCTGTGAGTGTAACACCGGCATCTTTCGCCATTTGCACAATCTTCTTTGCTGTGCCTTTAGCTGTATCGAGACTAATGAAATAGCCCCCTTCTGGTTCAGACCATGTCGCAATCTCTTTATCACCAAGTTGCTCACGGAACGTTTCATACACGAGGTCAAACTTCGGCTTAATGATACGCGCATGCTTTTTCATATGTTCTTCAAGTGATGTCACTTCAGTGAAAAAGCGAACATGACGCATTTGATTAATCTTATCATAACCGATTGTTTGTGCTGCCATTTTACTTCGAACATCATCTACATTTCCTTCACTTGCAGCAAGTGTTGCGATCCCAGCTCCAGGGAAAGTGACTTTGGATGTTGAAGCAAAGATATAGGGCCGGTCTTCATTGCCCGCAGCTTTCGCGGATTTGAGTATGTTCTTCAGCGAGACTGGCTCTGTGCCTAAATGATGGATCGTATATGCATCATCCCAAAAGATTCGAAAGTCTGTAGCTTTTGTTTCCATTGAAGCCAATCGGTCTACAACTTCATCCGAGTATGTTGTCCCATTTGGGTTGCTATATTTAGGTACACACCAAATGCCTTTGATCGTTTCATCTTGCTTTACAAGCTCTTCGACCTGGTCCATATCCGGACCGTCTTCTTTCATATCAATGATAATCATCTCAATGTTATAACGTTCACATATTGCAAAATGGCGGTCATACCCCGGGCTTGGCGCAAGAAATTTAATTTTATCATAATCTGCCCAAGGTTTTTCACTTCCTTTAACACCGTCAAACAGCGCACGTGTTACAGCATCATGCATGAGCGTAAGACTAGAATTACCACCAACAATGACTTCTTCTTCGCCTACATCAAGAAGGTTAGCAAAAAAGCGTTTCGCCTCTGGAATTCCATCCAATTGACCATAATTTCGAAGGTCTACGCCATTTTCAGAAACCATGGACGAGCTTGAATCCAACACATCCAACATGCCCATAGACAGTTCAACTTGCTCCGGACAAGGTTTTCCCCTAGCCATATTGAGGTTCAAGTTTTGCTGAACGGCATTTTTGTACTGTTCTTTTAACTCATCCAATCTTTCGGTTAGTTGATCTTTAGACCATTCACTTAACTGTGTCACAAGTTTTAGCTCCTTTGTTTTTGACTCACTTACTATTGTAAAACAACCAACAAACAAATGTCAGCTATCGCCCCGTTGTGGACTTCCCCATTCGAGTAAAAATTGTTCTAAAAACACTTCTATGAATTGATGCCGTTGTTCAGCGATCTTTTTACCTGTTTTTGTATTCATCAAGTCCTTTAACTTAAGAAGTTTCTCATAGAAGTGATGAATAGCCGAACTTTGTCCATGTCGATACTCCTCTAAGGTCATCTTAGAACGGACTTCCCGCTGTGGCTCATAGATTGGCTGACCTTTTGCACCGGAATATTGAAAAGTTCGTGCCACACCAATTGCACCAAGTGCATCGAGTCGGTCGGCATCTTGTACAACTTTTGCCTCTATTGTTTTCAAATCCTCTCCATTTCCACCTTTATAAGAAATTGAAGTAATGATTGTTAGAATATGTAGCCTGTCGGACTGTCTCACATGAAAGCGATCAAGCCACGCTTCAATTCTTTCCAGCCCTGCCTGTTCGTCTTTTACTACTTTGTCGTCTGCTAAATCATGCAAAAGCGCTGCCATCGCAACAATGAATGGGTCTGCCCCTTCTTCCTTAGCTAGACGAATGGCCATTTTATAAACTCTATCAATATGATACCAATCATGACCTGTCTTTTCAGCGGTTAACTGTTGTTCAACCCATCGTTTCGTTTCGCTGATCACTTTGTCCATCTAATCCCTCCAAAAAAGTCACAGCTCATTATACCATTGAGCTGTGACGATCTACTATCCGACTGTACCTGTCGCTGTACTTATCGTTCCCGTAGCATTTGCTGCATAGCGAAGAATTGACACATGGCCTGCAGTATTGGCAACCCCTGTACCGTTGACTAAACTTACTGCAGCTGGTGAAGAATTGACAATTTGAATGGTCGTGCCCGCAGCATAGAAATTCGAACGGTGCACATCTATGATCCCACCACTGTCAGCATTGCCAATGGCTGCGGCAAGCGTTCCGTTGACTAACAATCCAAAAGATGCTCCCGCAGCAGTAGCCACTGCCGTGTTTAACGTAACGTTAAAGAAATACAAACCTGGGACCTGAATTGTAAACAAGCCTGTGGCAGGTGTATACGTAATCCCTGCAAACTGCCGCGGGATTAAGTTGATTACTGGCGATCCAACGGCTACCGTTTGAGGTTGAACGTTACTATTAAAGAACGGTGATGAATTATCGGCTGTAGGTCCAGTTGGGCCAGTGACACCTGTTGCTCCTGTTGCTCCGATCAAGCCTGTCGCTCCGGTCGGCCCAATGATGCCAGTTACTCCAGTAACGCCTGTAGGTCCTGTAGGTCCTGTAATTCCAGTGACGCCCGTTGCTCCGGTAACGCCTGTTGCCCCAGTTAGACCCGTTGCTCCGGTAACGCCCGTTGCTCCAGTTAGGCCCGTTGCTCCGGTGACACCTGTTGCCCCAGTTAGGCCCGTTGCTCCGGTAACGCCCGTTGCTCCGGTAACGCCTGTTGCCCCAGTTAGGCCCGTTGCTCCGGTGACACCTGTTGCCCCAGTTAGGCCTGTCGCCCCGGTAACGCCCGTTGCTCCGGTTAGACCTGTCGCTCCGGTAACGCCTGTTGCTCCAGTTAGACCCGTTGCTCCGGTAACGCCTGTTGCCCCAGTTAGACCCGTTGCTCCGGTAACGCCCGTTGCTCCAGTTAGGCCCGTTGCTCCGGTGACACCTGTTGCTCCAGTTAGGCCTGTCGCTCCGGTTAGACCTGTTGCTCCGGTAACGCCTGTTGCTCCAGTTAGGCCCGTTGCTCCGGTGACACCTGTTGCCCCAGTTAGGCCTGTCGCTCCGGTTAGACCTGTCGCTCCGGTTAGACCTGTTGCTCCGGTAACGCCCGTTGCTCCAGTTAGGCCCGTTGCTCCGGTGACACCTGTTGCCCCAGTTAGGCCTGTCGCTCCGGTTAGACCTGTTGCTCCGGTAACGCCTGTTGCTCCAGTTAGGCCCGTTGCTCCGGTGACACCTGTTGCCCCAGTTAGGCCTGTCGCTCCGGTTAGACCTGTTGCTCCGGTAACGCCCGTTGCTCCAGTTAGGCCCGTTGCTCCGGTGACACCTGTTGCCCCAGTTAGGCCTGTCGCTCCGGTTAGACCTGTTGCTCCGGTAACGCCTGTTGCTCCAGTTAGGCCCGTTGCTCCGGTGACACCTGTTGCCCCAGTTAGGCCTGTCGCTCCGGTTAAACCCGTTACTCCAGTGACACCTGTTGCTCCGGTAACGCCTGTTGCCCCAGTTAGGCCCGTCGCTCCGGTAACGCCTGTTGCTCCGGTCACTCCCGTCGCTCCAGTTGATCCTGTTCCCGTTATTCCTGTGGCCCCAGTAAGTCCCGTCGCTCCAGTAACGCCTGTTGCTCCGGTCACTCCCGTCGCCCCGGTAACGCCTGTTGCTCCGGTCACTCCCGTCGCTCCAGTTGATCCTGTTCCCGTTATTCCCGTGGCTCCAGTCACTCCCGTCGCCCCGGTAACGCCTGTTGCTCCGGTCACTCCCGTCGCTCCAGTTGATCCTGTTCCCGTTATTCCTGTGGCCCCGGTTGCTCCCGTCGCTCCGGTCACTCCTGTTGCTCCAGTCACTCCCGTTACCCCGGTCGAACCTGTTCCGGTAACGCCTGTTGCTCCAGTCGCCCCGGTCACACCTGATAATAGTAATTGATATTCAGGAGATGTGCCTGGAGTCCCTGTTGGACTTGCCACCACAACGCGGTAAATGCTTCCATTGAAAGAAATTAACTCACCGACGACATATGTTGGGCGTGCAGTTGGGTTATAAACGACGACTCCTTCTAATCCGACACCAGTAACTCCTGTTGGACCCGTTGGGCCTGCTGGTCCTGTAGGACCGACTGAGCCTGTTGGGCCCGTTGGTCCTGTGGCGCCATTACCGCCTCCACCATTTGTTATGCCTGTTGGGAATGACGAGGTCGCTCCAACAACTCCCGGACCATTAATTAATTGATTGTTCACCTCAATGTCATATTGATTCCTTCTGTCATTTCGTCTGTTATTCCATAAGTGCCATGGAAAATGCATTCATGTACCACCTCAACAATTGAAATATAGTATCCTATGTTGATAAAAGTACGTTTGCTACACAATTGTTTTGGTAAAAAAAGAGTACTCAATTTGAGTACCCTTTTTCAAATCCCATTATAGCCAATCAGGGACAAAAGATCCGAAGTATGCAGACACTGTCGAAAATAGACCTGTAAATAATGCAAGTCCGAGTAAGATCATAATAACTCCACTCGTTTTTTGGATCATCGGTAAGTATCGATTCAAGCCGCTAAGTTTATTCAACGATTGAGAGAATATCAATGAAACGAGTAAAAATGGGACGCCTAAACCGATGGAATAGACGAGTAGTAAACCAACTCCGCTAAACATCGTTTCTTCTTGGCTTGCCATATACAATATCGAACCTAGAATTAATCCTATACAAGGCGTCCAACCTGCTGCGAATACGAGCCCAAAGCCGACTGAACCAGAAAAACTCGAGACTTTTTTCGGACCTCTTTTAAAGATGCGGCGTTCTGTAATCAAGGATTGCAAGGAAATGAGTCCCGACATTTGTAGACCAAATAAAATAATGATAATCCCGCCAATTCTTTCAATCAATGTCCCGTATAAAGCAAACCATGTACCAATGGCACTCGCTGATAATCCCAGAAGCAAAAAGATAATCGTAAAACCCGTAATAAATCCAACACTTCTAGATATAATGAGTCCTCGGTTGGCATTTACTGCTCCACCCTTCACATCTGTCCCTGTCAATTGGGCAAGATATGCAGGTACCAACGGGAAGACACATGGAGAAAAAAACGTGACCATACCAGCCAAAAAGGCTGCACCTAAAGTTACTTCATCCATTATCTAACCTCCAGTCCAAGCTGTTAGTATTATTGTATATCACGACTTGGACTTTTAACCTTGTAAATCTAAGATTGTAACAAATTTATCACTCGTTGCATAAAGAAACCCGCACTAGCTGGTGAGATGTTGGCTAGTACGGGCCGGATCATTTATTCATGAGAATCTTGGTTTGTATGAAACTCGATCGCTTCCCTTTCCTGTCCAGAAAGCGTATCTTCATACTGCATACCGTAAAGGCCGAACACTAGAATTGCGACAATTCCTACCGGTAAAAGAGCTTTAATAAATTTCATTGCTTGTTATTCCTTTCTCCCATTGCTGTATTAAACATCTAACGCCGTGGATCAGTAATTCGTTGCACTTGACCCTCATCAAAATCCGCAACGAGCACTTGCAAACCACCGAAGTAAACGGCCGAATAAAAGGCATCCACATCATGGCCCATGGCTGCTAACTCTTCCATGCTCTCCTCTGGCCAACTTGATTCAACGACAACCTGACGTTCCCCAGTCTCAGGATGTGTCCCATGTGTGATTCTAGGCATGTTCATCGCTTCTTCTAAACTGTCTAGGTGTGCCGAGTAAATAAGCACCTGACTCATGATTTGCGGAATTCGATTTCCCCCAGGGCTACCCATCCCAATGACTTGTTGGTTTGCAGGGTCCACTAGCAGCGTAGGTGTAATGAAACTTCGTGAACGTTTGTGACCGGCATACACATTCGGTGATGTTTCTGTTTGTGCGAAGTTGTTCATATGGTTATTTAGAAAATACCCTTGTTCAACCATCACACCTTCACCGAAAAAGTTGCTTAGCGTATTTGTTGCAGAGACGACCATACCATCAGAATCGGCAATTGAAAAATGTGTCGTGTTGCCTTGGTCATCCGTTGATGCTTCAATGCCTTCTGAATCCCCATTAATCTCATCCAGATCAACTTCCTCAAGTAACCCAGCGCTATAGGCTTGACTTGTTAATTGATCGGTATTGATGTCAGGATTTGTCGTTGGGTCTCCGATATTACGCGATCGATCTCGATACGTTTCACGAACACTTTCAATAAATGTGTGGCCAAACAATGCAGATCCAGGTTCCATCTCCGTTAGCCCAGCTGTTTCTGCCATTTGTAATTGCTGAATTAACGTGACACCAGACATCGGTGGCGGTGATGAATAGACGGTATATCCATTAAATTCTCCTGAAACTGCTTGACTTTCTAGAACCTCATAAGCTTGAAGATCCTCTACGGTTATGCTGTTTTGATCTCCAGCAAGTTCATTAGCTAATTCCCCGGTATAAAAATCATCAAACCCATTTTCCAAAAGCCGCCTCATCGTTTGTGCGAGGTCCTCTTGAACGAGCTCCATGCCTTCTTTTATACGAATGCCTCCAGGATAAAACGGATCTGCAGATTCTTGGTCAATCCTGGCGCTTGCCTGGTACAGACGATCTTCGAGCATATCATCAACGATAAACCCACCTTCTGCATAATTTATTGCCGGCTGAAGGAGCTCGTCTAGAGACATCGTTGCGTAGTTTTCGTGAACGGTCTGCATTCCTTTAACAAACCCAGGAACACCAGCTAAATTTTCTTGACCTTGTGCTGGTGACATCTCACGGTAATCATAGACCATTGGCGATTCGTTCAAATCATCGAGAACGAGCATCGCGCCACCACCACCAATGCCTGAACCGTAAGGTTCAACGACACCGAGCGTGAATGCGACCGCAATCGCGGCATCGACTGCATTTCCTCCATCCGCTAGAATTGCTTCCCCAACTTCTTCTGCGTATGGGTGTGAGGCACTCACTCCGGAGTCTCCAAGATCAACTTGTACGTCTTCTTCATCTTGTGGCCCATTTGAACTCCCTGATGGTTCATCCACATTTTCTGATGAATTTTCAGGGCCTGTATCGTCATTTCCTGAGAACATTACAGCCACAGCTAACAACACAACGGCAGCAATTGACATAAGAACCGTCATTCTTTTCGACAAATCTAACCCTCCCTGACATCTGAATACGATTTTTTGACAGTTTTTTCACTTCCGCTAGTCTACCACATGGCTATGGTCGACTTCGAATATTAAGCGCCCATCTTTGATCTCATACACACTGTCATCGGTCGTATCTTTTGTCAGTTGCTGGAAGATTCTTTGCCTGAAGTACGACTCTCCCGCTCCATTAAGCGGTCTAGGTTGTGATTCATGAATTCGAAATGGCACCAACTCAATTTCTGCGCGGCCATCCTCATATAAATGATATTGAGCAAGGGCAGTGTCCCTCGTTCGGGTCCACCCTTGATCAAATATAAAGTTCCCTAATGAATAAAAAATAATGCCATCGTTATAGTGCTCAACAGACTGCAAGACGTGAGGATGATGGCCAATGACAATATCAGCTCCAGCATCAACATACGCTTTCATCAAGTCTTCTTGCCTCTGTGTTGGCGTACTCGTGTACTCAACGCCTATATGAACATGAACAATGACAAGGTCGGCTTCTCCATCAGCCGCCTTAATGTATTCAAGTGACTCCGATGGATCTGACTCTAAAACACCCGAGCGATCAGCACTTGCCCACACATCATTAAAGCCGACTGTAGCAATGGTTAATTGCTCGTCAATTTGATTGTAGTCAATAAACGGCTGTTGCACGTGACCAACCGTATCCACATTCGATTGTGCAAATTGATCAATGGTATCTTGTAAACCTTTTTGACCATAATCTAGAATATGGTTATTGGCCAAATTTACGACGGAAAACCCAGCGTTCTCCATAATATTGATTGACGATTCCGGTGCATGTAAAGGAATTTCCTTATCTGCTTGCTCGTATTCTTCCCCGTCGATAAGTACCGGGTGTTCAAAATTCCCTGTCACATAATCCGCCTCGTCAAAATACGGCATTGCATAATGAAACAAAAAGTCTGAGCCTCGGTAATCAATGACATCTTCCACGTAACGACCCATCATAATATCGCCAACAAATGAAGCAGTTAAGCGTGGTTCTTCTTCGTTTGTACTTTCTGCAAGAGACTCTTGCTCTGGCAGTGGCCACCAGTTGGCAGCCATCAGAATCACAAACGTTAAAAGAACCCCGATGATGCTATGGGGCAACGCTTTTTTCTTATGTTTTTTTGTGTAGGCTAACATCTTCTCTTTGAAAGTAAACTGTTTATCTTCCATCATATCCCTCGCCTATATGAATTCATCACGTCTCGCTCTATAGGAAATATAAAAACGAAACAATGAGGAATGTAATCCCGCTTATCACAATTGTACTCAGTGTCGTAGGCAAAACGCCTTGTCGCTGAAAAGCATTTGCAATCAGACCAGGAACAATCACCCCGAGACCTCGAAACTCAACGGTTTCAAATGGGAAGATGGGGTAAAAGTAGTCAAAGATCATTTTCACAAGAATTCCTACGGTCATCATCGCTGCAAACTTACGTCTACCATAGAGAATCGTTAGCCTACCTACGACTTGCGTGACGATTAAGTATGTGATGAAACTCAAGAAGAAAATCATAACGAGAAACAACAATTGATCAAATACGAGTGCCAAATAACCGGGAACAATGAGTCCCGCTGGCATAATTCCCGTACGCTCTGTGTAAATCAGACTTAACACGACGCCAATAACTAGCGCAATGTATAATTCAGTACCAAACAAACGACGCCCACTCCTTACGCATATACCGGTTTTTTATTGGACTCTAGTTGTTCAATGAGCGGAACGGCTCCATGGTAGTTTCCGATTCCGAACACCACTTGTCCATGTGCAACTTGTTCGAGATATCTCATTACTTGATCCGCATCTTCACCTTCCAAGTCTTTTAGTTCATTAACTTGAAGAAGTCCTTCATCATACGCTTTTTGAACAGGTGCAACCCCTTCGCCGATGAGCACCAACTTATCGATCTTTATGTTTGGCAACATCTGTTCAGCAAATTGTTCAGTACGCTCAGGTCGATCAGAGCGACAATTCATGATGATGATCGGTTCTTTTGATGGGTAGCCTAGCGTAATGACATTTTCCCAAATCTTCATTGTTGATGCTGGCTCATTTGCTGAGAAACCATTGACGAAAAAGGATTCTTCACCATTCTTCTCAAATAGAGGAAAAACACGCGTGACACCAGGGGCAGCTTTCGCTTTCAACATCCCTCGGCCAGCCGTATTCTCATCAATGTCCAATGCACGGGCAACGGCTAATGCCAGCGCTACGTTCTCATGAAATAGCATATACTCAAACTTTTTAAGGTAGGAGTTCGGTACGGCTTCAGGATCAGCAACGTAAACACGAGTATTTCTCCGTTTGGCTTCTGCTTTTAGCTCCTCAACATAAGGTGAAGGTGAGACGATTAACTTCCCATCGTAAGGGATGGTTTCCTTATAAGCATCCACCATATGATCAAGCGTTGGCCCCATCACTTCCATGTGGTCTTCTACGACATTCACAATGACGGTGATGTTCGCTTGCATCCAACTTTCTTGAAATACTCTTTGGTAATCAGGAGCAACAGCCATACACTCGCTCACGAATACTTCTGCACCTCGGTCAGCCGCTTCTTTCATAGCAATTTTCTGTTCGCGAATGTTCGCACCTTCTGGGCGCCGTTTAATGGGCCGCTCTTCATCGGTGTCCCAATAAAACATTCTTGCTGCTGTACCTGTAATCTTTCCGACGGTTTTCCTACCATCTTCCATTAACACACCAGAAATGAGCCGGGTGACCGTTGACTTCCCTCGACTGCCATTAACATTAATCCGTAGTGGAATTTTGTCGACTTCAACTTGATGTTGTTTTTTTTCGTACATGCCCAGTCCGAGCAATCCCAGTAATACTAATCCTGCAAATAGGGTTATCACACTAAGTCCTACTTTCTTCACGCTGTTCCAAACGATTTCCTTGATGAGTATACGTTAATTATACTGGATAATCTAGTCTGTTCCGTTTCAATGCTGTTACAATTTGCGTTCAAACTACTACATTCCACAACTATTTTTTCATATATTGTAAAATGTTACAGTTACTGCTTGTAGTTTTTACTATATTCGTTGCTTTATGCATGATACATGTATTGTTTTCGTTATCGTGGAACTACGGAGCCTAACTGGTTTGTCGTTATTTGTTATTTTGCGTTACACCCGTTTTTCTCGTTTGTTCCAAACAGAGAGCGCCATGTTCATAATAAGTAATAAGATGACGAACCAGACGATGGAATAGATCGTTGCCATTATGACATCCGTAGGAAAATGAACCCCAAGGATGACGCGGCTTACTACTGTTAAAAGAGCAAGAATAACGAGGACTACCCCTGCGGTAATTTGTGCAGGTTGCCCCCACTTCATTACTTGTTTAATGAGATAGATCATTAAAATGGAGATCATGACCGCTCGGAAGGAGTGACCGCTCGGAAAGCTATATGACAATAAGTTTAACGGCTCCCCAATAAAGTCGATTGTCCTCTCTAAGCCACCTGGCCGTTCCCTTTGAATGATCTGTTTTAGAACGGTGTTTAAGGCAACGCCTCCAAAAAGGTAGACGGTACTAAAAAGCATGAACATCCATTCTCTTTTGCTCATTAAGTAAAGGAAGAGCAAAACGAAAAAGATCATAAAGAATAGTGAATCTCCGTAATGAGTCACCACCTCAAAAAATCGGTATACCCCTTCGCCCTCTTCTCCAGAATGAATTGGCTGGAGGGCACGTAAAATTGTTTCATCTAGCCACTGTCCTACAGGTAACATTAAAAATGTGAAACCAATCGTGCTTAAGGCGAGCAATAGCACGCCAATCATACGTTTTCCCATCGAATCCCTCTTTAATTTATGTTCTTTTTCTAAGTGTTGGGGAGTTTCCCACTGTTCCTACAAGGCCAAGAATCGTTAGAAGTACCCGTTGCGGACCGAGGTAGCCTTTCTCCGGTCGATACCATTCCAAAAGTGTATGTGCACCACCAGCCTGTCCACCCGCTCCAAGTGTTATTGATGGCACCCCGATGCTCATCGGGTAATTGGAATCCGTACTTGCCGGAGGGGCAAGGCTCGGAGCAAGTGCTAGTGCCTCGGTTGCATACCAAGCGGTTTCTACAATTTCAGTTGACGATGACTGACTACCTACCGGTCGATCGCCAATTTGTTCAATCGTATAGCCTACACCTTCTTCAGAAGAAAATGCCCATTTACGATTCTCTTCATCTGCTGCTTCTTGAAGAAAACGAAACATCGTTTGTTCTATTGAATCAAGTTCAGGCTCTCCGTTGGATCTAAGATCAATCGCTAATTTCGCTTCTTCAGCTATAGCTGTCGGGATGGTTCCTCCCTCAAACACCCCTACATTAAATGTCGTTTTAGGGTCGGTGGAGGGTTCAAGATCAGCCAGCTTCACAGTCGCCCGTGCAGCTGCATGAACGGCGCTCGGTGTACCAAATGCCCCAAAGCTATGACCACCTGGGCCTTTATACGTTACGATGTAGCGAAAACTGCCTGTGCCATTATAAATGATTTCAGTTGGAGAAACAGCATCAATTGAAATAAAACCATCAATGTCCCTATTATCTTTGAAAAAAGCTTTCACCCCGCGAAGATCCCCAGGACCTTCTTCCCCAACTGTACCTCCAAATATTATGTCTCCAGTCGTCTCGATGGCGCTTTGTTGGAATGCGCGAACAATCGTAAGTAACGCTGCTAGGCCTCTTGCATCATCGGTAATACCGGGACCATAGTAAATGCCGTCTTTTTCTGACACTGTTGTATCTGTATCTTTTGAAAAGACACTATCAATATGCGCTGAAACGAACAATGTGGGCCCATTGCCGGCCCCTTTTCTTCGCCCATATACGTTACCCTCTTCATCTTTTCTTACATCAAGAAGACCTAACTCTTCTAGACATTTTTTTATGTAGTCTGCTCGCTCGTGTTCAGAAAAAGGGGGCGCAGGAATTTGTGCAATCGTTATTTGTTCGTCCAATGTATTTTTATCATCCGCATTGATGGATGACAGCATCTGTTTCACATCATTGTTATTCATTAGAGCATGGTACACTTGTTCATATTGAGCCATGAAAAGAACCCCTTTGCCGTTTTGTCCTATTATACGTGAGTACACGCTGATTGTTAACGATTTGCCACTGAATAAAAATAGGCCCGAAAAGGATTGAACATTCCTTTTTGGGCCTAACTCGATTGTTTTTCATATGCTCTTGATGTTTGTTGGACAAGTTCGTCCAAACCTCTAATTCTTTGCAAAGCTTCTTTCTCATCGATCATTCGGTAATGGTGCAACCCATCTGGTTCTTCATTCGCTTCATCTGCTTGACTGACGACCATTTGTAACGGGGTTAATTGCAAATCTCCTGAAGGCAAATAAGAATCTGTATGCAGTAGAATGGCTAGTGCAATTTCTTTTGCCGATTTTCGATCTTCTCCGAGACGAATCAATAGTTTGTGCGCACGTTCTGCACCCTTTATTGCGTGAATATCATTTTCTTTGTAAGAATGGAAGTTCCACTCGCCATCTTCACCGTACCATGTGTAATGTCCGATGTCGTGAAGAAAAGCTGCCTTCACCGCTAGTTCTGGGTGAACCTGGCTCTTGCAGGCAAAGTAAAATGCAGATTCAGCCGTTGAAATTGCATGATCTAGCCCTGAGCGTTTAATAAACTTCTTCGCAATTGGGTGGGAATAAAGATCATAAAGTGTGACGTGATTCATGGTGATCCACTCCTATTTTTTCATTTAAACGTATCATAAATGATTAGAGTATTTCAAGGTTTTTTTCATAAAACAAAAAAAGGATGGACGTTGTTTCGCCCATCCCTTTTTTCTATTTCTTATTATGCTTCGTCTGTGACACGTACTTCTTTCATTTTGTCCCCTGGCTTAATTGCAAGCACTTCGTCCATTCCACTCGTTACTTGTCCAAATACGGTATGCACGCCATCTAGATGAGGTTGCGCTTCGTGAACGAGGAAAAATTGAGAAGAACCTGTATCTTTACCAGCATGCGCCATTGATAACGATCCTGGAACATGTTTGTGAGGATTTCCTTCTGTCTCACATTTGATCGTTGTGCCACTGCCGCCAGCTCCAGTGCCTGTTGGGTCTCCGCCTTGAGCAACGAACCCTGGAATAACACGATGGAACGTCACATCATTGTAGAAATCGCTATTCGCTAGCTTTTCAAAGTTTGCAACGGTATTCGGCGCTGCGTCTGGATAAAACTCCATTTCAATTTTGTTGCCATTTTCCATTTGGATGTATCCTTTTTTAGCCATCATATTCCTCCGTTAATTTGGTTTACTGTTCGTCCATGAGTTCAGCGAGTTCAGACCACCGCTCCATCAATGCTTCGATCTGATTGTCCAGCTCGTGAATTTGCTGTTGCAGATCTTGCAACAATAACGCGTCACTACCTGAGCGACTCATGTCCTCTTCTAATTCTGCCTTTTTTTGCTCTAAGCTGTCAATGCGGCTTTCAATCGTGTTCCAATCTTGTTGATCTTTGTATGATAATTTTTTTCGTTGTTTCAGTTGTACAGGTTTTGTTTTCTCCTTATCGGTGTGTTTGGATTCTTTCGCGTGTTCGGCGACCTGTTTCACATAGTCTTCGTAATCCCCCATGAATCGATCAATGTTGCCATCTTCACGAAACACAAGAAGTCGTTCGGTGACCCGGTCCAAAAAGTAGCGGTCGTGGGATACCGTCACGACCGACCCTGGAAAATCTAGCAAATATTCTTCTAGAATACGTAATGTTGGAATATCAAGATTGTTCGTCGGTTCGTCAAAAAACAGTACATTCGGCTCCTCCATTAACACCCTTAACAAATATAACCTACGACGCTCGCCACCAGATAGACGGTAAATCAGTGTGCGATGCATTGAGCGAGGGAACATGAAACGTTCAAGCATTTGTTCTGCAGTGATTTGCACACCTGACTTCGTCGTAATGACCGATGCACCTTCTTGAATGTACTCGAGCATTCGTTGACTATCATCAATTTCCATTTCACCTTGTGTGAAATAGCCGATCTTCACGGTTTCACCTTGGATGACTTCCCCTGCATCTGGTTGAATGCGTTTCGCTAACACATTAAGGAATGTCGTCTTGCCACTTCCATTTGCTCCAACAATACCGATGCGTTCCCCCCGGGTAATGAGCTCATCCACGTCTTTAAACAACCACGTCCCCGTCGGTGTTTGTTTTGAGAGATGAACGGCTTCAATCACCTTCTTGCCTAAACGAGTGCTAGCCGTCGAAAAAGAAAGTTGCTCTTCTTCTTTTGGACCGGTTTGCGATTTCATGTCATGTATTCTGTCTTTTCTCGCCTTTTGCTTTGTCGACCGGGCCTTCGCTCCTCGATGGAGCCAAGCAAGCTCTCGACGCAAAATGTTTTGTCTACGATCTTCTGATTTGATGGCCTGTTGTTCACGATTCGCTTTTTCTTCCAGATACAATTCGTAATTTCCATCATATTGATATAAATTTCCTTGATCTAGTTCAAAAATGGTTTGCGTTACTCGGTTCAAAAAATAGCGATCATGGGTTACAACTACGATTGCGCCTTCGTATTGAAGAAGAAATGATTCCATCCAAGCGATGGCTTCTGCGTCTAGATGGTTCGTCGGCTCGTCCAAGATGAGCAAGTCTGCAGGTTCAATAAGAGCCCGTGCGAGAGCCACCCTCTTTCTCTGTCCACCAGAAAGTGTGCCAACAAGCGCAGATGGTTGTTTAATACCGAGCTTTGATAACACCGTTTTCGCTTTCGTATCTGCAGCCCAGCCATCATGGGCGTCCATATTCGCTTGCGCTTTAAACAACGCTTGTTCTGAAGCGTCAGACCCTTGCTGTAACTCATAGTTTACGAGCGCTTTGTTGTAGTCACGCAGCGTTCGCATCACCGTCGACGGTCCATCAAGCACCGTATCTAAAACCGTTTTACTTTCATCGAGTTCAGGTTCTTGCGTTACATATTGAACCGTGAATTTGTTTGCATGATTCACCTCACCATGCTCAGGAGAATCACTCCCATAAAGAATATTTAAAAGCGACGTCTTCCCTGTACCGTTAGCCCCAATTAATCCGATTCGTTGTTTTGACTCTATACTAAATGATACATCGTTTAATAGTATTTTCTCTCCATACGTCTTTCTTAAGGAATGTGCAATAAGTACACTCATAAACGGCCCCTTTCACTCCCCTATCTTATCATACGTTACACAAAAAATAATTCCATCAGTTTTGCTTATACTATGAGAAACTTTTTATGATGGAGGTACTTACGTAACATGGACGATAATCGATACCCAACTGGCGGATTCCCGCCTCAAACGCAAAGCAGGCAACCAGGTAGTGAAGCCAACATGGACCCGTTGCCAACGCAACCCGACACCTCATCAAAACCAACCCGTAAATTACTAGGCAAGACTGCACTGATTACGGGTGGGGATAGCGGCATTGGCCGCGCCGTTGCGATTGCCTATGCTAATGAAGGTGCGAACGTTGCGATTGTATATTTGGACGAACATGCAGATGCGACAAAGACGAAACAACTCGTTGAAGAAAGTGGGGGATGTTGCCTAACTATAGATGCTGATCTAACAGACTCCACATCCTGTAATCAGGCAATTCAAGACACCATTGCCCATTTTGGTGAGTTGAACATCCTCGTCAACAATTGTGCTGTTCAATATCCAAAAAACAGTCTCTTAGATATTAGCGACGAACAACTAGAGCTCACGTTTCGCACGAATTTCTATTCTCACGTTTTTATGACGCGAGCATCATTGCCACATCTAAAGCCAGGGGACACGATTCTTTTTACATCATCAATTAACGCTCATATCGGCAACGAGACATTAATCGATTATACGAGTACGAAAGGGGCGATTACAGCGTTTGCTCGAAGCATGGCAAAATCTCTTGTTTCCCAAGAGATTCGAGTGAATATCGTTGCTCCTGGACCGATTTGGACACCACTAATTCCTTCTTCATTTGACCAGGATAAAGTCGCACAGTTTGGCGCAAACACACCGATGGGACGAGCTGGACAACCGAGTGAACTATCATCCGCATATGTATTTTTAGCCTCAGACGGTGCCTCCTACATGACCGGCCAAACCATTCATATTAATGGTGGTGATTACATGTCTTCATAAACCAGAAAAAAAGCAGTGCCCGAATGGGACACTGCTTTTTTATTATTGTTCAAAATGCTCATTAATGTTATCAACCATACCTTGAACAGACTCAAGTCCACCACCGCTTAAGTACCAGAAATCTCCGTCTAGTGGCACGATGTTGTCATTTTGGTAAGCTGCAGTACGCGCAACAAGTTCATTATCAATGACCTCCGTTGCACTTGCTTCTGCGTCGCTTCCCACTGTTGCCCCGCGATCAAGAATAAAGATGTAACCTGGGTCTACATCTGCAATATATTCAAAAGAGACATTATCGCCATGCGTTTCAGCGCTAATGTTTGGATCAGCCGCTTCAATGCCTAACACGTCATGGATAAATCCAAAACGAGAACCTTCACCGTACGCACTTGCAGCACCTTCATCAGCAGAAAGAATTAAAGCATCTTCATCGCTTGCTTCTGCACGTTCTTGAATGTCTGCAATGTCGTTATTAATCGCTTCAAGTTGTGATTCTACTTCATCTTCAGCAGCGAAAATTTCACCAAGAACATGCATATTGGACTCAAATGACTCCATGTAGTTCTCGTTGTCTACTGCTAAGAATACCGTCGGGGCAATTTCACTTAGCTCATCATACGCATCTGACGCACGACCTGAAATGAAAATGACGTCTGGTTGCATCTCATTGATCAGTTCGAAGTTAGGCTCAAATAAACTACCTACATCTTCAGCCGTTCCTTCGAGGTCTGATAAGTATCCTGGTACGTTATTTGCTTGTGGAATGCCTGAAATGTTGCCATCAATTGCACGAATTGAGTCTGTAATTCCGTTGTCAAAAGAAACAACTGTTTCTGGTTCAACTGGAACCGTAGCCTCTCCGAGCTCATGGTCAATAACGACTTCACCTGCAGAATCTCCATCTGCTGCGTCGTCATCCTCTGTGTCTTCCACTTCATCTGTGCCTGCTGCATCGTCGCCTGTAGCGTCAGCGCCGTTTTCTTCCTCCTCAGCACCTCCACATGCAGCAAGTGCCATCATCATTGATACAGATAGAAACGGTACATAAAACTTCTTCATTATTCATTCTCCTTCATTCTTTACGATATTTCCCCTTTATCGTAACCCTTGCTATGGATTTCACACTTTCGGTAACGGCTGATTACCTTTGTTTCTCTCTTTTCTATGTGCATAACGTAAGCCCCAAGCCCCACCTCCCTAAGTTTATGAATGCTTACGTGAAGTACACACAAATCTTATTGCAGTTCACTTCTTCAATATTGATGTCCATATCATAAATGTTTTTTAAGGATGTCGGATTAATAATGTCGTGGCAATGGCCTTTTTCAACGACAATCCCGTCCTTCATCGCTACGATATCATCAGAATAGCACGAGGCGAAGTTAATATCGTGAACGACGATAATAATCGTTTTTCCAAGCTCATCACACAGCTGGCGCAGCGTTTTCATAATCTGAACAGAGTGTTTCATGTCTAGGTTATTCAGTGGCTCATCCAAAATAATATAGTCCGTATCTTGAGCGAGGACCATCGCAATATACGCACGCTGGCGTTGTCCACCACTCAGTTGGTCTAAAAATTTATCTTGAATGTCGCGAAGGTTCATATAGTCAAGCGCATTCTCAACAAATGCCCAATCTTCCTTCGTCAGGCGGTTTTTGGAATATGGGAAGCGACCGAAGCTTACCAATTCTCGGATGGTGAGACGAATATTAATGTTGTTGGATTGCTTGAGAATGGAAACCTTTTTCGCTAGTTCATCACTTTTGTATTTGCCAATTTCTTTTCCTTCAACTAGCACTTCACCTGTATCGTGGTCCAGAAGGCGACTCATCATTGAGATGAGCGTACTTTTTCCGGCGCCGTTTGGACCAATAAACGAGGTTAATGTTCCTTTATTCACTGCGACAGAAACGTCTTCAACGACTTTTTTTCCGTCGAAAGCTTTTGAGACATTCTTCACCTCTAGTGCAGCAACTTCAGTATGAACGGCTGGTTTCTCAACTTCTAGCATTTTCATAGCCATTAGTTTTTCGTCCCCCTCAATAAAAGATAAATAAAGTATGCGCCGCCTACGAAATTGATGATTACACTAAGCGGGGCAGAAAAAGCAAACACTCTTTCTACAACTAATGTTCCTCCAACGAGTGCCACAATACTAACAAGAACGGAGGCAATGGCCAGTTGTGAGTGTCGAAATGTTGAAAGCATCTCTCTTGCCACGTTTACAACGAGCAATCCTAGAAACAGAATGGGTCCGACGAGCGCTGTGGACACACTCACCATAATCGCAATAATGATCAAGTATCTTCGTACAACCTTATCATAAGGAATGCCGAGGTTCACAGCGTGATCACGTCCAAGAGACAGTGTATCCAAGTATTTCAAATATGGAAACGCATAGATCATTGTGAGTAAAAGAATGATACAAGCGAGCCATAATAAATCTACGTTAATGTTACTAAAGCTGGCAAACATTCGGTTTTGTATCGACTGGAACTCATTTGGATCAATCAACACTTGCATGAACGTTGACAAGCTTGAAAAGAGCGTTCCAAATATAATGCCGACGAGCAATAGAAAGTATATATTTTGCTGTTCACCTTTAAAGAGCATCGTATAGAGAAGCAACGCAAAACCAACCATCAGAGCAATCGAAATCATGAAGTTGGTCCCTTGAGACATTGATACAAGGCCTAACGTTCCAAAGAAAAATACGAGCGATGTTTGAACGAGCATATATAAAGAATCCAGACCGATAATACTCGGTGTAAGAATTCGATTGTTCGTGATTGTTTGGAAGATGAGTGTAGAGAATGCAATCGCCGCACCTACAATAATAATGGCTGCGACACTTCTACCTCGCCTCGGCAGTGCATAGTCCCACCCTTCCGGAGTGAGTCCAATAAATAAGAATGTAACCGTAAGCACGAGTGACAGGACGCTGAGTATAATAAAGATCCACTTTGTTCTACGTTGCATACGACTTTCTCCTTAGCAGTAAAAATAGGAAGAGTGCGCTTCCAATCACACCTACCATAAGGCCAATAGGAATCTCATATGGATAGATGAGCACACGGCCAAGAATGTCACATACAAGTAAAAAGATCGCCCCGAACAGTGCCGTATGTGGCAAGCTGTTCCGTAAATTATCCCCGCGCATAATGCTTACAATGTTCGGTATGATTAAACCTAAAAACGGTATGGAACCGATCGTGACAACAACAGCAGCTGTAATTATGGCAACGATTAACAAACCGATGTTCATAATTTGTTTGTAATTCAATCCTAAATTCGATGAAAAATCTCTTCCCATACCCGCTACCGTAAATCGATTTGCAAAGATAAATGCAATGATAACGAGCGGAATCCCAATGTACAGAATCTCATAGTTTCCTCTTAATACGAGGGAAAAGCTTCCTTGCATCCACGCATTTAAACTTTGAATGAGGTCATATTGATACGCAAAAAATGTTGTAACTGCACTAACAACACTTCCAAGCATCAAACCAACGAGAGGTACGAAAATGACATTCTTGTAGCGAATTCTCTCCAGGATCTTCATAAACAAGAACGTTCCACCTAGCGCAAACAAAAAGGCGACGAGAAGCCTCTCCATCGTACTTGCACCGGCAAACATGATGATGGCAACAAGAATCCCAAGCCTTGCCCAGTCAAGCGTCCCTGCTGTCGTTGGTGACACAAACTTGTTTTGTGTCAGCTGTTGCATAATGAGTCCACATACACTCAAACTGACACCAACAACAATAATAGCGAGCAGTCGAGGAAAGCGACTAATAAAAAGAGTTTCCCACTGTTCTTCAGTAAAACGGTGGATATTCCAAATTGATAAATCTTGAACCCCAACGAAGAGGGATATAATTGACAGTAATATAAGTGTAGGTATTAAGTATTTAAGTTGCATCATAATATTCTATCCAAATGACTATAGCACTTTGGTCAACCCTCCTCTTTCAAAGTCCAAGTAATAATGCAAATGAGATTCATTATCAACGAGGGCACTTCTGATTATATCATCTCAGCCGAATGTTTCAATGCCTAATTGAGAAAAATATTCATTTACGCACGAAAAAGTGGTTCACCTTGTTGGTAAACCACCTTAATTGATTGATTCAAAAGCATCATATTGATGAAACTCAACAATACGAAAGCGTTCATCCTGTTGGACAAGCAATAGATCTTCAGCGAGAAACCGTTCTTCGCCTTCTAATTTATACTCGGCTCGAACGATATACGAGGTTTCATCTGCTTTCATGGCAGGCAAATCCGGGATCGCTTGTTGGATCTGTTCATGAAAAACGTCCCCCATTAGGACTTGTGCATCCTCTACCCGAGGAACACGCATCGCATATCGTTCTGCTAGCTCTTGGTCGGTCAGCGCTTCTTGTTGCTGCCACTCATCCGCAATATATGAAGGAATCACTTCCCAGTTCTCGTTGGTGACTTCACTATAGTATTCCTGAGCAAATTGTTCAGGAGTGATGAACTTTACCTCATCGTCAGTTGAATGATCTGTCGGTATGGGGGTATGCATAAACAAGTGTGATACTTGCCAGTCATTTTGTTCACGGTACAATTGAAGGTCCAACGTCAATTGCACGTCCTCCCCATACAATTCTTCATATGCAGGGTCGGTGAAGCCAGCTCGAACTACCACTTCATATTCCACTTCGTTATCTTCCAGCTCATCTTGTTGTTCATACACATTTATGCTAGACACATCCGCATTTGCAAATACTGCATATAAACGGTCCATCATCTCTTCGTTCATCTCGATCATCGATGATTGGATGTTCATATTAAGGTAATCCTCATCTGCATCAGCTAACGCTTCCACCACTCGTTGTATGAAACTTTCTTCATCTAACTCATTAAGGTCTGGCTCATTCTCATTTGTTTGCTCGATATCGTCTTCTCCTTCTTCAGGGAAGACGTCGACATCAACTTCTTCAGCGTCAAGACATCCAGAAATAAGTGTTGTACCGAGAATGAGTAGTAATATAAACGTGCCACTTGAACCTTTACTCTGCATCCCACTCCCCCCACAGATACGAATATTAAGCCTTCAGATCATTCGTATCTAACAATTCGTCCAGATCTTTTACGGTCAGTGAATGCAACATCGTCTCACCGGGTTGGATAATGTCATTCACAAGTGTTTTTTTCTGGTCTTGAAGTGCTGCAATTTTCTCCTCGATCGTTCCTGTCGTCACAATACGAACGACATCAACATTCTTTTCTTGTCCGAATCGATGGACTCGGTCTGCTGCCTGTTGTTCAACAGCTGGATTCCACCACAAGTCATACAAAATGACCGTATCCCCGCCAGTCAAGTTTAACCCTGTGCCACCGGCCTTGAGAGAAATGAGAAAGATGGATTTGTCACCTTCATTAAATGCGTCTGCAATCGCAAGTCGATCCTTTACTGGCGTCTTTCCATCTAAATAATGGTATCCCCATTCATTCTGTTGCAATCGAGAAGCAATAATGGCGAGCATTGACGTGAATTGAGAGAAGATCACCATTTTCTTCCCCGACGACAGGCCATTTTCAATGTAAGACATGAGAAATTCCATTTTATTCGATGTATGCCCAGATTCATTCATCACTAAGTCTGGATGACAACAGATTTGTCGTAACCTCGTTAGCCCTGCTAGAATTTCAAACCGCTCTTGAGTAAAGGCGTCACGCTGAACAGCCGATTGAAGCTTTGCACGAATTTGCTCGACTTGAGCAACATAAAGCTGCTTTTGAATATCGTTTAATTCCGTGTACTGAACAGACTCTTGTTTCTCAGGCAGTTCTTTTAACACTTGCGTCTTTAACCTTCGCAAAATAAACGGTCGGATCCGATGAGCAATGCGAGTGTTGGACAATTCCATAAATCCTTTTTTTGAAGGAAAGAGGTCAGGCATCACAATCGAGAAAATCGAAAAGAGCTCTTCTTTACGGTTTTCAATCGGTGTACCACTCAACGCAAATGCATGCTTCTTGCGGAGGGAACGCACGACTTTCGTTGTTTTCGCTTGTTCATTCTTTAGAAACTGCGCTTCATCAAGGATGAGGTTATCGTAAACGGCGTGCTGATAAAGTGACTCATCACGTTGAACGGATGGATAAGATGTTATATACACATCTGCATGTTCTCTGAGGATGTTTTCGCGGTCATCTCTTTTGCCATGAACAATCTCTACATGTAAATTCGGCGCAAACCGTTCAATTTCCTTTTTCCAATTGTAAAGCAATGATGCTGGTGCAATAACTAACGACCGTGCCCCTTCATTCTTTCGAGTGTAATCGGACAAGTAAGCAATCGCTTGAATCGTTTTCCCGAGCCCCATATCGTCCGCAAGTATGCCTCCGAATCCATAGACAGAAAGTGATGACAACCATTGAAAACCTGTACGCTGATAGTCTCTCATCATTTGATTGACAGGCTCAGGCGGTGTTATTTGATGGTGCCCTGGCTCTGATACATCATCAATGAGACGTTTCACTCGCTCATCAAACCGTGTATGTGGTTGATTGTTAAGCTGAAACGCTTTATACAAAGGAACATTCATATTTGTTTGTATTGGACCATTTTCCCCTACGATTCCAATCGCATGGCGAACATCATCCATTTGCTCAGAAGATAAGTCAACATATTTTCCACTAGACAGCTTTGTATACGACCGATTTAACCTCATTGCCTGTAATAATTCTTCTGCTTCTGATGAGGAAACATCGGCGAATTGGAAATCAATATCTAGCCATTTCATGCGACTATTGAATTCAATTGAGATGGTCGGATCATCATTTGGATCATACACAAGATCTTTGACACTTTCGGTAAATTGCATCTCTGTATCTTTTTGAAGCTGCTGGACATCATTTAATAAGAAATGGGCGATGGACTCTTCTCCTGATAGCGTGAGTCCGTTTTCATTATATGTGAATGGGATGTTCTCAATGACGCTCATAATTTCTTGTTCTTTCTGGATATCTCTTAGAACAATGTCTCCTTCTTTCGTATCTTCTTCACGCTGATACGGATCGATCTCACGATCTCCATACCGGAACTGTAAACGAGCTTGCAATTGTTCACCGTCCCCTTCGACAAACAATGTCGGCGTAAGCGCCACTTGAACCAAACGATCAGCGATGTTCGTTACGTCAACATTGGCGATCTTTTCTAGCTGTGGAAGAATATATGATAGGAAACGTTCAAGCATCGCTATAGGCACGACCAATCTGCCTTGTTCGCGTTTCATCCGTTTATACATTCTCTCGAAGATGTGTCGCTCAGTTTCGTCTAAGAAATAAACGACCCCTTCTTCCATAAATGCCTCATATTCAGATCCTAAATAGTGAATGTTCTCGAGATTTTTCCACTCTAACTCAAACTCCGCCCCGTCCTCGGAGGCGTCCAAATGAAACTGTAACGGCAGTGATGCACGTTCGTTTTCTATTCCCTGAAATGGAACAAGTTTTTCATCGATGTATATAAAAATGTCGTTCTGGTCGAGCTCTTCCAATAGCTTAATCAGAACAGATCCAGGTAGATGGATCCTCCTAACCGCCTTTTGAGCGTAGATGAATGACTCTTCTTTGTACTGCATTAACTGGATTAACTGCTCCATGATCCACTTATCAGTTTCCGTAAATGTGTGCTCCATCGGTCGGTAAGTGAATGACTTTGTAAAAGGATAACTGTCTCGACGGTGAACCGCTTGCAACCAGCTGAAAATGTGTTTGACGACGTACGCACGATCTATCCCTGCTTTAAGCTCTAGCTCAGCATACCCACCACTCGTAAATAAATTTACTGGGTGAAAGTGGATGTGGTATTCGACGCGCAACGGTTCCCGCTCTGAATGAATGTCACGCTGCATATCGTACAAATCAGCAAAGCTATCAATGAAACGCTCAACTTTCAAAGGATCTGCATTTGTCTTTTTTCTTGCAGCAGGTGTAGAACTGGTCTGATTCCCCCATTGATAAAGCACAGCTACAATATGTTTACAGACGCCCCCGTAACTATTAAATGCTGGACATGTACAGTCGTAGTCCGCTAATATACTCTCGTCTCCAACAGTAAATGACACGTCATAAATATCTTGACCTAGAACGACCGCTGTATAGCGCTCGTCTTTTCCTTCTTGAATCTTTCTTACTCTGCCTTCTGCCACATACTTCTTCCCTCGTTTAATCGTCGCAGGCAATGCATGCGTACGAATAAACTCTTCAATTGCTGAGTGAGCCATGAGTTACCTCGCTTCCTATCCAAAAACACGAAGAAAAAACACACGCTTAGGTAAGAAACCCAAGCCTGTGTACTCAACGATGTTTACTCTGATTTAAATGATTCGACAATTTCATATAAATCATCGTCATTTTCTTTATTTCTTTCGTCTCTAACAAGCCCTGCAATCGATCGTTTTTGGATAATGAAGCGCAAGTCTGCCATGAGCTGCACAGTATCCACTCCAGGGTCTGCAGGCTTGTTTACAACACGCAAGCGGTAATTATCAAACTTCGTGTGGTTCAAAAACTTTAATAGGCAATAATAACAGCCTCTTCTCGTCCCTAACTTAAGATAACGATGCTTTATATTCTTCCCACAAATGTTGCATTCGATATTTGGCTTTCGAACTGTGTTTAGTCGTAACGATTCTAATAACCACACCGACTCTTTTGCTATTTTAGCAGTTCTAATCGAAAACCCCTCCTCACAGAGCCTCATGAACACTCAAGTGTTGAACACTTATTCACTACGCTTTGGGATTTTTACTTCTTCAGTATGTGACGAATTGTTTACTTCTAAACTTATAATAACCGAAAGAGAATATCAAGTCATCTGCACTAAAGTAGGATTGCACGAGTAAATGTTGCCAATGCGTATCTGACAGGTCGTTTGCTTTCATTAAAAAAGTGCCTTGTCACTAGTGGACAGGCACTTTCGTATGATAGAGTTACTTCGCAGCCACTTCTAAAGAAACATCTACATTTCCACGAGTTGCTTTGGAATAAGGACAAAACTCATGCGCTTTTTCTACCAGTTGTTCAGCTGTTGATTGGTCAACCCCTTTAACCGTCACATGAAGTTTGACGCCAAGTTGAAAGCCATTGTCACTTGGGTCTTTTAGCAAGCTGACTTCTGCTCTTGTTTCTGAATCAATTTCTTCTTTGCTTTTCTTTGCCATTAAGTTTAGCGCACCGTCGAAGCACGCTGCATAACCGGACGCAAATAACTGCTCAGGATTTGACGCATCACTCGGTATATCATCTCCGCTAGGCATCGTGAGTCCTACATTAATGACACCATTGTCAGATTTAACTTGTCCTTCGCGACCACCTGAAGCAGTCGCACTCGTTGTAAATACTTTATCTGCCATGTTCATCTCCTCCAATCAGTTCTATCTATTATGTTTACGTTTTCGCTTATTTTTAAACCTCATATTACAAATTCATTGAGTTGTTCATGAATAGACTCATATAGTAGTATAATAAAAGGAATGTAACCGTAAAGGATTGCATTACTGCTAATTCGGGTATGAAGATTGTACCATGCTCAATGAGGGAAAGGTGATTAAAGATGAAAAGAACAGGAGAAAAGGTACTAGGTTGGATTGGGGTTGCAGTGAACTTTTTAGTTATTGTTCTTACCGCAATGGGAACTGTTGTTATGAGCGCAGCTTTTGGCTCTGACCAGTTGCAAGCAGAACTCGAAGCTGATCTTGCGAACGATCCGGCATTAAACAGCGAGGACATTGATATGATGCTAAGCGTATTCTCTATGTTTTCTGCGATTGGCTGGTTTGCGGTTGTCGTTATGGTTATTGGTATGATTCTTGCCATTATCGGTCTTATTAAAATTAATGGAAATGCCAAAACCGCGGGTATTCTTCTTATTGTATCCGGTGCGCTTATGGTCATTCTCACGCTAGGCGGCTCCATCATTCAATCTGTACTCTTCATCATTGCAGGTATTATGTGCTTGGCTCGTAAGCCACAAGTCGAACCTGCCGAAGAAGAAACATCAACAGATTATTAAAAGAGCATGAGTAAGGAAAGGGGCTGTCCCAAAAGGTTTTAAAATAGACCTTGGGCACAGCCCTTTTTTCTATGAATGAGTTTCATATCTTCGATGGGTTGCAAGTTTTCGGGACATTAACATCAGTATCGTTTATTGATTTTCACTGCAGGCGGATGCACTCCAGAGTACAAGGGCGACATCGGTGGCCAAAAGACGCCCAACGTGTTTTTTAAGTTGCAAAGTTTTGATCTTGGAACGGAAGAACGGGTTCCAAAGATCATCGATTGGAATCAGATTCACTCATAAGTGACCATTTTGACTCTTTCTGATTCCAATCGATAGACATCTAGTTCCAAACGTCCGTTTATGGGATCATATTCAGCACTTTAAAGAAATTGAACAACAATCTAGTTCCAAAGCGATGTTTATTGAGTCGCACGCCCTGCCCCGAACACCGAGTTGAAACCCCAAACTTCTGTCGGCGCGAGTCGCGCCGAATCGAGACCAATTTTGGTTCGGTCCCGCTGGGACCGACAGGTCGTAAGGAGTTAGGTTTCGTCCAATCTGCGCTCCAGTTGGAACAAACTGCGCGCAAGTTTTACGAAATGAGCGCTAAAATCGCTAAAAAGAGCTAACTTGATCGCAGAAATTGAAAACTAGCGCGCACAATGCGAACCATGCCCTGCCCCGCTCGATACAAATACCATTGAAGTAATTTCGCTATGTGAAAGAGATATGAATACATTTTTGTCATAACAATCAATCGCATGAAATCACGAGATAATCTCTACATTCTGGCATCCAATGCATTGCTTTTGTTCATCCTATATAGAGAGTTTTTCACTACTTTCGGCATTGAAGATGCGTGGGGAATTTTCTCGGAGGTTAGCGGTGTAGATCACTCACCCAAATGATCTAGATTCATTGACCTTCGGGAAATCGCAGCGCCACTCCTCCCTTAGGATCCACTGCCTTTTGTTCCAAACAAATCCGCCTTTAATTCCTCTATTGAAGGCCACATTTGGACTTTATAAAAAAGCCTTAGGATAACTTTTATCCTAAGGCTTTTATGGATCAACCGCTCGTCGCTATTTCTCTTCAAACACATAACTCTTCGCATGATACCGGACTCCGAGCACAATGCCAATCGCGAGCATCGAACTGAAGAGAGAACTACCTCCATAGCTCATAAACGGAAGCGTAAAGCCGGTAACAGGAAGTAAGCCAACGTTCATGCCGACGTTTTGAAACACTTGGAATGTAAACAGTGCAATGACACCGGAGCATAAATACGTGCCAAAGCTATGGTGAGAACGAATGGCGGTCATCATAATTTGATAGAACAGAATAAAGAACAATGTAATGACGAGAGCCGTTCCGAGAAACCCTGTTTCTCTTCCAACGATTGAAAAAATAAAGTCGGTATGCGCTTCGGGAACGTATACGTCATGCTCTGTGTTTCCTGTCAATCCACCAGAACCAATTGCGGTCATTGCTTGCGCCACTTGATAACCTTGATCTGGGTTCTCCAGCGGTCGCAACCACCCATGAAAACGGTTCACCTGATAGTCTTCGATATGTCTAAAGAACGCATTCTGCACGAAGTCTGGAAAACGAAAATACGCAACAATAAATGCGCCAACAATGACGGATGGAATTCCATATAAAAGACTAAGCAGCTTATAAGACATTCCTGAGACGAGTGTTAGCCCGACGGTTATGGCAAGCATCATCATGACCATCCCCATATCCGGTTGAGAACGAAGCAACAGAATTGGTGGAATAATGACGAGAGCCATTTTCGTTAATAGCCATAAATCGGATTTAAGTTCTTTTGGCGTCCAGCTATTGTTATGTTTATAAATAATGGCACTAAGTGTGACGATAATAAATACCTTCATAAACTCTGAAGGCTGTAAATTCACGAAACCGAGATCAAACCAACGGGTCGCCCCTAACCGCTCAGGAGCTAGACTACTTGGAGAAACAATCTCTAGCACAATGAGCATGAACAATCCGAACGCATAACTAATCCAATGCAAATTTAAATAATATTCAAAGTCAAAGTGCATGACGACAATCGCGATAATAAATCCGGCCACAAAAAAAGCAGCTTGCATAATAACGATCGTTGTATTTCCTACAGCAAAATAAATGTATAAACAGCTCAAAACAGCAAAAATAAATAATACAAACATCATATTAATGTCGTATTGTTTTTCATAGCTTTGGTAAGGTTTCATGCTTTCATCCCCTGAACACATCATTCTGCATTTATGATACACGATTTATTGTGACACGTATATGAGTAAAACATTGCAATTATCGACGTCTTTGCAAACAACCGAAATAAAGCGCCAAATGCATTTGCATTCGGCGCTGTTATTAGAGTGCTCGATCAACGTCAAGCATGTCCGACACGGTCACGAACTCATACCCATCTGCTAGCAATTCTGGAATGAGTGTATCTAGAGCATCCGCTGACGTGATAGTCTGATCCCAATTCCCACCATCATGCATCAAAACGATGCTTCCTGGACTAATTTCACTACGTAGAATGTCGACAATCTCTTCTGAAGGGATTTGCTGCCAGTCTTGTGAGTCCGCATTCCATCCAACCGCAATATTGCCCTGTTCGGTTAAGTGCTCCATTAATTCGATATTTAAGCTGCCATATGGAGCACGGAAAAGCCTCGGCTTATACCCAACACTCTCTTCAACGACACGCTCAGTTTGTGTCAACTCCCAATCCAACCTCGCGACGAGATCCTCTTCGTCGTCGTCATCTGTTAAGTTTGGATGCCAAAACGTGTGCGAACCGATATCATGACCGGCTTCATCGATCTCTTGTAGTAACTCTGGATATGCTTCGGCTCTTGCTCCGAGCACAAAGAACGTACCGAGAACATCATATTTGTCCAACACTTCTAAAATCTGTGAGGTGTGTCTTGGATCTGGCCCATCATCAAACGTGAGGGCAACCTGTTTCTCGTTTGGGTCTCCCATATAGTAAAATGAATCAGGGAAGGATTGTTTTAACTGGGTAAACGTCACAGGGTCAGGATCTCTCACATCCTCTTCACTCCCACCACGTAAGGGAGGAAGTTCATCTTGCGCTGCAAAAACGTTCATCGGAACGACAAATGACACGAACAAAGCGACTGCTACTGCTATTTTGACGTATAGAGCTTTCAATTCATCTCTTCCTTTCAACATGACCTACCTGTTAACATATACAAAAATTAACAATGTATGTATGAAAGGCACGACTTATTAAAGAAGGTGTTTGTATGGAAACCCGTGATCGCTTTGTATTTTCACTCATCGTCGTTATCGCCACGGGGTTAATTGTCTTTTTAACCCCAGGAACCGAACAGATGGCACTTATGACGGTCAGCATTGTTTTTTCTTGTTGGTCAGTTTCTGCTTATTTGTTGTTCTACTCTACAGTGACAAATGCTTGGTTTTATAACATTTGGGGCGCTAACGGTCTTTTCTATATTGCTGTAATTGTGCTTGAGGACGGGCGCGCCCATACCGTCATGGTTATAATGATTCTGTTATGGCTGTTTATTCTGGCCATTGATTTCTTGTTTAGACAATCAAGACAAAAGGGTGACTAGTTGTAAATCATAGTCGCATCAATCATAAAGATTAATTCATCCCCGCGTTTCACAACACCTTGACTAATGGCAGAATTTGAGCTTGAGCTCAAACTGTCAGAGACTTCATCCTCTTCAATCTGGATCACTTCTCTCGCTTCATCCACCATCACGCCAAGAGGGTCGTCTTCAGTTGCAAGTAGCAATAATCGTGTGTTCTTCGTTAGTTTTGCGGCTGGTTTTCCCATGACAATACGCAAATCTATTAGCGTCGTAATCGCTCCTCGCATGTTCATTACACCGAGCACTTCTTGAGCAGTTCCTGGCACGCGTGTCATCTGCTCAACGCGTTCAACGGATTGAACATGATCTACATCAATGCCATATTTTTCACCGTCTATGGTAAATACGATAACCTGTGTCATAAGTCACATCCTATTCATTCAATAAACTATTCGTATCAATAATCAGGATCACATCTCCATTACCTAGAATCGCAGCACCAGAGATTCCTTTCACATTCCCTAAATAATTGCCAAGTGACTTTAAGACGACATCTTGCTGACCAACGAGAGATTCTACGGCAATGGCAACGGCGTAGTCACGATGCTTCACAATAATGAGAGATTGAAAGTCATCTTCAAACGTCGAGTGCCTCGCTTTGGTACTCGGCGGAATTTCAAATGCCTCAGACAAGTGGACGACAGGGATGACGTGATTCCGATAATTTGTCACCATCTTTCCTTGCGCTTTATAAATTTCCGCTCTTTTTACGATGGCGGTTTCAACGATGGAAGAAATCGGAATGCCATACCATTCATCCTCAGTCTGTACGAGCATCACATCCATAATGGATAACGTTAACGGAAGCTGAATGGAAAACACCGATCCACTCCCATGCGTACTACTTACCGAGATCTTTCCGCCTAACGATTCAAATGTTTGTTTTACAACATCTAAACCGACACCCCTACCTGAAACATTCGTAATCTCTGTTGCTGTGCTAAACCCCGATGAAAATAACAATTGATAAATTTGATGGTCATCCATTCGCTCTGCCTCAGCATGTGTAATGACCCCTTTTCCTAACGCACTAGCTTTAACTTTTTCTCGGTTAATGCCCGCACCATCGTCTGAAACTTCAATATAGACACTGTTTCCTCGATGAAATGCTCGCAGTTGTATCGTCCCTTGCTCACGTTTTCCTTGCTCACGTCTCGTTTCAGGATGTTCAATCCCGTGGTCAATCGAATTACGTAAAAGATGCACGAGCGGATCGCCAATCTCATCGATAATGGACCGGTCCAATTCTGTACTCGTTCCACTCATCTGCAAATCAACTGATTTTCCGAGCTCTTTAGACAATTTTCTTACCATGCTCGGAAAACGGTTAAATACATGTTCAACACTCATCATCCTCATGCTCAAGATCACATCTTGCAGTTGCTGTGCGTTTCTCGTTAACCGTTCAATTGAAGAAGTGAGTTCTGAATCATCAATGCGTGCGGCAATGCCTTCCATTCTGCTCCGATTAATGATGAGCTCTTCAAACAAGTTCATCAACGTATCCAATCGTTGTACATTAATTCGTACCGTTTTACTCGTTTCAGTTTTCGATGGAAGCGCATCTGCTGGACGGGGTACTTCTTCTTGCGTCGTTCCGTGTTCTTTTTCTTTGCTCACGTTTGTTTGAACGTCTGAAATATTCACCTCTTGAATTTCTGACACTTGTCCGACCGTTTGCTCTAATACATCCTTCTTTTCCCGGGAAATAAATGTGAGTACGAAACGATTCTCAAATGCTTCAGCTTCCAATTCCTCGGTAGTGGGTACTGATTTGATGACGTCACCAAAAGACTCTAGACTTTGAAGCACCATGAACGCCCTCACCGATTTGAGCATCGCTTGTTCATCTATATAAACCTCAATTTCATATGCACGAAAACCATCTTCAAGAGATTGTTCAATAACCGTCCATTCAAACTCATTATACGCCGTTTTCACTGCCAATCCGGGCTTTTCTTCCTCGAGTTGTTCACCGTTTGTAACTTTCTCTAACCGCTCGACGAGCGCTGTTACATCTTTAGTTCCGTCTCCACCAGAAGCGATTCCTTGGACCATCTCTTCCAATGCATCCGCTGACTGAAACATTACATCAATCGTATCTACCGTTAATGTAAGCTCATCACTGCGAATGAGGTCCAACACATTTTCCATCGTGTGTGTTAAGTTGGCGACGTCTGTAAACTCCATCGTCGCAGCCATGCCCTTTAATGTGTGGGCCGATCGAAAGATCTCCTCAACGACACTTCGATTCGCTGTGTCTTTCTCTAACTCAAACAAACAGTCTTGTATATTTTGCAAATGCTCAACACTCTCATCAATGAACAATTGTCGATATTCTGCATGAGCCATGCTTTCACCTCTTCATATTCACACGTCTACTTCTCATATCGGTATATCGAGCGAGTAGTTTGAGCTTTCTCGACAAAATAACTAGCGATCAAACACTATGCTGTGGAATGGCGAATTTTCAAGGTTCATTGTTTCTTCGTATCTCTCTTACTGTTTCACACTTCAATCGTTGACGCACATACGAATTGGCCTATATTAAAACGTGGTGAAGCAAAATCTAGGCTTCACCACGTTGTACGTGTTTACATATAGAAATTTCGCAACGCTTGATCTTTCATCCGATGATAAGATCGTTCTCGTTGTTGGTATTCATACGCTTTTTCAATTTCTTCTTTTGAAAAGAAGCGAGGTTTAATGATTACTGTGATTAACATTAAATGAATTCGCATACTTCCCGCCTCCTTTCTGTATCCATTTTAGGGAGAGGTATCCTCATTCCAAGTATTGATCTGTGTTCCGCTAATGAGCGTTCTCATTAGGCTCTTCCTCCTTTCAGGTCCAATGTAAATATATGAAAACGTTCGTTTGAACGTTCCACACTCCGCTATTTCTACGCAAATGTGCAGCAATTATGAATCTTTTTTTACACACAAAAATCCCCCGACCGTTTCACACAGGCGGAGGATGGTCATTTCGTATTGTAAAAAACATCGCACATTGTAAAACGGCTACAACGATCCAGCTCGTCGACAGTTAGCATCGACGAATGGGATAATCCCCACATGTGTCCAGTATGAAGTTGTGACGAAGTGTCCTCGTTTACGTGTTGTCATGTGTGATCACCCTTTCTGAATTTTATAAACTTAGTATAGCGGGTATTCATCTCTCTGTAAAGCTTTTTTTCTTGTCACCACATTTTCACACAATTAATGCCGATTCAAATCACGATGTACACCTTCTACAACGTATAGAACTTGTTCTGCTAAGTTCGTACAGTGATCTCCAACCCGTTCCAAAGAACGTGCGGTGTAGGCGAGCTGGACGATGGTCCGTTCATCATGTGTATTCAATATAAATTGTTGAATGGCTCGACCGTAAAGATCGTCAAGAGTTCGATCTTGTTCCTCGATTTGCTTGACTTCGTTTACTTGCAAATGATAAAAAGCTTCAATGGCTCCCTTCAACATACGCACACTGTATTCGCCCATCTCGGTTATAATTTCTGTTTCTTCAAGAGAAAATGCTTGCGGTATACGGTGCAAATTTGCTTTAGCAATCTCTACTGCCAAATCACCAAGACGTTCGAGATCAGTAGACACTTTCATCATCGCTGTTAACGTTCTCAAGTCGGTCGCGACTGGCTGTTGTGTCACGAGCAATTGCACGATGTGCTCATTTACTCGTAGATCTGTTTCGTTAATCGTTTTATCTTGTTCGATGATTTGTTTAGAATGCTCAATATCTCCTGCTGTTAAAGCAACTAAAGATGCTTTTAGCGAATGATACGCCAACGTTCCCATCTCATATAATTGTTCATGTAAGGATTGAATTTCCGTTTGTAAAACTGTTCTTCCTTGCATGCCAGCTCTCCTAACCGAAACGTCCTGTAATATAATCTTCCGTCTGTTTCCTTAACGGATTCGAAAATAATCGATGCGTTTCACCATGCTCAACGACATTTCCCATATATAAAAACGCGGTAGAATTCGAAACTCTCGCTGCCTGCTCCATTTGATGCGTCACTAACACCACGGTATATTTCTCTTTTAATTTACTAATCAAATCTTCGACAGCAAGAGTTGCTTTTGGATCTAAGGCGGATGTCGGTTCATCCATTAATATCACTTCAGGGGATGTTGCAAGTGCACGAGCAATACAAAGTCTTTGTTGCTGACCACCAGACAGACTGAACGCTGAATCATGTAATCGATCTTTCACTTCATCGAAAAGATAGGCATCTTTGAGTGATCGCTCAACAATCTCGGCAAGATCTTTCTTTTTTACGCCGTGAACTTTCGGCCCGTATGAAACATTGTCAAAAATGGATTTGCGGAACGGGCTTGGCTTTTGAAAAACCATGCCTACACGTTTGCGTAAATCCAACGGGTCTTGTTTTTCACGTAAGATATTCTCACCCTCAAACGAAATCGTTCCGCTCATATGAACGTGTTCATCAGCGTAAATCATAAGGTTTAGTGTCTTTAACAACGTTGACTTTCCACATCCAGAAGGACCAATTAACGCCGTCACTTGATTTTTTCTAATTGGTAGACTGACGCCGTGTAAGACTTCATTGTCCCCGTAGGCTACTCGCAAATCTTCTATCTGATAGACTGTTTCAGTTTGAGGTGTTGCGCTGTTTACCATAGCTTCATGCATTTCTAGTTCAGGTCGTGCTGCAAGTTTTACCATACCGCACCCTCCATCTGTTTCGTTTTATCTCACACGTACATTAACCAAATTTACCTGTAATATAATCTTCGGTTTCTTGTTCCTTCGGGTTTGTAAATAATTGATGCGTGTCACCTGCTTCAACGACATTGCCGTTAAGAAAAAAAGCAGTGCGATCTGATACTCGTGCCGCTTGTTGCATATTATGGGTGACGATAACGACCGTATAATTGCTCTTTAATTCATGAATTAATTCTTCTACTTTGGACGTGGCAATCGGGTCTAGAGCGGATGTCGGTTCATCCATTAAAATAATATCAGGCTCAATGGCGACGACCCGTGCAATACAGAGCCTTTGTTGTTGTCCACCAGAAAGGCTCATCGCACTGTCATTCAACCGATTCTTCACTTCATCCCATAGCGCTGCTTGACGCAAACTTCTTTCAACGATTTCCATCAGTTTTTTCTTGTTTTTAATTCCATTTGCTTTTGGCCCGTAGGCAACGTTTTCGAATATACTGATTGGAAATGGGTTTGGCTTTTGAAAGACGGTGCCGACTGATTTTCGTAACTGCACCTCATCGACTTGCGGATCATAAATATCTTGACCTTCAATTCGTACGGTCCCACTGACTTTCGTTTTCGGGATCAAATCATTCATTCGATTTAATATTCGTAAGAATGTCGTCTTCCCACAACCAGACGGGCCGATGAGAGCGAATACTTCATTTTTGTTTATATCCAATGAGATATCTTTTAGCGCTTTTTTTTGGCCGTAAAAGAAGTCTACGTTTTGGGCGGTAATCTTCACTTCTTTTTCTTTATGATCAATCACTGGTCTTGACCCCTCTCTCGGCGTTTATGTTGAAAAGCGGCGTACGAGCAATTTGAACAATCCGGCAGCAGTAAAATTAATGATGATGATCAGAATGATGAGCACTGCTCCAGAACCGAGCGCCATTTGTAAATCCCCTGTTTCCATCGCAACGAGGTAGAGATGCAAAGCAAGTGTTCTGCTCCCATCAAATATCGAAGTAGCGACTAAAAGACTGCCCCCGAGCGTTAACAAAAATGCTGCAGTTTCACCGATAACGCGCCCGATTGATAAGATGATGCTCGTCGTAATTCCTGGTAATGCAAATGGTAAAACAATCTTTTTAATCGTATACCAACGCGTCGTCCCTAACGCTAAGCTTGCTTCTTTTAACGTGTTTGGCACACTCCGAAGTGACTCTTCCGATGCACGAATAATGACTGGTAAGATCATCATCACACCTGTTAATGCCCCAGAAAGAATTGAAAACCCACCAGTGTGATCACCTAGCATAAGAACAAAGAAAATAAACCCAAACATCCCGAATACAATCGATGGAATCCCGGCAAGAAGTTCTGTAGAGAACCGTATGATATTTTTAAATCGACCCGCAGGCATATATTCGTTCAAATAAACGGCTGTTCCTACACCAACAGGCGTTGCAATAAGGAGAACGAGTGCAACAAGATAGATCGTTCCAAGTATCGCAGAAAATACACCACCTTCGGTCCCCATGCTCCGAGGTTCAGTGAAGAGAAACTCCATACTAATGACCGAAAATCCTTGACTCATAATATAAAAGAGGATGCCGAATAGAATGATAACGGTGAGTAGAGCGGCAAGACTCAACATTGTAAATGCTAACCTTTGACTTCGTTTCACTTTGATCATATGGTTTGGTTTCACATTGAACATCGGGTCAATACTCCTTTTTTCTAAGAACAATCGTGATTGAATTAATGATTATGATGAACATAAATAGAATGATGCCTGTCGCAAACAACGCTTGACGGTGCTCAGGTCCGGCATACCCCATCTCCAATGCAATGTTCCCCGTTAGTGTTCGAACAGGTGCAAAAATACTTTCCCAACCGAGTTCAGGGATAAGAACGGTATTCCCGATGACCATAATGATGGCCATTGTCTCGCCTATAGCTCGGCCAACCCCAAGAACAACCGCCGCAATTAGACCCGATTTCGCTGCAGGCACAACGACTCGGTAAATCGTTTGCCACTTCGATGATCCTAAAGCTAAAGCTGCTTGTTTATATTCCTTCGGCACAGCTCGAATGGCATCCGCTGAGATCGATATAATCGTCGGCAAAATCATAATGACTAAAATGATGGCTCCCGCTAACACCGAATACCCGGTTTGATAGGTGGACGGTAAAAATTCACTTAAAGGTCCACGCGAAAGACGACGGATGAGGTCTAAAATAATCACCATACCAAATAGCCCAATCACAACCGAGGGGATACCTTCCATGAGTTGCACTGCCGGCCGAATGACTTTCGCCACTCGAGGAGGTGCGATTTCTACTAAGAACACCGCTACAGCAATTCCGATGGGCGCTCCAATGGAAATGGCTAAAACCGTCGCCAACACAGAACCAACAATCATCGGAAAAATACCGTACACTTGATTGGTTGGATCCCATGTTGTCCCAAAAATAAACTCTGTTATGCCATAATTAAACATGAAAGGCAAACCTTCCATAAATATAAAAAATGCAATAAGTCCTAAAGACAAAACAGAAGTTAACGCCATGATCAATAGAATTTTTTTGACAATACTTTCTTCGATGTTACTTTTTCTATTCCGCACCTTTTGAAACATTACTGTAACCACCCCATGACCGCTCTTGAAGGATATTATTTTTCATTGTAAAAAACAGGGCAGCTATCCCCACCCTGTTCGCTCTCCACGCCTTGCTTAATCGTTAATCAACGGATATAAATCCATTATCTTCAACGACTTGTTGACCGTCATCGCCAAGAATGAAATCGAGAAATGCTTGGGCGACTTCACTTAAAGGCTCATTTTCGTTGCTTACATAATTGAACGGTCTAGAGACGGGATACTCACCTGATCGAATGTTTTCATCTGTCGGTTCAGCACCATCAATATTAAGACCTTGAACAGAATCACTCATGCTACCTGTTGACATGTACCCAACTGCAAACGGATCATTTGCTACGCTCTCAGCAACACCGCCGGTCGTATTCTGAATGAGTGCAGAATCGATAAGATCATCTTCTCCGAGCACAATATCTGTAAATGCATCTCGTGTTCCTGAGCCATCTTCTCGACTTACAACAACGATGTCAGCATCATCTCCACCGATTTCAGACCAATTTGTCACCTCACCAGAGAAAATGTCTGTGACATCTTCTAACGCTAGTTCTGATAGAGCATTGTCTGGGTGAACAATAATGGCAATGCCGTCAAGAGCAATGACGTATTCTTCAATGCCTGTTTCGTCTTCAGCAATTTCACGAGAGACAGCGCCAAAGTCTGATGCACCTTGCTGAGCTGCGGTCACACCTGCACCTGATCCCCCACCGGAAACTTCAATTCTTGTATCTGGATTCTCTTCCATAAAAGGAACCGCTAACTCTTCAGAGATCGGTTGAACCGAAGTGGAGCCAGAAATGGTGACTGTCCCTTCCAAGTTGGATGCTTCTTCATTGTCCAATGATTCAGCTTCACCTGAAGCGGGTTCGTCTGCTTCATTCGTCGCCGTAGCATCTTCTGAATCCCCGCTATCACAAGCTGCAAGTGTCAACAATGCCACAATTCCTGTTACTTTTAGAAGATGATGCTTCTTCATCCGTTTAATCCCCCTAATTGAGTACATGATTTCCCTTACATGTCTTACTATAGCGACTCATTATTGAGGACAGTTGAATCGTTTGTAAAAAAACAACTAAGGATTGTTAACGTTCTGTCAATTTTACCGACACTTGAAAAACGCAAAAAAAGGCGGGTAAAGGACTTTGCCTTTACCCGCCTTTTGGCGATTTATGCTTCTTTTGTGTATACACTTACTTGCTTACGCTTTTTACCGAGACGCTCGAATTTAACGACGCCGTCGATTTTCGCGAAAAGTGTATCGTCTCCGCCTTTACCAACATTCTCACCAGGATAGATCTTTGTGCCGCGTTGGCGAACGAGGATGGAGCCACCTGT
Source organism: Geomicrobium sp. JSM 1781026 (assembly GCF_041949955.1). Taxonomy (NCBI): domain Bacteria; kingdom Bacillati; phylum Bacillota; class Bacilli; order Caryophanales; genus Geomicrobium; species Geomicrobium sp. JSM 1781026. The sequence goes on along the minus strand of NZ_JBHFQF010000001.1, from coordinate 59,150 downwards.
TACTAGCTGACCGTCACCGCGCTTCGTCCCTAGGCGTTTAGAAATGGAGTCACGACCGTTCTTCGTACTCCCTACCCCTTTTTTCTGAGCGAAAAACTGTAGGTTCATGTTTAGCATTTGTCTGCACCTCCTGAAATTTCATTTACATGTATGAATTCACCGTACGATTGTTGGATGCTCTTTAGTGCAACAACCATACCTTCAAGTAATAGCTGTCCGTCTTCAGCAACTCGACCTGTCCAACTGCGAGGCACTTCGCCGTACAAATACCCGCCGTCGTCCTCTGATTGAATGGTCAGTGGCTGCTCGCAAAGCGCTTCGATGGCATTCACTGTACCGATCGCAACTGCTGATACGCCGGCACATACGATGTCTTCACCATATTCAGCGGCATTCGCATGCCCGCTTAACTCAAATGAGTGTATCGTACGATTTTCTTCGTTTCTTACAATCGTAAGTCGAATCATCAACGTGCACCCTTATAGAGAGATGCTGTCAATCTTAACTTTCGTGTAAGGCTGACGGTGTCCTTGCTTACGACGATAGCCTTTACGACGCTTAAACTTGTAGATGGTGATCTTCTTGTTCTTCCCTTGTTTCTCAACAGTACCTGTAACTTTCGCACCTTCTACATAAGGAGCTCCTACTTTCGTGTCATCTCCACCAACGAAAACAACACGGTCAAAAGTGACAGCGTCTCCTGCTGTTTCTGGAAGCTTCTCGATAAAGATCTGCTGACCTTCTTCAACTTTGATCTGCTTTCCACCTGTTTCAATAATTGCGTACATTCCTATGCACCTCCCGATTTCCTAAGACTCGCCATCCGAGGTGTTCTACCTTCGAACTTAAAACCTCTTCTGTGCGGTTGTAGTTTGGGGGTTCCAAACAACATAAAAATGTTATCATAGGACCGGACGGTTGTCAATGATATCGCCGATGTGTAGCTCCTGCCCACCTCGGTCGGTTTCATAAAAATGGTCATCATAAAACCAATACCGCAACAAATCTTTTTCTTCAAGAAACTGCCCAGATTCAATCACCCGATAAAGGGTAGGCTTTCCTTTGTATAGCTGTTTTATCGCTGCGGATAGCTTTAAATTCGCAGGCACAGATTGCACCTTCGCTTCTACGTCTGGTTCAAAACGTTTGCGTTCTAACAAGAACCGCTGGTATCCGTAAGGTTGTTGCTTCCACTCAAGGAAATTTGCAATGGCTAAAAAGAAAATAATCATCCACCATTGCAAATGTAGAGGGAAGTACATGGCAGTGAGTGTCATGACAATAACTAATACAGCAAGCGATGTTAACAATGAAATCTGCTGTGCCTCACGAAAAGGGCGAATCGATGTATAAGCCACTTGTGCGAGTCGGCCGCCATCAAGTGGCAATACAGGCAGTAAATTAAACAATAAGATCGTTAGATTATGGTAGATGAACAGTTCGTGATCCGCTTGCGACCAAAATGGAAACAATGACAAAGCCAAAAACGATAATCCGATGAGGAAAACGTGTTGCAAAGGTCCTGCCAATATGACAATCACTTCCTCGCGGTGCGGTCGATTCCCGTATTCTTCTGTCTCAGCTACACCGCCAAACGGCAACAGCTCAATCTTTTTAATCCGCCATCCCAATTTCTGAGCAGCGATTGCATGACCCATCTCATGACAGAAAACAATACAAAATAACATGATTAACTCCCGAAAATAACCTGTGGCTATCGCCAACCCAATGACGAGCCAAAATACAGGGTGAATTCGTATTGTTCGAAAGAGATCAATCAAATGTCATCACTTCATTGGGGTCAATAAACTCATTGTTCTTTCGTAAGCCAAACATGAAGCTGCCGCCTTCAAACTCATCACTCGTCGTGACTGCTCCGAGCACATCACCTGACTGCACATGGTCATATAAATTCACATCAATGGCATCGAGCGTACCATACATTGCCTCAGTTCCATCTTCATGCTGAACGACGACCGCGTCTCCCCATTCTGAATCGGCACCCGCTCGAATAACGACCCCACCGCGAGCAGCCGTCACCATTGCATCTTCCGCTGTTTCGACAATCATTGCCTGTCCGTTTTCTGAAAACGATTCACGAACCTCAATTATTCCGGCTGCTGGAAGTGCATATCCCTCTCCAATCGGTGCCTCTATTTGTTCGCCGGATTCATTCAAATCTCCAGGAAATAATGCAAGCGGTCGGCCAAACTGCTCTTCGTACCAGCCAGAAACCGCTGCAAATTGAAACTCCTCACCGTACCACTGCATGGCCGTTTGTCGAACAGGTTCGAGAGAGGCTTGATTTGTTTGTGCAACAATTGCTGTCACGACAAAGATGCCTAGTGCACATAGCCATTGTATAAAAAATCGCTGCCGCACCTTTTCATTCCGGCTGCTCGTCTTCATTTTCTTTTCATCATCACGCCACATGTAAAACTCTGGCTCATGCTCATTCATCTCTTCACGACTCGGGTAATACGCAAGATGTGTCTTTTCTTTCGGTGAATCTGCAGGTTTCCACTCTTTCCTACGTTTCTTTTCGGCTTCTCTTCGAATTTGATCCAACTGGTCTCCCATCGGAACCCCTCCGTCCCATTCAGTCACCCACTTTCTTCATAGATATGTGGAAATGGACAAGGATATACCACGGAAACAAAAAGAAGCTACAGGCCGTATTTTCGGTCCCGTAACTTCTGTTGATTATGCTTGAATACCAAACAACGATTTCACTCGCGCAAGAAAACTCTTCTTCGTAGTTAATGAGAGCAGGGGTACAGATTCTCCAAGAATTCTTCGTGCAATATTTCGATAAGCCAATGATGCGGACGTATTCGGTGTTGTTGCTACTGGCTCCCCTTTATGAGAAGCTCTGAGCACACCTTCATCTTCAAAGACAACACCTAATAAGTCAATGGCAAGTGTCGCGACGACATCATCTACGTCAAGCAGATCGTCTCCCTTTTCCTTGGACGCTTTTCTCACGCGATTGACGACGAGCTTCGGTGAAGGCATTTCTTCTTGTTCCAATAGACCGATCACACGATCGGCATCTCTAACCGCAGGTGTATCCGGTGTAGTGACGACGATCGCTTGGTCCGCACCCGCAACCGCATTTCGGAATCCTTGCTCAATTCCTGCAGGGCAATCAATGATCAAGTAGTCGTAATCTGGCTTCAACTCATTGACAACTTCTGCCATCTGCTCTGGTGTGACGTCAGATTTATCTTTCGTTTGTGCAGCTGGTAGTAGATGAAGACATTCAAAACGCTTGTCTCGGATGAGTGCCTGCTGAACTTTACAGCGACCTTCCAATACATCAACCAAATCATAAATGATGCGGTTCTCAAGACCCATGACAACATCAAGATTTCTTAAGCCGATATCGGTATCGAGGAGGCACACTTGTTTTCCTTGCAGCGCCAATGCTGTTCCAATATTTGCCGACGTTGTTGTCTTCCCTACGCCGCCTTTCCCGGATGTAATGACGATTGCTTCTCCCACAGCATATCCTCCTTAGTCCCTTCTATTCTTACGATCACGACGAAATGCCGCCAGACCGTTCAATGCATGAAAAACAATCTCTTCTTCCTGATGCTCGATGCATGCGTACTTCGGCTCTGCATAAAGAATTTCTTGAGCACGTTCTGCCCGAGTTGACTCGGTAAGATACAAATGCTCAGCAATCTTCACTTGCGATGGAACCATAACAGATGCAGCAACAACTGCGTTCTCGTTCCCTTTAATCCCTGCTTTAGCAATCCCTTTAAGCGAACCGAGTATGTACACGTCCCCTACCGCTTCAACAATTCCGCCTGGATTCACATCGCCAAGAATGAGAAGATCTCCTTTTACACGAAGCACTTGCCCCGAGCGGACGATCCGTGTATACGTCGTTAACTCATCTCGTTCTCTTTCTTCCTGGGCGCGGGCAATTGTCATCACGTTGCTATAAAACTCATCAACAACAATAACGCCTGTATGCTCAATCAGAGCCTTTACCTCTTCTTGTTGCGCCTCGTTTAAATAACGATTACCGGCATGCACACGTACCGATACGTCTTTGCCCTCATCAAAGGCTGAGTGATTCTCTGCAATTTTCGCTTCAAGCTCTGACACGATTGAAGCATAACTGCACTGATCATCCAAATGAATGACAATCCCGTCTTTCGTCCCTTTTATCGTGACGAACTGCTTTTGGAATGTAGTTTTCACCGTCTCACCTCGGTACTTTCATCTTCGCTAACCGCCAAATGGCTATGTGCCTTACTGATAAGATTCCACATCTTTATACATTTTCCTGCATACGTTCCCTTTCTTCAATCCATTGAAAGATCTTTCGCATCGGAAAAAGGATCACAATGCCAAACGCACCATTTAAAAGCAATGACGGCATCAGTCTTGTGGTTGCAAATTCTTCAAAGCCTACAAACGCAACTCCTGTCCATGTATACATGAAATAAATGAGCGTTTCCAAGCCAGCAAGCCCAACTAACATAATAAGCAAGACAACAATCGGTCTCGATTTGACTGCTGAGAAGTTAAAACCTGCCATATACCCTAGCAAACCGTAAGAAAACATGTAAATTCCAATGATATAGGAATAAACGACATCATGAAAAAATCCAGTAATGATTCCAAAAAACAGCCCGTGTACAGCACCTCTGTAAATGGAAATAAACACAATCGCTACAAAAGCAAACCGCGGCATCCAATAGAGGTCTTGATCGAAAGAAGCCGGAAAAAACACTTGGAACCATGTTCCTTCGATAATAAAGAGGAAGGCAACGATCACCGGGAGAATGTAACGCATTATTCTCCACTCCCTTCACTTTCTTCCTCTTCTTCTTGCTCCTCTTGCAGATTCTCAAAATCTTCTTGAATCCCTTCGAGATTGCCTTGTTCGCGATCGATGACCATTACATGATTAATATTGTAATAATCTGCAGATGGCTGGATGTATGCATTTTGCGTAAGCCCGTACTCATCGATCTCCACGCCGACAATTTCACCAATAGGTAGGTCGGCAGGGAATAACCCACCCAAACCAGAAGTACTTACAAACTGACCGACTTCAAGTTCGTTTTCTGAGTCAACCTTTTGCATGATTAACAGATCTTGTTCATGGTCCCAACCTTCAATGAAACCAATGGCCGGTTCATCATCTTCAACGGCAACCTTAGCAGACACTCGGTTCGTTTGTTCACCGTCGGATAACAATTGAATTTGTGACGTAAAGGCACTCGTATACTGCACTCTTCCAATGAGCCCTTCTTCGGTAATGACAGCCATATCAGCTTCAACCCCGTGCTGCGTTCCACGATTAATCCCAATGGTTTCTGTCCACCGATCGGGCTGACGCTCAATGACTAACGCGGGAATTGATGTGAATGAACTTAAACTCTCCATCCCATCATACATGCTCGTAAGACTCTCATTCTCTTCTCGTAACCCATCCAGTTCTGAACGTAACATCGCATAGTCATTCAAGTGTTCCTTTAGCCGTTCATTTTCTTCATGTACATTTAGAATATGAATAAAGTCATCATAAATGCCGCGCACAAAATAAGCAGGCCTTTGGAAAACCGACTGCACTGCCCCGACAGAATCTTGCACAATTTGCTCCGGTATTGTTGCTTGCTCACGCTCACGCATCGTAAGTCCAACCAAAATGACAAGGACAATAATGCCAACCATTAGTAATATTAAACGCTTATTCGAAAAAAAATGAGGCATGCTAGACACCTTCTACCTTGTTCTATGAAACCCATTTGAACACTATTGTTTTGTGAACTATATGTTACACGCTTATAAATGGTGTGCCGGTTTAAGTAATTTACAAAAACCGACAACCTTGTCTAGCGTCTTTACTTGCGATTGGATCTTGCTGTAATTCCGGCTCTTGAACGGAATAGATGGAGGTTTTCCAAAGCTCTTCCAGTACCAAGCGCCACACAATCTAATGGTTCTTCAGCGACCAACACCGGCATGTTCGTTTCTTCTCCTAGGCGCTTATCCAGACCTTCTAACATCGCCCCACCACCGGTGAGCACAATGCCACGATCCATAATATCTGCAGCCAGTTCAGGCGGCGTGCGCTCAAGCGTCGATTTCACGGTTTCTATGATCGTTGTGATCGTATCTTCAAGTGCTTGTGCAACTTCGTCCGCTTCAATTGAAATCGTCTTAGGAAGTCCTGTGACGAGGTCACGTCCACGAATCTCCATTGATTCAACATTTTCTTGCTTTTCTGCTGATCCAATTTCCATTTTCAATGCTTCCGACGTACGTTCACCGATCATGAGATTGTACGTCTTCTTGATATACTGAATAATCGATTCATCCATTTCATCACCGGCCACACGAATGGACTGGCTCGTGACAATGCCGCCTAAAGAAATGATGGCAACTTCTGTCGTACCACCGCCGATGTCAACAACCATACTGCCTGTAGGTTCCCAAACCGGTAGATCTGCACCGATGGCTGCAGCAAACGGTTCTTCAATCGTATATGCCTCTCGTGCCCCTGCTTGCTTTGTCGCATCTTCAACTGCCCGTTTTTCCACTGCAGTAATTCCTGATGGTACGCAAACCATTACATTTGGCTTACGCGTAAAAACAGAACGGTTCCGTTGTGCTTGACGTATAAAATATTTCATCATTGTCGCGGTCGTATCAAAATCGGCAATTACACCGTCTTTCATCGGTCGAATCGCAACAATGTTACCCGGTGTACGTCCAATCATATTTTTGGCGTCATTACCGACAGCCTCAATTTGTTGGTTGTCTGAACGCGTTGCTACAACTGAAGGTTCACGAACAACAACCCCTTTTCCTTTTACATATACAAGCGTATTCGCTGTCCCCAAGTCAATGCCTAAATCCTTAGAAAAACCACCAAACATCTATGTATCTCCCTTCATTACCTTCAATTGATTCGTCGTTTTATATCATCGTCTCGTTACAATTTCGGTATCTTCATTACGTATTTTTTTACAACTAAGACCCATATCTAGATCTAAATTTCCCTTACTCATTATACGCAATTTTTACCTAAAAACATAGCGGTAAAAACAGCTTTCATAAATTTCCTCAATTCGTCACAATCGAAAAAGAAGCTAAGGACTTTTGCAGGAACGTAACGTTCCCTAAGAAACCTCGCTAATTTTGGCTAAACGTAGGGAACGTAGATAAGTACTTTGAGCTATATAAGTTGAACGAAAGAAATTCATTGAATCGGATGACCGAGATGGGTCTTTGCGGATGTGTGCTTGCATATTGTCTGTTGAAATTCATCTCGTTGCACTTCGACAGCTTCGTTGCCGATCTTTGTTCGTCACTGCAAGGGTTGCGGGCAACACGAAAAACGTTTGCCGAAGGGTGAATAGTTGTGACCAAGGCCCACCACCTGGCACAAGAATGTGATGGCCGGTCACGTATGTGACAATCCAGCCCTCAAATCGGGCACTTTCGGCACGCAACTGTCACAAATCGCAATATTTGTGACAGTTGACACCTTTTATGTGCGCATTCACATTTAAAATCATGATTTTTCTTTCTCAAGTGTCACATTAATGAATATATGGGGCATTTGGCCTTCTTTCCACACACCGTAGCCAGGAGGCAAAAACGTGAACCGATGTCGCCCTTGTACTCTGAAGTGCATAGAAAACACGGTGGGCGTACTCAGACCACCGATGTTGCACTTGTAGTCTGGACTGCATAGAAAACACGGTGGCAGATGTTTCGCCACCGATGTTGCACTTGTACTATGGAGTGCATAGAAAACACGGTGGCAGATGTTTCGCCACCGATGTTGCACTTGTACTATGGAGTGCAAGCATCCGCCTGCAGTGGAAAGCAACAACAAACCGTGCAATTTGGAAAATGTAAAGTTTATCCTATGTAGATGCTTATCCGCTCCCGCTATGGGTATACACTCGTTTACATAAAAAACCCAAACGTTTGATTGCTCAAACGTTTGGGCTGTTACGCTCATGGGTTCACAGAGTCAAATACCCCGCCGAGATCACGTAAGCTTACGTAACATTGGTCGCCAATAATGATATGATCCAACACGGGAATGCCAATGATATTCCCACAATCAACGAGCCGTTTTGTTACTTGAATATCTTCTTTACTTGGGGAAGGATCACCAGAAGGATGGTTGTGCAAACAGATCATCGATGCGGCTGAACGCCGAATTCCTTCTTTAAATACTTCTCTTGGATGGACAATGCTAGAGTTTAGCCCGCCAATAAATAACGTTTGTTTGTGCATTACTTGGTTTTTCGTATTCAGGTAGAGAGCAATAAAATGTTCTTGTTGCAAAAAACGCATCTCTTCCATGACCCGCTCGGTCACATCTTCAGGGCCAGAAATGATCCACTTCTCTTTTGTATTCATCGTATGGATACGTTTTGCTAGCTCTAATGTTGCGCGGATTTCAATTGCTTTTACGAAGCCGATACCACGAACAGCTTGCAGTTCTTCGACCGTGGCATCCTTTAGTTGTAGGAGACCACCAAATGAAGTGAGCAGACGCTGACTTTGGTCGAGAACAGTTTCTCCGCGACTCCCAGTTCTAAGGAGTATGGCTAACAACTCTTGATTGGACAGCTTGTCTGGTCCTTCTCTGACTAATCGTTCACGGGGCATCTCATTCACGGGTAATTTTACTTCGGGGGGCAGCAAGGGCTCACCTCTTCAGATTTGAATTTAACCAATCGGGGTAAATGTTGACATGTTCAAGCTCTTGCCTGAGACGAGATAATGGCAGACCAACAACGTTATAATAATCGCCAACAATTTCTTTAATAAATAGAGCAGCCAGGCCATTAATTCCATACCCTCCGGCTTTGTCTAACGGCTCACCTGTGCGTACATACATGTCGATCTGTTCGTCTGTGAGCGGGTAAAATGTCACTTTTGTCTCGGCGTGGAATGTGCGGACACTATCGGTAGTGGCCAAAGCCACTCCTGTGATGACTTGATGAGGTGTCTTGGACAGGAGCGAAAGCATGTCAACAGCATCGCGTTCATCTTTCGGTTTGCCAATCGGTTCCCCATCTAAAGCGATAACCGTATCTGCGGAGAGGATCACTTCGTCTTTCGACATGTCTTCTTGAAACACGAACGCTTTCTTCTTCGCTAAGCTCACCGCGTTCTCTGCAGGGGATTTGTTAGGCTGAAACTCCTCATCAACCGGGCGTGTGTGTTGGGTAAACGTGTAGCCGGCACTTTGTAACAACGCGACCCGCCTTGGTGATGAGGAAGCTAGAATTAATTGATTGGTCATAGGGAGCACTCCTTTTATGATCGGTGGCTCCTATTATGTCACAACTCTTGTACCCATCGCTCATAATCGAGAACAAATTGCATCCATTCTGCATGATCATCTGGGTTGTTTTGCAGTGATTCATAAGATTCAAGAACTTGTTCTCCTGACTGTGTTGAGTTAGAAATGACCGTTTGCACCTCTTCGGTAAGCGGCTCAGGTGCCTCCACACCCGTCCCGATAGATGCTTCAATTTCACTTTGTAATAGATTGGCTGCTGCTGTCACTGTTGGGTCGATTGAGTCACTTTCTGGCTCAATCTGAAGTTGTTTGACGTACACATCCATTCCATTTGCTTCGAATTCTGGCATAAGGTCTTGCTCAGCTTGATTTGCTTCAGTCATACCGACATACAAAAAGATGTATTCACTGTCTGTGGCATCGTGCAACACAGCCGGGTGACCAGCGCTCACAAGTTGTCGCTGCACATCTTCGCCTGCTTCCATACTAGAAAAAGCTCCCGCTTGTACAACGTCAACTTCTAGAGGTGCCCACGTTACTTCGTCTCCAACAGACGTTGTCGCTCCGCCCTCTTCTGCTGTCCCCATCACTTCTTCTGCCGAATCAGTAGGGGAAGAGGACGTCACAATTTGCAATAAGGGTAAACCAAACACCACTCCGAGTAATAGAGCTGCTGCAATGAGTCCGATGAATTTCACACGGTCAAAACCATGCCCTTTTCGTTTTGGACCACCGGAACCTGAAGGTTTCTTTTTGCGATGAAAGGGTAAACCAGGTGCTTTTTTACTCGTCGTTTCTTGTGCTCCTTTTTGCTCCCACTCGTTTTTCTTTTGTACTACATCCACTGTTTCATGGTTAGAGGAAGAAGAAACGGGCTTTTTTTCTATCTCTTCAGATTTTGATGTTTCTGCTGCGTGTATTGTTTCTTTTGAAGCTTCTGGCGTACGCACAGCTGGAAGTAATCCCTCGGATGTCACTCGCTCGCCTTCGTTACTCTTCCCCGATTTCTCATTTGTTGGTACAGCTTGATCGCTGTCTTTCCCAGGCTCTTTTTTTAGTGATGAGCTGTTCGTCTTCGCATGTGCGCTCGTTTTGTGATTTTCACCTTTCTTCTTTGCTGCTTCCGGCGCGCCTTGATCATTGTTCGCCGACTTCTTATTCGTTTTTACATCTTGGGAATCGCCTCGCGCAATCTCTTCTTTGGATGATGAGCGATTCGTCTTCGCATGCTCGCTCGTGTTATGTTCATTGTCTTTCTTTTTTGATGTTCCAGGCTCATCCTTCTTCTTTTCATTCTCATTCTGAAACGTAAACGTCATTTTCCCCCGGTCTTGTCCCATATGAACCTCCCTACCTTGAAGGTATTAATATGAGGACAAGGTTATCATATGAAAAGGACAAACCTTGAAGATTCCTGTCAGTTCAATACAAGGAATAACTGACAATGAATGACAAAGCACGGTCCATTCCTTCCCAGACCCAGTCGTAAGCAAATAAAGTAAGGAGCACAGCTACGGAAATGCTAGGCGCTAGAGGATAATGTTTCGTTTTCCCTTTTCGCACAATACCTGTCATTGTGCCAAACAGTGTCGACAAAAAGAAGACGAGGATAAACATCGAGCTGCCAAGCGCCAATGCAAGAATCATAAACAGCTTCACATCGCCACCGCCTATTCCTCCGCCTGACAAAGCGAGTACAGCAAACAGAAACAAAAAACAAAGAAATGCTGTGAGGAGCGGATCATACCAAGGAGAAAGAGGTTCGATGAAGAGGCGGTATACGAGAAATATCAATCCAAAAAACACGACAATTTTGTTAGGGATTCGTAAATAAAGGAGATCTGTCAACACGACGATGATACAGAGGGAAATGACGACAATCGAAAAGAGGAGTTGCGTAGAAACACCAAAAATGAGAAATGCGCTAGCAAATAACGCTCCCGTTATGAGTTCTGTACATGGATACATTATCGAGATCGGTTGTTTACAATGTGAACACCTACCTTTTTGAAAAACGTATGAAAACACGGGGATCAAATGAGTCATTCGGAGTGTACGCTTACAAAAAGGGCAATGAGAGCGTGGCCAAGAAATGGACAGTCCTCTAGGTATGCGTACGGCAACTACAGAAAAAAATGAACCAAAGATAAAACCAATCAATCCAAAAAAAATCAATTCAGTTCCTTTCCATTACCAACGACCGATTAAACACTGCCACAATAAATAAGATTCGCCATCGACAGTAACATTCCTTCTATCGACAGCAAATCTTTTATTTTGTCAGAAACGCACGCATCTCAGAAATAAAAAACAATGAACCTGTAATTAAAATCACGTCTGTTTCTTTCGCAACACGTTTAACATTGTTGTAAGCTTTTTGATTATCCAGCTCAACAGTGATGCCTGAATAGGACATCGTTTCAGCCACTTCTATCGGGTTGGCACAACGCTCATGATTAAAGGAGGTGAGTATGAAAGACGCCGGCTGTAATGAAAGGAGAGGTGCATACATTTCGTTTACATCTTTTTCTTTTGTCACCGCTGCGATCACATGGATCGGTCGTTCTTTTGCGAATGGTTGCATATAACGAACAAGGCTTTCAATTCCTTCAGGGTTATGGGCTCCGTCAATGAGGGTAAACGGCTTGTCCTTTACTTTCTCCAATCGGCCAGGCCACATCGACTGAATGAGACCGCTCTTAATGGCCTCTTCCGAAACCTGATGTCCCATTTTTTGAATTTCAAGCGCGATCGAAACAGCAAGAGCAGCATTGTCAACCTGGTGCCGCCCTCGCATATAGATGCGTAAATGAAGAAGTTCTTGATCTTGGACACGCAGTGAAAACGTTGAGCCTTCTTCTTCGGTCGTCACGTGTGTCACATGAAAATGATCGTTTAAACGAGTAATCGGAGCGGACAGATCTGCCGCTTTCTTTTTAATGACTTCAAGAGACGGCTCGTCGGTGACTGACGTGATGAAAGGAACTCGAGGTTTAATAATGCCTGCCTTTTCATTCGCGATCGCTTCTACGTGATCTCCTAAAATGTGCATATGGTCCATCCCGACATTCGTTATCGCACTTACGCGAGGAAAGATGACATTGGTCGAATCCAATCTGCCACCTAAACCCACTTCATAAATGACAAAATCAGGAGCGACCGACTCAAAATAGACGAAAGAAATTAACGTAAGAATTTCGAACTCCGTTGCCGGTCCAAATGGGTCATCCGTTTGTTCAATCGCATCCCGGACCGTTTGTGCTGCCCGGACAAAGTCATCTTGATGAATGGGTTCCCCATTTAAACTAATCCGTTCTTCAAACCGCACTACATATGGAGAAGTAAATGTACCCACGGAATATCCTGCAGTTTGCAAGATATTCCTAAGATACGTAACGGTAGAACCTTTTCCATTTGTTCCCCCAATATGGATGCATCGGAGCTTCTTCTCTGGGTGCTGGAGGGTGGATAACACGAGCTCCATACGATCCAGCCCTGGCTTGACGCCAAACTTACGTGCGCTTTGTAGCCAGTCCATAACCTGATCAAAGGTGTTCATCAACATCTGCCCTCCAACTCGCTATTGTGCGAGTTTCTCAATCTCTTTTAATCGTTCAATCACTTTTTCTCGTTTCATTTCGTAATCGGCTTTCTTTTCTCGTTCAGCAGCAACCACTTGTTCCGGGGCATTGCTTACAAACTTCTCATTTGTGAGCTTGCCCTCCAGTCGCTTCACTTCTCCGTCAAGTTTCTTCTTCTCTCCTTGCAGGCGGGCCAATTCTTCAGAAACATTAATTAAGCCAGCAAGCGGAATATAAAGTTCTAACCCCGACAAAACATGCGAAATCGATTGTTCTGGCGCGACTAATGACCGATCAATCTTCAGTTCTTCTGGCGAACAGAAATGTTCCAAATAATGAACGCCTCTTTGTAATTGTTCTGCAGACGCTTCTGAACTTGGCTTCATATGCAAAGGAATCGGCTTTCTCGGCGCAACGTCCATTTCTCTACGTGTGTTGCGAACGGTGCGGATGATTGATTGATAAAGTTCCATGTCTGTGAATGCTTCTTCGTCCACCCACGTTGCCTCTGCTTTAGGCCACTCAGCAATCGTAATGGAGTCACCCTTGTGTGGCAGGTGCTGCCAAATCTCTTCAGTAATAAATGGCATAAACGGATGAAGCAAGCGAAGCGTTTGGTCCAACACATGCGCGAGCACAGAACGCGTCGTTTGTTTATCTTCTTCAACGTCTCCATAGAGCGGAAGTTTCGCCATTTCGATATACCAATCACACACATCGTCCCAAATGAAGTTGTAGAGCATCTTTCCGGCTTCACCAAACTCATAACGATCCATTAAACGTGTAACATCAGCGATCGTCTTTTGTAACTTTGCAAGAATCCAACGGTCGTGCGTAGCGTTGACTTGTGTGAGGTCAATGTCCTCATACGTAAAGCCTTCCATGTTCATGAGCGCAAATCGCGACGCATTCCAAATCTTATTGCCAAAGTTCCAGTTTGCCGTTACTTTATCCCATTGAAATTTAAGGTCATTTCCTGGTGATGTGCCTGTCGCAAGCGTGAACCGGAGTGCATCCGCTCCGTATTGTTCGACAACGTCCATCGGATCAACACCGTTCCCGAGGGATTTGCTCATCTTCCGTCCTTCTGCATCACGAACCAATCCATGAATAAGAACATCCTTAAACGGCCGTTCACCGGTAAATTCTAGCCCTTGGAAGATCATTCTTGATACCCAAAAGAAGATGATGTCATATCCAGTTACAAGCACATTTGTCGGATAGAATCGTTTTAAGTCTTCTGCTTCCTCATCTGGCCAGCCCATTGTTGAGAACGGCCACAATGCTGAACTAAACCACGTATCCAACACATCTTCATCTTGTGTCCAGTTTTCAAGATCCGCTGGTGCTTCTTTTCCTACGTACAGTTCACCTGTTTCGTTATGGTACCACGCAGGAATTTGATGTCCCCACCAAAGCTGTCTAGAAATACACCAATCTCGGATGTTTTCGAGCCATTGCATATACGTGCGTTCAAACCGCTCCGGCACAAATGTGACTTTATCATCTGCATCTGCTTGCAGCTTCATGGCAGCTTCAGCGAGAGGTTTCATATCTACAAACCATTGGGTCGAAAGATAAGGTTCAACGACAGCGCCACTTCGTTCTGAATGACCGACAGAGTGCAGGTGTTGCTCAATGTCAAACAATATGCCGTCAGCTTGTAAATCCTTCACGATTTGTTTGCGGCATTCGAATCGATCTAAACCTTGATATTTTCCAGCATTTTCATTCATTTGCCCAGCTTCATCCATGACGAGAACACGAGGCAGTTCATGACGATTTCCAATTTCAAAATCATTCGGGTCATGAGCTGGTGTGATCTTTACCGCTCCCGAACCAAATTCACGATCAACATATTCATCAGCAATAATCGGTATTTCACGTTGAACGATCGGCAAGATAACGGTTTTTCCAATTAAATGTTTGTAGCGTTCATCTCTTGGGTGTACCGCAACTGCTGTATCTCCAAGCATCGTCTCTGGTCGCGTCGTAGCGACTTCGATGTATCCTTCTTCGTCTTTTAACGGGTAACGCATGTGATAAAAAGCGCCTTCTACTTCTTTGTACTCTACTTCAATGTCTGAAAGCGCTGTTTGAGCAGATGGGTCCCAGTTAATGATGTATTTACCGCGATAGATGAGCCCTTTCTCATATAAACGAACGAACACTTCTTTTACCGCATCGGACAATCCTTCATCTAATGTAAATCGCTCTCTCGTGTAGTCTAATGACAAACCGAGCGTGGACCATTGTTCTCGAATAAAGTCTGCATATTCTTCCTTCCACTGCCAAGACACATCAAGAAACTTTTCTCTGCCCATTTCTCTTCGAGATCGGCCTTCTTCTTTTAGTTTCTGTTCGACTTTGGACTGCGTTGCAATGCCTGCGTGGTCCATTCCCGGTAGCCACAGCATGTCCTTGCCTTCCATCCGTTTCTGACGAGCAATAATGTCTTGTAAAGTCACGTCCCACGCATGCCCTAAATGCAACCGTCCAGTTACATTCGGTGGGGGGATGACGATCGAGTGGGGATCTCCCTTTCTTTCACCATCTCGAGTAGCTTCAAAAAAGCCATTGTTAATCCAGTAAGGATACCATTTTGACTCGGTTTGTTTCGGGTCATACTTCGTTGCCATGTTTTTCTCTTCAGTCATTGTACGTCCTCCTTTTTTTGAATAAAAAAAAGCCTTCTCCTTATGAAAAGGACGAAGGGCTCGCGGTACCACCTTTATTTATGAACAATAATCGTTCATACTCTCAGCAACTGTAACGTAAGTTAACGTATTCCTTCTACTATGGTCATTCAAAGGATCTGCTCATGGACGACTTCTGCCCTATCCTGGCGGGGGACCTTCCAGCCATGGGTCCCTTCTCTGTATGAGGATGTGCGCATACTACTTCCATTCTTCGCATGTTGAGGATTCAGTTTGTGTATTTATTGTACCGATGCCTTTACCATTCGTCAACAACATTGGTGACTGATTTGTTTTGCAGGCATAGGATAGAGTAAAAACTAAGGAAGGGGTGTGCTAATGCCCAGATATTATAGTCCGCCCCCGCAATACCCGTACGGAAAAAAGAAACGACCACCATGGGTGTATAAATGGCGTGCGGCAGCTGCTCAAATCTTGCTTCCGATCATCTGCTTTCAGTTGCTACGTTTGTTGTTTTTTGCCACGTTTATTGATGTGTTAATACTCATTATTCTTGCTTGTGCTTTCTGGTATTTCCAAAAATAGATACATTTATGCTTCTGCCTATAAAAACAGATCACCGAAAAACCGGATGGGTCATTACGGACATCCGGTTTAAGTATGACTACCTCGTGTTACGAGAATAAGATTATGGAAAAAATCATTCAACATCCAGTTGGGGTATATGATCATTTTGTAATCTATATACGTTGCACTAAAGAAATTTACTAGCACTTGATGTTATAACTACATCAAACCTCCATTCCATTCGCTTGGCGTAAGAAATTCTAAGACCCTTTTCTGTCACAGAGACTGACGAGACGAACGTACGGCTTACCATCGGCACCTCTGGAGCCGATGGTTGTACTCCAGAGTACAAGAGTTCCCCTGCAGTGGAAAGCAAGTCCCAACAGCGCAAATCAGGAAGATATTAAGTTCATTCTATATAGATTGTTTCGAGGGTGATCTAGATCACCCTTCTCCTAAGAATCCCCAAATTTTATAAAGCTTGAGGTGTTTGTGAGCAATCACTAACTCACCCACCTCTTGCCAAAAAAACAGCCACGAGACTACGTTGCGCTTTGTCTCATGGCTGCTTCTTGGTCTTCTTTCCACTTCACTAGCTCTGCGCCGTATCTTAGTGCATTCAAACGCAGTTCTAGCATTGCCGTCCACTGGTGCTCCGCATAGCTTTGAGGATTGGCTCGATATTGTTCGACAAAATCAATAATCGGTGTTGGCGTTAGCATCAACGCCTTTAGTAACGACGTATCTGCTTCTCCCCATAGAGGGCCATATGCCTCATACGTACCCACGATTGCTTGGTAGTCTAACGCATGGAACGGTTGATTTCTCGCAATGTCTTGATAAAAATAGGCAAGGTCATATGCGGGATGATTCGGTCCACTCGCTTCCCAATTCGTCCACCATGCATTTCCATCAGCTGCAATTAAACCGTGCGCGATTGAAGGTTTTCCGTGACAAAAGACAAACCGATACGTTTCTTTTTCCTTCACGTGACGAGCCCAATTTTGAAATCCACTTTTCCCAGATTGGAACATTCGTTCCAAAAATGGACCGGCATGCAAATACGTCATCGTGAATGGAGAAATGAATCGAGACTGCTCAAGTTGGTCTGCCAACTGTTCCATATGAAGACGCTGTTGATTCCATATGAAATCAACTTCTTGCTCGTATTCCTCCAAGGCACCCTCTTCAATGGTTTGCTCATTTTCAGAGATCTTATGATTCGCTGCAAGAACAGATAATAATCTTAGCTCTTTGGATGGTGGGGATGTGAGTGTTTGTTCTTCTACCCAAGGTTCTAAATAATAATCATAGCCTTCAGCTTCAAAAACAGGAAAATCCCCTCGCGTACTTGTCATGAGGGGGATAATCCCTTGAATGCCTGAACGTTCACCGTAACGTAAATGTTGCAAGAACGTATCTCGTTCTCCGGGCGTTCGGTCCCATCGCTTCATCGCCATAGGACCGTCCGGATGGTCAACTTTTATTACGCGGTCACTCACCCACTGCCAGTCGGACGGACGGTCAACAATGGTGCGTACGGCCGCACGCCACGCCTGATCATTCATGTTGAGCTTGCACCGGAATGTAAATAATTTCACCAGCTTCAACATGATTCATGTCCATATTGTTCCACCTTAAAAGTTGTTGAACGGAAAACCCGTACCGCTCAGCAATCGTGTCTAACGATTCATTATCTTGAATGATGCACATTTTCATCTTGGTGAACGTCTCCCGATCCCCTTTTTCAAGCATCTCTGTAAGGTATAACGCGTTCTCTCTTCTTTTTTCAGGCTTTTGTGGCTCTTCTTCCACATCTTCCTCATGATGATCTTCAGGCTCCTCATCTAACGGCTCTCTGCTGTATCGTACAGCGCTGTCATGAGAAGGCTCTTCTTGGGCACGATGACTATTCAAATTCAAGTGGACATCTTCTTTTTCTTCTTCCACTCCGGTCCGTTGTTCTTCTTCTGCCTCTTCGGTCGACTCATCATCATTTGAATTATGATCGTCCACAAAAGCAGTGTGCTCAATACGATCTGTATCCTCATCTGCTACTTCTTGCGCATCGTAGTAGGACTTCACTTCATCTCGGGCGAAAGGCTCTTCTTCTAGTTCTTCAACGTCTTCATCAAGCTCAGATGACCATGATTCATGAGTAACATCGTTTTCTTCTTCCTCTTCTTCTTCATAACGCTCTTCAGCGTATTCTTCCTCCGGTACTTTTACTTCATGAGTAAACCTCGGAAATGGCTCAGGCGGTGATGCAATCGTCTTTTCAGCTTTTGCATCTTGATGCTCATCAATCATGCCCGTAATCGTAACATCCGCTGCCAGTTGGATGCAGCTCGGTTCCGGAAGATCATAATCAAAGCTATCTACTTGAACATACAACTCTTCGACACTTTGGATCCGATTTAACGGAATGGAAACTTCAATCGGAAAGAAATGCTTGATTTCACGTTCGCCATTTTCCGTCGTTCGCACGCTGTCGATTCTTTGGGGAACACCCCCACCTTCATAGTCTTCAAAGCTCTCGTTTTGATCAAACGGAACATACTGACCGAGTAGGTGCAACCCCCCTTTAATGCTCACTTGATGATCATCTTCTTGAATTGTTAATTCAGGTTCAAGCTCCAGCCCTAGGATGGTTTGGATTCTCTCGCCCTGGTCTAGCCATACCGATTCTTCAAGGTTAAACGTTAACGCAGATGGCTGTTCTTGGCTCACAGTCAGCTCCTCCTTTTCTACTCAACGTAATCTTTCTCTGCCTAGCCGTTCACTGATTGTCATCCCGACTTTTACTCACGAAACATTGTGACCCTTCCCGTATATCCAACCCTTTTTACAAGACGGTGGGAATATCACTACAGATTTAGCCAGTACGCTATCAACGTATGTCACCAACTCGGAAAATATGTTCATAAACCTACGGCTGCTCACGTTAAAAAGACGCCAAAAGCTGTTCGCTTTTGGCGTCTTTTTAAAATCGTAGGATACACATTAGATTCTTGATAATGCTCGTTCAGCAGCTGCAATCGTTTCTTCAATCATTTCATCAGTATGCTGCGTACTCAAAAACATGCCCTCAAATTGTGACGGTGCAATTGAAATACCTTCTTGCAACATTTCTCTGAAATACGCGGCAAACTGCTTAACATTTGATGATTTCGCGGTGTTAAAATCAACGACTGGGCTGTCGTTAAAGAATAACCCAACCATCGAGCCTGCACGGTTAAACGTGACCGAGATGCCATGTTTCTTTGCGGCTTCAGTAATTCCTTCTTCTAAACGTGCCCCTTTTCTTTCAAATTCTTCATAGTGCTCAGGTGTCACTTGAGAAAGTGTCATATATCCTGCGGTCATCGCGAGAGGATTTCCAGACAGTGTTCCTGCCTGATAGATTGGGCCACTTGGCGCTACTTGCTCCATTATTTCTTTTTTACCGCCATAGGCACCGACCGGCAATCCCCCACCAATGACTTTGCCGAGCGTAGTCAAATCAGGTGTAACAGAGAATCTACCTTGAGCAGAATGGAAACCTGCTCGGAAACCCGACATCACTTCATCGAAAATCAACAGACTTCCGTACTCTTCAGTCATGTGACGAACGCCTTGTAAAAACCCTTCCTCTGGCAAGACGACACCCATGTTCCCAGCCACAGGCTCAAGAATCACTGCTGCAATGTCATCGCCGTATTTTTCAAACACGAGCTGCAAGCTGTCCAAGTCGTTGTAAGGGACGGTGAGTGTATTGGAGGCAGTACCTTCGGGTACTCCTGGGCTATCAGGAAGTCCAAGTGTCGCCACACCAGAACCGGCTTTAATGAGTAACGAATCACCGTGTCCGTGGTAGTTCCCTTCCATTTTGACAATCTTGTTTCTGCCCGTATACCCACGAGCTAAGCGTAGTGCACTCATCGTCGCCTCTGTACCAGAGTTGACGAACCGCACCATTTCAACAGAAGGAACGCGGTCGATAACGAGTTCCGCAAGCTCTGTCTCCATCGTATGAGACGCCCCGAAACTGGTGCCGAGCTCTGTTGTCTTTTTAAGGTGTTCAACGACAACCGGATCAGCATGACCGAGCAACAACGGCCCCCATGACAGTACGTAATCGATGTATGTCTGATCATCGAGGTCAGTTATGCGTGCACCGCTCCCACTCTTCATGTAAATGCCGTGGTCCATTCCGACCGAGCTGTATGCACGTACAGGGCTGCTTACCCCTCCTGGCATAATTGGTTTTGCTTTTTCATACGCTTGTTTTGAATTGTTAAATGTACGCATTATGAACTCCTTTCATTAATCCATCTGGCCATGTCTTTTGCGAAATACGTAATAATAAGATCAGCACCTGCACGCTTCATGCTGACTAATTTCTCTTGAACCGTTTCTTTCTCATCTAGCCAGCCATTTTGAGCCGCAGCTTTGATCATCGAATATTCACCTGATACGTTGTAAGCAACGACTGGATAATTCGTCTGATTTTTAATGTCTCGCATCACATCAAGATAGGATAGCGCCGGCTTGACGATAAAGAAGTCAGCACCTTCTCGCTCATCAGATGCTGCTTCGCGCATCGCTTCTAAGCGATTTGCCGGGTCCATTTGGTACGTTCTGCGATCTCCAAATGCTGGTGAACTGTGTGCCGCATCTCGGAATGGACCATAAAATGCTGAGGCGTACTTGACGGAATAAGCCATGAGTGCACGATCTGCATAACCTGCTTCATCAAGACCTTCTCGAATCGCTTTTGTAAATCCGTCCATCATGTTGGATGGGGCAATGATATCAGCACCTGCGCGTGCCTGAGATACAGCGGTTTCCGTTAACAACCGCAGGGATTCATCATTTAACACTTCACCTTCATGAATGACACCACAATGCCCGTGATCAGTATACTGACACAAACACGTGTCGGCAATGACAACGAGGTGTGGATGCCGCTCCTTCACTTGACGAATGGCTCGCTGAACAATTCCTTCTTCTGCATAGGCTTGGCTGCCGACATCATCTTTATGGGCGGGTACACCGAACAAGATGATTGATGAAATTCCTAAGTTCACAATCTCATCGATTTCATCATCTAATCGGTCCAACGAATAGTGGAACACTCCGGGCATTGAAGGAACTTCTTTGCGAACATCACTGCCTTCCACTGCAAAAATCGGATAGATGAGATCGTCTTTCTCAATACGCGTTTCTCGTACCATACCCCGCATTGTTTCACTGCTTCTTAGACGCCGATGTCTGTCAAAACTCATCTCACTCACTGTGAACCCTCCCTATTCAAATACGTACAAATCGTTGTAGCTAAACTTTCAAATGTTGCTTGTGGTGCTGCAATTACTTTAGAAAAACCCGTTCGTAACGCCCTTTGTTCAGTAACCGGACCGATGACAAAGGCGATCGTTTTTGCCGGGATGATTTTCATATGGCTCATCATCTGCTCATAAGCAGATACTGCACTTGGACTTGTAAAGACGACAGGATGATGAACATGTTGGCGCCAAACGTCCATTTCTGCATGCGTGGCAACGGTTTCGTAAACAGAAACCGCCTGCACATGCACAGCAAAACGTTGGAGCTCTTGTTCCAACATGAGTCGAGCTTGCTTGCTTTTTGGAAAAAGTATCCGCTCTCCAGGTAGTAGCTTCTTTCGTAACACTTCTAACAGGCCTTCGGCATTTTCATTGCCCACACTTGCAACAACATCAACAGTAAACCCTGCTTGTTCAGCCGCTCGACTTGTTTTCTTACCTACGGCAGCAACCTTTACAGCCGTATAATCCAACTCAACCTGTTGTAGGAAAAACGAAACGGCATTGGCACTCGTAAAAATGATTCTATCTATCTCCGTTGGATTAGGAAGACGCTGCTCTGTATGTAGGCGTTGTAACTCAACGAGAGGAAAGTGACAAGCTGCGATCCCAACCTGTTCAATTGCTTGAACGAGATTGTCTTTCTCCCCTTCTTTTTTTCCTCTCGTGACGATAACGGCTCGGCTCAAGATTCTCCCTGCTCTGCACGTACTTGTTCAAGTATTTCTTTCCCCCCACGTTCAAAGAGGTTCGCTGCTGCGGTTTTCCCCAATTGCTCGGGATCATCTCCGGTGAGTTCTTCTTTGAGCAAGGTTTTTCCGTCCGTAGAAGCGATCAATGCCGTCAATGTAAGTTGCCGATCTTCATTCATCGTTGCATGGGCTGCAACTGGAACCGTACAGCTACCTTCAACATTTCTTAGAAATGAGCGTTCCGCACTGACGGTATGAGACACTTCCTCATCGTGCAAATGCTGTAGAATGGTAATGACTTCCTCATCACCCACTCGACATTCAAGCCCGAGGGCACCTTGACCAACGGCAGGTATGCTTAATGTCGGATCCAAAAATTCTGTCACGACTTCATTCGTCCACCCCATGCGACTAAGACCTGCAGCAGCCAAAATGATCGCGTCGAAATTCTCCTCTTTTAGCTTGCGCATTCTCGTTTCAATGTTTCCACGAATCCAGTGTACTTGTAAATCTGGGCGAACTGCGAGCACCTGAGCTTGTCGACGTAAACTGCTCGTTCCTACAACTGACCCACTAGGTAATTCCATTAACGTCTCACCGCTATTGGATAACAGTGCATCGCGAGGATCTTCTCGTTCGGTTACAGCAGCTAGCGTAAAAGCTTCAGGCAGTACAGATGGCACATCCTTCATGCTATGTACAGCAAGGTCAACTTCGCCTTCACGAAGCGCATGCTCAATCTCTTTCACAAATAAAGCTTTCCCACCTACTTTTGATAACGTAACATCTAGAATGCGATCTCCTTTTGTTACAATCTTTTTGAGTTCAAATTCATACGGTAACCCTAAAGATTCTAACTGGCTTAACACCCATTCTGCCTGATTAACCGCCAAGTTGCTTTTTCTCGTTCCAATGACAATTTTCCTCATCATGTTGCCTCCATTTTACCTAGATTCGTGGGATACACGAAAGCAACCAGAAAGCGGTGCGCCTTCCGGTTGTCTTTGGTGTTACTATGCTAAACAATGACATCTCTTGCATAGCGATACTGCAAAAGCTCTTGGAGCACTCGACCTTCTAAATGTTGGGTTTCGACAGTCGCTTCCACTGGATCTGCAGACGGTCTAAACGTCTTTTGTTCACGTGCTTTTAGCGCTGATAATTCTGCTTCTAAACCGAAGATCTCAACAAATAAGGCAAGAGATTGCTCTCGGTCATCTTCCCCCGACATTTCCTTCGCACGAGTAATCGGCTCTTTTAAAAGTTGGTTGACGATACTCTTTGTATGCTTGGAAAGAACTTTTCTTTCTCTTGAGGTCAACTCTGGCATCTTCCGTTCAATGCTCTCCATCGTCTCTTGTTGAATGGTTAGTGCTTTTTCCCGTAATGCAGAGATAACAGGAACAACACCAAGCGTATCAATCCATGCCTTAAAATCGGCAATTTCTTGTTGAATCATGCGCTCAATTTGAGTTGCTGCTTCCTTTCGGTCTTCCATATTGGCTGCAACAATGCCTTCCAAGTCATCGATGTCATAAAGAAACACACCGTTCATCGTACCCAGCTCTGGGTCCAAGTCACGGGGAACCGCGATATCGACCATAAACAAAGGCTGATCGGATCGTAAAGACAATGTGTCTTCAACACCGGCTTTTGTCAGAACATATTGATCGGCACTCGTTGATGAGATGAGAATGTCTGCTTCTTTTAAACACTCGTGCAGTTCTTCAATGTCTCTAGCTTGAGCACTCATGTTGTTTGCGAGTTCTCGTGCTCGTTCAAATGTACGATTCATCACTGTAATACTTGCCGCACCATTTGCTTCAAGGTGCTTCGCTGTCAATTCGCTCATCTTCCCTGCGCCTAAAATAAGAACATGTTTGTCCGATAAATTCCCGAGCACTTGCTTTCCTAGCTCAACAGCTGCATAGCTAATGGACGCTGGGTTATCATTAATGGCTGTCTCTGCATGTGCTCGTTTTGAAAACGTGACCGCTTGACGAAACAACTGATTAAATACCGTCCCCGTTGCATCGTTCTTTTGGGCCAGGGAGAAGCTTGATTTCACTTGTCCAAGAATCTGTGTTTCACCAAGAATCATCGATTCAAGCCCTGAAGATACACGTAATAAGTGCTCGATGGCTTCATCGTTTTCTCGGATGTTTAACACCGGCTGAAAGATTTCTTGCTGAACATCAAACCATTGCGCGATAAACTTCTTTGTGAAATGTCGACCCGTGTGCAATTGGTCAACAACGGCATAAATCTCCGTCCGGTTACACGTAGAAATAATCGTGCATTCCAAAATACTCTTCATGTCTCTTAACATGTGGAGAGCTTTAGGTAATTCTTCTTCATCAAACGCGAATTGTTCCCGCAAATCGACAGGGGCACTTTTATAGTCGATGCTAGCAACAATAATATGCATATTTCGTCTCCACCCCCAATGATAAAGCTCTGCTTCTTCTCTACTAATGATCGTTACACGAGCCTAATTCTCTATTTATATTGTAACATGGCAGCCATGCGTCTGAATGCACGAAAATGTGAACAACCTCTGAAACGACACGGTAATGAGTATCTTCATCTTTTCCATTAGAACACACTTCTAACCTTCGTTCAACAGAACTGCTCATTTCGACAAGTTCTCTTTAGTATTGTAGCCAAATTCGCCCATTCCATGTAAAGAATCAAGGAATACAACGAAAGGCACAATGCTCAAGTGAGATTCATTGTGCCCCGAACGTCAAACTTGTAATAAGCGACGAATTTCTTTCCAAGCTTGGTCTTTGCCATCACCAGTTTCTGAAGAAAATGCAACATATCGGTCTTCTTCATGAAGTTCAATGATGTCTAAAATGTTCTTTATATGCTTTGTTCGTTGGGTTTTATTAATCTTATCAATCTTCGTGAGTACTAACAAAATCGGAACCTCATAATGCTTCAACCAATCATACATCAAAAGGTCGTCGTTCGTAGGATCGTGCCTAGCATCGACGAGCAACACGACTCCTCTTAGCTTATCTCTCGTCGTTAAGTATTCCTCAATCATTCTTCCCCACGCCGCGCGTTCTTTTTTGGACACCTTCGCATAACCATACCCTGGAATATCAACAAAATAACAGACGTCGTTAATATTGAAGAAATTCAATGTCTTTGTTTTACCTGGTTGCTGAGAAGTGTACGCGAGCTTTTTGCGCTTTGTCATCGTATTAATAAATGATGATTTCCCAACATTGGACCTCCCTGCAAAGGCGAGTTCAGGGAAGTCTCCAGTTGGATACTGGTCTGGACCAACGGCACTGATCTTTAATTCTGCTTTATTTACGTTCATCTTTCTCTCCCAACGCATGCTTTACAACTTCATCAAAGCTCGTCACATCGACAAACTCGACGGCTTCTTTCACACTTTCTGGCACATCGTCTAAGTCTTTTACATTATCATGAGGAATAATAATTTTCTTGAGACCGGCACGATGCGCACTCATCGACTTTTCTTTCAGACCACCAATGGGTAGTACACGTCCGCGCAACGTCATTTCGCCTGTCATTCCGACTTCCTTCTTCACAGGCCGGCCCGTCAATGCCGATAACAGAGCTGTAGCCATTGTGATTCCTGCAGAAGGACCGTCTTTTGGTGTCGCCCCTTCGGGTACATGAATGTGAATATCATATTTTTCATGAAACCGCTCATCAATGCCAAATTCATCTGCTTTCGAACGAATGTAACTAAACGCCGCTCGGGCGGACTCCTTCATGACATCTCCAAGTTTACCGGTCAACGTGAGATTTCCTTTTCCTTTCGCCAATGACACTTCGATGGATAGCGTGTCGCCACCTGCAGCTGTGTACGCCAAGCCAGTAGCTGCACCGATCTGGTCTTCTTCTTCTGCCATCCCATATCGAAACTTCGGTTTCCCAAGCATATCCTCAACGATACTCTCGGTAATAATGACACGTTTTTTCTCTCCGGCTACGATCTGTTTAGCCGCTTTTCTACAAAGCGTTGCGATGCTTCGCTCTAAATTTCTGACGCCCGCTTCGCGTGTATAGTAACGGACAACTTTCATGAGCGCTTGTTCGCGGATCTGCACGTCACTTTTCGTTAACCCATGTACCTTAATTTGTTTTGGCAACAAATGATCGGTAGCAATGGCTTGTTTCTCTATTTCCGTATAACCGGCAATATGGATCATCTCCATCCGGTCACGTAACGGTGCGGGAATTGCCCCCACTTGGTTTGCTGTCGTGACAAACATGACATTGGAAAGGTCGTACGTTTCCTCGATGTAATGGTCACCAAACTGATGATTTTGCTCAGGGTCTAACACTTCAAGCATGGCTGATGACGGGTCTCCTCGAAAATCACTCGCCATTTTATCAATTTCATCGAGCAGGAATACCGGGTTCATGACACCGGCTTTTTTCATCCCTTGTATCATCTTCCCTGGCATCGCACCGACATACGTGCGGCGGTGGCCACGAATTTCTGCTTCATCACGAACACCTCCGAGTGAGATGCGGACAAATTCTCTCTCTAACGAGCGAGCAATTGATTTGGCAAGCGATGTTTTCCCAACTCCAGGAGGCCCAGTGAGGCAAAGAATGGGCCCACGCAGTGAATCCGTGAGCTTTTGAACCGCCAAGTGTTCGAGCACACGCTCTTTCACTTTTTCTAACCCAAAATGGTCTTCGTTCAGCACCTTCTCTGCATGATCGAGGTCGAGACGGTCCGTCGTTTCTTCACTCCAAGGAATCGTCGTCAACCATTCAATGTAATTGCGAATGACGGAGCTTTCTGCTGAACTCGCAGGAACCTTTTCGTAGCGCGCCAATTCCTTTAATGCCTTTTCACTGACGTTCTCAGGCATCTCGGACTCCTCAATACGTGTCCTTAGCTCTTCTACTTCGCCACCTTTGCCATCCTTATCTCCTAATTCCTTTTGAATGGCTTTCATCTGCTCACGCAAGTAGTATTCTTTTTGGGTCTTCTCCATTGACTTCTTTACGCGCTGGCCAATTTTCTTTTCTAAACCGAGTACTTCTCGCTCATTTTCTAAGATGTCAAGAAGTTGCTCTAGCCGCGCTTTTTCTTCAAACGTTTCAAGAAGCTCTTGTTTTCTTTTAATTTGTAGCGGCAGATGCGAAGCGACGAGATCAGCAAAATAACCTGGCTCGTCGATATCTTGTACTGATTTTAGTGTGTCTTTTGATACTTTGCTCGACAGTTTCGTATATTGCTCAAACTGCTTCAAAACCGACCGCATTAACGCTGTCTTCTCTTCGGTATCTTCATCGTCGGTTTGACTGTCAACACGTATTTGAATGTCTACTTCATAGTAGTCTGATTCACTCGTAAACGTCTCAATCGTCGCCCGCTTCAAGCCTTCAACGAGAATACGTGTTGTGCCATTTGGCATTTTAATCATTTGTTTTACGTAAGCAAGTGTGCCAACGGTGTACAAGTCTTCTTTTGCTGGTTCATCAACAGATAAGTCAATTTGACTTGTAAGAAGAATTTCTTGGTCACCGACCATCACTTGTTCTAATGCTTTTACTGATTTCGATCTTCCTACATCTAAATGAAGCACCATCCCTGGGAAAACAAGCACTCCTCGTAGTGGAAGGAGTGGAATGGTACGTTTTTCGTGTTGAGTTGACGTCAACATCATCCCCCATTTCCTAAATCACAATGTTCCATCTAATTGTCTATATGTTCGTAAGCTCTGTAGACTCATGATATTCATTGTAGCTTAACGAATATCACGTGTCTATGAACTCACATCTCGTCATGAACTAGATGGATGAGGATTGATTATGATTGATCGGATGATTCATCGTTGTGTCCAAAACTACAGGTTCTTCACTAAGCACGTGAAGAAATAATTCATCTAAAGAAGAAAGAGGGATAACTTCAATTCCGACGTGTCGATGAAGCACTGTTTCATCATTTTCAACAGGAATATACGCTTTACAAGCTCCTGCCTCGAGTGCGGCAGCGACCTTGGCAGGCACCCCTCCAACCGGTTTGATCGTTCCCCAGATGCTGAGTTCACCCGTCATGGCGACATCGTTTTTCACTTTCTTATTCGTGATGGCAGAGTAGATCGCTGTAGCAATCGCTGCACCTGCTGAAGGTCCATCAATAGGCGTACCTCCAGGGAAATTCACATGGATATCATAATGGTCAACAGGCACTTGAAGACGGCGCAATACGGTCATGACGTTATCAACTGAACTTCGAGCCATACTTTTTCTACGGATGGAGCGCATTTGATTACCGGCATTTTCTTCTTCAGCGATTCCCGTCACTGTCAGCATTCCTTTTCCTTCAGAGGTCTTTCTTGCGGTGGCTTCAATTTCTAAAAGCATACCAAGATCTGGACCGTAAACGGCAAGACCATTGACCCGACCAACAGCCGGACTTTGATGGATGACTTTCTCTGGGCGCCGAGTCAAACGACTGGCATGAACGACCCATTCGATGTCGGATACGCCGATCTCATTGCGATCTTCACTCGTAGCCAATCCTGCTGCAATCTGAACCGTATTTACCGCTTCACGGCCGTTAGATACGTAAGACGCGATCGTTTCTAACCCTTCTGGTTGGATACTCATCTCCAATCGCTTCGCTGACTTTTCAGCAACGCGCGCTAACTCTTTTTGCTTTAACGGACGGAAAAAAACTTCTAAGCAACGGGAACGAATGGCTGGCGGGATTTCATCTGGCGTTCGGGTTGTCGCTCCAATCAAACGAAAATCAGCAGGTAATCCATTTTGGAAAATATCATGGATATGTCTTGGAATATTCATGTTCTCTTCGCTATAGTATGCGCTTTCTAGGTACACTTTACGATCTTCTAATACTTTTAACATCTTGTTCAACTGGATGGAATGAAGTTCCCCGATTTCATCAATAAAAAGCATACCACCATGTGCTTTTGTAATGGCTCCTGGTTTCGGCTGCGGGATGCCTGCTTGCCCCATCGAGCCTGCCCCTTGATAGATTGGATCATGAACGGACCCGATGAGTGGGTCTGCAATCCCTCTTTCATCAAACCTAGCTGTTGTACCGTCGAGCTCAATAAATGGTGCTTCTTGTAAAAATGGGGAGTGTTCATTTGATTTCGCTTTATTCATGACGAGACGAGCGGCTGCAGTTTTTCCTACACCAGGGGGACCATATATGATGACATGTTGCGGGTTCGGGCCACAAAGTGCTGCTTCCAAAGATAAGATCCCTTCATCTTGTCCGATAATATCATCTAAAGTTTCTGGTCTGACTTTCTCCGATAATGGCTCATTCAAAGATACAGACCTTAACTTTTGTAACTGCACCATCTCTTTTCTCGACTCACGATCGACCGATACTTTTTGTGTACGCTGGTTTTTTAGCAAGTTCCAGAAATAAAGGCCAATAACGATACCAAAAAACACTTGAACCAACATGATGATCGATGTCCAATTCATGCAATTCCTCCTTACAACCGAATCATTCTCAAGTAGTATGACTCGGTCGCTCAGAAGCTATCCCCATAGTTTCACAATGCGCACACGAAAAAACCCGGGAGAATTTCTCCCGGGTTGTAAGATTAAAGTGTTATGCGCTTTCTCGCGGCACGATCTCATCTAACGTGATCGATTTGCCATCTTTGGTCGTAAGAACTGGTGACGCGTTGTGTAACACGCAATCAGCAGTAATTTTACAACGGCTAATGTTATCTTGTGACGGAAGATCATACATCACATCTTGCATGATAACCTCAATAATTGAGCGCAACCCTCTCGCCCCTGTTTTACGTTCAATCGCTTTCTTTGCAATTTCCGTAAGAGCGTCTTCGGTAAACTCAAGTTCCACTTCATCAATCTCAAGTAAACGTTGGAATTGCTTAACGAGTGCATTCTTAGGTTTCGTCAGAATTTCAATTAGCGCATTCTCATCGAGTTGTTTCAAGCTTGAAATTACCGGTAGACGTCCAATGAATTCTGGAATCAACCCGTAGCGAAGCAAGTCTTCAGGCAGAATTTTATCTAGATAATCATCTTCTGTCATTTCACCGCTCTCGCCTTCAGAGCCGAATCCGATGACTTTCTTACCTAGACGGCGCTTTACGACTTGGTCAATCCCATCAAATGCTCCACCAACGATGAACAAAACGTTTGATGTATCAATTTGAATAAATTCTTGATGAGGGTGCTTACGCCCGCCTTGTGGTGGCACGCTTGCTGTTGTTCCTTCAAGAATCTTTAAAAGTGCTTGTTGCACCCCTTCTCCAGACACGTCTCTTGTGATGGATGGGTTTTCTGACTTGCGGGCTACTTTGTCAATTTCATCGATGTAAATGATCCCTTTTTCAGCTTTTTCAACATCATAATCTGCTGCTTGGATAAGCTTCAAAAGAATGTTCTCTACATCTTCACCGACATAACCAGCTTCAGTTAACGACGTCGCATCTGCAATCGCAAACGGCACATTCAATATTCTAGCTAACGTTTGAGCCATAAGTGTTTTACCACTACCAGTAGGTCCGATCAAACAGATGTTACTCTTTGAAATCTCAACGTCATCGCCACCTTGACCAATCGTTGAGTTCACGCGCTTATAATGGTTGTACACAGCAACCGACAGTGCCTTTTTCGCACTTTCTTGCCCGATCACATAGTCATCGAGAATCCCGTCAATCTCTTGAGGTTTCGGAACGGTTTCAAATTCTACTTCCTCATCGGTTCCGAGTTCTTCTTCAACGATTTCAGAGCATAATTCAATACATTCATCACATATATATACACCTGGTCCAGCGACTAATTTCCGAACCTGGTCTTGTGTTTTGCCACAGAAAGAACACTTGAGTTGCCCTTTCTCCTCGTTAAACTTGATCATGTGATTCACCCCTCTTTTGTATTATGTAGACTACACCGAATGGTTGCTCCACGTCAAACAATAGCCCCTACATTATCGTACCCATTCTTCATCAGCTTTACGTTGAAAAACGTAAATTCATTCATGTTTTTTTAATGGAGGTCCTTCTGTACGTTCACAAAATGAACACAATCATGTATTCATGAAAAAAGAGGACACGACGTTCGCGCCTCATTTTGTTCTATAATTCTTTCTGAGCTACGCCTACACATTCATTGCAAATGTAGACACCCGGTCCGGCAATTAACTTTTTCACTTGATCTTTCGTTTTGCCGCAAAACGAACACTTGTGTTCTTGTTGATCTTTTTCGTTTCTGCTCATCTGTTCCACCTACTTTTTTAATGTACAGGAATCCAATGAAAAGATCAATCGAAGCGGTTTTCTATTGCATAAAAAGGCACGAATAAGACTCGTGCCTTCTTTGCGACTTACGCTTCTTTATCTTCTTTTGCTTCAACTGTTACGCTCTCATCTACTAAGAACTGAACAGCTGTTTGGATGCGAAGATCATTCTTTAAAGAATCTACGCCACCTTGCATGGCAAGTAGTTGACGAATTTCTTCTTTATCGCGCTGATACATTTCTGCCATTTTGTCGAGCTCTTCTTCGACACGCTCGTCACTCGCTTCAAGTTCTTCCGCATTTGCAATGGCTTCAAGTACAAGGTTCATGCGAACGCGCTTTTCTGCTTCAGGCTTAAATTGTTCTTTCATACCTTCTGCATCTGTTCCTGCCATTTGGTAGTACATATCCATAGAGATGCCTTGTGATTGGAATCGCTGTTCCATTTCTTGCATCATGCGATCGGTTTCTGCTTTAATCATCGCATCTGGAATATCGACAGTTGCATTCTCCGCTGCTTTTTCTACAACGGTATCATTGTAATGGTGCTCTTTCTCATGCTCGAGATTGTGCTGAAGTTCGTCTTTCTTCTTCGTTCTTAGCGCTTCTAGTGACTCAACTTCTTCGTCTACGTCTTTTGCAAATTCATCGTCAAGCTCAGGAAGTTCTTTGCGCTTCACTTCGTGAACTTTCACTTTAAATACCGCAGGTTTACCAGCGAGGTCTTCCGCATGGTATTCCTCAGGGAACGTAAGCTCGACATCTTTTTCATCGTCTGCTTTCAAGCCGACCATTTTCTCTTCAAAACCAGGAATAAATTGTCCAGATCCTAGCTCTAGCGAATGGTTCTCTGCTTTTCCACCTTCAAAAGGTTCGCCGTCCATAAACCCTTCAAAGTCAAAAACAACCGTATCGCCATCTTGTGCAGTTTCGTCAACAACAGCAAGCTCTGCTTGCTTATCGCGTAGGTTATTTAATTCAGTTTCAACATCTTCATCATTCACTTCTGTGTTGAATGCAGGAACTTCTAACCCTTTGTAATCGCCAAGCTCAACTTCTGGCTTCACAATGACATTCGCTGTAAATGTTAACGTCTTTCCTTGTTCCATTTCTTTAATATCAATTTCTGGTTGGTCTACTGGCTCAATGCCTGTCTCTTCTACCGCTTCTGAATAAGCTTTTGGAAGAACAATATCAAGTGCATCTTGATAGAGTGACTCTACACCAAAACGAGATTCAAATAGTTTACGTGGGACTTTCCCTTTACGGAATCCAGGTACGTTTACGCTTTTCTTGACTTTTTCAAATGCTTGATCAATGGCTTCATCAAATTGTTTCGCATCTACATCGACAGTGAGGACCCCTTGGTTTCCTTCACCTTTTTCCCATTTTGCAGTCATTTATTGTGTTCCCTCCAAGTTTCATAGGTTACGCTTCCATTTTTACAACCACTATATTATAACATACTCCACGTGCATTTCAATCGCACCAAATTAGAAAAGTTCGCCAGTATCTACCTTTCATAGTGTTTGAACATCAAGAGCAACTCATTCACGTTTACTTGACTTGCTCCGTAGTATTCAACCCACTCACCTGTATAAGTGTCTAAGTCTTCGCCTACATATCTAAGTGCTTCAATATGGAGGGCCGCTGCCCAATCCATTGACGAAACTCTTTCATATTCGAAAGGGTACAATATGACCGCCATCCAATCCCACACGTGCCGGCACGTCTCATACAAGTGGGGGTTGTCCGATTCGATCGGAGCAAGTGCTGAAAAAATCTCAGTCTGGGCATCCCCTGCATAATTTTCTAACGCCGGAAGGGTTTTCGGCACAATTGTTGTTTCCTTTTCGTTTTTAGTAACGAATACAGGCGTTTCCATTTCCTCATCTTTAAGATGAAGCAATATGAGTGACTTAACGACAGGAGACCGGTCTTTGTCCTGTAAAACATCGTCGAAAGTGTCAATAACTACGACGAGAGGATACGTCTTCAACTGCTGAAATGCCGACCACTGTTCTTCCGCCGATCCAAATCGCAAGGATCTCGTTAGGTCGGTCGGAACAGGTCGCGTTTCCTCTTCCATTTCGATTGCAGGCGCTTCCTTATGACGGTTCGCTTCTTCAAGCAGTGCACGAAACTCTAAATCATCATTCAATTGAATATGATTTCCATCCGCTGCATCGTTAATAAGATCGGCCAGTTCCTGCCAACGACTTTGCTCTACCAGTGCCGTAGCAACAATCATGAGCCCGTCTCTATACAAATGCCCTAAGCGCGGAAGACCTTCATACGCATCTTGTATCACGTCGTTGTGCCTTTCCAATTTGAGCAGTGACACCCATTTCCCATAGATTGCTTCTTGATGATCGGGCTCAAATTGAATCACTTCCTGAAACGTGTGGAGCGATTTCTCAAACTGCCCGCCTTTTAAATCATTCAGACCGTTTTCTATTAAACGCTGAACCGTACCAGGAAACACGATCACCTTTTGTTCTTCTTCATTCATGACGATCCCTCAATCCAGAGCAACAACCTATGTACGAAGCATCGCCTCGCCATAGGTTGAGCGGAAACACGTTTCTTATGAACGCGTTTCATTTTGTTTGTTTTTCCCAAAATATAACACACCGAGCAACCAAAAACCAATCATGAGAATTGTCGCCACAATGAGTGCTGGTACGGCTCCAAACTGAATGATGATTGGCATAGCAGCTGCCGTTACAAGTCCACCACCTACCATCGGCTCAAATAGAATTTGTTTATAGCCAAATGCTTTCATTGCTGGTGTCTTCTGTTCTGGGTCGACAATTTTCATGAGCATAATGCCGGTCGCGGCAACACCCATTGACTGACCGAAGTCACCCATTCCTCGCTCAAACCAATAATGAGGAATCATGCGCGGCGCCAGATACAAGAACATAAATACGTTGAGCGCTACACCAACAACAGCTAAAATAATAAATTCCATCAGGTTATTGCCGATGACTTGTAAGCTTAGTGTACCGAGCGCACTGACAATAAGCAGGTCCAGTGCCGTATTTTGGATTCTACTAATCGTCGGGCGGTCAACGATATCATTTTTATCAAACCGAGTAATAAAGATTTGAACGATAATCCCGCCAATCATTGCGAATGGAAAGAGAGGGACGTGAGTAATTAGTTCCATTTGCTCAATCCATAAAGTCTCTTCTACCCACATTAAACCTTCGAGCAACCAATAACCGATAAAAATAGACAAGCCGACCATACCGATATGCAACGCTAATGGATCGATGGAAACGGTTGACGTCGTCATCTGACCACTAGGTTCACGGCGGTTTTGATCTAAAACACCCGTTTGCTGATCAACAGATATATCATCAGGGTGTTTCAATGTCTCCGAAGCGCCTTTTCTCGCAGCGATGTTCAGCATAATAATACCGATGAGAACACCGGACAATAGACCAACTGTTGCAAGGCCAATCGCAAGATCATAACCTTCTTCAAACCCTAATGATTCAAAGCTATCGGAAAGTCCCGCTGCCGTTCCGTGACCGCCAACAAAACTGATTTCAATAAGTGCACCTGCTGCAGGGCTCATGCCAAATAACGGTGTTAAAATCGTTATGGCGACGAGAATACCGACAGCGTACTGAGCCCAAGAAATCGTATAACCGAGTGCTACTTGCGGCCCACCGACTTTCCATATGTCTTGTAACCTAGGCAGTGCAAAACCAATAAATAAACATGCAAATACGACATTAATAAGTATACCCGGCAGCTCTGCCCACACTTCATACATCGGTTCTGTAAATATCCCGTATGGCATGACTTCGTTTCCGGTCACTGCTGTTATAATTCTTCCTAACACCTCAGGGCCAAATAGTAAGGCAAAGAACCCACCAATAATTGAACTCGGCAAAAATAACCGTTGAAGTACGGGAACTTTCAATCGTATCCATTTCCCGATGATGAGAACAATACTAATAACAACTAGTGCAAATCCAACAATCTCTACTGCTTCCATGTACTCACCTTCCTCGCTTTCTCCACATTCATGACTAACAACGAACATGAATACCTTTTCTTTACCCAAACTAACAGGCTTTTAAAACGACATCTATACAAAATGCTGGATTTGTATGATTTTACCTACAAAAAAAGGAAGAAAGCCGGTCAATAAATCCGGCTTTCTTCCTTTATAATGGTTGTTTTTTTGCTTCATATTCACGAATGTCATTTACATATTGTAAAGTGAGTCCAATTTCATCTAATCCATGAACCATCATATTTTTCCAATATGCATCAATGTCAAATGGATGCCTTTCTCCTGAAGGATCTTCAATATATTGATCATCAAGGTTAATGAGTAATTCAAATGACTTGTTTTCACTCGCTTTCAACCACTCTCTCACCTGTTCGCTTTCAATCCTTATCGGCAGCAATCCGTTTTTAAAGCTGTTGTTATAGAAGATATCACCGAAACTTGGTGCAATGACAACGCGAAAGCCATAGTCTTGAAGTGCCCACGCTGCATGTTCTCGGGACGAACCACAACCAAAGTTTTCATCAGCTAACAAAATTGTCGCACCTTCAGCACTCGGATGGTTAAGCGCAAAATCTGGATTTGGGGACTCATCATCGAGAAAGCGCCAATTATAGAATAGAAATTGACCAAAACCAGATCGCTCCACACGCTTTAGAAATTGCTTTGGGATAATCTGGTCGGTATCAATATTCACAAAAGGGAGAGCCGCTGTATTTCCTTTATGCGTAGTGAATTTCTCCACGTTTATCGCCTCCTTTTTCCTTACGTAACCTGCTCTGCTTCGAGCTTTCTTACATCAACAAAATGACCGTGAACCGCTGCAGCTGCAGCCATAACCGGACTCATCAAATGCGTACGGGCATTTTTCCCTTGTCGTCCTTCGAAATTACGATTCGATGTAGAAGCACAGCGCTCACCTGCAGGTACTTGGTCAGGGTTCATTCCTAAACACATGCTACATCCGGCATCTCGCCACTCAAAACCGGCTTCAATAAATAATTCCGCAAGCCCTTCTGCTTCTGCCTGGCGTTTTACTTGCATACTACCAGGTACGACGAGGGCACGAACGTCTGGCTTTACTTTCTTTCCTTTAATATAGCGCGCGGCTTCGCGAAGATCGCTAATTCGCGCATTTGTACATGAGCCTAAAAATACGTGTTGAATTTCAACGTCTTCCATCCTTGTTCCAGGAGAGAGACCCATATACGCTAGTGATTGTTCGATCGCTCTTCGCTCAGCATCACTTTTTGCATCTGTAGGAGACGGAACGACACCGTCAATCGCAATTCCTTGACCTGGGTTCGTTCCCCACGTCACCATCGGCTTCACTTCATCTGCAGACAATGTGAGCGTCTCGTCAAACGTTGCACCTTCATCGGTAGCTAGCGCTTTCCACTCTTTGACCTTTTGTTCGTAATCATCACCTTTCGGGACATTTACACGCCCTTTCAAGTAATCAAACGTCACTTGGTCAGGGCTAATTAATCCTGCTCTCGCCCCTCCTTCAATTGACATGTTACAAATGGTCATTCTCTCTTCCATTGTAAGTCCACGAATCGCTTCACCCCGGTACTCGACCACATGTCCTGTTCCAAAATTCACACCGTACTTAGCAATAAGCGCCAAAATAATATCTTTTGCACTCACACCACTGTTAAGACGGCCATCAATGACAACCTCCATCGTCTTTGGCCGACTTTGCCATAAAGTTTGGGTCGCCATCACGTGTTCAACTTCACTCGTACCAATACCAAAAGCTAAAGCGCCAAATGCACCGTGTGTAGACGTGTGACTATCTCCGCAAACGATTGTTTTTCCTGGTTGAGTTAATCCAAGCTCCGGTCCAATAATATGAACAATCCCGTTGCTCGGACTATCGAGGTCAGCGAGCTCTACCCCAAACTCTTCACAGTTTTTAACGAGCACATCAATTTGTTTTTTTGCAATCCGATCGGTGATCGTTCTTCGATCTTCTGTAGGGATATTATGGTCCATCGTTGCAAACGTCAAATCCGGTCTACGAAGAGATCGATTATTCATACGTAACCCTTCAAAAGCTTGCGGAGACGTGACTTCATGAACAAGATGGAGATCAATATACAACAAATCAGGCTTCCCTTCTTCTTGAGTGACCGTATGTTGATCCCAAACTTTTTCAATGATCGTTTTTGCCATCTTTCTTCCCCTCCTTATGCTAACGCTTGAATGACCGCTTCAGTCATTTCTTTTGTCGTATGCGCTTTTGTTTCGTTCCGTTGAAGATCTTTCGTTCGATACCCTTGTTCGAGCACA
Source organism: Geomicrobium sp. JSM 1781026 (assembly GCF_041949955.1). Taxonomy (NCBI): domain Bacteria; kingdom Bacillati; phylum Bacillota; class Bacilli; order Caryophanales; genus Geomicrobium; species Geomicrobium sp. JSM 1781026. The sequence goes on along the minus strand of NZ_JBHFQF010000001.1, from coordinate 21,443 downwards.
GAAAGAATTGCTCGTTCTACTTGCTCTGCTTCTTCTGCAAAACCAAATCCATATTTTAATAGCATGGCAGCTGACGAAATTGCAGCCAATGGGTTCGCCAATTCTAAACCAGCAATGTCAGGGGCCGAGCCATGGATCGGTTCAAACACACCGGGTCCAGTTTCACCAAGACTTGCTGATGGCAATAACCCGAGAGACCCTGTCAGCATGGACGCTTCATCGCTTAAAATATCTCCAAACATATTTTCTGTAAGAATGACATCGAATGAGGACGGGTTCTGAATGAGCTGCATTGCTGCGTTATCTACGAGCATATGCGACAAAGAAATATCGGGATGGTTTGCGACTCTTTCTTCAACCACCTCGCGCCACAATCTGCTTGACTCCAATACGTTAGCTTTATCCACAGATACGATCCGCTTGCTACGAAGAGCAGCCGCATCAATGGCACGTTCCGTAATCCGATCAATTTCTGATACCGAGTACGTGAGTGTGTCGACAGCATACACTTCTCCGTTGTCTTCTTTTCGTTCATGATCACCGAAATAAATGCCTCCGGTCAGTTCCCTCACGATTAAAACATCGACATCTTTAACGACTTCACGCTTTAATGGAGAGGAATCCAGTAAAGGAGCGTACGCCTTTACTGGTCGCAAGTTCGCAAACAACCCTAATTCTTTCCGCATTTTGAGCAAACCTTTTTCCGGACGTTTTGCCACATCAATTCCATCCCACTTCGGACCACCAACAGCCCCAAGCAAAATCGCGTCGCTTCCTTTACATAGCTCTTCGGTTTGCTTAGGAAAGGGGTCTCCCGTTTCATCAATGGCAGCACCTCCGATGCTCCCATAGGAAAACTCAAACTGGTGATCCCGCTTTTTTGCTACGGTTTGTAACACAGCAACTGCCGCTTCTGTCACTTCCGGTCCAATGCCATCTCCAGGCAATACTGCTATTTTTTTCACGCTCATTACTGCACCCTCACTTCTATGACTTTACCGGTTGCTCAGCGGATTGCTTCGCAGGATTTCCAAGTAGGATTCGGTTTACTGCATTCAAATAGGCATATGCGGAAGCTTCTAGCACATCATGCGCCGTACCTCTTCCAAGTGACGAATCATCCTTATACGTAAGGTGAACAACCACTTCAGCTAGTGCGTCTTCTCCACCGCTTACCGATTGAATACGGTAATCATCAAGTCGGATCTCTTCTCCGATGATCCGAGCCAACGTGTTGTAAACCGCCTCAACACTCCCTTTACCCGTTGCCGCTTCTTCAACCGTTTCACCGTTCGGTGTTTTTACGATGACTGTTGCCGTCTGGATGACGTTCGCTTGCGTCGCTACGTTTACTTGCAAGCTTTGCAGTTCATATTGACCGACTGGACTGCCAGCCTTGTCAGCAGCCATTAGCGCGAAGATATCATCATCGGTAACATTTTTCTTTTTGTGGGCAAGTGCCTTAAACGAGGCGAATACTCGCTTTAACTCTTCATCTGTCGGATCAAACCCAAGTTCAACGACTTTATTTCGAAAGGCATGCTTACCTGAAAGCTTACCGAGAACGAGTTTATTCTTCTCAACACCGACAAGTTCTGGTGTAATGATTTCATACGTGGTGCTCTCTTTTAAAACTCCGTCTTGGTGGATCCCGGATTCGTGAGCAAATGCATTAGCGCCGACAATGGCTTTATTACCAGGAACGACGGTACCACTCAACGTGCTCACTAGGTTACTCGTTCGCTTGATTTCAGAAAGTACTAGGTTTGATGATCTTTGGTAATGGTCTTTTCGGATATGCAAAGCGACGGCAATTTCTTCGAGTGAAGCATTGCCTGCCCGCTCTCCTAAACCGTTTATCGTACATTCCACTTGGTCAGCTCCACCTTCAACAGCTGCAAGTGAATTGGCAACTGCCATTCCTAAGTCGTCGTGACAATGACTTGAGAGTTTAATCTTTTCGACGCCTTTTACGTTGTCTTTCATGTGTTTAAACATGGCGCGAATTTCATTCGGCGTTGTATACCCAACTGTATCCGGTAAATTGATGACGTCAACACCCGCTTCAATGACCGCTTCAGAAATTCTCGTTAAAAATCCCCAATCCGTCCGACACGCATCTTCTGCTGAAAATTGGACCGTCTTGAACAACGTCTTTGCGTATTTAACAGCTTCTACAGCAGAAGCCAATACTTCATCTTGGGTCATGAACAATTTGTGCTTAATATGAACGTCAGACGTTGCGATAAACAAATGAATTCTAGGCGCTGCAGTGTTTTTCAGAGCGTCATAGGCAATGTCGATGTCTTGCTTTTTCACTCGCGACAGACCGGTCACCGTACTATTTTTTACTGTTTCTGCAATTTGCTTGACGGATAAAAAGTCGCCCTCATTGGAAGCCGGAAACCCGGCTTCAATGATGTCAACACCTAGACGGTCGAGCTGCTTTGCAATTTCCAATTTTTCGTCACGATTTAAATTCAAACCCGGTTGCTGTTCACCGTCTCGTAAAGTCGTGTCAAAAAACTCAACTGCCCGCACGTGATACCACTCCTTTTTGGTCTTGTTTAACAAACGGCATCATCTCTCGAAGTTTTTGACCAACTTCTGTCAGCTGGTGCGCATGTTCACGATTATTAATGGCATTAAATTGTGGACGATTCGCTTGGTTTTCTAAAATCCACCCTTTAGCAAACTTCCCTGTTTGAATGTCATCAAGGATTTCTTTCATGGCTTGTTTCGTATCATCCGTTATAATTCTAGATCCAGCTTGGAAATCACCCCACTGTGCAGTATCTGAGATGGAGTACCTCATGTACTCCAAACCGCCCTCATACATCAAGTCAACAATAAGTTTCAATTCGTGTAAACATTCAAAGTATGCGACTTCTGGTTGGTATCCTGCTTCAACAAGTGTTTCAAAACCGGCTTTTACTAGTGCGGACGTTCCGCCACATAAGACAGCTTGCTCACCGAATAGGTCGGTTTCTGTTTCTTCTTGGAACGTTGTTTCAATAATACCTGCTCGACCTGCGCCAATTTGTTTCGCATAGGCAAGTGCTAGATCTTTTGCCTCGCCATGCGGGTCTTGGTAGATTGCATAAAGTGCTGGAACACCTGCACCTGCTTCATACGTACGACGCACGATGTGACCTGGACCTTTTGGAGCGACCATAAACACATTTACATCTGTTGGCGGTTGAATTTGGCTAAAATGAATGTTGAAGCCATGTGCAAATACGAGTGATTTTCCACTTGTTAAATACGGCTTGATTTCATTTTCATAGATTGCAGGCTGCGCTTCATCGGGTAGAGCAAGCATGAGAATATCTGCACGCTCAGCAGCTGCGGAAACTTCATATACGTCAAACCCATCTTTTTCTGCTTTCTCCCAAGAACGGCCTTTACGGATGCCGATAATGACATTTACTCCGCTTTCTTTCATATTTAATGCGTGCGCGTGTCCTTGTGAGCCATACCCAATCACGGCAATTGTTTTTTCTCCAAGTACGTTCTCATTAATATCATTGTTATAAAATACTGTAGCCATCTTAAATCTCTCCTTTAAATTGTGTTATATATTATTGGAAAAGCGAGTATTTCAATTCTTGAGCTTGTGTCGTTGAGCTTCGCTTCAAAGCTGTTGCCCCTGTTCGAGCTAACTCCTTAATTCCGTAAGGCTTGAGAAGGTCAATCAATGCTTCAACCTTACTATGGTCGCCAGTAACTTGAAGTGTGACAGTGTCCCGACCGACATCAACAATGGTTGCTCGAAATGGACGGGCGAGTGTTTCAATTTCTCCACGGTTTTCTGCGGATGCGACTACTTTTATGAGCGCTAGCTCTCGAAGAACAATCGATTCACCAGAAATATCTCTTACTTTTAGTACATCTACTTGTTTGTTCAACTGTTTGACAACTTGGTCAAGTGCGCCATCGCTTTCTACATTCACAACGAAAGTCATTCTTGATATCTCGGGATTCTCGGTCGTTCCAACGGTTATGCTCTCAATATTAAACTGTCGCCTAGCGAACAATCCTGTAATCCGGTTTAATACACCTGACGAATTGTTCACCGTTGCAGTTATCGTTCGAATCACGGCGCAATTCCCTCCATTTCCTGATGACCTTTACCAGGTGCAATCATCGGGTACACATTTTCTTGACCTGTCACTCTAAAGTCGAACAATACAGGTCCGTCAATCGCTAGCCCTTTTTTTAGAACCGCTCTTGCTTCACTTGGGTCGTCGATGCGATATCCCGGAATGTTATACGCTTCGGAAAGTTTCGTGAAATCGGGTTGAATCGGAAACAGTGAATGAGAATACCGTTCTCCGTGGAACAACTCTTGCCATTGCCTTACCATCCCAAGCGAAGCATTGTTTACAATCACAATCTTTACAGGAAGATGCAGTTCTTGAAGAATCGACATCTCCTGGAGGGTCATCTGAAAACCTGCGTCTCCTACGACGGCTACAACCGTTTTGTCGGGTTCAGCAAACTGTGCGCCGATGGCTGCTGGAAAACCAAAGCCCATCGTTCCCAGCCCCCCAGATGTGACCCAGTGATTGGGTTCATTGAATTTGTAATACTGGGCTGCCCACATTTGATGTTGACCGACGTCTGTCGTCACGATCGCGTCTCCATTTGTTTCCTCGTAAACCATTTCCATGAGGGTTTGCGGTTTGAGTGTTTCTTGGTCCGCTTCATACCAGAGTGGATAGTTGCTTTTGTATTCACCTAACCGCTGGTGCCATTCATCAAAACGACCTAGTGGTTCAGTTGTTTCATTTAGTAGCTGTAACGCTCGTTTTGCATCGCCAACAATCGGAATGTCAGTCGTAATATTCTTTCCGATTTCAACAGGGTCTACATCGACGTGTGCAACCGTCGCGTATGGAGCAAAGTGTTCTAGTTTACCCGTAAGACGATCATCAAAGCGTGCCCCTATATTGATGAGTAAATCTGATTCATGCAACGCCATGTTAGATGCGTACAAGCCGTGCATCCCTGCCATTCCAAGGCTCAAGTCATCATGAGCAGGAAATCCTCCCAGACCGAGCAGTGTCGACGATACCGGAATGTTTTGTGTTTTTGCAAAACGTTCAAGTTCATTTGCACCACCTGCATGGAGAACGCCAGCACCAGCGAGTATAACAGGACGTTTGGCTTTCTCAATCGCCGCTTTTAATTTCTTAATTTGCAATCGATTAGGTTGAACGGTTGGTTGATAACCGGGTAGTTGCACCCTTTTTGGATACGTAAAGTTCCCTCGATCGATGGATACATCTTTGGGCAAATCAATGAGTACAGGACCTGGACGACCAGTCGTCGCAATGTGAAAAGCTTCTTTCATCACCGTAGGGATATCTGCGACATTTCGGATTTGAAAATTATGCTTCGTGATTGGCATCGTAATACCGATCATATCCGCCTCTTGAAAAGCATCCGTACCGATGACATTCGTTGCAACTTGACCGGTAATGACGACAAGCGGCAATGAGTCAATCATCGCATCGGCAATGCCCGTCACAACATTTGTCGCCCCTGGACCCGACGTAACGATGCAAACACCTGGTTTCCCTGACACTCTTGCATAACCTTCAGCAGCGTGTATTGCGCCTTGCTCGTGTCTTGCTAAAATGTGACGGATCCCTTTTTTGTAAATCTCATCATACGTCGGCAGGATGGCTCCGCCAGGATAGCCAAAAATGATTTCCACACCTTCTTCTGCCAGTGATTCGAGAACCATTTGACTGCCATTCATCTCTTCGTTGTTCCGGTCAGTTCTCCGTTCATCATCTTGCACTTCGAGATTCGTGCCCATCTCCATCTTCCTCCTTCATACAATTTCTCTTCCTCCAAAGCATCCATCTGTCTACGATAAAAAAATAACCTTTTCTCCCCATTGGACATTTAACCAAAGGGGCGAAAAGGTTATTCCGCGGTACCACCCTAATTTCCCGGTTCTAAATAGAAGCCGGCTCATTGCGCTAAAAGCGCTTGTTAGTAACGGTCAGATGATAATCCGACCGGTGATAGCTACTTGATATACATTCACTATCACACTCCGAGGGGAGTTCATTATTAGCTTCCTCACCGTCTCTCAGCACGAACGGCTCTCTGTAAAGAAAGTATTAATAACTACTGGTCCTCTTCAACGTTTTAAATATTGAATTGTACGAATTTCGAATTTGTTATTGATTGATATAGTAACACACCTATGCTTAGAAAAACAGAGTTATTCAACAACTTTTAAAAATTATCCAGCTTCCATGCTCTTTTCGTATACAGGGGTACCGTCATGGGTAACCTTCTCACGAAATGCTTTGGTAAGTTTTACCGTTTCCTTGCCTGGTATACCGTCGCCGATTGTCCGACCGTCTACCTTTACAACAGCAATAACCTCTGCCGCCGTACCCGTCAAAAACATCTCATCAGCTGTATACACATCGTGGCGAGTAAATGGTTGTTCTTTAATTGGATATCCAAACTCATTCGCGATATCAATGATGGCTTGGCGGGTAATCCCTTCCAAAGCGCCGACGTAACCCGGAGGCGTGAAAATCGTTCCATTCTTCACTAAGAAGATGTTGTCCCCAGAGCCTTCTGCAACATAACCTTCATCGTTTAGCATGAGCGCTTCAGGAACGCCTGCAAGGTTCGCTTCAATTTTTACTAGAATATTATTTAAGTAATTTAATGATTTTACTTTTGGACTGAGTACATCAGGACGATTTCTTCTAGTCGCAACACTTACAATTTCAATTCCCGTTTCATATAATTCCTCTGGAAATAACGCAAGCTTTTCAGCAATGACGATGACTTGCGGCTCTCCACATGATCTAGGGTCAAGTCCAAGATTACCAACACCACGTGAGACAACGACACGAATGTAAGAATCTTTAAGCTGATTTCTACGAATCGTTTCTACAACAATGTCTTCCATTTCTTGTTGTGAGTATGGGATCTCCATCATGATTGATCGGGCTGATTCATACAGACGAACAATATGATCCTTTAACTTATACACATTATTGTCGTAGGCACGTATGCCTTCAAACACGCCGTCTCCATATAAAAAGCCATGATCATATACAGATACTTTTGCATTGTGTTTCTCTACAAACTCTCCATTCATAAAGATCCACTGCTGTTTTTCTGACATTGCATTCACCCCAATCCCAACCTCTTGTTCACTCAACACGTTCATTTGTTCACCCTAAATGAACACCGACAATATGAAAACAATGTTACATCGTTATCTCTTCGAGGTCAACCGTTTTTTGTCACATAATTTCACAAAGTCAATTTACGTTGACTGCGAACTAGTGTTCGTGTTAAATTGAAGTTATTACAACATCGTCACTGTTTAGGAAGGGGGATGGACGATGCATTACAATGATCAAGTAAAACGAATGATGACGCTTAACTGGAATGATTTAGAGAAACGCCAAACCTTACATCATATAGAATATCGCAAACGACCGTATACCCTCGCAAATCAAAGGGAATGGCACAGACTTGTGCGTGTAATCCAACAGTCTAACGATCAAGAATTGCGCATAGCCGTTTGCAGCGGGAATCAAGGCGATGTGGAATGGCTCCAAGGCCACTGTGTTGAAATGGATTGGCAGAACGAGAGAATCGTCCTCCGCTCAACGCATCGCTACCTCTTTATCTTATTTTCCTCCATTTATTCTATTAGTGAAGTGTAGCATGGACCCTCTTCGGGTTTGTTACACTTTTTTTGTTATCGTTTTTTGTTCGTCATACATTTATTCAACTTCACGTTTTCTTACATAACTACGGTTTTGCTTTACTGTTTTAAACGGAAAAATCACATAGATGCTATTATTCATAGGGTTTTCAGATACAGAACTGAATATTCTTAATTTTATTGACAACACGTCATATTGCCCGTTATCATAACAGTATAATGTCGTAGAATGAATATTTCGTTATATTTATAGGAGGGTTCAGATTGGCGCAATTTGTAAATTCTACACGTGCGAATAACTCAGACTCTACCGAACGCTATCCGCTCTTTCAAATGATTTTGCCAGACGGAGGCACGCTCGTCGACGATCGAGACATAGACACTTCTTTACTCATTAAGATGTATACAAACATGCTTCGCGCACGTCTTTTTGATCAGAAAGCGGTCACGATGCAACGTCAAGGAAGAATTGGAACATATGCGCCTTTCGAAGGTCAAGAAGCCGCTCAAATTGGAAGTGCAATGGCACTCTCCGATGGAGATTGGTTATTTCCTACGTACCGAGACCATGCTGCGACAATGACTTACGGTCATGACCTTCTCACCATTTTTCTCTATTGGAAAGGTAGAATTGAAGGGTGTGTTCCTCCTGAAGGTATGAACATCCTCCCCCCTTCTGTTCCAATTGCTACACAATTACTACACGCCGTAGGTACAGGTTGGGCTGAACAACGAAAAGGAACCGATCGTGTGTCTATTGCTTACTTCGGTGACGGTGCCACATCTGAAGGCGACTTCCATGAAGGGCTCAATTTTGCAAGCGTTTACAATACACCTACGATTTTCCTATGCCAAAACAATCATTACGCGATCAGCGTCCCTCAACATAAACAAATGAAATCCAAAACGATCGCTCAAAAAGCCGATGCCTATGATATTGAAGGAATTCGTGTCGATGGTAATGACGTTTATGCTGTTTATACGACCGTGTCAAAAGCGATAGATAAAGCTAGAAACGGTGGAGGCCCTACGCTTATTGAGGCCGTAACGTGGCGGTACGGCGCGCATACAACCGCCGATGATCCGACGAAGTATCGTGACCAACAAGAAAGCGAGGCCCGCCGCACTGAAGATTGCTTATCAAGGGTACATACGTACCTATCATTAAAAGGAGCCATCGGAGATGATTGGCTAAAACGAGAACAGGCGATCATTCAATCTGAAATTGACGAAGCAGCCGAAGCTGTTGATCGCTATCCAGATCCAGATGCAACCGTCATGTTTGAACACGTATTTCAAACGAAAAGTGCTGCACTAATTAAGCAACATGAACGTTTTGAAAAGGAGGCCCACCAATGATGAGTCAAGCGAGTGCTTTGGAGGAGAAAAAGACGAAAGAAATGACTCTTGTTGGTGCGATTACTTCTGGGTTAGAAGTGATGTTACGTGAAGATGAGCGCGTCATATTGCTCGGGGAAGACATCGGAACAAATGGGGGCGTGTTCCGAGCTACCGATGGACTGCAACTAGAATTTGGCGAACAACGGGTTGTGGATACCCCTCTTGCTGAATCAGGAATCATCGGCACGAGTATCGGTCTTGCGATGAACGGCTTTTTACCTATCGCTGAAATGCAATTTCAAGGTTTTATCTACCCTGCCTTTCAACAGATTGTGTCCCACGCCGTCCGTATGCGTACTCGAACGTTAAGCCGCTTTACTGTACCGCTCGTTATTCGCGCTCCTTATGGGGCGGGAATTCATGCTCCTGAACTGCACTCAGACAGTATGGAGTCCCTTTTCACGCACATTCCGGGTTTAAAAGTCGTCGTACCATCAACCCCCTATGATGCTAAGGGGCTGTTAATCGCAAGTATTCTTGACCCTGACCCGGTACTTTTTATGGAGCCGATGAAAACGTACCGTGCGTATCGTGAAGACGTTCCTGTTGAGAAATACATCGTAAACATTGGAGAAGCGAGTGTTCGTCAAACGGGTGAGGATGTAACCGTTCTTGCTTGGGGCAACATGGTACGTCTAGCATTGGAGGCTGCACGTGACACACTTGAAGAAAAAGGGATTCAATCAGAAGTCATTGACTTACGTACGCTTGACCCGCTAGACGTTCCAACGATTATAGCTTCCGTAGAAAAAACAGGCCGGGTCGTTGTCGTCCATGAAGGTCACCAGACGAGCGGCTTTGGTGCGGAAATTATTGCGATGATTAATGATGAAGCTTTGTACTCTTTACGCGCCCCGATTCAACGAGTGACGGGGTTTGACGTTCACGTACCGTTTTTCTCTATTGAACAAGCGTATATTCCAAGTGCCAAGCGAATTGGCGCAGCCATTGAACATGTCATGAATGAAGGGTAGGGGTGTGTATGTTTGAAATGAAATTAACCGACATCGGTGAAGGCATTACTGAAGGTACTGTGGACACCGTCTTTGTAAAAGTAGGGGACTCGGTCTTAGCTGACCAGCCTGTGTTGAGTGTCCAGACTGATAAAGTGACCGCTGATCTGCCTTCACCGGTTGCCGGAAAAGTCGTTAACATCCCTGTTGCAGAGGGAGACGTCGTGCAAACAGGTGCCACAATTATTGTAATTGAGGACCACTCCAAAAAGACAACACCCTCTCCCTCACCATCACAAGATGCTGCGAAGGGCTCCTCCCCTACACCTTCACGTCTTTTTCGAATGAGGAATGTGAAAGCAGCACCGTACACTCGTAAACTTGCTCGTTCATATGGCATCGAGATTGAAACGATTGAAGGAACGGGTAAAAACAAACGAATTACGAACGAAGATATTGAACGGACACGTCAAAGTAGCGACAATCCAACAACCGATCGTACACTATTGGATACGCACACGAAGAAAGAAAGCCTGCCTTTCAAAGGACGCAGAAAGCAAATTGCTAAAAAAATGACAACTTCCGCTTACACGATTCCGCACGTCACGCACTTTGACCGGATTGATGTAAGTGCGTTAATTGAAGTAAAAGATGAGTTAAAAGAAGACGGCGTTTATCTTTCTCTCACTGCATTTTTTCTGAAAGCCGTATCGATTGCCCTATTAGAGTTCCCTGTCTTTAATTCAAAGTTAGATGAAGAACGCGAGGAAATTACGCTGGAGCCAACGATAAACTGTGGAATTGCGACACATACCAATGAGGGTCTCATTGTTCCTGTGATAAAGAACGCCGAACAAAAAAGCATTCCGCACCTGCATGAAGAGATGAAACAACTTACCGAGAAAGCGCAAAACAACGAGTGTGAAGTGAGCGACTTACGAGGAGGCACATTTACGATTAGCAATGTCGGTCCGATCGGAGGGGTTTATGCAACACCGATTATTAACCACCCCGAAGTCGCCATTCTCGCTCTTCATCAGATCGAAGATACACCGGTTGTGCGTAACAAAACAATCGTCATAAGGTCGATGCTTAACCTGTCACTCTCTTTTGATCACCGCGTTGCCGATGGCTACACAGCGGTGATGTTTACGAACCGGATGAAAAGCTTACTTGAAAAGCCATATCGCCTCCTTACTTCTCTCAAATAAGGAAGAGACGATGAAAAAAGCGAACCCAAAACTGACGCTAGGGTTCGCTTTTTCTATTTATAATACTAAGGGAAAGGGCATGGGAGAGTGGTTCACATTGTGCGCGCTAGTTCGAATTTTCTGCGATCAAGTTTACACTTTTTAGCGATTTTAGCGCTCATTTCGTAAAACTTGCACGCAGTTTGTTTCAACTTGAGCGCAGATTGAATTAAATCGAACACTATACGACCTGTCGCCCCCAGCGGGGTCGAACCGAAATCGATCTCGATTCGGCGCGGCTCGCGCCGATAGGATTTGGGTTTTCAACTTGGAGATTGGGGCAGGGCGTGCAACTCAATGAGCATCGATTTTGGGCTAGATTGTTGGTCATTTTTTCCATAAAATGTTGAACCTGATTCCATAAACGGAGGTTTGGAACGAGACGTCGATCGATTGGAATTAGAACGAGGCAAACCGATCACTTATGAGTGAATCTGATTCCAATCGATGATCTTTGGAACCAGTTCTTCCGTTCCACGTTCAACATACCGCATGTTTTGGATTTTGGAGTGCAGCACCTTGGCCGCCGATGTTGCACTTGTGCTCTGGAGTGCATAGTAAACACGGTGGGCGATTTCTGACCACCGATGTTGTACTTGTGCTCTGGAGTATAAAGAAAACACGGTGGCTGTATTTTAGCCACCGATGTTGCCCTTATAGTCTGGACTGCATAGAAAACACGGCGGGCGTCTTTTGACCGCCGATGTTGCACTTGTGCTCTGGAGTACAAGAATTCGCCTGTAGCGGAAAGTAAAAACTAACAACGCAAATCAGGAAGATTTAAAGATCACCCTATATAGATCGTTTTGGACGTTGTCTTAATTGATAAAAGCCGCTATATACCAATTATAGATTCCCCACAACACTTTACTTATTATGCCTGTCTGCCCACACAGAAAAACAGCGAGGGGTTCGTACATTCACGACCCTCACTGTTGGTTCGTTTGGATGAAGATTGAAGACACAGTTGATGCTGCTTTTTTATCGTTTTGCCATAACTCCCCAGTCACGTAAGCCATCTTTTTGCCGAGTTTCTCAACTTCGGCATTTACTGTCACATTACCTGGGAAAATGGGACGGTGAAATGTTGTATGAAGATCTACACTTGCAAAGCTTTGGTTGTCCTCAAGTGTTGATGCGAGTGCATACGCCATCAGAATATCGGTAGCGCCAGACAAAAACCCGCCCATAACAACCCCATTTCCGTTTACAAACCGCTCATCTGGCGACCAGATGCCCGTCGATTTCCCCTGTTCTGCAAGTTGTACTGTAACATTCATATGCGTATCACACGCAGGCGGTGGACGATTGTGATTGGCGACTTGTTTGAAATCTCGAATTGTAAATGGCTCCATGAATTACTCCTTTATAGACAAAGGTTCCCGGTATCCTTTGCCACGCTTCACACTGTCTTTTGCATCATTATCTTCCTTGTACACCGATTCAAAAAACTCATTTGCTGGCTCGGCTAACACTTCATAGTATTCATGAAATAGGGAAGACGCATGATCACCCACCCAGTAATCTGGGAGCAGCGGTTCAGGAAGTTCTGGGTCTATAAAAAGAAACTTCCGATACTCGTGGACAAGTTTCGTGCGCTCTACAAAGCATTGTTCTCGGTTCATCTTTTGGTTCTTAATTTCGTTTCGCGTAATGATGAACCGCTTACTGTATTCATCAATAAACTGTCGATAACGTTCGTTCACTGCGGCAAGGTCCCAACATTTTTCAACGAGCTCGTCGTTGCGTTCTGGCGTTTGATGATCACCTGTAAAAAAATGGATATATTCTGCAATTCCATAGCGCTTGGAAAGCTGCTGAACTTGATCTTCTAATCGATGGGGTGTGAGCCAACAACTATGCGTCAGTGAGCCAAAACCACTCCACCCTAATTCCTTTCGTAATTCATCTCGGAGCTTGCGTTGGTCTTCTGGAATCGAATAAATAAGCATACGCCATCTTCCGTCCCATTCTTTTTCCACATCATTGAAAATACGCTTTCCTGCTTCTCGCATCCGTTTTTGACCTTGGGTGGTAAGTGAATAAAAACTGCGATTGCCTCTTTTTTCGGCTTGCACCCACCCTTGTTTTTGCATTCTAGATATCGCAGCTCGCACTGCCTGTGCATTATGTCCAAAGGCTTCTAAAAGGCGAATGAGTGTCCCAACCCAAACTTTTCCTCCATAGTGATGAATGTAATCCCCATAGATTGTAAAGATCATGGAGCGTGCATTGACTTTTTGAGACAAAGTATCGCCGTTCCCTTCTTTGAAAGTACGTTTCTCTTATTCTATCTTATGAACTGAGTACCGCACGGTCATTCGCGAGATGGTCGCCACGAATCTTTTGAAACTCATGTAACAACTGTTCCACCGTGAGCTCTTTCTTCTGGTCGCCTGAAGCTTCAAATATAATCTGTCCTTTATCCATCATAATTAGCCGATTGCCTAGATCTAACGCTTGCTGCATATTGTGGGTGACCATAAGTGTTGTCAGCTCTGTCCCTGCAACGATCTCTTTCGTCTTCTCGGTAATCAACTTGGCGCGAGACGGGTCAAGTGCGGCGGTATGTTCATCCAAAAGCAAGATTGACGGGTTCGTAAACGTGGCCATGAGGAGCGATAACGCTTGACGCTCTCCCCCTGATAAAAAGCCAACTTTCGCGTTCAGTCGATCTTCAAGCCCGAGACCTAGTGTCGCAAGTTGCTCTCGAAATAAAAGTTTCCGTTTTTTCGTCACGCCCATTGAGAAGAATGAACGTTTATGCGTCCGGCTATACGCCATTCCCATATTCTCCTCAATCGTCATTGAAGGTGCGGTCCCCGCCATAGGATCTTGAAACACTCGACCGATTAACCTCGATCGTTCATGTTCTTTTTGACGGGTCACATCTTTGCCATCAATTTTGACAGTGCCTACATCAGGAGTCAAATTACCGGCTATTAGATTCATCATTGTTGATTTCCCCGCACCGTTACTGCCAATTACCGTCACAAAATCCCCTGGTTCTAGTGTAAGGTAGACGCGTTCCAGCGCTGCTTTCTCATCAATCGTGCCTTCATTAAACACTTTATAAATCTGACTTAGTTGAAGCAACGCTCTCCTCCCCTTCGTATTCTCGTTTAATCTTTCTTGCTTTATTATATTTACGCCTTCGCTCTTTCCCATCATCAATCATTTTCGGAATAACGAGCGCTCCGATAACAATGACGGCAGTAATGAGTTTCATATCACCCGTTTCCAAAAACCCAACCCTAAGCGCCAATGCCACGACAATACGGTAAATAACCGCACCAACGATGACCGCAAGCGTAATTTTGAAAATTGAGCCTTTACCAAAAATCGATTCTCCAATAATGACTGAAGCAAGACCGATAATGATCATCCCAATACCCATGTTCACATCAACAAAACTACTATACTGGGTAATCACTGCACCTGACAATGCAACAAATCCATTCGATATCCCAAGCCCGATGATTTTTAAACGGTCTGTATTCGCTGATAAAGAGCTAATCATTCTTGGGTTATCACCCGTCGCTCTAACAGCAAGACCAACTTCCGTCTTTAAAAAGAAATCCGTAAAGAGCTTCACACAGATGACGATCACGAACGCGAGCAATAAAATCCCCCACGTGCTCGGTTGGAACCCAATATTCAATGCACCAAACAAGCTTGCCATCCATCCATCAAACGGAAGTGATGCCCACGCATTGCCAAACATCGTCATGATTGTATCTTCTCGCATCAACGGAATGTTTGGGCTGTTCCCCATAATTCGCAAGTTGATGGAATACAAAGCGATCATCATGAGAATGCCGGATAACAACGGGTTAATCTTGCCTTTGGCATGAAGCGTCCCCGTAATTGTCCCGGCAAGAAATCCGGCGGCGACGGCCGCTACAGTCGCGAGAATCGGCGAGTACCCACTCGTAATCAGAATGGCAGCTACCGCACCTCCCGTGACAAAACTACCGTCAACCGTCAAATCAGGGAAGTTTAACACCCGAAATGACAGATAGACTCCTAATGCCATAATTCCATATAATAGCCCGAGTTCAAGTGAGCCAAAAATGGCCGTAAACATGCCGTTTCACCTCACCTTTTCACTCGTTGATTATGTTGTCAGCGATGGTTTCCCATTCTTCATCCCAATCCAGACCCATGCGTTCTGCTGCTCCTTCATTAAAGACAAGCTCTAGCTCTGGTGGGAATTCTACAGATAACGTGGCTGGGTCTTCCCCATTCACGAGTACGTCTGCCGCCATTTCTCCAGTTTTGTAGCCAATATCATAATATGAAAACCCGAAACCTGCTAAACCTCCAGCCTCAACAGAATCTAATTCCCCAACAAAAAGCGGTAAGCCTTCGCTCTCTGCCACACCAATGACCGCGTCAAGTCCAGAAACGACTTCATTATCTGTAATAATATAAATGGCATCAATATTACCAATCAGGCTTTCAGTTGCACTTTGCACGTCTGCTGATGTTTGAACAGTTGCCGTTTGTACACTCATTCCTAATTCGTCGGCAGTCTCTTCAGCAATACTCACTTGATATTCTGAATTTTGCTCGCCTGCATTGTAAATCATTCCAATCGTCTCAATATCAAACTCTTCACTCATCAGTTCGACCGTTTGTGAGATGGCATCTGGATGCAAATCCATCGTACCTGTAACGTTGCCTCCTGGTGAGTCCAAACTATCCACAAGTTGCGCTCCTTCTGGGTCGGTCACCGAGGTAAATAAAATAGGAATGTCCGCAGTTGAGCTTGACATAATTTGTGCTGCTGGTGTTGCATTTGCAAAAATAAGGTCCACATCATTCCCGATAAACGTATCCGCAATCGTTTGCAACACATTCATATCCCCATTTGGGTTCTGGTCATCATAAGTAATGTCTAACCCGGCATCATCAAGGGCGTCTTTAAATCCATCTGTGGCAGCGTCAAGAGATGGGTGGTCAGCATATTGAACGACACCAATATCAAACGCCTCACCATTCGCTGATGTCGCCTCTTCGCCCGCATCATCTTCGTCTTCTACTTCTTCATCACCTGTAGCATCTCCCGACGCCTCTTCTGTTTCGCCATTCTCCTCCCCTGCATCACACGCCATGAATAATGCAGCAGCAAATACTAAAGACCCCGACCCTAGTAGATACTTTTTCAAATGAAATCCCCCTTAAACAAAATATTCGAAAAAAGAACAAGATATAAGACTGTTCTTCATTTCTTTTATCGTATTATCGCACAACCTTCAACAAATTAACACTTTAACTTGCTAAAATTTACCGATGTCATTCTTTTTCATTACGGCTGATCTTATTTTGTTATACATAAATTACATCGATTATCGCTCGCTGTCAATCATATTTTTTGAATAATCTTACAAATAAACGCAAGAATAGATATAATTTTCCTAACTTTCGATATTGCGATTCGTATAACAGAATGATATTATAACGTTAAAATAACGTAATAAAAGGAGCGTGCGTGATGTATCATTTTCTGGAACATCAAATCGCCGATTCTTCAAACGACGACCCGGCTCTATACGAACAGTTTATGGAGAAGATTGAACGAGGAGATAAAATTGAAGCTGACGACTGGATGCCCGAAGAATACAGAACAACACTGATTAAGCTAATTTCCATGCATGGTATTAGTGAGATTATGGGCGCACTTCCAGAAAAAGAATGGGTTCCAAAAGCCCCGAGTTTGGAACGAAAGCTCGCCATTATGGCAAAAGTTCAAGATGAAATGGGGCATGGGCAGCTACTTCTGCGCGTCACCGAAGATCTCATGAAACCGTACGGAAGAAACCGACAACATCTTATGGAAGATTTGCTTAGTGGACGGTTAAAGTTTCATAATGTTTTTCATATGCCAACGTACACGTGGGCAGATGCGGGCATTGTTGGCTGGCTCGTGGACGGGGCGGCGATTATTTCGCAAACAAATATGCTTGATGCCTCTTATGGACCTTATCAACGCGCTTTGCTTCGCATTTGCAAAGAAGAAGTATTTCATGCTCAACACGGAGAATCAATTATTATGGCACTTGCCGAAGGTACTGACGACCAAAAACAAATGTTACAAGACTCACTAAACCGTTGGTGGCCGTCGTTGCTAATGTTTTTTGGCCCAGAAAGTGCTGCGACGACAGGGTCTTCAAAACAAGAAATTACGAAGAAATATCGGATTCGCAAAAGCTCAAATGAAGAATTACGTCAGGCGTTTCTGGACAAATATTTGCCACGTGTATTTTCATTAGGCTTAACCGTCCCTGACCCTACTGTCCGTTACGATGAACAGCAGCAACGTTGGATATATGCGCAACCCGACTGGAATGAATTTAAACAAATCATCTCAAATAATGGCCCTCGTTCAAAGGAACGACTCGCATTGCGAGAAATTGCTTATGAGAATAATCGCTGGGTTCGAGAAGCACTATCCAATCGAGATGAGGTGTCGTAATGGATGAATCTTCTTTCTATCAAGAATTCGAAGTATTCAGCAAAAAGAATAACAAACAGTCTTTTCAATATCAGTTTAGTCTCGTCGCACCAAATGCTGAAATGGCACTGTTACTTGCTCAAGAGAACTTTATGCGACGCGAAGATGTAATTGACATTTGGGTCATACCAAAACAACATATCTACGGTTTAGAGAGCGAAGAACGGGAGCAGTTGACTACCCGCATCGATAATAAAGATTATCGAACAACAAAAGCTTATGGCTATTTACGCAAGAAGTGGCAAGCGAAAGAACAAGGAATGCTTGATGAAAAAGAAATCATGTCATGGAAAGAGGTGAATTCACATGACGATCATTCACAACGCTGAAGAAGCTGCTAAAAACGCGGAGTATAAGGACGTTGTTATTCAATTGTTGTATCAACTTGCCGATGATGATTTCATTGTCGCTTTTCGTGGATCTGAATGGCTCGGACTTGCACCCCATATTGAAGCTGACGTTGCGTATTCTTCGATCACCCAAAACACGATGGGTCATGCCGCTTATTTCTATCAATTATTAGAAGAACTCGGCCAAGGGCCGAAGAACAAACTTGCCCATGAAAGATCGGCAAATGAGCGGCGAAACGCTACGTACTTGGAGAAAAAGAACGGTGACGGAGTATACGACCAAGATCCTTATTATGATTGGGCGCTTGCTGTCATTCGCGGATTTTTCTATGAAACATTTAAACGAGTGCGTTTGCAAATGCTCAAAAATTGCTCCTACGTACCACTCACCCATGCAGCCAATCGTATGTTAGCCGAGCAAACGTACCATCTCGCTTATTGGAAAATGTGGGTCAATCAACTGCAATCATCAAGTGCTACAGCAAAACAAAAGCTTGATACTCGCATTCAAGAAGCGTGGAACGAATGCCTCGATCTATTGCAACTCGGTGACCAACAAGAGAAGATGATCGTCTATCAATTAATGCCAGAAGAAAGTCTCATTGAAAAGCAATGGATTCACGAATTGAGTAAAACACTCGTTCAAGTGCCCGATAGACCGCTGCAGAAAGTGTTTAGCGGTAGAATAGGCGAACATACAAAAGACCTCGAACAAGCGATCGATACGCTTTCAGAAGTGTATCGATTGGAAGAGCATGCGGTATGGTAGGGAATCGTTTGAATAAGGAAACTGTCCACCAGATTTTAAAGACCGTCGATGACCCAGAACTCGCTGGTGTAAGCATTGTTGATTTAGGAATGATTGACCAAATAGACGTCACATCCTCAGGGAAAATCTTCGTTCGATTGATTCCTACTTTTACCGGTTGCCCAGCACTTGATTTCATTGAACGTCAAGTGGTTCAAGCTTTACAGCAACAAGGGTTCACTCGCATTGATGTTGCTTTTTCATTCGATTTGCCGTGGTCAACAACACGTATTACGAAAGCAGGGATCGCATCATTGAGACAAAACGGAATTGCTGTACCCACCACTCCTGATGAAGACTTTAATTGGGAGGTGAACTGTCCGTATTGCGAGTCTTTATTTACGTCCGTAGATAATTTGTTCGGCCCAACCGCCTGTCGTAGTATCCTCTATTGCCATCACTGTAAAAATCCGTTTGAAGCTATGAAACCTATCCATTCTTAAGGAGATGATCTTTTGGTAAAACTTATCGCTCTTTATAAACAGCCCGAAGACCGAGCAGCCTTTGATGATTATTATTTCAATACGCATGCACCGATAACAAAAGAAATACCCGGACTTCTCGACATGAAAGTGACGAAGATTGTTGGCTCCCCGATGGGAGGAGAAAGTGATTTTTATTTGCTTTGTGAGATGTTTTATGATTCTCACGAATCATTAAAAGCCGGCCTTAAAAGTGACGAAGGCAAAGCTTCAGGCAAAGATTTAATGGGGTTCGCCGGTAACCTCGTGACGCTAATGATCGGTGAGGACGTCGATGAGCAATAACGAATATATTCGTGTTTCACAAACGGAGTCGATCGGGATCATTACTCTCGACCGACCAGAGGTTTTTAATGCCCTCAACCGGCAAATGGTCAAAGAAATCGCCAATCAACTGGAAGCGTTCGATCACGACCGACAAATATCGGTCATCATTGTAAATGGAAGCGGGCGGATGTTTGCCGCAGGTGCTGATATTAGTGAGATGAAAGATGAATCACCGGTCTCATTGGAATATGCCGATCCGTTTCGGGATTGGGAACGGATCATGAGAATCAAGAAACCAATGATTGCGTCTGTCCACGGCTCGGCTCTTGGAGGAGGCTTTGAATTAGCTCTTCATTGTGACTGTATTATTGCTGCAGAGAACAGCCAGTTCGGTTTTCCTGAAGTCACCCTCGGTGTTCTCCCTGGTGCTGGTGGCACACAGCTCCTCACCCATGCGCTCGGTAGAAGAAAAGCGTTGGAGATCATCGGTCTAGGGACACCAATCTCTGCCCGATACTTGTATGAAAACGGAGTTGTAAACGTGGTATTCGCCTCAGAAATTCTACATGAAGAAACGCTTCAATTCGCACGTACATTTGCAAAACGACCTGCCGTTGCGCTACGTGCGATAAAGGAGTCGGTTCTCGCTGCGGAGCACCAATCCATTCACGATGGGATGCTTTTTGAAAGAAAGAACTTTTACCTCACGTTCGCTACAGACGACCAGAAAGAAGGCATGAACGCATTCAAAGAAAAACGCCAGCCACGGTTTAAAGGAGTGTAGTGACGTGACTGATTCTTTTCAAGAAATTATTTATACCGAGCAGCACAATATTGCGACCATTCGTCTAAACCGACCGGATGCCTATAATGCATTAACACCGATCATGCTAAAAGAAATCACAAAGTCCTTGAAACACGCAAACAAAGATCCAAAAATTCGGGCGATCATGATGACCGGCAGTGGTCGAGCATTTTCTGCCGGTCAGGACCTTCACAGCATTGAGGAGGCGACACGGTACGGTGATTTCCTGAAGTCTAGCTATCACCCACTTCTGAACATGATGCGATCCGTCGAAAAACCGATTGTTGCAGCTGTCAACGGAACCGCTGCCGGTGCTGGAATGAGCATTGCTTTAGCCGCTGATTTTCGACTCGTCCAGCCACGCACGAAGTTCGTTAGTGCATTTGTTAACATCGGCCTCATTCCAGATGCAGGTTTTCTTTCCGTCTTACCACGAATTGTTGGCTATGCAAAAGCGATGGAGATTTCCGTTCTAGGCGATCCAATTTCAGGCACTGAAGCCGTTGGACTGCACCTTGCATCATTGTGTATTGATGAAGCGGATTGGGAGGAGCAGATCGAGCAGTTCACCCGCCGACTCGCCGATTCACCAACACGAGCAGTGGGACTCATCAAACGGTATATGTACGATGGAATGGATCAATCTTACGACGTGTTGCTAGAAAAAGAAGCGGCCGCACAAACGATTGCCGGGCAATCCGATGATCACGTTGAAGGACTGCACGCTTTCAAAGAAAAACGAACCCCCACATTTACGGGACACTAAATGTTGGGGTGGAAAAACAACTGAGGCAAAATAAAATACGCAGGCTCCTTTGTCCTCTATACTTGAATTTGCCGAAACAAGTCATAGACAAGGAGCTGCGTATCCATGCATTTTATCACATCAT